>CALSLT010000003.1 GCA_943787265.1 uncultured Planctomycetaceae bacterium | reverse complement strand
CCTCAAAGCCGAGCATCAGTTGTGATAATTCGTGACGCGTCACGGCATCTCGTACTTACTTCGATTCTTTGCGAAAGTCGTGAATTTCATAACACGCTGAAACAAAGCTGCTTACATCAAACTTGCTCCTGAATTTTCGTGTGGCACGTCTCTTGCGTTACAGGCTGTGCATCATCCGAGCCAATGCGGCTGGATGTCACACTGGCCACCACTCAGGAGAGATTGATCATGAAGATGACTGCCGTCAGAGACTGCGTTGCGGGACTACTGGCAGGAGCGGCTGTCGTGCTCTCGGGATGCGGAGCTGCCCCGGACGAGGTCGAGCAATCGGCTGAACCTCCGGCGGAAGTCGCCGACCCACCAGAAGACGTGTCGCTGGACGATCAGCCCGTCGGTCTACCTGTCGAAAACAGCGAACTGTTTGACGCCGTGGGCAATCTGCTCCGGCCGAAAGACCATCACGAATGGGTCTTCGTAGGAGCGCCGGTCACGCCGAACGACATGAATGACGGCAAGGCCGCGTTTCCGGAATTCCACAACGTCTACATCAATCCGGCAAATTTTGCCTGGTACAAACAGACGGGCGAATTCCCGAACGGCACGGTAATTCTGAAAGAGCTGGTGTCAGTCGGAAGCAAATCGATGGCCAGCGGCAATGGCTACTTTCAGGGCGATTTTGTCAGCCTGGAAGCGATGGTGAAAGACACCGGACGCTTCAGTGAAGAGCCGGGCGGCTGGGCGTTTTTCCGATTCGGAGAAGCTCCTGATTACGCCGCGACCGGCGCGAGGATGAAAACTGCGGACTGCAATTTTTGCCACGCCTCAGCTGGTGAGGACTACGTTTTCACCAGCACATACCCCGTACTCCGAGCCGCAAAAAAGCGAGCCAACAAGGAGTAATTCTCAAGTTTTGAAACCAGTTACGTCTCATACACCAGGGAGAAAGTGATGTCGAAAGTTGCAATTGTCGTGTTAGCAGATACCGAAGGTGGAGAAGGCCTCGGTCGTATCGTCAACGCGTTGACGGCGGTCAAAGAGTTCAAGGAATCAGGCGATGACGTCCAGCTGATCTTTTCTGGAGCTGGTACGAAGTGGGTTGGCCAACTTGCCAATCCCGAATTCGACTTCCACGGCCTGTATCTGGAAGTGAAGGACAATGTCGTCGGAGCATGCGGATTCTGCGCCAGTGCCTTCGAAGCTGCCGACTCAGTCAAAGACGCCGGGGTCTGCATGCTGGACGACTATGGCGCAAACATGAGCTATCGCAAGCTCATCAACGACGGCTTCCACGTCCTGACGTTCTGAGTCGGTGCGAAGTTTTATTTGATCGTTCAGACAGACGACGTCGCGGCAACGTGAGGATTTTCATTGTCTCGACCCAGGAGAAGGAGTCGCCGGAAACAGAAAACGAATCGAACCAGGTCTACAACTGCCGCGACAGGGCAATTCCGTCTTAGTCGCCAACACATTTCACATCGATATTCTGGAGATGAATCAATGTCTGCTATCCGTTTCGCTGCTCTTGTTGTAGTCGCCAGCGCTATTTCCGTTGGTACGGCCGCAAACGCCGAATCGAAAGCGTATCTGCATAACTACAACCTTCCATCCAACGGTCTGGCTCTGGAAGGCTATTGCCCGGTCGCCTACTTCGCGGTCAACAAACCCGTGAAAGGCAAACGTGACTTTGCCGTTAAGCACAATGATGTGTGGTACTACTTCGTCAATGCCGACGCCAAAGCCGCATTTGAAAAAGAGCCGAAGAAATACCTGCCGGCTTACGGCGGATGGTGTGCTTTCGGAATGGCTGTTCAGGACAAGTTTCCGGTCGACCCAACTAATTTCAAAATCGTCAAAGGTCGCCTGATGCTCTTCTTGAAGAACAAAAACGTCGACGCACTGAAGCTTTGGAATGGTGGCTCCGAGGCCGACAATATCAAAAAGGCTGATGCACACTGGAAAACGAAGGTCAACAAGTAGTCGGACTCGACATTGACTTCTGATACCTGTCGAATCCCAGCGTTTCGTCGAAAGATGGATGCTTGATGAAGACTCGGTCGCCCCCTCAAGCGACCGGGTTTTCTTTCGTTTGACGACTTAAACCCGCACAACGACCAGTTCCACAGCCAATCGGAACCCATTGCGATAGAATGCTGAACCGTGCAACTCTTCGATGGCATGCCCCTGTGATTACTCACTTTGGAGTTCGGTCAGCATCAACTCAAAGGAAAGAAAGGACCATCATGTCTGATGATCTTCAACTGCTGCTGACAGACATCCGGCAGTGCCGGGAATGTGAGGCCCATCTTCCACATGGTCCTCGCCCTGTGCTTGCCGCCAGTACGGAATCACGGATTCTGATCATGGGACAGGCACCTGGCAGTCGTGTCCACGAATCCGGAGTGGCATGGGACGATCCCAGCGGAGAACGTCTACGAGACTGGATGGGAATCTCGTCAGAAGACTTTTACGACGAGACGAAGATTGCACTCGTGCCGATGGGCTTCTGCTATCCCGGAACCGGACGGAGCGGAGACCTTCCACCTCGTAAGGAGTGCGCAGAACTGTGGCATGAGCGACTGCTCGCACATCTGACAAACGTCAAACTCACTTTGGTCATCGGCAGGTATGCCCAGGACTATCGACTTGGCGACAAGCTGAAGTCGACGTTGACCGAAACCGTCGAAAACTGGAAAGACTACACGCCGGTCAATCTTCCGCTGCCTCATCCAAGCCCTCGGAACAATCGCTGGCTGAAGAACAACCCGTGGTTTCTGCAGGACGTCGTGCCTTACCTGAGACGACGAGTCAAGAAACTCCTGAAGTCGTCTCAGTGACCGCGCATAGAAAAAGCTGCCGACGGGAATGCCATCGGCAGCTTTTGGAATTGTCGGTTGAAGTTCACCGGGCTGCGGCGGCGGTTTGGCATTGTTCAGGCTGATGCAGACCGACAACGGCCAGTACTGCTCCACCATTCGCCCAATAGAACAAGGCGTCGATGCCTGTGAATCCAAAAGCAAACGGAGCGACAACAAACATTACGCCGACCAGAAAGTCCACGGCCAGATGCACGGAGTAAGGCACAACGCGGATCACCCCGGTTTTGTGATCGGTCAATAGCGTCAGAACAAAGGCTGCAACACCGGTACCAACGCCGAGCCACTTCGCCGCTGGATGCGACGACCCCAGGGAGAGTACGAATGGCAATGCCATCAGGCTGAAAGCAACCGGGTAATCGAGGTAAGCGTGAATCGTTTTGGTGATGAATTTCATCGCGGCGTCTCCGGGGCAAAGGGGATTGTTGTCGCCGACTCAAACTTGCCGGCTCAACAATGAGACGCTCTATCGCCACAATGTCTTACCCCGCAGATAGACAAAATGTCGTAGCAGCCTCTGGCGTTGCCTCGTGTGTCAAAGGGCGATGATCGTCCAGCGGGCAGGTTGTTCTGAGAAACTTGATGATTCATAGTCAGACCCTGGCAACACGTTGCTTTCTGCATCGTGTTACGTCGAACCGACAGCAGCCATTAGAGAATCGGGAAATTCGCGATGAACCGAAGGCACTTCCTGCAGAGCACGGGAGCGGCGCTGTTTGCTTCACTCGCCGCTCCGTCCTTACTGACTGGTGGTGAAGCCATGCCAGACTACGCGAGTACTGGCGTCCGGATGTTGCGAAAGTCCAATCCCGTTGACGATGGCTTCTATTTCCCTGCGGAATGGGAACCTCATGAATACACAATCATGGCCCTTCCACCGCCTCAGAATTGGAAGGGCTATGGCATTCCGCTCAAAGATGTCCGAGGCCAATGGGCAGACGTTGCGAATGCCCTCAGCGAATACGAATCAGTCCTGATGGCCGTGCGCCCTGAGGATAAACAAATCGCAAGGCGACTTCTGAGTCGCGATATTGAACTTGTTGAGATGCCGCTGAATGACGGCTGGGCTCGCGATTCCGGGCCGATGTTTGTCGTCGATGGAAAAGGGGTTCGGCGAATCGCGGGGTTCACGTTCAATGGCTGGGGAGCGAAATTTCCACCATACAAAGACGACGCTCTTTTGAAGGCGCGATTGGCAAAACACCTCGACGTGGCGATGTACCCGGTCGATCTGGTCCTTGAGGGCGGAGCCGTGGCCTGCGACGGTGAGGGAACGGTGATTACCACCGAACAGTGTCTGCTCAATAAGAATCGCAACTCAGCAACTGATCGGCGACGCGTCGAGGCCATGCTGAACAACTCACTGGGGACGAAGAAGGTAATCTGGTTAGGAAAGGGCCTCGAGCCAGACCCGGTGACTGATGGGCACATCGATGGCATCGCTGCGTTCGCCGCTCCCGGAGTCGTTCTCCTTCACACAACCAACGACCGCGATGATCGCAATTATCGAATATGCAATGACGCGAAACGACGTCTTCAACAGACGACGGATGCAAACGGGCGGAAGCTGGAAGTGATCGACGTTCCGCTTGACGCCGAGCTGTCGCACATGAATTTTTATATTGCAAACGACTGCGTGCTCGTCCCGGTGACGGCTCAACGCCGTGAAAATTCTCGACCGCTGGCGATCCTGCAGGATGCATTTCCGAGGCGAAAGATCGTCGGAGTCGAAAGCACCGTTCTCGCAGCAGGTGGCGGCGGCATCCACTGCATCACACAACAGGTTCCGAGCATTTCGTAATACCTGGACGATTCAGACCGCTTGTTTGGGAATGACGCAGATCGTTCTACCGATCCTCGACACCGCTCGTCTGAGAAAGTGCAAGGACGTCGATTCGTGCTTCCTGCAGAATCGAACGGGCAGAGGGTGTGACCGAACCAGTTACCAGCAGATGCACGTCCTGTGACGGATAGGCCGATCTGAACTCGCTGACATATCCCGACAAGGCATGAGCATCATGCACGATATCGACAGCGGCAACTCCGATGAATCGTCCATCTTTCAGTCGAGCAACCGGTATCTTGAGCGGAAGAACATCCACGATTACGAATCGTCGACGCAAATTCGCGAGCAGTTCCAGTTCCTGAAGTTGTGACAAGAGTGATGCTTCCGACTTCGCATTCGTCGCGGATGTCACAAGAGCTTCCAGACGTCCGACACCTTTGAGTGTTTCCAGGTGCGAAACAAACAGCAGTTTCTCGGTACTTGTCAGTTGTAGATCGTTCGCAAATGACACACTGATCTGATTGCCGATCCGCAAGGCCGACAACCGACGATGAACATCATTCGCCAATTGTCGCGGACCTGTATTACGAACCTGTTCGCGAATCGTCTCATTCGTGGCGAGAAGGCCCAGGCCCGGAACAGCGAAGCCCAGTCCCGTTTGCGTCGCCGATCGACCGATATTCTTTCTGATGGCAAGTTGGTCGAGGTAGAAATCGAGAACTGGATTTCGGGTCTCTGGGTCAGCACCAATCGCTGCCGCTAGTTCGCGTCGTGCTTTCGTACCTGCACGACGCTCCAAAGGATCAACAATCGTGTTGACGTTCGCTTGAATCCCGAGCGGCAAGCGTCGTAACGAACCGACCGGATCGCTCAACAGCGTTCTTGCTCCGGCGGGAGTTTGTCGGACAACCTCGATAGCACCTCTGATGATTTGTGAGTCGCGGGACAGGACGCGAGCATTTTCGATGGCATGATGCTCACGCAGTCTGAGTTCCAGCATTGGCAGACCAAGAGCCGTAAATTCACCGTAGTCCGCTCGTACTCGAAAGAGATATCGATTGTTTCGGATCTCGACCCGCTCATCGATCGCATAGCCAACTCCCCGCAGATACTCAGCGGGTACCACATGCGATGCACTCACCGACGGTACTCTTTCCTGAGCCATCGTCGGGTGATTCAAGACCGCCAGCGAAATCATCACGACGCTCGCGCACTGAATAAGCAATTTTAGTCGCATCTTTTTCATCGTCGTCCTTCGTTCCTTTCGTCAGGTATCAGCAGTTGGCTGTTCGCTCGTCAGAATCGTTCGCGGAATCTACTGAGAACGCCCCATCATGGAATGCCCATCAAACCTGGTTAGATCGTGACAGCATGGCCGATCATCCCACGCCGACGAACAGCAATCGCTCGATAAGTGCTATCGACGTTCGCTCAAGAGAGCGTCTCGACCTGCTACTGGCGACTTCGAAACGTGATTCCACACCGTTGGCGGAAATCGAATGTTTGCAAAGGCGCATCAGTTGATGCGGCTGTGGTGACGGAAGATGTAGGTGCCGTAGTCGATCTCGCGGACGACATCCCATTGCGACTCGTCAAATTCCGGGAAGTAACTGTCGCCGTCAAAGTCGCCTTTGATCGTGCTGAGGTACATTTCGTCCGCAAACGAAATTGCCTGCCCATACACGGATGAGCCGCCAGCGACAAACACCATCCTTCCCGTGTCCACGGCGATTTCGAGAGCGTGTTCCAGAGACGCCGCAACCTTTGCGCCATCAAGCGAACGTTTCCGAGTGAGGACAATGTGGTCCGTGTCGACAAGATCTTTCCCGAAAATGTTCCAGCTTCGTCGACCCATGACGACTGTCTGCCCCGCTACGGTTTCCAGGTAGCGTTCGTATTCTTCGGGAACATTCCACGGCATGCCTTCGCCGCTTCCGATGACTCGTCCTTCCGACATCGCTGAGATGATGATCATCCAGAAACTGCTTTCCCGCTACGCTAACAGAGCATCAGCTTCTCCGTCCGACTCTTTCAGAATCTCAAGAATTATTCGAAACTCCTCGCTGCATTCCGGGCAGATATCGAGGTGATGTCGAACCGACGCGTTGGCCGTCGCAACTGCCTCGCCGTTCATGACTTTCTCGCTCCATTCAGCCAGAAAGTTGACGAATTCATCGCAGTCAAGTTCTCGGTCTTCGGTCTTAGCGACCAGTTCGATGAGCGTCTGAATCTGTTTGTGATTTAGCGGCATGGCATCTTCACTTTCCCGGCTTAGTCTGCAAACAGCGACTGAATCGAGTCACCATCGAAACCTGCGCGTTCGAGCACTCGTCGCAACTTCTTTCTGGCATCGTGAGTGAGTTTGTAAACAGCTCCGCGATTTGTTCCCAGCTCTCGCGCGATCAAATCGACAGCCTGCCCCTGCAACTCCATAATCAGCACACACCTCTGCCGAACTGTCAGTGAGTTGTTAATCGCGTCTTCAAGTGCATTCAGGACTTCTTTCTGCTGTGCACTGACGGGTGGGCCAAGAGATGTGCTTTGCCATTGTGCGACAAGATCAATTCGCTCGTCAGCCATCAGGTCGACGGTGGTTTTTGTTTCCCAGAAACCTCGTCGAATCAACTCCAGGCCCGTCCTTACGGCAACCGCGGTTGCCCACGTGAGAAATCGACTTTCACCACGAAACGTGCTGATGCGACTGAAAATTCGCAGGGAAGCTTCCTGAACTATATCGTCGACACAGCTTGTTCTGAGACCTCGTTTTATGAACTGTGCCGAAATGTGATTCCGAATACTTCTCTGCATGTCCGATGTTGCTTCGTCCTGAACGGCAGCGTCGTCAGCCCCGAGATCGGATAACCACTCATCATTTGTTCGACGGTTTGCCATTGGGAACTGCCGATTTCAGACACTCAACGCGACATGTGACTCTTCGAAAGATGAAGTTATTTCGAGACGGTTTCGAAGCAACTCCAGTGCACTTCGTCCGCCAAATGAGCTGGCACTCGTCACATCGAGCACCAGTCCAAATGGAATTCAGTTAGAGGCCACCCAGGCGGACAAAATCTTTGCCCGGTGAATGACACCCGATACAAAGCTGGTTGCCGAGTGATGCGGCTACGGGTTTCGAGCCGTCCGTCGTGCTGAGCACTTCGTACCAGTACCAACCGTTTCCTTTGCCGTCGTCGTCTCGAGCCTTCAGGCTCATTGCCCAGCCATAAAGGGAGCCATCTTTGTGCAATTCCTTGACGGCAACAGACCCAACCGGATGTGTCTTTGCGCCCTGTCGCATGCTTTGATTCAACTTATCGTTGAAGAAGACCCGAACATCGCCATGAACGGCGGCTCCAGATGACGACGGGTGGACGTTCGCCTCAGCGGCATAGTTCTTGTAACCACCACCCTGCAGCCATTTGAACAGCTTCATCGAATACTCATCAGCCGATGCGTTGGCCGATGAAGCTCCGACGGCCCCCATTGCCGCACTCATCGTTTTCTTATCCATCTTCTTCGCCGCTGCACGTCCGGCCTCTGCTTCCATTCGCTTGTGTTTTGGCATCGCCGCCTTCAGCACCGGGTAGTACTGAGTGAAAACGTAGTCAGTATCAGCACTCGCCGCGTGACACGAGTTACATGATTCGGCTGGAAACATTTTTGCGGTGGCTGCGTATTCTGACTCGGATGTGTGACCGAAACTGAAGTATGCCCAACCGCCGGGTTGATCTTTGAAACGTTCGGTATCTTTGACAGCGATCTCCAGCCCAGAGAAATCGCCCATGAAGTAACCGTTACCACTGACCGCCGACTTCGAGCCAACCAGTGTCAATTCTTTGACAAGCTGCGTGCCGTTCGGAAATTCGCCGGTCCGTTCGAAAGTCGAAAAGCTCTCTGGATCTACGTAGACATTGTGGAACTCAGGAAAGGCGGCCTTTCCATCATTCATATCGTGAGGCGTCACCGGAGTGCCGACGTAAACCCATTTACGCCAACCCTCGGGCCGAAGGATCTCACCGGCCGCGGTGTAACGAGGCCCTGACGAATTGAAGGCTCGCTGCGGATCGCTCTCCTGAGCCATAACAGCGAACGCACTTACCGCAGCGACAGCCAACGCCAGTGACAAAAATTTCTTCATGAGATTCTCCATACACCTCGGATAGACGGCGGGCATCGCACGTGATGCGGTGCTCGCAAATATGACCAGACGGTCCGTTGGTGATCCAACTGGCAAAACTCTTACCGAGGATTTGAAGAATCTTTTGAATTCACTCCAACTTCACTGACGGCACTAATTCCTGGCGACGCACCGGAATGGCCATCTGCCTGGACTCAGTTGAAGTGCCTGGCCAGGCAAAAAAAGGGCGACGGTTGCTTACGGAACGCCAGGAAGAGTGAACCTGCAGTCCCATCCCCAGTGAAAGCAACCGCAGCCAGCAACCTGACGCGTCCTGTCGTGTCTCGCGACCAATTGGAGCGAAGCTTCGATTCTTGCAGCTCAGTCTTCCGGGTAGACAATGTCGTCGGCTGCCCAATGCTTATCCGCGTCCTGCTGACGCGACTCAGGACTTTCCTGCCACTGTGGAAGTGTGTTGCCCATTTCGGCGTTGTAAAACAGGAAGAGCTTGTCGTCCTGGATCGTGTACGTTTTCGGATTCACTGGAAAATACTTTCCTTCCGAAACGGCGACGGCACACCATCCGCCGTACTGAGGCGCGAACTTCTGCGGATCAGAAGTGAATCGCTCTTTGTTCGCACTTGATGCGAAGCGATATACGACGCCTTCGGATTCTGTGGTGATGTCGCTCGATCCTTCCAGCGGCTCGCCATCGAAGTAAGACACCGGATCGAAGCCATCGATCCCCAGTTTGCATTCCTGCACATTTAGTTTCGGCACGTCGAATTCCTTTCAAATGAATTCACATTGAGACTCAGTTTACGATTACAGAAAATTGGAACTTCGCTACGGAGCACGCCCCCGGCTCCTGAAATCAGACGGAGAGTTCACACTTCGTCGCCGGCCAGCGAGGGCACTGGTTCCGGTAAGGCGAGGACCAACAAACGCCGCCATCCCGCGACGAAATGCGTCAACCTGCGGTCAGCAAGACCCGACGCGGCAAATTGAAACGGCCCTTCGACAGACATTGTTTCTCCATAAATCAGGACAATGCCTCAGTGACTTCAGCCACTCGTTTCTTACTCGAATTCTCGATAATTCGCAGAAAAGCAAGACTCATGTTTCAGGAGCCCCATTCAGATCAGTCGTCATCCGGTGGTCTGCAATCTCAGTTGCAATTTTCGGGCGTGGGCTCGGCGAGGAAAACTTCGTTTGGAGTCTGGTAATCAAGACACGCTCGCGGGCGGTTGTTGAGCCGGTTTTGAACCGCATGCACGTGGTGATGGGTGATTCTTCGAAAGTGAGTCCCCTTGGGATAAAACTGTCGAATCAGGCCATTGGTATTCTCATTTGTACCGCGTTGATGTGGTCGGCCTGGGTCAGCCACATACAACTCGATGCGGGGGTATCTTCGCAGTCGTTTACAGTTGGTGAACTCGGTTCCGTTGTCAAACGTCACACTGTGTCGGAGATTCGGGTCGAGCTTCTTCAGACGTTTTCTGATCCTCTGGTAGACGTGGTCGGCGTGCTTGGATTGGATTTTGGCAATAATGGTGTAGCGAGATTTGCGGTCGACCAGTGTTACCAGACCTCCACTGTTTGCCGATCCAAGCACGGTATCGCCCTCGAAATCACCGAGCCGTGAGCGGTCTTCAATTACTCTCGGACGATCTTTAATCAGGGCGCCAATTCGATCGGGCCTTCTGGGGCGAAATCCTCGTTTTCCACGGTTCCTCAGAAACTTACGCCAGATTCTGGGGTCATCCCTACTGTTGATCCAGTTGTAGATCGTCCGAGCGCTCACCACGCGCTGCCCAGAAGCCAGGCGTTTCAGACGCCCGTCAATTTGCTCTGGCGACCAGTACTGCTTCAGCCTCAGGCACACTGATGCCTTGATTTCGGGGTCGTCCATCTTCCGCAGAATGGGGCGTTCACGGCGTCGATTCTCCGCATGCTGCTGAGCCTGTCCTGCCAGGTACTCACCGTCCGAACCGTTACGCTTCAGCTCGCGGCAAATCGTAGAAGGGCTGCGTTTCAACGCTCGTGCAATCGCGTTCTGCCTGGCTCCTCGATGTTTCAATTCCGCAATCCGGTCTCGATCTTCCATCGTCAAATGACGTGCCATCGTTGGGACTCCCTTCCCAAAAGGACGTTTCAAACACACACGCCATCTTCTCGAAAAGGCTCCAGCAACCAACCCCGATCTCACCTCAAAATATTGCGTTTCGGATTGCAGACCACCGAGTGACGACAACGCAAACCGCACATCAACATCTAACCTGTAGTCAATTTTCGGCGCGTCGGTCGGTGTGCCGTGAAAGGCGTGTTGATTCTAGTGGGTGCAAATCCCACCCGGTAACTTTTCGCTCCGACCGGAAGCACCAGGGGCGGTTCAATGAGGTAACGATTTGGACTGAAGCACTCTTGGAAAAGGCTCCTTCAGGGAGTCAGCAAACACGCAGGCCATAACGTGAGTAAACGCTGAGCAATCCTCGAAACGGCTAATGTGGGAGCCGACCCGCCCGACCGATGGGGAAGGCCGCCGCTGGTCGAGTAACGAGCGAACAAGTCTCGACTGGTCCCACCGGGGTATTGGCGATGGCATGTGTGGAAGAAGAATCGACAGGCAACACGGGAAGCCTCGGCGATGAGGGCGAGTGACCCTCAACGAGAACTCGGTGACGAGCAGGCTCGGTCGTGTGAGGTGACGGAGAGGCCCGTAGTAGTGATGACGCCGGGTAATGCTGGTCGAGCGAAGGGGCCTTAGTTCAAGGTTAACGCACGAAGTGGCGAGAGAGCTGTGAGATTGGCAATGAGCCTACCAACTCTACCAAAGGTTCAGAAACTACAGGATGCGTTGCACGCCAAAGCGAAGGGATCGCCCAGATTTCGTTTCTACACGTTGTACGACAAGGTGTTCCGAGCCGATGTGCTGTGGATGGCTCACCGTCGCTGCCAAACTAATGGTGGGGCGGCGGGCGTTGACGGTCAGACGTTCGACGACCTCAAGGACTACGGTGTGAAGAAGTGGCTGGGTGAACTGGAGGAAGAACTCAGGACGAAAACGTATCGTCCCAGTCCGGTGCGGCGAGTTTATATTCCCAAACCGGATGGCAAGCAGAGACCGTTGGGAATCCCAACGATTAAAGACCGTGTGGTGATGATGGCAGCAGTGCTGGTCCTGGAGCCGATCTTCGAGGCCGACCTGCAGCCGGAGCAACACGCTTACCGACCTGGACGCAGTGCATTGGACGCGGTTCGCCAAGTCCACTCGCTGTTGAACTCAGGCTATACGGAGGTCGTGGACGCAGATTTGTCCGGCTATTTCGATACGATCCCACATCCAGAACTCTTGAAATCGTTATCGCGCCGCATCAGCGATCAGCAAATGTTACGTCTGATCAAGATGTGGCTCGAAACATCGGTGGAAGAGATCGATGATCGTGGGCGTCGCCATCGAACGACTCGGAACAAAGACGAGCGTCGGGGTTGCCCGCAAGGGGCTCCGATCTCGCCGCTGCTTTCAAACCTCTACATGCGAAGGTTCATCCTGGGTTGGAAAACGTTGGGACACCAGCAACGTCTAGGTGCCAGAATCGTCAATTACGCTGATGATTTTGTGATCTGCTGCCGCGGCACGGCCGACGAGGCCATGCACGTCATGCGGAACATAATGGATCAGTTGAAGCTGACGGTGAACGAAACCAAAACGCAACTCTGCAAGCTGCCAGACGAATCGTTCGACTTCCTGGGTTACACCCTCGGCCGCCGTTACTCGCCGAAGACGGGACGTGCCTACATCGGCACGCGTCCGTCGAAGAAGAAGGTCCAACGGCTTTGCCGGGAGATCAGCGAGATGACAAGTCGCCGATGGTTGCTCAAGGACGTGGAGAAGCAAGTAGCCGCCATCAACCGCAAGTTGACCGGTTGGTCCAACTACTTCTCCCGTGGTCCGGTGAGCGAAGCCTATGGTGCCGTGGACTACCACACCGTCCGTAGGCTCCGCCAGTGGTTATGCCAGAAGCACAAGGTACGAGGGGCAGGAATATCACGATTCTCTGCCGAGTACTTGTACGATGAGCTTGGTCTTGTCCGACTAAAACGGATGAAGGGTAACTTCTCGTGAGCGTCAGCGTGATTCTTTGTCCGAAAGCCGGATGCGGGAAATCCGCACGTCCGGTTTGATGAGCGGGATGTGGAAACGGAGCAGGGTGAAGGATCTTAGGGCACCGGTAATCGAAAGTGCCGGCAACAGACAAAGCCAACACCTAAACCACCGCGCCACATCTCGACTCTACACAAAACCGGGTGGACTTCGTCATCGATTTTCGAACCATCGGTCGCGCCTCCACCGAGTGCAGGAAGGAGAATCGCAGACGGATCAAGTTGAGCACACCTCTTCAGAACCAGACAAAACGAGGAACGGGATTGTCAATCCGATGGCCCATTCAATCGTCGTGAGCCAAAGGTAGATAGCGTGTTGCGAGTAGAAACCATCGGAGATGCTCTGGTCTCGGAAACTGATCAATCCCGACAGTTCCTGGTGCTGATAAAACAGGGCCGCGTCGATCACGGCCAGCCCGCAGACGACAGTCCATAGCTGCCACCGCCTCTGCCGCCACGCCTAGATCACCAGGCACACGGACATTGCAGTCAGCACCGCGTTGTGCCATTGAGTGACCTGCTGCGTGACGAATCCCTGCTCGGATGCGCCAATTAGTTCCGTGCCGATCGGGACAACGATGGCAGCGTAAAAAGTGAGTCCTCCCCACCAGACAGCAAACAGGAGCAAGACAAACACAGTCCAGAGCGACCGCACGATCGGGCTGCGTTGATGTCCCATGTTCATTCTTTTCTCCGTGAGGCCGTTGAATTCCACGTTCATGACGTTCAAGGGTATTACGGGCAGTGTCTCGATACCGCGGTGGGCGACAACGCCGGCGCAGTCTCAACTTGCAATTAAACACATTCGGTCGCACCTCCACCGAACGCACGAAGCAGAATCACCAATGAATCATGTTGGTCACGCGCCGGTGTTTGGCGGAAGCTCCTCGAATCATTATGGAGCTGTTTCGAGAGCCCGTCAGAAAACACAATCGAAGGCGAACATCGACGCGGCAGTTGGACTCTCAGCAACACGTTACGAATTCCGTATTTCAACGCTTCTGCCGTGATCGTGTCTTGATCACTTTGTACTACGGGTATTCGCATTTCGAGCAGATGATTCCGTCCTGATTCGTGTTGCTCATCCTCAAGCCCTCCGGTCGTGTTGTCACATCTCATTCAGCGACATTTGCTCATCAGACTTCGCTACGGGCTTCACCCGCTTGCCTGATTCCGCCTCCGGCAGCTTTACTTGATGGAACAGCGGAGCACACGAAAACCCACGCGGTCGCTCCGGTAGTCTGGAGAAACTTTGCTGCGGTTTGCAGACCGCACGAACTGCGGCGCGGAGCCCCAACCACCACCTCGGGTTGCCCGTTCCAAACCCGAAGACGGACCGCGTGGATCCGTTCCGCCAGGCAACCTTTCCGCGTACCAGTCGTTGCACCATTCTACGACATTGCCGTACATGTCGTGCAGTTTCCATGGGTTCGCCCGTTTCTGGCCGACCTGATGAGCAAATCCTGCGTTACCCCACCAGGCGTAGTCGCTGATGGTCGAGTAACTCGTGTCACTCCCGCCAAAGCTATAGGCCGTCGACGTCCCAGCCCGGCATGCGTATTCCCACTGAGCTTCCGTCGGCAGTGTGTATTCCCAGCCTTGGGGCAAACGTCCGGCGCGACGTTCCAGCTCCGTCAGCTTCAGACAGAATTCCACAGCAGCACCCCAACTCACGTACTGCGCCGGATAAGTGGCTCCTTCCTTGACGTTCGTTTCCCCGGACCACGGCTGCGTACCCATGATCCGAGTCCACTCCGACTGAGTGACCTCGTACTTTCCCTGCCAGAAGCCTTTCGTCAAAGTCACACGCACTTGATCTTCATCATCTTCGTGATCTTTTTCAGACGTCGGGCTGCCCATCGAGAAACTACCGGAAGGGATCCACACGACTTTCATACTCAGGCCATTGTCACTGCGTTCTTCACCCGCCCGCTTTCCGGACATTGCGTAGTTCTCCGCCCAAACGGGCGAAATCCATGTTCCCAGCAGAGCAGCCGCAGCCACCCGTCAAGTGATACCAAAACTAGACATCACAGGAATCTCCAGTCAGAGCAGAGCAACGTGTCGCCGCGTTCGTTACAGGTTTGGAATTGAGCTAGTGCTTCGTCATACTTTGATTTGCGGGTAGAGGGATTTGAGCTTGGTGCGTGCGTTGTCGATTGTGAATTGCCAATCGACACCTCGCTGCCTGTCGTTGCTGGCAGCGGACCAGGCATTCGTTTCTGTTCGAAGTTCGTCGATATCTACGATGCGGCGATCCTTCAGGCACTGACGCGTCATGGAGCTGAGTTCGTTCTCTGAGCCCTGTTCATGATTAAGGGGCAGCCAACTGCCGTGCTTTGGAGTGAAGCGAAAATCCAGGCGACGGACGAGCTCGCGAGCTTTGTCGGCGGGAAAGGCTTCGTAGAAAGCTCCCATGGTGTGCGTATTCAGATTGTCGCAGACCAGAATCACTTTTTGTGCATTCGCGTATCGCGTGCGGAGAAGTTCTTCCATCTCAACAGCCCAATCGACCTTGGTGCGTTGCTTGCGAACATGCACCGTGCGCCAGCCGGAAAGTGGTTCGGTGAACATGAAAATGCTGGCGGTTGCGTTCGTATTCGTAGTCAACACGGCGTGGATGCTGTCTACTGGCAGCGATCGGGACGCGAGTTTCCTTAGAGGCTGACAAAGAACTGACTTGAGAAGCATCCGACAAACGGCATGAGATTTGCGCCTGATGATCGTATTCAACCCCGATCATCAATGGAGTGAATCATGGATGCACAATTGCCGGATGCGTTTTTGAACTATGTGGTTTCATTTTTGCCACCGCAAGCACCACCGGGAGTTCAAGGCGGTCGCAAGCCGATTGATCACGCGACGGTGGTCAAGGTGATCTGGTTTGTGTTGACTGTGGGCTGCCGTTGGAAAGATGTACCGTGCGAGATGGGGTGCTCGGGCGAGACCGCTCGGACGCGACTGAAGTTGTGGCAGGAAGCGAACGTCTGGCAGAAAGTTCATCGTTTGATTCTCCGTGAACTGCAGCGGAAAGACGAACTTCAATTGGAAACGGTCATGATCGATTCGGTCCAGGTCCGAGCCTTCGGCGGCGGCGACCGCAGCGGTCCCAGCCCTGTTGATCGCCGTAAACCAGGCACAAAATACACGGTTCTTGTCGATGCGAAGGGGACTCCTCTGGTGATGCAGTCGGCCGCTGCCAACGTCAGCGATCACTGCCAGATACTGTCGACGGTTGTGTTGTTTCCGACGATTGGCGGAAAGCCCGGTCGCCCTCGTGTGCATCCAGCAACTCTCTATGCCGACGCCGGCTACGATAGTGAAGGAACACGCGACATCCTGAGAATTCTCGGCATCACACCACTCATCCGTCGCCGCAAAGAACCTCACGGCAGCCAGCTTGGACGAAAGCGATGGGTGGTCGAGCGAACCATCAGTTGGATCAAAGGTTTGAGACGAATGAGAATCCGCTACGACAGACACGCCACAATCATCGACGCCTGGAACAACCTGGCACTCGCTGCCATCTGCTTCAGAATCCTCAACAACACCGCATAATCAAACAACCCAGATCCAGTTCTTTGTCAGCCTCTTAAGCAATTGCACCGGTTGCTCGTCCATACAGAGCACTGGAAAGTCTGCATCGTAAGGCAGGGCGTACGTGTCCAGCACGTTTTCCATACAAGCAACGAACTCGCTGTTCGCTTCCGGTGGAATGACCCAGTACTGAATTTTCCGTCGCGTCATGCCGTTTTTTTCAGCGTCTGGCGAACGGTCTCGTGACTCACCGATTCGACGATGCTCAGTTCCACGACTTTCTCGGCGAGCAAACGCAGAGTCCAGTTGGCAAAACCTTTGGGCGGTTTACCCAGACGCAGAGCAATCACTTTCGCTTCCTGCTCACCATCAAAGAGCTTCTCGTGTGGCGGCGTTTCGCGTGGCTTTCCATTCAAAGCAATTTCGAAACCTTCCGTCACCGGCCGCTGCCGAATGTTCTCTACCGTATTAATTCGACAACCAAAGGCCTCCGCGATTCTGCGGTCCGTCCAGCACGGACCATCAGCATCGGCTTTCAAGAGCACTTGTGCCCGCCGCACTTTCTGCGATGACCCGCTCAACTTCTTCACCACGCTCAGAAGCGTTTCCCGTTCGTTATCTGCCAAACGAACCACATATTTCTTCTGCATAGCAACCCTCCATGGTTGCCAGACTTGTCTCAAAATCAACAGTACCGGGGAACCCCAATTCCAAAGATTGACGAAGCACTAGGTTGATCTCCAGCTTTGTCGGCATGCCGGATCGCGAGCTGCTTCGAAAAGGGAGCACGAAATCACGCGGGACCGATGATCCATGAATCACGCCCATCGGCCCGCTGGCGGACAGAGTCTTCGTGAAGTACGGACCTCCGCCATCGGCAAAGTGATTCCACATTTCCAGATAGCCAGGCTGTTCGACGCCTTCGTAGCGGATGCGTCCTTGCACCTTGTAGTTGAATTTTGAAATGCGAGGCTCTTCGATCGTCACCAGTCTTGTCGTCAAAGGTTGACCAGTCTCGTTGCTGATGAGCAATTCTTCTTCGCTAGGCTGAGAGCTTTCGCTCGGCGGCTGCACGATTTCGCCAGACGGAAGCTGGCCAGTCCCTTGCAGTTCCGACCACCGAATCGTCGTCACCTGGTCCTCGGCAATCGCAACCGCGCCGGTCAGGAAGAGTGCCAGTGTTGCGTTAAGCAGATTCCGATTGGTCATGTGACTTTTCCTGTTCTTTCAGATGAGCTGACAGCAACAACTTGAATGTTTCGTGGCTGAGCTTCTGGTCGGCGAACTGTGCTCGCAGCAGACGTTCGAATTCCGAAACCTCGGAGTTCTGCTCGACGACCTCGATCTTTGTAATCAGCCGATCAAGCCGGAGTCGGATCGTCGGGTAGGTCACGCCGTACTGCTTGGCGACCTCTTTCAAAGACCCCGATGCCAGCACAAAACGCCTGACAAACGCCAGATCCTCATCCCCCAGAAACTCAAACCATGCTCGACCGGGCACAAATATTCCTCAAGCGACTATTAATAATGTTAAGATTTGAGGCACATTCGACATTCATAATGTGAAAGTCAAGTTTCGTTTTGTAAAAAAGCTGCAGTGCGTCGTGGACATTGTGTGAGGTGATGCCCAGTGCGGGACAGGCCGGTCCCCTTGCGACTCTGCCAGTTCAACGACTGCGCAACTGCCGCAAGGTGAATTCGCGAACCTGCTTCTGAAGAACTTACTCTCGAATCACACTTCTGGGGCTGCTAGTCCCGGTGTGTCGCTCGGCGGAGGCTGCGGCGAGACGGTTGCTCGCGCTTTGCGGGCACTAATAATAGCCGCCATTGCGAGCCAGATCAGACCACCGATTGCCCAGAGAATGCCTTTTCCGCCGGGAAGTCGAAGTAGAATCTGAACCAGACGAATAGATCCTGCCAGCGTTGTTGCCCCTGTATTCAGAATTGCCGCCGTCTGAAATTGAACAAGGCGCGTGCGCCATGCAAGGAGTAGGGAGGCGGCGGACGTTCCCACCATGTGCATGGCCATCTGCAGACTATCGAGCTTCGGAAGGCCGACTTCGGACGACATGGGAACGGCAAGGCACGTGACCATCAGAAGCCAGGCGGCGACGTGTCTGAGAAACTGGGCAAATGAGTCGTTCATTCTCAGGCCGACGAAAAGGATCGCCGCCAATGTGAGATACCAACTTGATACGTCGCGTAAAAATTCCTCATCGACCGGGACTAAAGACCTGGCCATGACGACGCAGCATAAGCCCCCAGCTAAAACCTTCACCGAGGACCTTCGCTTCCAGCCTGCCCAAACCTGAATTCCGGCGGCTAGAAGAAGGTGTATCGATGATGGATTTGCGAACCCGGGGAAACCAGCGGCGGCTGGTTCGAGAAAGGCGAGTAACACGAGACTCGTCGACAAGGCAATCTCGCTGTTGCGAACTCGTCGGATTACAGCACACGTAAAAACATAAACGGCGAGAGTTACCGTTAGCCAAAGTGGCGACGCGAACTGCTGTGTGACCTGCTCCACGACTCGCACATACAAGGTGCCGTCGCTTTGGCCTGACCATGCGAGATACATCGCAGAAAATGGCAACAGCAATCCGACACGCCGAACGGTTTCGCTTTTTGTGGACAGGTGACCTTCCAGGCAAAGGACGCTGACAGCAAGCACGATCGGCGCGAGATAGATTCCGCCAAAGCAGTTTTGTAATTGCAGTGCGGCGTGCCACGAGATGTCTAGGTCGTACGGACATTCATCTTGCTGTTTGTCGTTAGTTTGAATGAGGATGTCTATCGTCTCAAGGAGGAGCACGATGGTCCGACGTCATGAACTGAGCGATGAACAGTGGAATGTGATCAAGAGTTTGATCCCGGGAAAGAAAAGTGATCCAGGGCGGACAGGTCGTAACAATCGATTGTTTATCAACGCCGTGTTGTTTGTGCTGAAAACTGGCATTCCCTGGGAAGATCTTCCTGGTCGATACGGAAAACCCAACTCGGTTTGGAAGCGGTACGATCGCTGGTGTTCCCGAGGCGTCTGGGAGCGGATTTTCCTGGCCATCGGTGAGTCAGGACTGACAGACGAATTGCAGGAAGTACAGATCGATTCTACCAGCATCAAAGCTCACCCGGTCGCTTCCACAGGACGCCGCCTGGCAGATGAAAAAAAGAAGACGCTGACGAACGACGCTGCCTTGGCCGTTCTCGTGGCGGACTGACGACCAAAGTTCACGCAGTAACTGGCAGGAGCGGTCGGCTTGTCACCTTCCAGCTGACGGTCGGTCAACGTGGCGATGCTCCTTTGGGAGAACAGTTGCTCAAAGACTTCAAACGCGGTGATGTGGGCACCATCATCGCTGACGCCGCGTACGATTCAGACGCGATCCGCAAGCGTGCCCGACAGCTCAGGGCCAAAGTATGTATCAAGCCAAATGCCGGACGCAAAAAGAAAAAGAGATACAACAGGACGGTCTACAAACACCGCAATCTCATCGAACGATTCTTTGGAAGAATCAAACGCTGCCGCCGCATCGCCACACGCTACGAGAAAAAGCCGGCGAACTTCGCCGACTTCATCTGGCTCGCAGCACTAATCACAGACATGGTCTGAATGTCCGTACGACCTAGTGTATATCAAGGGTCTGACAAATCTGCAGGATCTGATTATTTCTAGCAATCAGGTAACTGACTCTGGGCTGGAGCAACTCAAGAGACTGAAGAAGCTGCAATTACTGAGCCTCGTAGGGACTCAGGTGACCGACGCGGGACTGGTTCATCTCAAGGAACTGACGAGCCTGCAGGAGCTGCGTCTCCACAGAACCAAGGTGACAGATGCCGGACTGGTGCATCTCAATGGACTGAAGGACCTGCAATCACTGAATCTCTCCAACACCAAGGTTACTGGTGCCGCCTTGGAGCATCTCGCCGGATTGACGAATCTGCAGACTCTGAATCTCAGAGCAACACTGGTTACTAGCGATGGACTGGAGCATCTCTCCGGACTGACGAACCTGCAAACGCTGTATCTCTATGACACCCAGGTGACTGACGCTGGGCTGTTGCATCTCAATGGTCTGACGGACCTGCAGACACTTGATCTTGGCGGAACCCCTGTTACCACGGCTGGTGTGAAGAATCTTCAGTCCGCACTACCCAAGTGCAGAATCACAAGGTAGATCACAGTTGGCAATTCCTCAGCAATCCATGCCAAGAGGCGATGCCTGAGAAGATAACTCCACAAAATTCTGAGCGAACCCTTCATGCTGACGCAGACCAAAGGGTCTTTAACACTGAAGCGGCCTGGCTTCGATTTTGGGGCGTTTTCGCAAGAACGCGACGAAGGTTTCATTGATTAGATCAAAGTGGCGGTGCCGAGCGTTTTTATTCCACTGAGGGTAGCCTCGCCTGCTGGTCTTTCTTAGTTCTACACGCACAGATCGAGAAGGCTGTGCCGTCACGCATAATGTCCGTTCCCACACACACTTTTCTTTCCGGGTATCCTGCCAATGAATGACTTGATATGGGGTCCGAACTATTGTCAATTGTCGTGGCCTGAGGCTGAGTCAGGCCACGACAATTGACAATAGTTCTTCATAATCCTTCTTTGCATCCTCTTCCCTGCCAAGAGCACGAAGGCAAAGACCTCGATGCAAATAGAACTCCCGAGTCTTCGAATCGAGACGGATCGCCTCATTGAAGTCGATTCGAGCCGCGTCTCTCGTTCCTGTCATCATTCTCCATGCAACAGCTCTGTAACGGCACGACACATGGCAACCGAACCGTGGAATTCGATTTTGAAATCGTTACACGGATTGTGTTCGTGCAACAGCATCCATTGCGTACCAGCACCAATCAGACCAAGTCTTGCAACGCCGCCTTCAGGTGTGGGTGATGTCTCGAATGAACTGAGATGGTATTCGACCGCGTACTCATAGTTGCAGATTCGAACCCAGGAGAGCAGCGACAGTGCATTGTCAGGATCGGTCACATAGAACCAATACGCCTGCTCGTCATCCGTCACAACTTGTATGACATCGATCAGTGTTTGGTATCGCGAGCCGCTCTTGCTGACAGGGAACGAAGCGTGTCGAGACGTGCCGTCAATGGCCGTTTGAACGAAAGATAAATCCAGTGGCGTTTGATAGAGAGTGACTGAACGTTCAAATCCAGTCGGCGTAAAGTATCGGTCGTCCGAAAACTGAGTTGATCGCAACCAAGTTTCAATGCCTTCTGTTGAGTTTTGTGTGAGTTACTGTCAGAAGTCGTGGCGTGAGAGATTGAAGAAAGGTGGCGTATCCTGCTGAGGGAATTGACTCTTCAGCCGCCCACAATGGGCACAAGGATACGCCATGAGAAACGCTACGAGAGATGTTGATCAAATTCCAGCCAGGGATTCAGAGGACGGGATTCCCTCGCCGGAGGTGTTGAAGTTTCGAGCGAATTTCGAGAGCCGCAGTCCTTTGGATGAGTTGCTTCGCGAGGGAGCCAGACGGATGCTGCAGGCGGCGATTGATGCCGAAGTCGATGATTTTCTGGCAGAGCATTCTGGTCGCCGAGATGAGCAGGGCCGTCGCCTGGTTGTTCGCAATGGATCACTGCCCGAGCGGGAAATTTTAACGGCAGCTGGCACGCTTCCGGTGCGTCAGCCGCGAGTTCGTGACAGATCTCCCGAGGCGGCCGATCGAGTCCGTTTTTCGCCGCAGGTGCTGCCCCCGTATCTGAAAAGAACGAACTCGATCGAAGAGCTGATTCCGTGGCTGTACCTGAAAGGAATTTCCACCGGCGATTTTTCTGAAGCCCTGCAGGCACTTGTTGGAGAGCGAGCCAAAGGACTCAGTGCTAACGTCGTTGTCAGACTCAAAGAACAATGGTCCGACGAATACGAAGAGTGGTCCAAACGCGATTTGTCTCAGCAGCAGTACGTCTATGTGTGGGCCGACGGTATCCACGTCAACGTCCGACTGGAAGACGATGCCAATAAAAAACAGTGCATTCTCGTGCTGATCGGTGCCACCGCAGATGGTCGCAAAGAGTTGATCGCGATCCTCGACGGATACCGCGAAAGCGAACAAAGCTGGAGCGAACTGCTGCTCGGCCTGAAGCATCGCGGGCTGGCGATGACTCCGAAAGTGGCAGTCGCCGATGGAGCACTCGGCTTCTGGGCCGCCGCCCGAAAGGTTTTTCCTGAGATGCGTGAGCAACGCTGCTGGGTTCACAAAACAGCCAACGTGCTCAACAACCTGCCGAAGAGTGTGCAGCCCAAAGCGAAATCAGACCTGCACGACATCTGGCAGGCCGAAACTCGTGAAGCGGCCAACAACGCCTTCGATCACTTCGTGGAAAAATACAAAGCGAAGTATCCGAAATCCTGCGAATCACTCAGCAAAGATCGCGAGGTACTGCTGACCTTCTACGACTTCCCCGCCGAGCACTGGGCTCACCTGAGAACGACCAATCCAATTGAATCGACCTTTGCCACCATCCGTCTGAGACACCGCCGAACCAAAGGCAGCGGCACACGCCGAACCAGTCTGGCCATGATGTTCAAGCTGGCCGAATCCGCCTCAAAGAAATGGAGAAGACTCAGAGGCTACGAACAAATCACACTCGTCATCCAGGGACAACTTTTCGTCGACGGAACCCTGCAGGAAAACGCCGCCTGACTCAGCCTCAGGCCACGACAATTGACAATAGTTCCGAGTCAAAGCCGTTCTGGATTTCGTGGCAACTCACCCCGAGGACTGCGAGGCGCAGACTGTGATCATGTATTCATGGAATGAACACTCCGGGGGCGGCGGCATTTGCCCGACCATGGGTCAGTCGCCCGAATACAAACCCGTGACGCAATGGCTCGATGAAGTTGCCGAGGCGCTGGCGGCGTGGAATTATCCCCTGGAGTCCAACAAATCCATGCTGCCGACGAATTCACAGGGCACATCGATCCATGCACCCAACAACTAGAGCGACCATCGCCACTGATGCGGACAAAGTGACGAGACCAGATGGCACGGTGTGGTATTGTCACCGCCTACAAGATCCTTGGAAAATTCGAACGCCAATAGCCGATGCTCCTAACGCATTTCATTGCGGGTTGTTCATTCGCCGGCTGTCAGCCTCAGCAGTAGCATTCGGGCCGTGCAAGTTCGGGCACTTCCCTTGTCTACACCGGTCTGACAGTCCCGTGCAAATATCGCTCATCGACGCATGCATCGGTCGACACACCGCCTGCAATTCCGCGCAACTCGAACTCACCTCGGTTGCATCGACAGAGGCGTTTTCGCAGTACGCTAACTCGCAGAGGTCGTGAACACCTCACGCACAAGACGCAGACGAAAATGGTCTGCGCCAGAAGACGCCAAGGTCTCGTAGTTCGCCCTTGTGTCCCTCAGCGACTCGCCTTCTACCTGCGGCGGTTGCATCGACCTGCGCATGTTTGCCCGCCGGCTTCAGCGCCGTCTTCGCAAAATCTCGGATCAGGATCAGGGAAAACTGCAGACAAGCAGCGAATCGTCTCCGAGCTGGCTGGTGGTCCATCCCACGCACCATACGAAAGCTCGAAACTGCAGGCGGTCGATGCACCAACGGGCATTACACGCGGATGCAAAGCCGCGCCACAATTGAGACCCTCCCCGATTGGGATTCGCACTTCAATGCACCGTGAGTGAAGATAATGGACAGTAGAACTCGGTAAGTGCTTTACCCACAGCTACTTGCCGTATTCCGCCCCGAAGTCGCGGAAACCGATTGAACTTTCTGAGTCCAGCCACTGATCTCGGAAAACGCACGAAAAAAGCCGCCGATCGCACTTGATCAGCGGCTTCTGATTTCTTTAGTGGAGGATAGGGGACTCCAGCCCACATTTGCTAAGTTGTTTCCTTGAAACCACTTACGATTTTCGAGTTTTTGAAATCCGACACAAAATCCGACATTCCAGGCTGAATCCGACACGCTCAAATCACCACCACAATATAATTCTCATCAATCCCAGCCCAGATCCCGCCATAGCCCAACCGACTTCCATTCAATCTGATATCGAGTAGATCGAAACTGCCCCCGAGCAACAGCCGTCTACACTTAAAACAAATGCCCGAATTCAACCTCCATCCACCGCTCTTGCATCGTACAGAACGACTGCGGTACTCTGATTTCTGAGTCATTGACCGACGCAGGATCTCCTGATGTTTCGATGTCGAATTCCAATCGCAATCTTGCTGGCCCTGACGCTGCCTTTGCAGTTGTCGGCGAGTGGATCGTGCTGCCAGGCAGGACAGGAATCCTGTTGCTCGGCACCAGTCGATGAGTCGGACGCTCAATCGAAGTCATGCTGCTCACGCACTCCGACAAAAGCTGAGTCAACTGGTTGCAAACACTGTGCTGCTGCAAAAGCCAAGTCGAGTCAGTCATCTCTTGAGCGATGCACCTGCCACTGCAAAAAGAACCCAAGTGATCGACCGGTAACTGACCAGAAACGGCAACTGAACTTCGAGTCGATTCTTGCGGCTCAGGACTCAGTGTTTTCAGTTGCCAGTCCGCTTGCCCCTTCTCCGCTGAAGGTCGCATTTACAGATCGGCCCCCCGGACTTCGTCTGCATGCGATCCATTGTGTCTGGTTGAATTAAGTCCGCAGTGCGTGATCGAGCTTTCTCAGTGCTCGTCCTTCGATTTTGAATCAGGACTGAAGCCGTAGCTCGTCATGCTTGCTTTGCGTGGACGACTCTCAAATTCAATCGAGTTCAAAGGAACTACACAATGAAGAATATCATGCTGCTTAGCGGTGCCTGCCTCGCTTTGGTCCTAGCTCTGACAAATACTCAGGCTGAAGAAAAGACGAAGAAGGTCACCAAGGTCAAATGTGTTGTCGCCGACAAAGAGATCGAAATCGCCAAGGCGGTTTCAGTCTCTTATCGGAAAGCCACGGCGTACGTCTGCTGTAACAACTGCAAGGCAAAATTCGAAAAGGATTCATCGAAGTTTGCAACGAAAGCCAACCACCAGCTCTTCCAGACGAAACAGGCAAAGCAGGTCAAATGCCCGTTGTCTGGTGGCGGTGTTGACTCAAGCAAGACCGTTAAAGTGAGCGGTGTCTCAGTTGCCTTCTGCTGTGGCAAGTGCCAAGGCAAAGTCAAAGATGCAAAAGGCGACGATCAGCTCGCACTCGTCTTCGCCGACAAGGCATTCGACAAAGGCTTTGAAGTCAAGAAGAAGAGCAAGAAGTAAATCTTGATCGACAAGCGATCGTGAAATCGAAACGGGCATCTGAGAAATCGGGTGCCCGTTTTTTGTACGACGAATTCGAGGAATCGTCGGTGAACTTCGGCTGAAACAGAGCCTTGAAAAGTGATTGCCCAAGAAGTTCATCGCCCGTCATGTGAAGCTCTACGCATAAATAAGGAGCAGGTTCGCCCCCAGCTTCGTGTTTCTCATGCAGTAATGCCGCGATGAATCTGCCCCCGGAGAAAGAAGCCTTCGCAGCCCATTTGTTTATATCAATCTTATTTAGGAACCTCGTAACATGCAGATCTGAATTGATCGACACATCCTTGGAAACATGCTGTGGCTGGGCCAGAAACTCACATCTTCAAAGACATTACGCGAATCATCGGTGTCGCTGCCCTATATTTTCTTCTTGCGAGGATCGGACAGTGTCTGGCCGTTGAACCCGGAAATGTGACACCGATCTGGCCTGCATCCGGATTTGCATTCTTCGTAGCCCTACGCCGAACCCGGTATGGATGGGTTGGGCTATGGCTCGGCAACTTTCCTCGCAAACACGTGGGCATTTCTCGACTGAGCACTGCTGGAGACGCGTTGCGAACCATAGTAACTGGTCTCGCTATTGGCCCTGGCGATGTCGCTTCAAGCGTATGGCGGAGCTTGGCTGTTTCGTCGCTGCGAACCTTCTGGAGAGCGATTAGATTCCATTCGGGCAGTCTACTGTTTTGTTGCCAGTCAGAGTGTTGCCTGTCTTGCCAGTGCTTCGTTCGGCGTCCTAGCTCTTTGCACAGGACAGATCATAGGTTGGGAAGATTTTTCCTACACCTGGCTCACGTGGTACCTCGGGGATGCGGTGGGGATTATCACGTTTGCCCCTGTACTGTTGACGTGGCGAATCGCTCCTGGACTCTGCAAGAACACACGAGAATCTATTGAATTCTTGTTAATGGTCTTGCTGGGACTCTTGCTGTCACTGCTCGTTTTTACTGACGTCAGCGACGTGTCCCTGTTCGCTCTTCCGATTGGTGTTCTGCTCTGGGCTGCAGTACGAGGCAATCAGCTCGTCGTGGCGATTACCGGACTGGCGATTTCTGCAGGAGCAATCTACGGAACGTCAAAAGGTAATGGCCCATTTCAATCGTCAGACATCAACGTTTCTCTGCTGTCACTTCAGCTTTACATGGCCGTGACCGTAGTGTCGGGACTGTCAGTCTCTGCGGCTCTATCAGAGCGATTGAAATCAGCCACAAAGCTTGGAATTGAAAAGCAACGCCGCCGGGAACGCGAATTTGGAATTGGAATTGGCCTCTCAAATCCAGAAAGAATTTCTCCCAAAGATCACCCCGGACTTCGAAGGATTCGAACTTGCCGCAAGATGCGTCCCCAGCGTTGGTGCGGCAGGTGACTTCTACGACATGTTTCTGATGGAGGATGGGCAACTGGCGATTGTCGTGGGGGACGTTGCTGGGCACGGCGTCGGACCTGCCTTGATCACGTCAAGTGCTCGTAGTCGACTTCGCAGCCTGAAGGACTACCACTCCAACGCCGCAGAACTGCTTGAGGCCGTGAATCGTGGTCTCTGTGAAGATACTGGTCGCAGCCGATTTATCACGCTGTTTCTTGCAATCTGCGATCCATCGACTGGCAACGTCAATTGGAGTTCGGCTGGTCATACAGCTCTTTTTATCAGTCCCGACGGTGAAGTCACCGAGCTACCGGCCTGTGGCTTGCCTATGGGCGTTGTTGACGACGCAGAATTTGATCAGGGCAAGAGCGTGCAACTCGTTGCCGAAGCAATGCTGGTCGTTCTCACCGACGGATTCTCAGAGTCACACAACGAGAATCGGGAAATGTTTGGAGAAAGACAAGTTGCCGAGACGCTGGTCAAGCTGCGACACAGGTCTCCTGATGAAATTGCAGACGAGCTGATCAACGAAGTCGACCGGTTCCGTGGATCAACAAGCCCGGAAGATGACCTGACAATCGTTATCGCCAAGATCCTGATGGAGTAGCGTCCTCGCCAAGACTTCTATAACTCCGCTTCAACTGAAAGAGCTATCCGATGAGCCGAGCATTGCCGGTCCTCGACGTTCAGAACGAAGACTTCAGTGGAGCACTGCCCATCACTTATCCGGCAGGTCACCTGGAACAGATCTTTAAGGCAATGGATTAATGCTGCGGCAGGCTTTCGATCCGGGCAGTCCTGCCTCGAACATTCATCAGACGACTATCCGATATAGCTTGCCGTTTCCGTGGCACATTTGGCGACGATCGATCAATGAAGCCGCTGACCTGGAAGCTCGAAGAACGGGGCATCCAGGTACGACGTTCGATTTCATAAGCGGCTTCGCGTTTTGTGTTGCTCCGATCTTCGTGCTGTGCGAAGGTGCTGGGAACTCAGGATTGGTGATAGCCCCTGCTTACTGACCGGTAAAACTCAATGACCCGAACGACTCCAGATGAACTCCGTGATCAATCACACACACTAGACAACATTGCGATGTCGTTTCGAATTCTCGCTGACGAGCTGGAGCAGAGAAATGTCGATGCCCTTCACGCGGACGAACTGGAAGATATTTCTCGAAGCGTGATCATGCTGATGCGAGCACGCTCGAATATCGAGAAAGTGACTCGTGGAGGTTTCTGAGAAGGATTCGGTGGAGTTGATCCAAGACGCAGTCATCAACCTGATGAAGCAGATCACGGAAGTTTCGGCGGCGTGACCTTCGGAGCTTTGCCTGACAGCGATTTTAAAAACTCGACCATCGCATCGATGTCAGAGAAGCTCAGAAAATCGAGCGACTCAGTATCCAGGCTCAAGCCATCCGGGCCTGACGCTGGAATGCCGCGAAAATAAAACGTCACGACATCTTCCAATGTTTTCTGTGAGCCGTCGTGCATGTAAGGAGCCGTCTCTGCGATGTTGCGAAGACTTGGAGTCCGAAACCGATAGCGGTCTTCCTTCTTCCCTGAAATCTTTGCTCGACCTTCATCTTTGAACGACACGCCAAGCCGATAAAATTTCCCATCACTCAACAGCGGTCCGTTGTGACATTCGATGCAGCCGGCATCGCCACGAAACAGTTCCAGGCCTCTTTTAGCTTCATCAGATAAAGCGTCTTTGTCGCCGGCAAGAAACTGATCGAAAGGTGAAGGTTCAGTCACGAGAGTTCTTTGAAATGCAGCAAGAGCTTTGGCGATATCTTCCCGGTTAGGTTTGGTGCCGAAGACAGTTTGGAACTCTGTCACGTAACCGGGAATCGCTGCCAGTTCGACTTCCAGTTCATTCAAGTCTTGATCCATTTCAACTTTTGACTCGATCGGACCAAGAGCCTGCTCTTCCAAACTTTTTGCTCGACCGTCCCAGAAGAACGATTTGAAGAATCCAACATTCAGGCAGGTCTGAGTATTTCTCTCCAACAGTTTGCCGCCTGCACCAGGGGACAGGGCAAGGCCATCGCCGTATGCCTTGTCAGGGGCATGGCAGGTGGCACAACTCATTTTATCGTCGCCGGAAAGGCGAGGGTCGAAGAACAGCTTCTTGCCAAGTTCGACCTTGGCGGGAGTCGTTGGATTATTCTTGGGAGCCTTCACTTCTCGTGGTAACGGCACCAGGTCTGAATCAACTTTATTCGGTTCTTCTGCTGTAACTTCGAGCGAGAGAAAGATGATCAAGCTGATGGTCAGCATGCGGTGCATTGGAGTTCTCTGATTGGGGATTCTTGGATGAGGATAAATAGGGACTTCAAGTGTTATAGGTCTGCCAAGAGGCACGACAATGTCTGTCCTCGATCACTTGCCGACGTTCCATCCGCCAACGCTAGCCAGAACGACCAGATACATCCAAATGGGCGATGTCACAAACAATAGAGAGCCAACCACAACCAGGGATCCGGCGATCTTGAAAGACTTATGCCTTCGATACGCTGCAACGATGCCAGCAATCCACACTGCGATGTGAACGAATGGAAGACACCTGAAGAGATAGACGGCGAATCTTCCGTTTGGAAAGAATGGAGCCAGGACGAACGGGCCAGTCAGCAAGATAAACATTCCGCCAATCACTGTCAGACTCAAGAGTTTTATCGACCACCATGCGACAGTACGCAATGTCGCATGCGACGTCTCTTTCAGCGGGAGCGTCCACGGCGTGGTTGCTGTCTGGCGTTTGGCTCATTCTGCTCGAACAATCTGAAGATGACAGGAATCAGTTTGACGAACTGGTTGTGCGGCAAGCGACGCGAAAATCAGGTGTCAGCGATAGCACAATATCATAAGTTCTCGAAGTGTAGTGATCCTTCTGAAACATCCGGCTCTGGAATCAGCCGCGACCGAGCCAGAATCGCTCAGTGATTCCATAGAGTGAATGTGCTTAAGCCGAGACATACAATGAAATCTGGAAGAATGACTCGAATGATCAAACCGAAAGGACTTCGCGTGAAGCGTTGCATCTTATTTGCTCTGGCGATTCTTACCTCGACCGTCGTTTTCGCTCAGGACAAAAGCGTCAATCCCGGCATCAACAAGTCATTCGAGAATCCGGACGTCGAACAGTTCATTGGAAGATTCGAGAATGAAGGTCGAGACGCATTCGATCATCGCGACGAAATTGTCAAAGCCATCGGTCTCAAGCCCGGCATGACTGTGGCTGACGTTGGAGCGGGGACTGGATTATTCACTCGACTATTCGCCAAAGAAGTTGGCCCCGAAGGGAAGATTCTTGCGGTAGACATTGCAGAAAAGTTCGTGAAACACGTCGAGCAGACTGCTCAGAAGGACGGTTTGCAGAACGTTGTCGGCATCGTATGCAAACCTGACTCGGTCAATCTGCCACCAGCATCAATCGATCTGGCTTTTATTTGCGACACTTACCACCACTTTGAATTTCCGACGAAGACCATGCGATCGATCCACACGGCTTTGAAACCTGAAGGTCAGGTCATTCTCATCGACTTCCATCGAATCGAAGGAGTCAGCCGGGAATGGACTCTCGGTCATGTCCGAGCTGGGCAGGAAGTCTTCACGAAGGAAATCGTTGCGGCAGGATTCCGGCAGGTTGAAGAGAAGAAGGATCTGCTAGACGAGTCGTACTTTGTGCGATTTGAAAGAGCTGACAGCCGTGCTGATGCCTTACCCACTGAGCCAGTTCAGATTGGTACGACACCACAATTCGTGTTCGATAATTTCGTCGTCGATAACCATTGGGCGATCAAATACAAGCAAGAGTCAGTCCAGCGAGTATTCCACCAGCCAAAGAAGTTTGTCGGCAATCCTGTTTTGCCTGGTCACGGTGGCTATACGACTGTCATTCGTGACGAAGAAAGCGGTCTGTTTCGAATGTGGTATCAGACCTGGGTCGCTTCTCCAGTTAAAGGAAAATCGGGTCGTTACGCCATTGCGTATGGAGAGTCCAAAGACGGCATTTCATGGACGCTGCCGAACTTGGGATTGGTCGATTGGAAAGGCACCAAAGAAAACAACATTGTCTGGACAGGACTGGAGGGAAAGCGTGGCAGTCAGGTCTACATGCTCGATCTTCCCGAAGAAGAACGTCGCGGGTATCGCTTTGTGATGCTTTATGGCGGGATTGGCGGTAGCCATCTCATCGGCTCCCACGACGGAATCCATTGGGACCGCGACAGCGATACGACCATCACGAAAATGCACAGCGATACGCAGAACGCGATTGTCTACGACTCCCGCAGAAGGGAATACGTGATGTTCTGCCGTGCAAAGCACATTTACCGAACCTTCCGTGGCGACATCATTGACACTGGTGCCTCACGTCGCGTGGCACGCATGAGCAGTGCCAAACTCTGGGACGCTTTGGGATTCTGAACCACAGAACATTCTGGTACCTGACGGACTAGACGAGGAAGCCGGTTTCAATTTCTTCTACGGAATGCCCACGCGGCATTACGCAGGAATCTATTGGGGATTTCTGTGGCCGTTCAAAATGAATACTGACATCCATACGGAACTGGCGTGGAGTCGAGATGGATTTCAGTTCAATCGTTTGCCACGCCGCCCCAAGTTGATCGAACGTGGCCCGGACGAGTCGTGGGACGACGGCATGGTGTTTGGAGGGTCTCGCTGGGTGGAAGTCGGAGATGAATGGTGGTTGTATTACGCGGGATGGGATGGCCCGCCACGGCACCAGCGAACGCTCACCTGGGATTGGCTTGGCGAAAATACGCAAGGAAGGATTTATTTCGATGCGTGGCCCAAGCAACGGCGGCGTCATTTGCACACGGCAGATTTCTCTGGCCGGGTGGAAAGCTGTTGGTCAACGCCGATGCCAGCGAAGGTGAACTCAGCGTTCGCGTCACTGATGGCAAGCGAAAGGTTATTCCAGGCTTTGACTACGATGACTGTCTTTTGTCAAAGCAAGACAGCGTCACACAAGAGATCACGTGGAAAAAGGCCTCAACAGATTCACTGGCTGGGAAGGTGGTTCGTTTCGAGTTCTTCTTGAAAGATGCAGACCTTTTCACGTTCCGAGCGTCAGTGAACTGACCATGAATGACGACTTCCTGATGACCCCCAGACTTTATTGCTGATATCCAAACGAAAGCATCCCCCAATGAGTCGAGCGCTACTCGTCATTGATGTTCAGAACGAATACTTCACTGGAGCGTTGCCAATCACGCATCCGGCAGGTCACCTGGAGCAGATTCTGAAAGCAATGGATGCGGCGGCAGGCAAAGTTCCAACCGTTGTGATTCAGCATCATTTCCGCAAGCCGGAGATGCCGTTCTTCCAGAAAGGGACGCCAGGCTGGGAGCTTCACTGACGAGATCAAAGCACGACCACACGACTTGCTCGTCGAAAAGACCTTGCCCGGCAGTTTTACAAACACGACGCTTGAAGACTGGCTGAATGAAGAACGGCATCACGACAGTCACGATCGCTGGCTACATGACGCACATGTGCTGTGACACGACAGCACGGCAGGCAGTTCATCGAGGCTTCACCGTTGAGTTTCTGAAGAGACGCAACAGGAACGCTCGATCTATCAAATGAAGCCGGTGAAGTAACAGCAGAAGAACTGCACCGATCCATTCTTTGTGCTCAGCAGATGCTGTTGAGTGAAGTGCTTGATGTTGAGGCGTGGATTGAACGGATTAAAGGATGAACCATTCTTTCAATTCGTACGAATGATCTGACGCCCTTGCATCAGATTTTCTGATCACTGATTTAGAAACTCGTCCAGACGAAGGCGTTATACCTGCCGATAGTTCTCGCCCTGAGGCAAGTGCGTCTCATTTCTCTGTCTGAGGACTTCCACGATGGGCAGCTCTGGTTCAATCATCTTCATCGGGGCGATTGTCAGCCTTGCTGTCGTCGTGTGGGGAGCGTTCTCAGCACGCCGATCAATGGCTGTTGCAGTTGTCGCTGTTTTCGTTGCGATGCTGACGGCGGGGTGTAGCTGGTATGCGTTTGCCGAAAGCCGTTCATTGGCAGCGACTATCATCTACGGTGTTGTGGCTCTGTTGTCGCTCGGAGTTGCGGGCAAACATGCAATCGGAAGTCGAAGCAAGCTGAAATAATGAAGTGTCCATCGAGGGCTGAGCTTCATCCGATTGAGTCTGCTACCGGCAAAACAAACTCAGCTTCGACAGAATCGGCTTAACTTCAGTTGTATAGAACGAAGTCAGCCGTCTCGACTTCTTCGAGAAGCTTGGCTTCAGCAGCCTGCTTATCCATCAACGCTTCAGTTGGCAGAACTGACAATTCAGGTTCACCGGCAAGCACTGGGATGAGGGGTGACGCTACAGTCACAACAGTCGCTGTTGCCATAAATTCTCGACGATTCATTGCACGCTCCTTTTCTGGCAGCATTGTCGCCGATTCTGATTGAACTGCCCAGACAATTCTGCGTTGGGGCAATTGTTAAAACTTCGAAATCACTTCCCATCCAATTCAAGGAACTCAAAATGGCTGACTCAAAATACTGGCGATGTATTGCTGCTCTCTTCGTGGCTGCCATCTTTTACCTCGCTCATGGCCTGCATGATCCTGGTTCAATTGGATCGTTTCCAAGTCTGACTCAGGAACTACATGCAGGAGATGTGGCAACAGCGACATCTGGCAATTCTTCTTCCGTGAAGATCATCACGTCTTCCGACGATGGAAAGGTGATCAACGTTTGGACGACAGGCACGTCGTCTACGACCGGCGTAAATTTTAAGGGCAGCTACACCGCAGAGAAGAAATGAGGTGGCTGCCATTGTGAGAAGAGTCCTTGCTGGAATTGCAAGAACTGAGGTCGCTCTAGTGTTCGGCGGTACTCATGATCTTTCCGAAAACGTTCCTAATGATTGTGAATACATTAGGATGACGGTGACGGCACATCGGAAGGTAAGTCGTCGTTCTCGCTAATCTCTCGAATGATTCGACAGGGATTGCCAGCGGCAATGACGTTCTCAGGGATGTCCTTCGTTACCACGCTTCCTGCACCGATCACTGTTTTTGATCCAATTGTGATGCCAGGGCAGATGATTGCACCGCCGCCAACCCAGACATCCGAACCAATTGTGACAGGTTTGCCGAGTTCCTGTGTGCGGCGAAGTGCAGCGTTCATCGGGTGAGTGCCCGTGTAAATCTGAACGGCTGGACCAAAGAATGTAAAATCGCCGATCCGCACCTCGCACACGTCGAGAACAACGCAGTTGAAGTTGAAGTAGACCCGCTTGCCGAGATAGATGTTGCTGCCGTAATCACAATAGAACGGCGGTTGCATCCAGACTGAATCGCCGCCGCTGCCAAACAACTCAATTAATATCTGACGGCGAGCTTCCTGTTCCTGCTCCCGAGTTGTATTGAGGTCTCGGCAAAGGTCTCTGGCTCGTTCTCGTTCCTTGACAAGCTCAGGATCAAGAGCGTCATAGAAATCACCGGCCAACATCTTCTCTTTTTCGGTCGCCATCGTGCGGCCTTCATTCTCACATCGCCAAACCATGATGAACTATGGAAGTCATTCGACTCATCGAGTGTCAGCTTCTGGTCAGGATGAATGTATTTCGTTGTTGCTGTTTCAATCGAATTCTATCCGGCCACGAATTCCCTCGGTAGAATCTTGCTTTCTATGAATCCAGACACGAGACAATCTCATGAAACCAATCCGACTGCTTCTCCTGTTGCTGTTTGCTTCAAGCAACAACTTTACGTGCATACGTCAGTGGGAACGCAAAGCGCTCGGCGGGCGGATTTCACAGCGCGGTGTTGTTAGTGGTGTCCCGGTTGAGCGTGGCTGGCGGCTCGTGGCCGGGGGTGGGCCTTACTTATTTCGTCTTTGTTTCGCTCTGGCTTGAGCGGACTGGTCGTTTGCGGCGTTTTGCGTCGCGGAGGCGGTAGCTTTCTCCGGATGCTTCGAGGATATGACAGCGGTGAGTGAGCCGATCGAGAGTGGCTCCCGTGAGCCGTTCGCTGCTGAGGACCTCAGTCCAGTTTTCAAATGGCAGGTTGGTGGTCACGATCAGACTGTTGCGTTCATACGCCGTGCTGATCACGTCGAACAACAGTTCTGATCCCACCTTGCTGGCGGGAACGTAGCCGAGTTCATCGAGGATCAGCAGGTCCAGCTTCGATAGCTGTTTGCGTAACCGCATCAGCACGCGTTCTTCACGAGCTTCCATCAATTGTGTAATCAGCTCCGTCACCTGAAAGAATCGAACGCGCCGCCCGTGACCACACGCAGCGATTCCCAATGCAGTGGCGACGTGTGTTTTGCCCGTGCCTGAATTACCGACGAGCAGGATGTTCTCCCGCTTGTCGATGTACTCACCTCTCATGAGTTCGGTGATCAACACCTTGTTCAATGACGGCTGAGCTTTGAAGTCGAACGCGTCGAGCGTTTTGTGATTCGGAAAGCAGGCTGACTTAAGTCGCCGATCGGCGGCACGACGTTCGCGATCGATCAGTTCCAGTTCGCACAACTGCAACAGGAACGCCAGGTGATCCATATTATCAGTGGCGCACCGAGCCGCGACTTTTTCATGTTCTGCCAGCATCGTCGGCAGCTTCAACGTCTTGAGATGATGTTGAAGAAGGACGGTGCTTTTCGTTTCTGTTTTCTTCATACCGTGGCTCCTTTCCCGAGCAGCGTCTGGTACACGGCAACATCCGTCTGAGCGACGCGTACAAGCTTTAAATGCGGTCGGCCGTCCAGGCTGAACAACGCCACGGGTTCTTCCTGCTGATACTCCAGGATGACCCGAATGGCATCGGCGCTGGTGGCATCGATCTCCAGACCGTTATGCACGGCTTGCTTGAGAGCTGGCAGCGAATGACGTTCCAGTAACCGGAGCACCTTGATGAACTCCCGTGTTCCGTGGCCGCCGAGTTCTGCTTCCAGACGGCGACGCAGAATGCCGAAGGAAACAGGCAGGTCCCAGTTCTCCAGAGGCTTCGCGTGATCGAATCCCCCCGGCTTACGTTCCAGCAGAGCCAGATAATGCACCGGGTCGAAGACCGGCTTCGCACGTCCCCAGTAACGAGGATGACGAGCCACCAACTGGTCGTTACAGATCAGTCGTACTTCATTGACCGTGGCCACGATCGTGATCTTCCGATGCGCGTACTCAGTTGGCACCGAGTAGTCGTTGGTCTGAAACCGTACCAGCGACAACGAAGTGGCATTCCCATGATCGATCCGATGCGCCTCGAAGGTTTGAACCGGAAGCGGCCTGAAGAACCGCTGGCGTTCTTCAGCCAGCAGCACTGACTTGGGCGACGGCTTGCCGCGCAACTGCCGTCCCAGATCAGACTGGCAATGACTCTCCAGTTCTCGATTCAATGCCTCCAGCGAATCAATCCGTGGCACTGGAACCAGGTAGTTCTTTCGAGCAAAGTCGAGCAGTCGTTCGACGTGCCCCTTCTCATTCGGACGACGCACCAGACAGAAGTGTTCTTCAAACAGGTAGTGACTCTGAAGTCGCTGAAACTCGTGAGTCACCTTGCGTTCGCGATTCCCCGTAATCTGTGCCACGGCAATCTTTGAATTGTCGTAGCTGATCCGAGCAGGAACTCCGCCAAAGAACTGGAAGGCACGCTTATGGCCTTCCAGAAACACTTCCGTGCATTCTCTGGGAAACGCTTGAATGTAGATCGCATCCGAATACGGCAGCGTCATCACAAACAAAGCCACTTTCGTCAGTTCGCCCTCCAGCCACACATCGGCAAACCCGAAGTCGACTTGAGCTTCACCGGGCGGGTGCGAGAGCGGCAGAAATACTTCGCGATTCGTCTGCTTCCACGCTCGAACCGCATCCTTGACGATCGTCTCGCCGCCTTCGTAATCGTGTTCGTCCCGCAGACGCTCGAAGATACGCTTCGCCGTGTGCCGCTGCTTACGATGCACCTGCCGATCACTCTTGAGAATCTCGTGAATGATGGGCAGAAACGGCTCCAACTTCGACGGCCGAGGCTTCGTCAGCCGATAGCCCGGCGGCTCAGGATGCTCCAGCATCTTCTTCAAAGTCTGCCAGCAAATGTCGTATTCACGACAGGCTGCTCGCTTGCTTATCTCGCCGTTCAACACGCGACGGCGCACTTCGGTCCACAAATCCATGTCTGTGATCACCCTGTCACCTGCCTCATCCAGAACCAGACTCCCGGAAAAACCGAAAGACTGCCTGAACTTCAGCAAATGATCATCTGGGCGCTGTGTAGTCTCGCCGCCCGCCACTCACCGCCGAGCGCTTTGCGTTCCCACTGCCGTATGCACGGCATAACGGCAACCTGAAAGCTCTATTCTGGTCGGGATAAATTTCAAGATCACCGAGAGATTTCATTCCGGCGGAAGTTGCTCTTTTTACCAAGTCCGGGTTGCTGGCGTTTATGGCTTTGAGCTGATTTCGAAGTCTCGTTCTTTCCAAAGCAAGTGGCGATGTTTTATCGAGCACCTTCAGAAGATGAATCCCGTTCACGTCATCTCTGGAGACCTGGCAATGCCAGCCGTTCTTTCCATGAAACGCCTTTAACAGGACTTCTGCCTGGTCGAGAAAAACCTTTCGATCCTGACCGTGGAAGTCGAGATCAATGGCGATGAATCGGGTCTTCTCGGTTCCTCTGACGCCAATAATTTCCCGTTGGTTGATGTGCCTGCGGATTAAGTCAGGCGAAAGAAACGGTGCAAGAAAATTTTCCTGGCTCGCATTCACCGTCGCCCATCTATTTTCTTCAGCATTCCAGCGTGCGTAGCAGTCTTTTTGAGCGTGGGCAGTAAAGATGTCTTCGAAATCGAGGTAAGCCAGAGTTCGGTCTACAATTTTGGAAAGTCGCGTCTGGTCTTCATGAAACAGAGAGATCGAATTCTCGACGATAACGGCGTTGTCACCTTCGATCCTGAGGATGAGTCTCTTCATGTTTTCCGCTTCTTCAAGCGGCAAATCAAAAGTGCTGATGACCATCTCAGCAACAGGATGCTGGTCTGGAAGGATTGCCCTTCGTTCTTTGATCCACTGTCTTCTGGTTTTTATATTTCTCGGGACGTTCTCCCACGCTTCAAAGTATTGCGGAGCCTTTCCCTGGGATTCTTTCCTTTCGTTTCGACTAGATATCATTGAACTATCCTTTTGACGGAAAGGGCGTTCGTTGCGATCAAACTGACGAACGCCCTTCCTTCATTTCTATGCCACAGTTTTCAGCTCTTCCACCAGAACCAGAGCAGCGACAATTCTGTGAGCGATTTGTTCTGAATTTGCCCAGCAGATTGTCTCTCCGTCTGAGTTCATGATTGAGAATGAAACATCCGATAGCCGCTCAATCGAGAACTGACCAACGACCTGATCCGTGGATCAGTGGAGCCGGTTTTATGAAAGTTATTTTTCATCGTCGGACTCCTTTCGCTTTGACCACCACTCATCTGTAAACCAGCCTGCTAGATGCGATTCATTGAACAGGTCGAGAGCGGCATCTGCATTTTCCTCTCCTTTGAAAGTGCTGAAGCCATTGCCTTTCGAGTCGACCAGCACAAACTGTCCCGCTGAATCTCTTGTGCTTGAAAAGCCGCCGATGATGTTCTCATTGGAAAGTCTCTTGAAGCCGTTCTGCTCAAGAATCTGGACGACCTTGTCTGATGCCATGAGTACCAGGTTTCGCTCAGACGTTTTGCTAATCCGGAACTCAAGACATGCTCGTATGGCAGTCCATCTGCTTGTCGCAAATTTAGTTGTTTCAAGATGCTCCAATCTCATGGCTCGTCCTCCCAAAGAGAGTGCCAAGTTGCTTCAAAGACAGATATTCGAAATCAAAGTTATTCATTGCTGATTCCCTCCTCTGCCTTCCAGTCGATTTTTGTTTCGAGGGCTTTCGCAATTCGATTGAGGTCGCCTTTCGAAAAGATTCTGGTGTTGTTGATCCGTTTCGGCTCAGGCAGTTTTCCAGAACTAAAGAGGTACGTGATCTTGTGTTTCGCGACTCCTGTAAATCGGGCCGCATCCGCGAGGGTATAGTTCTTATCAGTCATGCTTTTGTCTCCTTTTTGAGTTAATGACTGATGTATCTATGCCCGCCGATTTCATTTTTCTTCGGAAAATGAAAATTATTCATCGGAGAAGAAGAAGAGCCGGGCACTCTGACTGCCCGATTCTTGATAGAAGGCTACGAGTTACCATCCTTCTATCTTCAAATTGAAGGCTCTCGACAGCACGCTCATCGATCATTCGGCCTGGCAGGAACGACAACAATTTCACACGCTGAACCTTCAGTCACCCTTCGCCGGGCTGAAGCTCAAAGCAAGCTGCATGCGATTGTCTCCCCTGTCAAATTGATGCCCCAAACAGCACCGTCATGGCGACCATGCTGGTCGCCACGACTGCTACTGCTCGGGCAATCTATTCGGGTATCGGCGACGACCAATTGATATCGCCTGTAGTCCAAGGTCGACGGTATGCCTCATCTGCCGTCAGTCGAAGCAAGTCATCGAAGATTAATGCCAAGTCGTCCCCATAGGATTTTTCGTATATTTTGTCACCTACTACGTAAGTTTTCTTAATTGTTCCATACTCTGGATTTATAAGCGTGGCGTGAAGCAGATGAGGGGGCGACGGAATGTATCGATCGGCGGATTCACATCTGAAGTGCAACGGATCAGAACTCAGCTCTGGTTCGGACGGGATGGGCTTCGAGGCGGTTTACTGCTGGAAAGTGAACACCGCAGGGAGTTGGATAGTTGTGCGAACAATGCACTATTCAACGGAGAACCTGCGATGCCGTACCACCAGCTTACTCTTGAAGAACGCGAAGTCATCTCTCAGTTACATTATTCGGGCACTGGTCCGACAAAGATCGCTCAGCACTTGAATCGTTCTCCGTCGACCATCAGTCGCGAACTGTCTCGCAACAGGGATTCGGAAGGCTATCGAGCCGTGGCCGCTCAGGAACGAACTGCCCGACGTCGTCGCGAGCGTCCGCTCATCCGGAAGATGGACGATCCTTTCATCAACGAGTCAGTCCGTAGCGGATTGTCTCAGGAGTGGTCACCGGAAGAAATCGCTGGCCGGATGAAGCGAGATTACCGCCGGACACAATCGAGACGAGTGTCGTATCAGACGATCTACCGCTGGCTGGAGACCTGCGAATACCGCAGCCATTTCCGCTCGTTCCTGCGTCACGGTCGTTATCGCAAACGTCGGGGCATTGACGGACGAGGCCGCATCAGAAACCGCGTCAGCATCGAGCAGCGTCCGGCAAAAGTCGATTCACGCCGCCGCTTCGGTGACTGGGAGGGCGACACGGTTCACGGTGCAGATCACTCCGGCATGATCATGACCTGTGTGGAACGCAAGAGCGGATTTTTGATCACAGCAAAGATGAAAAACGGCACCAGCGCCCGGCTGAACGCTGCCAAAGAACGAGCGTTCCGCATCATCCCGCCAACGCTGCGTCAGACACTGACCGTCGACAACGGCAAGGAATTCTCCGGCCATGAACAACTGAGCAAGCGTCTGCAGATCGCCATCTACTTTGCACACGCCTACTCCTCGAACGAGCGAGCAACAAACGAAAACACCAACGGCCTGCTGCGTCAGTACTTCCGAAGAAGACCGACTTCCGAGACATCTCACACAACGCCCTTGCACACGTCACGAACCGGCTCAACAATCGACCTCGAAAGAGACTCAACTATCTCACTCCACTCGAAGTTCTCACAAAAGCCGGCTTTGCACTTCAGATGTGAATCCGCCATCGGATTGAATCGCGACTTTCCACTCACTGACCCGCACAAAAAATGTGTACTCGGGTTGCGATTGTGAATGGATGTCACACAATTCTTCAACGGAGTCCAGTGACGACAGTAGATTAAATGGTGGCGTGTTAGCATTGTTGAAATGCGTGGGCGTATTGCACATACACAACTCTCCTGAGGCATTTTCGTGGTTTTTACTAGGTATTCGGTTACTAGGATCAGACATAAGATCGTCCTTAAATGAAAGGTTAGAAGTGAAGCAAGCTGCTGGTACACCCAGCAACTGCGAGTAGAGGAATGGCATGATTGCCATTAAATAAAGTGCTTGGCGGAAGCAGCCCTGAGGCGTGCTCTACGCGATAAAGACTCCTCAGACATGAAAATCATGTCCCGGAGGCACAGCGAACTGACGGCTTTATTGTTCCCAATGCTCTGGGCAGCCATGTCCGTTCAAGCAACTGTGCAGAGAGCCAATAGTTATTGTGAATGGCAGTGCTGTTATTAGCGAGCAGCAAGTTGCTGGCCATTCGCAATTGGATCCTGTGCGGATTTTGTAACAATTCGAGAAAAGTAATACTAGATGAGTTTGTTAAAACTTTGGTAAAAAGTGGTTTACACAACCGATGATGAGCGATTTGGTAATGATTCATAGGGGAAACGGCACGAATCCCCATCAGATCGAGTGGTTACCGGGACTTCGCCGTATAAAAAATCTCGAAAGCGTATAAAATTTTCTCGAAAAACTATAAATCCTGGAAAAATAGACATTCACAAATCAGTCTCGTCGGCGGCGAGAGAGGAATGATGAGTTCCTCGCTGGCAGAGGAACCGCCCCTTTCGCATCGTCTGCGACGCTTAATAGCTCTACTGAGAAGGAGCTTGCTGTGGCGACAGTCAGAATCAGTTCAAGGTCTGTGATGAGAGCAGACGAATGCTTTGCACCAGACTCATTTGAACAGTCGAGAAGAGCAAGGGTAACGCTTACGACGTCAAGTCAGTCTCCCACGCTAGGCCATCCACACTTGAGGGAGCCATACCCTGAGACAGTGAGACAGCAATGCGAGGGGAACCGCTGCCTTCTATCGGCGGTGTTGCTGTGCCTGTGACGTCTTTGCTGCAAAAGATAGTTTGGGCCGGTTGTGAATTCGACGTGTCTGTCTTCGCATTTGAATTGGTCTCAGCGAGATTCAGACAAATCGAGTAATGCTGTACGGCGAAGCCGTACAGCGCATGCAATCAGGTCTCACTACTGGTTGGTTCCAGAAAAACTACTCATCCTCAGCAAGAGCATCGAGAAATGGACGAAAAGATCCTTCAAGAGTTCTAATAGCTTCGGCACCTTTCTCAAACAAAGAGTCTGAGTATCTTTCAATTTCACCGCCGCCCATTCTGCCGTCCGCATGGACAGTTCTTGCGTTTACGATATCAGCAACTTCCTTGCCAAACTTGGGGCGAACAAGGTTTGGAAGAATCTTCCTCAAGGTCTTTATCGTGTGCCGAGGAAAGCTTGGATCATCATTCTGAATCCTGGTTACAACCCCCGAATGAGCGTCTTTTCCAGACGGCTTTGCTTGCCACCATTTGCCAAACTTGATTGATTCGTTGGCATTACTTTCCCTGTACCAAGGGTCTCCAGCATCAGTGACAATGAGTCGCTCGACACCCAAATTGCGAGAGCGTTCAACTCCCCATCTAACGAGCTGGGCAACTTCTTTCCAAAGTAGCCACTCCCCGTAAATATGAGTTTTTGGCCTATGAAAAATAAACCAAGGGCCGGGCTTGCCCAGTCTCTGGATGCGTTTCGTAATAGTCACCGATTTCTGCCCTGCCAATTTCTGCTGGCTGGAACGCACAATTCACAGACAAGCCAAGAATCAACTTTTCAAACTTGCCGAGAGTCTTCGCAATCCTCGCAAGCTGTTCCGGCGTGTAAGTGCTGTCTGAAATTCGCCGCGTCTTAAAAAGATGGCGGTCAGCATCAAGTTGATGTGGCGTGCGACTTATCCTGTCTGCGTTACGTGGAAGCTCCCACTTCCAACTAGACGAGCTATCCACCCAAGTGCAAACCGACCACAGGCAGTCAATCATGTGCTTGGCATAGTCGATAGAAATCCGCCCCTTCGCTCGATCAGTTTTGGGGCGATTCCGCCAGTATGAAACCAAGCTTTCAAGTCGATCTCCATCAAGTTGCCAGACGGGAAAGTCCTCATGGTGTTCTTGAAGGATCTTCGTCCAAGCGATGTACTTCCTTACGGAAGGAGAAGGCGTTCCATTGTCTTGCCTTTTTCCGTTGGTTTTCTTGTGACGGCGATACTCCTCAAGTGCCTCATGAAACGTTCGCAACTCATTCGTTACGGGATCATCCGGGTACGCTCCCCTTGCCTTAAACAGTTGCGAGTCAGGCAAGCCCAGACTCACGAGCTGGTCGTCGACTTGTTCAAGTGCTTTCTTAACTTCCTCACGAACAAGATCATTAACCCATTGATTCGTTTGCTGGATTCCAAATTGAAGAGAAGCGGAATTTGAATGCTCAACCGGCAGGCCAAGTTCGCGATACAATTCATGCCTCGTCGCCAGCACCTCAGCTAGCCCTGGGTGCTCGTCTGGATTCTTCAGTGCTGGAGTTCTCAATCTTCCTGTTGACGCGAAGCACTCTACAGCCCAAAGAATGGAGTCGTCCCAAGTGGTGATTTCGTAGAACTCACACTGCCGATCAAAGCACACTCTCAGAACATCGAGACGCCTGGCCACTTCGCCTTCGCTGATGTCCCGTTTGTTTCCAAGCGTGAATCTTTTGCCACCAACTTCGGGCCGGTAATACCCCCTGCTGTCTGGCTTTGGGGGACGTCCTCGATAGCTTCTGGTCATGCTCTGACTCCAGTTTGGGTGACTGTCAGACTATAGCAAATCCGACACAATCCCACACTAAATCCGACACACTTTCCGACAATCGCCTCGAACCCAGAAAACCTATCTGCAAACCAATGCGTTACCTGAAAACAACTTACGGCCCGTATGGGCGTAAAAAAAGCCGCCCGAAGGCGGCTTGTAAGTGGAGGATAGGGGACTCGAACCCCTGACCTTCTGGCTGCCAGCCAGACGCTCTCCCAACTGAGCTAATCCCCCGATGTTGGGTGCATCTCTGGGGCGAGAATGCCTCAAGAGGATGCGAAGCTGTCATCGGCAGAAAATGAGACGATTCTCAAGAATATTGCGACTAATTCGCCAGCTTCTTGATTTCTGAGTCCCGAAACGCTGCGTCAGTCGACGACGCGCGAAAGTTAGTTTTGTACGACTGGAGTGTCAAGTTGCCAGACCTATGCTCGCCCTGAACGCGGAATGGTGCTTGCATTTGTACGGCTTGCTGACGAAACAGACCGCAGAAGCCGTGGAAACAGGCTGAATCCAGTAATGGATTGAGCGAAAGATTCACGTGACCGGATCTCGCAGTTTACGGATGAGATCTGGAGGTGGCAGACGACTCGGGATCTCAAAGCTGCCATAATCCAGGCCACGTGAGGGCTGGCGGCTGTACATAATTTGCCGGACCTCTGTCGCACATCACGGCGTCCAAAACCGTCACGTATCGTTGGCGTCTGATGTAGGAGCTACTCCTATCGCAGATCTCTTAAAAATACCTGCCTCAAAACTACGAGCCAAAACACAAGATGCAGTTTGAATTTCCAGAACTGCTGATTCTTTCAATCCCCGTCTGGTTCCTTTATCGCCGGTTTGGACAGGCGACCGGAGTCACTGGGTGGTTGAGGATTGCGCTGCTGGTTGTTCTGGTGGTTGCCCTCTCGGGACCTCGAATCAACGTTGGCGGACGCGGTGTTGATGTGGTCGTTGTGGCTGATCGATCGCTCTCACAGTCGGCGGCGGCTCGGGACAATATTCGAGAGTTAATCCTCAATCTGCAGGATCATGTCACCACAACTTCGACGAGCGGCGACCGTCTTTCGCTGGTGACATTTGGAACCGACTCAAGAGTCGAGTATGAACTCGCCAATCGAATCAGTCATACAGAATTTACGAAGGACATCAATCCGAACGGCAGCGATTTGAATGCCGCAATCCTGACGGCGCTTGACCGTGTTGATCCCGATCGGCCAGCACGAATCCTTGTACTCTCTGATGGCGAGTCAAACGGAGCAAATCCGGAATCAGCGGCGCGGCGTGCGATGGAGCAAGGCGTTCCAGTTGACGCTCGGGAGTTCGAGCGTTTGCAGGTTGGCGACGTCGCGATTGAATCAGTCCTGCTGCCAGAGACTGTCACACCTCGCGAACCGTTTCAGTATTCCGTGTGGGTTCACGCTGGCCGCGAAGCAACGGGCACTGTCCAGGTCATTCGGGACGGTCGTGAGATTGCTCGTCGCGACGCCGATTTCACGTCTGGCATGAACAGGCTGCTGTTTCGCGATCTGCTCGATGACGGCGGGCTGCATAACTACTCGGTCAAACTGACACTCGAAGACGACCCGCTTCCCGAAAACAACACCGGCGCGGGCATTGTCCGAGTCGATGGCGGGCCGCGAGTACTCCTATTGAATTCTGACGGACAGACAGGCAATCTCGAACGAGCACTCGAAGCCGCCAGGATTCCGGTCGACACGGCAAAGGCCACCGACCATCCACTCACTCAAGATTCTCTCGACCGATATCGAACAGTCGTTCTGGAGAACGTTCCCGCCGAAGATCTCGGACGACTGAAGATGGAACGACTGACGCAGTTCGTCGAAGATCTCGGCGGCGGCCTTCTCATGACCGGCGGTAAACGCAGCTTCGGAACGGGTGGCTACTTCAAAAGCCCGCTCGAAGAGATCCTGCCAGTCTCAATGGAGCTGCGTGAGGAACATCGCAAACTTCGAGTTGCTATTGCGGTTGCCCTCGACCGGTCCGGAAGCATGACCGCGCCGGTCAAAGGCGGCAAAACCAAAATGGACCTCGCAAACCTGGGCACGGCCGAGTGCGTCAGAATGTTGTCGAGCCAGGACATGATTTCAGTGATCGCGGTCGATAGCTCGCCGCATGTGATCATGCCAATGTCACCGGTCGATGATCCTGAGAAGATCGCCAGCAAGGTCCTCGGTATTCAGAGCATGGGCGGCGGAATCTTCGTCTACGAGGCCCTCGTCGAAGCCGGCGCACAGCTTATGAAGGCCGAAGGCTACTCAACTCGACACATCATTCTGTTTTCAGATGCACGGGACAGCGAAGAACCCGGTGCTTACCAAACTCTACTTAAGAAGTATGCAGAGACTGGCATCACTGTCAGCGTAATCGGATTGGGAGAAAAGACAGACGTTGATGCAAAGCTGCTGGAAGATGTCGCCAAGCTCGGAGGCGGAAACATCATGTTTACGTCCGATGCTCAGGAGCTGCCGCGACTGTTTGCTCAAGACACGATGAGCATTGCCCGAAATACGTTCATCGAACGAGATCCTGACACGCAGCCAGACGGAATCCCCGGCACTCGCGTTCCCGATGCGTTGCTGATGGGTAATCTCGGCACCGGAAGCTTTCCCAGGTCCGGTGGCTACAACCTCAGCTACCTCCGCACAGAAGCCACGGCAGCGGTGCTTTCCCAGGACGAGTACCAGGCTCCATGGTCGTCGTTCTGGTATCGCGGACTTGGTCGAGTTTCCGCGATCACGCTGGAAGTTGACGGAAATTTTTCCGGCCAGTTCGGAACCTGGGACCAGTACGAGGACTTTCTCGTTACGCACGTCCGTTGGCTGCTGGGCGGCGGCGACTCGGCCGATGCCTTTATCAAAGTCGAGCAATCCGGCCAGGACGCCATCGTCACGCTTGAGCTTGATCCAGAACGCCCCGACCAGAAGAAGACACTGAGTCCCGAGCTGATCATCGTCCCGCCCGGCCAGGAACGCGAAGAGGTCATGCGGCCGGACTTCGTCTGGACAGGTTCTCATGAACTCGAATCACGATTTCGGCTCGACCAGACTGGAACTTACAGAACGCTGGTCAAGACTGGCGACCGAACATTTACGCGCGGCCCGACGGTGACACTGCCGTACTCGCCCGAGTTTGCACCTCGCATTGGAATGCCCGCTGGCCGAGAAGTGCTGTCGCGAATCTCGGAACTGAGTGGCGGCGAACTTCGCACTGACGTCATGAGTATCTTTGAGAATCCGCCACGCTCTGCTCGAACGGTCTCACTTCTCGCTCCGCTGATGATCGCCGGAATTGTCCTCTTACTAATGGAGATCGCCGGACGGCGTCTCGCACTCTGGCAAAGACTTAGCGAGGTCGCACAAACTCCGATGGCTGGTGAATCGGCTCAAGCCACCTCGACAAACGCCGCGTCTCAAGGCTGGCTGTCCAGATTCAAAGCCGCACGACAACGTCGCCGCGCCGCCAGTGCTCGCACCGCTGACAAGCAGAAAACTACGACTGCCGAAGGAGCAGCGACAGCTCAAAAGCCGACGGCTCAGGCAGATACATCATCAGGTGCAAAAGAACCTACTTCTGATAAGACTACGGCATCCGTCTTCGAGCAAGCTCGCAAACAGGCTCGACGTCGGTTTAAGAATTAGACCTGACAAATAGACCGCACATCAAACACGGAATATCGAATACCCATGAGCGACGCATCAGGAAAACTTCTGGCAGGAAAAACGGCAATTGTCACCGGATCAGGGCGAGGGCTGGGACGAGCGTTTGCAGAAACTCTGGCGAACCTCGGCTGCAACGTTGGCATTCATGGAATGCGCGAAAACGGCCCGGCCGAGTACGGCGAAGGCACAACGCTCACCGACTCCGCGCGAGAGATCGGCGAAAAATACGGAGTCAAAACGGTCCGCGCACTCGGCGACCTGACGGACAATGAACAGGTAGGTCGAATCGTTCAGGAAGTCACCGACGCCTTGGGCCCGATCGACATCCTTGTCCACAACGCCGGAGGCGACATCGCCGCTAAGGGCGGCAAGCCAAACCCGAACGACGCCGTCATGATCAAAGAAGAAGACGTCAAATCAGTCATGGATCGAAACCTGCTGACCACGGTTTTCATCAACCAGCACGTCTCGCGCAGCATGATGGAGCGGAAGACCGGCCGGATCATCAACATCAGCTCGATCGCCGCCTTTCAGGGAAATGCGAACTCGGCGATCTACTCAACAGCAAAGGCTGCCGTCGTGGAGTACACGCGGTGCCTGGCACTTCAACTTCGACCTTACGACGTAACGGTAAACAGCCTCGCTCCTGGGGATACGCGAACGGGCCGCTTTCTCGGCACGAGAGAAGTTGACCAGGACCGAATGGCCGAATCAGGAACGCTGGAACGAATCGCTCTCGTCGACGAAGTCGCGCGCGTCGTCGAGTTCTTCGCCGGCCCGATGGGACAATTCGTGACCGGCCAGGTCTTGCGAGTCGACGGCGGCTCTCAGTGCTGGCCTTCGTGACGTAGCTTTCAAACATCGCGGGGCTCAACCAACCGTTAACAAAACCGGAACCAACATGAAGGATCAGATCTTACGCATATCGGTCGCCAGCCTTCTGACTTTGATCGTGGCTGTTTTGTTAGTTTACGGGTTGTCATGGCTGACTTTTGGGGCAGTCATGAAGTCATACCTGACTGGCTCGCGCGTCCCCATCGTCTACGAAGCCCTCATGGGAATGAGCAATGGGTATTACAGCTATTACTATATCGCGATGCCCTTGACCTTCTGTGCATGGCTTGAATTGATCAATCACATGGCTGGCAAAAATGACCAGCAAGAGAAGTGACACTGCGTTTTGTACGCGACGCGGCAGTGCATCCTACGCCGAATTCATACTCAAGGGACAAAACCATGCGAGTCTACATCGCCGGTGTTCTGACAGCGCTGGTGTTCGTGCTTGGGTACTTTTTCGTTGCCAAGATGAAGCACCAGCTCGATGGATTCGGCACGGAAATGCCCAAATATATTGAAGTGGCCATCGCTCTTGCCGACACCGCTGTCAATTACTTCTACGTATTTCTGCCGCTGCTGTTTTTCTTCTTCAAATTTGTCGTTGGCATTGTCATGACAGACAAGCCTGAGATGGAAGACTAAGAACGCAACAGCCCTTTCAAACCTGACGCCAGGCAAAGTGGTTGCGCTGGCATTCTGAGTCGAATCGCATTACCTCGCTGCCATCCGCAATAACCGAACACGCGGAAACTCCGCCAGCGGACCGACTTCGCATATCGAAAAGCAAAACGGTGCCCCCTTTGCATCGCCGACGCTGTAACGACACTCTGTTTTGTCATTACGAAGAAGTCACGCGGACCGGCAACTTTGGCAGGCAGCGGCGTCGATCTGCGACATCAAGAGTGTCTCCATGCACTGTCGTTGCGAAAAACTGGCGTTTCGCCAGAAAGCAATTCGCTCACGCAGCTTCGATACTTCGCTTGGCAATCTGCCAACAGAAGCATCGCGGAACGATCGGCCGAGCCATCCTCGAGACGCTCCTAACGCAATCTGGTAAGCCAGAATCAGGTCAGGACTGACCGGCAAATCTGTTCGTGAGAGGCTGCCGATTCCTCCAAACCCAAAACTGACATTGGCGTCACGCAGGACCTGACAGAGATTGGCCACCGTTCCGTCGCTGATCAGCTCAAAGAGAAACCGTCGACCGTACGAGATACTCAGATCGTTGAGCCCCAGGTGAAACTCGGCAACGCCTGGCAACGCTGCCAGAGCCGGCAATGCTTGAGCCGCCTCGCGAGTTTCCACGAGCAAAACGGCTTTAGCTCGACGTCCAACATACCGGACAAAATCACTGGCCTGACTGACCGCGTGAAAATACGGCAGCATGATGTAATCCGCCCCGGCGCTGATCGCAAAGTCGATCTGCGATCGCGTCCCATCGTGCGGCGCATCAATCCGAACCATCAGTTTTGAGTTGACCAGGGTCCGGCTTAACTCGGCGATGTCCGAAGGCTGATGAGTCGAAAGAAACAACCCAAGTCCCTGTTGACGCTTTTGTTTTCCACGTCGCTCCAGATCAACGAAGAGGCGGTCGACACCGGCAGCCTCAGCCGCTGTCGCCACTTCCGGATCATTGCTGATTAATGAAAGCTCCACGGATGCCTCAAGCTAATTATTTTCAGACAACCTGTTTGGCGTTTCGCCACACATGCAGAAAGTCTTCATCTTTCTGCTGCTCATCCCAAAGGTACTTGTGCCCCCATCGCTGCTCGATGTCCTTCTCTCGAAGCCCCTGCCGAAGTTCACTCAGTCGATCGCGTAGATAGGCAAGACCGAGATACTTGTAATGAAGAAGCTTGACCGACCGCCTGAATGGCCGCCGCACAAAGCCTTCTGGATCAGCGTTGTGCCTTCCAACGTGAAAGTTGATTTCCTCGATCGAATCAGGAGCGAACACCTGCGGTTTGTTCATTCCACTTGACCGCATTCCTGTCCGAACTTGAGTCCACAGCGGCTGGCTTCCCGTTGGAAAAGTTCGCGACACCATCTCGTAACCGACAGGCTGAACGAGCGAGATCTTTCGCTCACTGCAAGCCGTCAGGTAACGTCGCAAGTCTGCATGAAAGAGGTGTTCGTCAACGTTGCAGACGATAACCCAGTCAGCGAGACCACGGCTCTGCTTCCAACAGTTGTTGTTGAACTTCTGAGCCGACTCAACAAATGACGGACCGTCTACATCAAAGTCATTGACTGTCACCTTTGGATGTGCATCCAGCAGCGCAAGCGAATTGTCGGTCGAATGGTTATCAAAGATGAAGTATCGGTCGACGATCGCATCGTAATGCCGAAAGAAATGCGGCAGCATGTGCTCTTCGTTCCAGCACAGAGCATAGAGATGGATCTCGACGTCCGGCTCTGAAGCGGAATCAGCCCGGCCCCAGAAACTTGAAAATCGTCCCATCGGCTTCTACCCACTTGCTTCAAGAAGACTCGCCGTACCACTGCCACTGACCATCTAGCTGTCTGGCGAGATCGCACCAGTCGTTATCGACAAACCGGCAATATGACGTGGACGAGAGCTGACGTTTCCGCGTGTCACGACGCTTCTCGCGACACAGTCCCCCGGTCAGGCGGCTTAACCGCCACAGTCATCAACTCTCGAAGCCTGACACTCACAAATTGCGATCGATGAAGTCTCCGACAAGCTCGTGGTACACGACAGGTTGCACCGGTCGCGCCGATAATCGGCCTCAGACCAGCCATCTGCGTTACTTCGCTCCGAACAGCAATAACCTGACAACCCGGAAACTCCGCCACCAGACCCCGCTTGATTGGTGCCTGGATTCTCAATTGTCCCGCGCCGACAGCCGATCAACCGGATAATGTAAGGCACAGACCATTTAGAGAACGCTGCGTACGAATCCGCCTTACACTAAAACAAACGTACCATCGCTTTCTGAACCCGGATATCAGCGCCGAGTGTTGTGTCCGCCAGGGTGGTCTTTAGAATGAATTCCAGACATGCGTGCCGCATTGTTGGCATGTTGTCAAAGAGGCTTGAGGTCTGCCAACGACGACAGACTGACCGCCGTTTCTTTTTGCATTACTGACTGGTCGAGACTCATGGCAAAGAAGTATCTCAGTCTTCAGGAAGCCGCCGACATCCTTGGAATCTCGGAAGAGAAGCTCAAGCAGGCGCGCGCCGACGGTGACATCCGCGGTTTTGCTGACCGAGGAAACTGGAAGTTCCGCCAGGAAGATGTCGACGAATACGGCCGCACCGTCCAGTTGGACTCCAGCCCGGAAGTCCCCCTGATGGACGACGGAAACGTCCTGGCTGACGACGATGCCATCTCGGAACAGCCAACGATCATCCGCAAGCAGGAAGAAGACAGCAACATCTTCAGCGATGACGATGATCTCGGGGAAGGAGCATCCGACAGCGGAGTCCGCCTCGTTCTTGATTCAAAACTCATCAGTGCACCGCTCGGCGATTCGGGCGACGACGTCTTGTCCGATTCAAGCGTCGACATCCCTCTGTCCCTTGGCGACTCGGATGACGAAATCGCACTGAACGACGACGACAGCTCTGAAGGTGTCAGCGTCGAAATCCCAGTCTCACTGAGTGATTCCAGCCAGGACGGCCTGGTTCTCGAAGACGACGATGACGACGTACTCGACCTCGGTCGATCTGACAGCGATGTGCGTCTGGACGTCGACCTTGGCGACGAAGAAGGCAGTGCCGTTGTTCTTCCAGGAGCCGATTCAGACAGCGATGTCCGCCTGCTCGACCAGACGCAGCCAATGATTCTCGGCGATGCTCCTGACCTTGGCCTTGGCCCGGATTCAGACAGCGACGTCGCCATGATAAATACCGGATCGGACAGTGACGTCAAACTGCCTTCGGATTCGGAAGGCATCAGTGCCGAGGATCTCAGCCTCGACAGTGACGTCAGGCTTATCAAAACAGACTCAGATAGTGACGTGCGGCTCCAAACGTCCAACTCAGACAGCGACGTACGACTCTTGTCACCATCACCGAATCTCGAGCCCGGCAGCGACAGCGACGTCGCTCTTGTCGACCACACTGATGCCGGCATCGAACTCAGCGGTGACAATTCGGACGATGACATCGTGCTCGGTGCAGATGACAGCGGAATCGCTCTCGACGTGGGCGGCGACAGCGACATCTCGCTCGAAGTCGCAGAAGACTCTGGCATCTCGCTCGACATCGCCGACGACAGTGGAATTGCATTGGACATCGCTGACGACAGCGGAATCGCACTCGACGTCGGGACCGATAGCGACATCTCGCTTGCAGCCGACGAAGACAGCGGCTTGTCGCTCGACATGGGTGCCGACAGCGGAATTTCGCTCGACGCCCCAACCGACAGCGGAATTTCGCTCGATGCAGGTGATCTCGCCGCGACAGCTCCAGCAATGGATCTTGGAAAATCGAGTAACGAGAGCACTGCTGACACGATGGTTCAGATGTCCGCGTTCGACGGAGTCGATGACGACGATGACGAAAGCGACTTCGAACTCGGAGCCCTCGAAGGCGACAGCAGCTCCGACACAAGCGTTCTGCTCTTCGACGACGAAGACGACGATGCCGACGACCGCGCCGCCACGATGATCAAGAAGAAGGGTGCGGACAGCGAAGAAACGTTCGACCTGGACGCCGGCGAAGTCTTTGACGAGGAATTCGAAGACGACGATCTGCTCGGAGAAGACGACGAAATTGAAGACTTCGCCGACGACGAAGAATTCATGGCCGACGAAGACGACTTCGACGACTCGTTCGCCTCTGAAGATGGAGCCGCAGATTTCGTGGCTCCAGCCGCAGCAGGTGGCGGAGTCATGCGAGGCCCCGTCGAACAGGACTGGGGCATGGGCGTTTTCGCCTGCGTACTTGTGACCACAATCCTGATGCTCGTTTGCACGGGAGTCACCTTCGACCTGGTCCGCTACGTCTGGCAGGCCGGCGAGTACGGTGCCGTGGCTGGCCCGATGGTCGACATGATGGGTCTCAAGTAAAAAGCCGCCTGCTGCTTCGAACAAACCGTCGGAATCTCAGTCCGAAGCGTTCGGGCAGCGATGAAATATCGCCACACTCACAACGGTCGAACGGAGTCGACGCGTGGAATCCGAAAAAGCAGACGCGATCGTGATCCGGCTGGCTGACTTCAGCAACACCAGCCGAGTTGTCACGTTCTTCACGCGCGAATTCGGAAAAACGTCTGCTATCGCCAAGGGTGGAAAGCGGCTTAAAGGCCCGTTCGACTCTGCTCTTGACCTTGTTTCGACGTGTCGAATAGTGTTTCTGCGCAAGTCCAGTTCAGCTTTGGACATCCTCACAGAAGCCAGTCTGACCGATCGATTTCGACCGCCCTCAGACAGCTTAAACAGCTTCTACGCGGGGTGTTACGTCGCTGAATTACTCGCCGGATTGACCGAAGAATACGACCCTCACGAGTCTCTATTCGATTCGGCAGTGTGGGCCCTGCAGCAGTTTGCACAAGGCAAAGATGTTCACCTTTCGCTTCTTAAGTTCGAACTGGTCGCGCTTCACGAAATTGGGCAGTTGCCGTCGTTTGACGAGTGTGTTCACTGCAGCGATTCAATCAACTTCAACGAAACACAATCATTTCGAGTGTCGCAAGGCGGTCTTCTCTGCCCGCGATGCCCAAGCACCGACTTCAACGACCAGGAAATTCAGGCTGGCACTATCGCACTGATCAAAAATCTTGCAGCCGGGCCCGATTCACTGACCTCTCGCATCACCGCATCACCGATACAACTTCGCGAAATGCGATTTACTCTGACAGCTACAATTTCAAGCATCCTCGGACGTCGCCCCAGCAGTCTCAGATACCTTCAGTTTTGAGACACCCCTTCACCTCACATCGACTCAATCCTCCGAGTCATCGCGACATCCCCTCTTCCCATCTCTCCACTCAATTCAATAAGCGGGTTCACGGATGACCCCAATTTTCTTCCATCAATCCAGCCACGTGCCTCAATCGAGAATCGACAGAACCATTCGTCGCTTCAAGTGTATGATTGCGCTCGCGTTGCCTGCCTTGCTCCTGACCGGCTGCCAAACGATGTGGACGCCGCCGTCGCCAGGAAACTGGATATCAAGTCTCACAGGCCGAGGCTCGGGAATCGATGCGACCGCTCTGCGAGACCGGGACGGCGACTCGCCACGGAACGTCGATGACGTCATTGGTCCGTTGCAGCGTCAAGCAATGAAGAGAACGGCCTCGCGCGACATCTCTCCGAAAGATCAGAAGGATCATGCCGCACTGAAGGTTGCACAAAAGCAGTTTGACGAAGGCCAGTACGGTGCCGCAGCTCGCGGCTTCTCAAGAATTGCCAAGAAACGCGACCGGTCAAAGTTCACCATCTTCGGTGATAGTGACAAAGATCGTCCGACATACGATCCAATCCGCGAAGAGGCTGTGTTCTATCTGGCAGAGTGTCAGTTCCAGCAGAATTCCCTGGCCGACGCGACTTCCAACTATCAGTTGCTCGTCAAGGATTATCCGTCGACGAGATACATGGACGAGTCAACCGGCCGTTTGTTTGAAATCTCAAAGCAATGGCTTGGTGTCGAAAGCTTTGCCACCACCGACGAAATCCGGCAGGTCAACGCCGAAGAAGGAGCCGGTGATGCTCCGCTCTCGTCGCAGCAGACCGACAGCCGTTTCAACGCTCTTCCGAACTTTACCGATCGAAGTAAGCCAGTCTTCGACAAAGGCGGACACGCTCTGAAAGCCCTGAAGACAATCTGGCTGAATGATCCGTCCGGACCACTGGCTGATGATTCGCTCATGCTCGCCGCAACGTACCACTTACGAAGCGAAAACTATCGCGAAGCCGACCGCCTCTTCACGATCCTGAGAGAACAGTTCCCCAAGAGTCCTCACTTGCAGAACGCTTTCGTTCTCGGATCACACGTCAAGCTGATGTCGTACCAGGGAGCCGCCTACGACGACCAATTGCTACTTGATTCAGAACAGCTCAAAGAGCAGGCGTTGCGACTGTTCCCGAATCTTCCCGAAGGCGATCGAGTGCGGACCGAGCTGAAGTTCATCAACGAAGCCAAAGCGAAAGCCGAATGGGCGAACGCCGAATTCTATGAGAAGAAGCAGAAACCGAGGGCTGTCTATATCTCCTGCAAAGAGATCATCGAAAAGTTCCCGACCACATCCTACGCACCAAGAGCTCGGGCCAAGCTGGCCGAACTCGGAGTATCCGTCAGCGGTGGCGTTCAGGAATCCCCTTCGTCATTCCCGCTTCGTCCTCTGGAAGAAGCACCGCCTCAGGCCGCTCAACCATTCCAGCGAGTTCCGGAAATCAAAGACCGCCTGCCTGACCAGCAGGGGGATCAGGTGTTCCCAAACCGCCAACCAATCTTCGATGACGAGCCGGCCTCTCAACCGGCTGGCGTTGGCCGAGTGCGACTGTAATCACGAAAGCGTCGATGCGACGAGCATCACGTAACAAAGGAGAAAACCGTCGATGTCGGAACTTATGGTTCAACAAAGAACGACTCCGGCACAGCGGTTTCTCTCGACCAGACGCTTCGCTCTCGCGGCACTGTGCGGCCTGATGATTGTGGCCACCTCGGGCTGCGGATACATGATCGGTCCTGCCCACGATGCGGAACTCTGCACCGTCGCCGTTCCGATATTCCGAAATGAGACTTTCCGACGTCAGTTGGAATACCCACTAACGGAAGCTGTGCAGAAGGAAATTCAGAAGCGAACAGCCATGCGGATTGTGCATGGCTCAGAAGCTCAGACTCGACTGACCGGAACGATCGTTGACGTCGGTAAGACAGTGCTCGGCGAGAACAGTTTTGACGACGCGCGAGAACTGCAGCTCGGCATGACGGTCCGAGTCAAATGGGAAGACCTCCGGAACGGACGGGTCATCTCTCAACAGGACGTCCTGCTGGACGCCAACACGGTTTCGCTGTTCACACAGACCGACTTCGCCCCCGAAGTCGGCCACTCCCTGGCCACAGCCACCCAGGACAGCATCGAACAAACCGCCCAACGCATCGTCGACATGATGGATGCCCCCTGGTAGCCCGCCGACGGACCAAACGAATTCGAAGCTGTCGAAAACGGCAGCGGCCTATTTCACTTCGTCGAGCGTCAATTGGCTGATGGCAAATTGTGTATTCCAGGACGCGAGAAAAAGCCGGCTTGTATCAGGGACGGCGTAGGCCTCATCCACGCTAAGTTCTGACGGATCACCTTTCCAACTGACAAAGGTTCTTCCATCCGCTTCCGCCGTTACGGCGTTGGGCGCAACTCGAATGCGAATGCTTACCGTCTGCTTCTCAGGTAAAAGTGCTCCTTTATAGGTGGTCGAATTGCTCTTAACTTTCTTGCCATCAACAAGGTGCAATCCCGAGATCGCTCCGCCGTAGCCATCGATACACACCACCGTCTGTCGGCCACCCACCACTATCCCCACGCCAAACATGTCCCCGCCGAATAATCGCTCGACCTTCAGTTGAACTGTGTAGCGTTCCGGGACGTCGACTGGAATTTGCAGCCGAGAGGCAGAGTCACGGTTTGCTCGCAGTGTGTTGTCCTCAATGAACCAGATTCCTTTGACGGAATCCAACTGCGGATCCAAAGTTCGCATCAGGTCAATCGATGCCCCTCTCTTGATCACTTTGGCTGGTGTACGTCGCTTCGGCGAAACTGGCGGAAGCTGACTTGCTTCGGAGCGAGGTCGATAGGCAATGATCGTCCCGCTTTGAAACGACTCACGCGGCCAGGTGTCACGCTGTACGATCAAGCCTTTCGGATTGACATTCTGATGAAAGACGACGATTGCATCTTTCGTCACATCTTCGACGACTGCGGTGTGATGATGGAAGCCTCGTGAGAATCTGGAAGACTTCATCTTCACAAGCTCGAGCTGCAGAACATCACCGGGAAGAATCGGTTCCTGGTCATCTACTTCCCTCCCCCACGTGTAAACTCCGAACCGCTTGGCACCGATTGAACTCAGGCCAACGGTCGCCAGTTGTGCACAAATACCGCTACCGACTTTCTTGTCAAAATTCTCCCGACAGAAAGCCACCATCTTACGGTTCGCTTCCGGCACATTGCTGTCGAGTGTCAAGTCATCAATTGGAACGTCAATATCCTTCGTCCATCGCGGTGGCCCACCTTCTGACGAATAAACCGAGACCTTCAATTGGGGAGTCCTGGACACAGTGAGCGTGGCCGCAACGAGTGAGGTGTAGTCAGTGCCTTTCAGCCATCTGACATCCGATGGAGTGAATTCTGCTCGTCGAAGACCGACCGTTTCAATACGGTGATCGAAAGCTGCGGGGACAACGTCCACGCCGAGTCCCTTCAATGCTTCCGCCAGCTCAAACGCCAACGACTGATGGATCGCCCAATCAATCGACTGCTTCCCAACCTGGCGGCACGCCACCACAGTTTTTTCACCCGAGACCGCTGGCTTCATTTCCGAAGCAATTGGCTGAACCAGCCGCTCCAACCCAGGACATTCAGCCGTCAGCGTTCTGCACACAAACCCGATGCAAAGGAAGAACAGTCCGACCAGTTTGAAATTCATCACGCTGCCCCACCGTTAACGAAAAGTTCAGTACAACACGCCGCATTCTGAATACTGACTGACCGACATGACTGTCCGCAATGGTCTACCGTTGCCTGATGCTTCATATTTCCTCGGGAAGCCGCCGCTCATCAAGCCATTCGCCGCGTTTCAGGCGTTCCATTCTCCCGCATCGGATGCTTTACCGGCCACTTCATTGGCAAAGTTGTGTGCGATCTTCGAACATGCAGCCTCGACCGAATTTTTCCCACGCCGAGGCAATGATGACATTCAGACCACGCCCCCAGCATCCAGCTTTCTCTCTATTCGTATTGATACTTCTCTCACTGCACTTCGCGAATTCGACCATCGCGCAGGACGCGAAATCAAAATCGAACACATTATTTGAGCGGGACAATCTTGTTGCGTGGTGCATTGTTCCTTTTGATGGGAAGAAGCGAGGGCCGGCGGAGCGGGCGGCGATGTGTGCGAAGCTGGGGCTGAAGAAAGTTGCTTACGACTGGCGGAACGAGCATGTGGCGACGTTCGAGCAGGAGATTCTCGAATACAAAAAGCACGGCATCGAGTACTTCGCTTTCTGGGGCGGGCATGATGAGGCGTACAAGCTCTTCCAGAAGTACGACCTGCATCCGCAGATCTGGCGGACGCTCGGTTCGCCTGAAGGAGCGACGCAGGAAGACCGTGTCAAAGCCGCCGCCATGCAGATGTTGCCGCTGGTCGAGAAGGCTCGCGGGCTTGGCTGCAAGGTCGGGCTCTATAACCACGGCGGGTGGGGCGGCGATCCTGAGAATCTTGTCGCCGTGTGTGAGTTCTTAAGAAAGCATCACGACGGTGGGCACGTTGGCATCGTTTACAACCAGCATCATTCGCACAGCCGTGTCGATGACTTTGCGGCGAACCTCAAGGCGATGAAGCCGTTTCTGCTTTGCCTGAACCTCAACGGAATCACGCGAGACGGCGACAAGCACGGAAAGAAGATTCTTCCGCTCGGCGAAGGTGAGCTGGACGTTTCGCTGTTGAAGACGGTTCGCGACTCCGGCTACGAAGGTCCGATCGGCATCATCGGCCACACGCAGGACGACGTTGAGCAACGTCTGCAGGACAACCTCGACGGGCTCGACTGGATTCTTCCACAGCTTGATGGCAAGCAACCTGGACCGAAACCAACTCCCCGAACATGGTCACCGCAGTCGACCGCCGCAACTCCGACGTCGCACCAGAATGTTGCGGGCGTGTCGCTCGAAGGAAAAACTGAATACCGGACTCCGCCGATCACCATTGAAGCGCGCGTCACCCTGCCCTCGCGAAGCAACTACAACATCATCGTGGCCAGCGATACGAAAAGTTCCGGAGCCCACTGGGAAATCTTTTCGATGAATGGCTCAGGGAATCTCACGGTCTACACGCCGGGCCTGAAACCTGACCACACAACCTCGAAGGCGGTGATCTGCGACGGCAAGCCTCACAACATCGGCATGACGTACGAGCCTGACCTCATCCGACTGTTCGTCGACGGAAAAATTGTCGCCAGTCAGAAAGTTGAATCACTGGGACGCGGCACCGTCCCGGGAGGCCTGGCCATCGGCAAGCTGGTCGAAGGCAGCATTGGCAGCAGCGGCCTTCCCGAATGGGTACGAATCAGCAAGAGAGTTCAAGCTTCCCCCTGGAAGATGGCTCACGCTCCCCCGCAAGACGACACCACGTTGCTCGCCTGGGTCCGGCCTGAGAAGTCACACGCGGACCACCATGCTGCGCCGCACGAAGGCAACTCGACACCACAGGGAAAAGCTCCCGAGTACTCCGCTGAACTCGTTTCCCAACTCCTCGCTGAAGCGAAGGAACACGGCAACGCAGCGCGAGGAATCATGGTCTTTGCCAACGCAAAGTCAGCGTGCCTGAGCTGCCACAAGTTTGGAAGTCACGGAGGCACCGTCGGTCCGCCGCTCAAAGAAATTGGCAAGCAACGCAAGCCTCACGAAATCATCGAGTCAGTCCTCTGGCCCAAACGCCACGTGAAGCCCGAGTTCAACGCTCATCTCGTCGTCACCTCAGAAGGCAAATCCATCCGCGGTTACATCGTCAACGAAGACGATCGGCAGTTGCACCTCAAAGATTCAACGCGCCCCAAAGATCAGCTCGTCAGGATCTCCAAAAACGACATCGAAGCCCGACGCGAGATCGGCACGCTGATGCCGGACAATCTGACGGCCACAATGTCGAAGGCCCAATTGCGTGACCTGCTGAGTTTTCTGATCGGCCTCGGCACACCTTACGGCGTCCCGATGTCGGACGTCGAGTCGATCATCCACCACACGCACGCTCATCTGCATGGCCCCGTTGCATTCGACTTTGATCGCAAGCCGCTAAATCCGGAGCATTGGCCGAGCTGGCAGGCAAGTATCAACCGGGATCGCATCTACGATTTCTACGCGAAGGAATCCGACCACTTTCGGGCGATGGGCAAGTCTGGAAAAACTGTCCCGCCGCTGCTGATGGAATTCCCCGGCCTGGACGGCGGCGATCTCGGGCACTGGGGAAATCAGGATGAAACCGTCTGGGCCAGCAACGCTTGGAACGACATCAAGCTGGGGACCGTTCAGGCGGGAATCTTTCGCGGCGATGGCGTGACCGTTCCTCGAGGAGTGTGCGTGCAACTCGGCGACAACGGTGAACTGGCCTGCTGCTTCAACCCCGAGACGCTGTCGTACGACGCCGTCTGGAAAGGTGGCTTTCTTAAGTTCTCGTCAGTTCGCCACGGCTTCCTGCACGGAGTCATGATGGACGGGCAGGCAATTCCCACCTCACATCGCGGCAACGGGCCGGCAGGCAGAAAAGTCACTCAGCCATTCACCTATCGCGGTTTCCATCGTATCGGAAAGCGAGTCGTCTTTTCTTACCGAATCGGTGATACCGAATACTTTGATTCGCCGTGGATTGAAAACGGCAAGTTCGTGCGGCAGGCCGGCCCGGCGTCGACGCACCCGATGGCCGATCAACTCGGACTCGGAAAACAACAATGGCCAGAGCGATTCGAAACCGAAATCGATCATGGCAAGGCGTCGCCCTACTCCGTCGACACGATCCAGCTTCCGAGTAGCACTCCCTGGAATGTCCCCTTCTTCGGAGGCGGGCTCAGTTTTCTGCCCGATGGTTCGGCACTGCTCTGCACGATGCATGGCGATGTGTGGCGAGTTTCAGGACTCGCTTACCCATCAAAGAAGGCCGTATGGAACCGTTTCGCGTCGGGGCTTCACCACTGCCAGGGAATGATCGTTGACCTGGATGGGATCTTCGTCCTGGGGCGAGACCAGATTACACGCCTGCACGATCTCAACGATGATGGCGAAGCGGACTACTACCATTGCTACTCGAATGCTTTCCAGACGTCTGCAGCCGGACACGATTTCATCTGCGGCCTCGAACGTGACAAATCCGGAAACTTTTACACGGCGTCCGGCAACCAGGGCATCGTCCGCATCTCGCCGGATGGAAAGAAAGCAGACGTCGTCGCCACCGGGTTCCGCAATCCTGACGGCATCGGGCTGACATCCGATGGGTTGATCACAGTCCCCTGCTCCGAAGGTTCGTGGACTCCGTCGACGATGATCTGCGCGTTCAACCCGGACGGCAGAAAAACCCGAGGAGCTTCGCCGTTCTTCGGGTTCCGTGGCCCAAAGAATGGACAACCACCGCAACTACCACTCGTTTACCTTCCGCGAGGAGTCGACAATTCGGCCGGTGGTCAGCAGACCGTCACAAGCGATCGCTGGGGACCTCTCAAAGGTCAACTACTTCACTTCTCGTTCGGCACGGGTTCCCACTTCCTGACATTGAAAGACGAAGTCGACGGGCAGCCTCAAGGAGCGATCGTCCCTTTACCTGGCGAGTTTCTATCCGGTGTTCACCGAGGTCGATTCTCTCCGCACGACGGCCAGCTCTACGTCGCAGGGATGCAGGGTTGGGGCAGCTACACGCCTCAGACTGGATGCTTCCAGCGAGTTCGCTACACCGGCGATCCCGTGCAACTTCCCGTTGGTTACAAAGTCTTCCGTAACGGAGTGCTGATCGATTTTTCGCAACCGCTCACTTCAATGATTGTTGGAGACGCAACCAGTCATTTTGCTCAAGCGTGGAACTACCGGTACAGCGGCGCGTACGGCTCGCCAGAGTTTTCAGGCAAGCATCCGCTCATGCGAGGTCACGACCACATCCCAATCACGTCAGCGCATGTCGTCAACGGAAAGTCACTATTCCTCGAAATGCCGGACCTGCAACCGGTCAATCAGTTGCACCTTTTAATCCAAACCGGCGAAGAAACATCGCAGGAACTGTTTGCGACGGTTCACAAGCTACGGGAAGAGCCCTTCACTGGCGTCTCTGGACTCATGAACCTCGCCGACAAAACGATCAACCCGCACCCGATTCACGCGGACCTGGCGATGGCCACTCGCAGCGTGCCGAATCCTCACGCGAAACGAAAAAAGGGCGGTCGTAAGATCACCATCGAAACCGCCAGCAATCTCTCGTTCGCGACTCGATCATTCAAAGTCAAACCGGGCGAGTTCATTGAGTTCAAACTATCGAACCCCGACGTCGTGCCGCACAACTGGGCGCTGCTCAAACCCGGAACGCTCGAACGAGTCGGCAAGCTCGCCAACAAGCTGATCTCCGATCCGGAAGCCGCCATCCGGCATTACATTCCGAAAACCGACGACGTGCTTGCTTACACAAACGTCGTCCTGCCCAAAGACGAATCCATCATCTACTTCAAGGCCCCGAAACAACCGGGCCGCTACCCCTACCTCTGCACCTTTCCCGGCCACTGGCTCGTCATGAACGGCGAAATGATTGTTGAATAAGATGTCGTCAACGACGCAACAAATAATTCAGCGCGACGCAGGCACGAACTCAGAGACACCTATGCTGCAAGTCTTCTCCCGCAGCCTTAGTTGGCTGGTGATCATCTTTTCGACCATCGCCTTATCTCAAGCCGTTGGTGCGGAGACGACCTCACCAGCAAAGCTGAGTGAGCAGGAACGCTTTTTCGAAAATTCTGTCCGGCCGCTTCTGGTGCAAAAGTGTCTCGACTGCCACTCGGGAGACGATTCCGACGAATCTTCCCTGGCCATTGCGTCTCGGGAAAACCTGCTGAAGGGTGCTGACTTCGGTCCGTCCATTCTGCCAGGACGATCACAGGACAGTGTGCTGATCCGAGCGATAAAGTGGACTCACAAAGAACTCCGCATGCCGCCAGACAAGGACGACCGCCTCTCGCGCGAAGAGATTTCTGTACTGGCCAAGTGGGTCGACGATGGAGCGTTTTGGGCCAGCACAAAACTCGCTGCCAGACCGTCAGCAACTGAACGGGAAAAACCGCTCAAAGGCAAGACAGTCGAAACTGACCATTGGTCGTTCAAGCCGAGAAATATTGTCTCCCCACCAAATGTCGACGACGCTCGTTGGGCAGAAAACGAGATCGATCGATTTCTCCAGAACGAACGACGAAAAAGACAGTTGACCGCAGTGCGCGAAGCAGATCGTCGGACATTGATTCGGCGAATCACTTTCGACCTGACGGGACTTCCACCGACGCCGACTGAGATCAAAGAATTCGTCGCCGATCCTCGCTCCGACGATGACGCCTGGAGATCGCTGGTTGGCCGGCTCCTTGCATCTCCTCACTACGGCGAGCGATGGGGGCGACACTGGCTCGACGTCGCCCGGTATGCCGATACGCAAGGCGATGTCGGCGACATTCCAATCCCGGACGCGTGGCGTTATCGCAATTGGGTGATCGACTCGTTGAATGCCGACATGCCGTTCGACGCGTTTCTGCAAGCACAAATTGCCGGTGACGTTCTCGCCCAAAAGGCAGCCGCAACATCTGAAGAAGTGCGAAACCTCGTCGTCGCCACTGGTTTTATTTCTCTGTCCCAGCGGTTTGGGAACTCGAAAAAAGACCAACTGCACCTCACGATCGAAAATACAATCGACACACTCGGACGAGGCGTGCTGGGTCTGACGCTGCGTTGTTTCACGCTGCCACGACCATCCTTTCGACCCGGTTCTGCAAACGGATTACTACGGGCTGTACGGCATCTTCGATAGTACGACTTATCCGTGGATGGGAATGTCCGTCGAAAAATCGCCATCAGCCCTGGCTCCGGCGACCGTCGCCCCCGACGCGCAACAGTTGGTCGAAGAGTTCTGGAAGACGATCACTCGCTACGAATATCAGATCAACAATCACTTCCGGACCGTGGCTGAAACCGACGCTTGATGAGTTCAAAAAAGTGAATCGTGACTGGCAGAAAGCGACGACAGCCGGTGCCGCTGCAAAGGACCTGACCAAACAACGCGACGAATTGCTGGGAAGGCACTCCGGCCGATTTCGTGAATTAATGCTGCACGGCCTGGGGTGGCTGAAGAAAGAGAAAGAGCGGCTCGCGAACAACCCACCCCGTTGAAATGGTGTTTCGGAGTCGGCGAAGGGCAGCCGCGCGACGCCAATGTGCAACGCAGAGGCGAACCGGCGCATAAGGGGCCAGTCACCTCTCGACGATTTCTGCAGGTTATCGATGGGCCGGACGCTCCCCGAATTGCCAACGGCTCCGGGCGTCTTGAATTGGCTCGTTGGCTGACGCGAGCAGATCACCCGCTCGTCTCCAGAGTCATCGTGAACCGAATCTGGCAGCGACATTTCGGACAAGGCCTGGTCGCGACGTCGGATAACTTTGGAATTCGAGGCGAACAGCCATCGCATCCTGAACTTCTGGACTGGCTTACCGAACAATTTGTTACTCACGATGGCTGGTCGTTGAAGGCATTGCACCGCCGCCTTGTCATGACTCGAAGCTACCGCCTGGCGTCCGTAGCCGACGAGAGTGCCTCTGACGTCAGCGATGAGGAATCAGGGAGCTCCGACGGACGAACTGGCGCTCCACTCAGTCGACTCGACCAACAGATACCTCTGGCGTTTCCAGCGACGACGCCTGGAAGCTGAGGCGATTCGCGATGCGATGCTTTCGGTCAACGAGCAACTGGACCGCACGCAGGGCGGCCCGCATCCGCTGCCTGCATGGCATAAGAAACGGTACGGTTTGAATGGTCCATTTCATGTGGAATACGAAACGAACAAACGCAGCGTCTACCTGCTGACTCAACGCCTGTTCGATCATTCCTTCCTCGGCCTCTTTGACCCGCCGGACACCAGCCAGACAACATCGCAGCGAACCAGTTCTGATGTGGCCAGTCAGGCACTCTTCTTGATGAATTCCCCCTTCATCCCGAAAACAGTCGGAGTCATTCGCTAAACGCATCATGAGCGAAAGTAATTCGACCACCAAGCGAGTCAACTTCGCTTTCCAACTCGCTTATGGACGACCATCGAGCGACGGCGAGCTGCTCCAACTAACGACCTTTCTTAAGCAGTTCGAAGAAGGCAGCGTCAAACAGAAGCGAATAGTCGATGTCGAGCGTCAGGCTTGGACAGCCGTCGCCCGAACCATCCTGACCAGCAACGAGTTTTTCTTTGTCGATTGATTTTCCAGCGTCCGGTGCCTCAATCCGTCGAGTTTTCGCCGATGTCTCATAATCTCAGAATTCCACGCCGAAGCGCACTGCAAACACTTTCCGCAGGATCTGCAGCTTCGTTATTACCAGTTCTCAGCAACACGCACGCAACCGCTGACTCTACTGGCCCCACAAAGCCGCCCCATCGTCAACCTCAGGCTAAACACGTAATCGTGCTTTACATGTCCGGGGGATTTTCACATGTCGACACGTTCGATCCAAAACCCAGGCTGACGCGAGATCACGACAAGCCGATCGGTGCGCCGACCAAAGCCGCTCCTCAACAGGTTAAAAACGATCGATACCTGAAAGCGTCCAACTGGCGTTTTCGTCCCAATCGAGAATGCGGGACCGAGGTCAGTGACCTGTTTCCGCACATTCGAAACGTAATGCACGAAGCAGCTTTGATCCGCTCGCTCCATTCTGATCATCGTGACCACGGCGAAGCGACACTGCAGCTTCATACTGGCAGCACCAATGTGCCGATGCCAAGTCTGGGTTCATGGCTCAGCTATGGTCTTGGCACTGAGAATCCACAACTGCCTGGACACGTCGTCATCAGCGAACACCGACCGTACAACGGGCCGATGATCTGGAATTCCAACTTTCTGCCAGCGATCCACTCTGGCGTGCAGGTGATGCCCGGCGACCAACCGTTGCCGTACCTGAAGCCGGACTCGCCGACCGCACTTCAGAACCTGGAGCTCGAACTTCTGGCATCCCTGAATCAAAGGCATCTCGAACAGCGGGCACGCGCCCAACGTTTGATAGGCCGGCGTGATACGTTTCGTACGGCAAAGGGACTGCAGGATCTTGCTCCACAAGTTCTGGATGTGAGCAGAGAATCGAAACGAACGCTCGAACTCTACGGAGCGAAACCAAGAGACCGACGCTCGTACGCAGCGCAGTGCATCATGGCCAGGCGCCTGGTCGAAGCTGGCGTTCGCTTTGTCGAAATCGTCGACGCCATCGGAGCCTGTCGCGATAACTGGGACTCCGCTCACCGCGACATCAGTTCGCATGCCAAATATGCAAAACGAGTCGACCAGCCAATCGCCGCCTTGATCCACGACCTGAAGCAACGAGGAATGCTGGACGACGTCCTCCTCGTCTTTTGCACCGAGTTTGGACGTTCTCCCTGGGCCCAGGACGGCAAAGGAACGAAGAGTCGAAATCATCACCCGGACGCATTTTCAGGATGGCTGGCCGGAGGCGGAGTGAAAGGCGGAGTCGTCTACGGCAGAACGGACGACATCGGCAATCACATCGAAGAAAATGCCGTACACGTTCACGACTTCCACGCGACGATCCTGCACCTGCTGGGGCTGGACCACGAACGTCTGACCTACCGTCACGCCGGGCGGGACTTTCGCCTGACCGATGTCCACGGCCACGTCATCGATGACGTCATCGCCTGAGGACAGCATCTTCCCCGGCAAAGAAACGCCCCAAGTCACTCACCTGAAGCATGTAACTCGTTGAGTTGCTCGAAAAATCCGGCGAGACGTTCCGCGTGGGGGTTGGTGGCTCCGGGCGTCAGGTCGAGAGCCGTGCGGAGATCGCGACCGGCGTAGAGAAGCAGGCTTTTGCTACGTTCTCCAGGCACGGCGACGGCTTCAAGGTCAGGGAGCGTTGCGTCTAGATCGGCCTTCGCTCGCGTTGCGAATTCTGACCAGCTCCCAGAATCCGGCAATTCGGCAAACGTCTGATACTCCTGATAAATCGAGGCGTATTGATCGTAAGTCGCCACTTCCATGTCGGGTGTCAGCAGCGAGAAAAGCGACCACACACCGATCACCGCAGCAAAGGCCAGACAACCTGGAATGGCAAGCTGCTTCACTCGATTAGTCGGAGGCCGCCAGGGTTGAATCGTCGGCTTTACTTGATTCGTCGATTTTAATTGTGGCGGCTCTGCGACCGAGATCTGAGGCGCAGGAGCAGCTCCGTCCTCAACGCCCTCGCTCACCAATGCTGCGAGATCAGGTAGCGGACGCGCGTCGCGAGTATCTGCTACGGTCGATTCAGGCTCGGTGGAAATCGGTGATTTCTCTGGTACGCCGAGCCTGCGCGGAGGAGCAGGTTCTGCTTGAGGGGCGCTGAATGGCGTCGGTTGCGGAACGTCCAACTGAGGAATCACGTCATCAGGGATGTTGAGGTTGTGGCTCGGCTTTGAGGCTTCGGCCTGGCCTCCCTCGACACTGTTTTTCTGCTTAATCACTCTGGGAGGTGTCAGCGCGGACTCGGCTGTTTCCAAACTGGCTGCGGCCCGCAGCAATGCCGATGCCGGATCATCCACGTCGTCAGCCGACGTTGTCTCTGACTCTCCGAGCAATACTTCGAAACCGTCAAGCCGGACCACGCCGTCTGTAGCAGCAGGTCCGGGCGCGGATTCCTCCGACTTTACTGGCTTGCCAGTTGTGGACTCGTCTGCAGGCTTAGCAACTTCAAAGCCCGACAGTGAAACAACTCCGCTATCGGAACTCAGGCTGCCCTCGTCGGAGAATAATCCCGAAACATGGTGCGCCGACTTCCATTCTTTGGACGATTCCTCGCGGACACGGTCATCGCGCATGATCGCCGACGTTTCGGCCAGTTCGACGACGGCGTCAAACGGCATCGGCCCCAGCGTAATGCCGGCGGACATCTCGACATACCATTGGTTTGACGGTTTAGACATCTCGACCCGCAACTGAAAAATCCGCAGAAATAAAACAACAATCATCCGACGACTACAGCGTACCCGGAAAGCCCGTCGCAACGCACGCACGCATTGGAATCATTGTACACAGTTGGTACGGTTTTACTCGCGAGATGTCATCTCGCGGCGAACTCATCTGATGTTCCATTCTGGCCATTCTTCGAAGAGCTGTCACGATGCCGCACTGCTCAACATTTTTAGGTTCCGCCGTACTGCTTCTGGTCCTTTCGGGATGTGACAGTCAGTCGGAAACATTCCTTGTCCATGGCATGGTTGTTTACCCGGATGGCAAGCCGCTCACCGAAGGAACCGTGGAGTTCGAAGCTCTCGATCTAAAGAGACCGATCACGGCGTCAGCAGAGATCAACGAAGACGGAACATTTCAGCTCGGCACTTACGAAGCCAACGACGGAGCCATCGCGGGCAAGCACCGCGCTGCGGTCATTGCCAATTACGAAATTGGCACGGGCGTTGAAAGACCCGGTTTGATACCGCCCCCCGTCCTCGATCCAAAATTCAGCGACTTCAAAACTTCGACGCTACAATTCGAGGTCAAACCATCGCCAAACAACATCCTGGTCGAAGTCGACTACGCCCCTCCTCCGAAGAAAGAAGGAGAGATGGACGAAACCATGCTCGAGGAGTACGGGACCGAGTAAGTACGACGGACGCAGCAGTTAATACTCTGAAACGATTTCGTCGTCGTTTCGAACGGTCAGCCGCCCGAGAATGTCCGTAGCAATCAAGACGTTCACTCCGCGCACACTGCCGTCCGCAAGCAGGAAGTTGCACATCTGGTGATGCGAGCTTCCAAAATTGGTCCTGTAAGGATCCGTCGGCGACTTCGCCAAAGGTGAACCAGGGCCGCCGCAGCGAGAAAAGTTGCCGGGATGGTCTCCGTTATAGATCGCTCCATCTTCAGGCGCAATCCCGTACCGGGAAGGGCGGATGTGCTTTTCTCCGATAATGAAGGTGTGGGTTAGCCCGTCCGTGAGATCACGGAACGCCGTACGACTCCTCCACGTTTTCAGAACAGCTCCCGGCGGCGCGTAATTTCCAAAGGTTGTCGGAGGCTCGGTCGTCGCCTCGCCCATCACCATTGCTCCGCGGGAAGTGGTCCAGTTCCAGCCACGCCCATAGCCGGCGACACATGCGTAGTCAGCAACCGTGCCCGGAATATGCGGACTGGTTTCGTGCGGAGAATAGATGTCGTCGTTCTTCTTGCTGACTTGCTGAACTCCACGACGGCTAGGGCAAAAGTAGGCAGGAATCGGAGTCAGCCGGGCTTCGTCGCTCTGGTAGTAATACTTAAGAGTCGAATCCCACGTGACAAACAGGTTGAAGTTTTCAAGGTGTGGCAGGATCAGGAACGCCCAACTGGTGTAATGGTCGTAGTTTCGAGACGGAGGCAATGCACTGTGCTGGTCATGGAAATTGTGAATCGCCACGCCCATCTGCTTCAGGTTGTTCTTGCACTGAGTGTTGCGAGCAGCTTCACGCGCCTGCTGCACGGCCGGCAACAAAAGAGCAACCAGAATTCCGATGATCGCGATAACGACCAGAAGCTCGATCAGCGTGAAGGCACAACGTTGACGTCCGCGATCGACCGTTCCGTGGTTTCTGGCCCGCTGCATGGTTTCGCCCTTCGTAGTTGAGCATTCGAGGTTCAAGACATCGTTGTGCGACAACCGTCAATCATCTCCGACAAGCGGACATTCTGTTCAGATCCTGCGACTACTTTCAACCCGTTTGAGTCCGGAACATCACTTTCGTAACGTTCACACGATATTCGGCCGCCGTTTTCAACGCAGATCGACGAACAAAGAGCTCTCAAGCTCAATCAGTTGGCCGCGTCACACGTCTTACGGAGAAGTCCTGATGAAAGATCGCGTTCGCCTGATGGGCCTATTCGCCGCCACACTCACCTTGCTTGGAACGATTACCACCTCTCGGTACGCCGTCGCTGCAGATTCAAACACCGCTCGCCTCGACAAGCCGAACATCATCGTCATTTATTGCGACAACCTCGGGTACGGCGACATCGAACCATTTGGCTCAACGCTGCATCGCACGCCGAATCTCAATCGAATGGCGAAGGAAGGGCGAAGGTTCACGCACTTCTGCGTCACGGCCGGAGTCTGCACGCCGTCTCGCGCCAGCATCATGACGGGCTGCTATCCACAGCGAGTCGGAATGCACTTAAACCCTCGCGACGGTTGGGTGCTGCGGCCGGTTTCACAGTACGGGCTGCATCCCGACGAAGTGACCGTCGCTGAAGTCCTGAAAGACCAGGGTTACGCGACCGCGATCGTCGGAAAATGGCACCTTGGCGATCAGCCGGCATTCCTGCCGACACGACAGGGTTTCGACTGGTTCTTCGGAGTTCCCTACTCAGACGACATGACCGAGCGGGTCTGGGACAAGGATGGCTCGAAGTGGCCGCCGCTTCCGCTGATGGAAAATGAAACGGTCATCGAAGCTCCGTGTGACCGAGACGGCCTGACCAAACGCTACACCGAACGGGCGATGGAGTGGATCGCCGAGCACAAAGACGAACCGTTCTTCCTGTACTTCCCTCAGGCAATGCCAGGCAGCACGAAGACGCCGTTCTCCAGCGAGCAGTTCAAAGGCAAAAGTAAGAATGGCCCCTGGGGAGACTCGATCGAAGAACTCGACTGGTCGATGGGGGTCATGCTCGACCAGCTCAAAGAACTGGGCATCGCAGAAAACACGCTCGTCATCTGGACGTCAGACAACGGAGCACCGATCAATCGCGACCTGTCTGATCTCAGCCGAGGCTCCAACCGACCACTGCACGGACGAGGCTACACAACCAGCGAAGGCGCCTTCCGAGTTCCCACGATCGTCTGGCAACCCGGCAAAGTTCCCGCCGACACGACGTGTGACGAGCTGGCTTCAACAATGGACCTGCTGCCGACGTTCGCGAAACTCGCCGGCGGCAGCGCACCGATGGACCGAAAGATCGACGGCCACGACATCGCGCCGCTCCTTTACGGCAAGCCTGACGCGAAAACTCCGCACGAAGCCTACTACTACTATCACCAGGATCAGTTGCAGGCAGTTCGTTCGGGTCCGTGGAAACTGTTCCTGCCAATTGGCTACGTGCCCGGCCATCCTCATTTCCGTAAAGGCACGAAGTCCGAACCGCTGCTGTTCAACGTCGAAGACGACATCCCCTGCAAAAACAACGTCGCCGCAAAGCACCCCGAAGTCGTTGCCAGCTTAACGGAAATTGCAAAAGCGGCTCGCAAGGACCTCGGCGACAAAGGCAAACCTGGGCCAGGCCAACGAAAACGCGGCAAGATCAACGGCAAACCCCAGCAACAAGTTCTGCAGAAGAACGCACTGGAGGTCATCGAGGGAGTTCGTGGCGGTCGACACTGGGTAGACGACAAGACCGCTCCACCGAAATCACCAGCCGAGTCTCTGGCCTGCCTGGAAATCGAACCGGGGCTGGAGATCCAACTCGTCGCTTCCGAACCTCTTGTAAAAGATCCGGTCGCGATCACGTTCGACCAGCAAGGCCGCATGTTTGTCGTCGAGTACGGCGATTATCCCATCGGCCCGGAAGATGGAGGCGATCCTCTTTCGAGAGTCGTCTACCTCGAAGACACCGACGGCGACGGACAAGTCGACAAGCGGCACGTCTTCGCTGACAAACTGACGTTCGCTCATAGCCTGATGCCATTCAAAGAGGGGCTGATTGTCGGTGCTCAAACGCAAATTCTATTTCTGAAAGACACCGACGAAGACAACGTCGCAGACGTGCGAAAAGTTCTGTTCGATGGCTTCACACCGGCTCATCCGCAGATGCAGATTGGAAATCCTCGCTGGGGAATGGACAACTGGATTTATCTCAACTACGGACCCGGAAAAATCACGTCGCCCGATTCCAAAGGCGAGCCAGTGACGATGCCTCGGAAAGACTTCCGCTTCAATCCGCTGACGATGGAGTTCGAAGCCGACAGCGGCATGGGCCAGTTCGGGAACACGATCGACCGTTGGGGAAACCGGTTTTACTGCACGAACCGTAATCCGATCATGACAACGCTGCTGCCACCGGCGATCCTCAAGCGAAACCCGTATGCAATCACCTCAGCCGCACATTATGACGTCGGCAAATCCGGAGGCGACACGCGTGTCTACCCACTGGTAGCGATGAAGAGTAATTATCTCTCGCACGCCGGCACTCACACATCGGCCTGCGGAGTCACGGCCTACACCGGTGACTTACTCAAAGGCACCTTTCAGGACAGCGTCTTCGTCTGCGAGCCAATCGGCCACCTGGTAACTCGATCAATCGTCAAACCCGACGGCTCGCGTCTCACGGCTGAGCGAGCTCGACCAAAGGCCGACTTCATCGCCTCAACAGACACCTGGTTCCGCCCGGCGAGTCTCGCCAACGGTCCTGATGGAGCCCTCTACCTCGCCGACATGTATCGTCTTTGGGTCGAACATCCCAAGTTCCTGCCGCCGGAAATCGCCGCGAAGCTCGACTGGCGAGCCGGAGAAGACCGAGGCCGCATTTACCGCATAGTCCCGAAAAATGCGAAGCCCCAACCGTTCACCAAGCCTGAAACTGCTGGCGACATGGTGAAGCTGCTTGAGTCACCGAACGGCTGGAAGCAATTCCTTGGGCAGCGTTTGTTGATTGAACGACATGCTGCTTCAAAGTCAGAGTCCGAACTTGCCGAAATCAACTCGGCCGTCCGTCGGCTTGCCGAAAATCATCCACAGGCAACGACTCGGCTTCATGCGTTGTGGACACTCGAGGGACTTTCATCGCTGAGCAAAGATGACGTCGTCAGAGGACTCATGGATGGAGACGCGCACGTCCGGCACGACGCTGCCAAACTCACGAAGAAGTGGATCGACGATCGGCTTGTCTTCGCAAGAATGACCGTACTCCCCGGTGACCTCGACGAACGTGTGCGATTTCAGGCAGCACTGGCGTTCGGCGAGAGCAAACAATCAGCGGCTGTATCATTTCTTGCCGACCTGGCACAGCAGGACGGCGAAGACTCGTGGTTCGCGACTGGCCTGCTTACTTCGGTAGGAGAAAACGCTGGCAGCATCCTGACAAAGCTGACAAACACTTCTGACTTTACTCGCCACCCGATCCCTGGAAGAAGTGAGCTGGTTAAACGACTCGCAACCGTCGTCGGAGTCCGAGGCGACGTTGCTGAATTGTCCAAACTCCTGACTTCACTGTCAGGAAAAACGGAAACGTCTGACACAGCCGGAACATGGTGGCAGGCCGCAATCATCAGTGGACTTGGCCAGGGATTGCCCCGGTACCGTGGCGACTTAGGACGATTAAGTCTTCCGCTGTTGCTAAACAATCCTCCCGCCGGTTTGAAAGACGCTGCGTCTGGACTGCGAGACCTGCTTGCTCAAAGCCAGAAAGCAGCGCTCGACAGAAACCGACCAGCCGCCGACCGAGCAGCCGCCGTTGAACTACTCGCCTATCGCACCTTCACTGAAGCAGCACCGGCGTTTGAAGAACTACTTGAAACCGGTCAGCCAGTCGAAGTTCAGACCGCATGCATCAGCGCTCTGTCGGCCAACGGCTCGGAAGCCGCCGCAAAAATTGTCCTCGAACGTTGGCAGGAATTGGGTCCGGCCGTGCGAGGTCCAGCGTTAACGCTGCTGCTCCGCCGCACGACATCGACAAAGCTCGCACTCGACGCGATGGCTGCGGGAAACATGCGACCGGCCGCATTGAGTATCGATCAGCGAGTCCGTCTGCTGAAGCACTCAGACGCGAAACTTCGAGAGCAGGCAAAGAAACTGTTCGGCGGCGCGGTCTCTTCCAATCGCAAAGCCGTCTCGCAGAAATATCAGCCGGCACTTTCGTTCTATGCTTCGGCCGAAGCCGGGGCCAAAGTCTTTGAGAAAACCTGCGCGAAGTGCCACCGCATCAACGGTAAGGGACATCAGGTCGGGCCAGACCTGAGCGACGTCCGCAACCGATCGAAACTCGCTCTGCTCTACGACATTCTTGATCCAAACTCAAAAGTTGAGCCCCGTTTCACGGCCTACACCGTGGCAACCGTTGACGGAAAAGTCTTCAACGGACTGATCGTTTCCGAAACAGACGAAGCAGTCGTCCTGCGCATGGCGGAAGGCAAAGAGCAAACCATCGGCCGCGGCGAAATCGAAGTCATCCGCGCCAGCAAAGTTTCCCTGATGCCCGAAGGCGTCGAGAAAGACGTCACTCCTCAAAATATGGCCGACCTGCTGGAATTCCTTAAGGCCGGCAAATGATTCGACGCCAGCCGTGACTGTCTGCGTAAGACTCACGCAAAGGCGACAGGACGCAAAGGAAGTATGTGCTCAACTCCGACTTTCCCTTTGCGTCTTCGCGGCTTTGCGTGAAATAGCCGGCGAGAACTTCCAGCAACACACGTTGGCTGCTTCGTTCTCAGGTGGTTATTCTCAGACCTGACCGCTCCAGACAGGCAATTCAGATTGCCCACAACTTGAACTCTTTCGTACTGTGAGACACCACCGTGAAGCATCTTCGTCGACTGCAACTGCCTGTCAGCCTCGTTTTCCGATACTCGGTCATCGTGGCAATGATCGTCGGGTTTTGTTCGACAGCAAACGCATTTCGTGACCCAATTCGACTGACTCATGGGCCGATGCTGGGAAACCCAACGGCCCATTCTGTGGTTGTCTGGGGGCGAACGTCTGATCCCGGACAGTTTGAAGTTCATTACGGCACGAAGCGAAACAAGCTCGACCAGGTCAGTAAACCCGGCACGACAGAACTCGGTCATGACAATACAGGCACCGTGGAACTGTCAAAGCTGAAATCAGACACCCGGTATCACTACCAGATTTGGGTCAATGAGCGACCGCATGGTCTGCCCGGAACATTCCGAACGTTGCCCAGTGCCGATGACACTCGGAATGAAGAATACAACCCGAAGGGGCTGTTCAATTTCAAATTTCAAATCGGTTCGTGTGCGAATCAGAATCCTCTGCACGGCATGGGGCATCGAGCTCCGACCTACGAAAACCTGAACCGCGATTGGGTCGACAAAGTCCACTTTCACATCATGAACGGCGACTGGCTCTACGAAGAATTGCGAACCTATCAGCCGGAAGCATGGCGACTGGTCCAGGGAGCCGTAGATTATCCTCTCTCCGTTAAAGTGATGCCGACAGTCGTTGGCGTCTGGGAAAACTACAAACTCTACCTCAGCCGGAGCGTCGAACTGTCGAAATGGCATCGCAACGTGCCGAGCTACTTCACGTTCGACGATCACGAACTCGTCAACGATATCTGGGGAGCAGCCGAAGCCGGCAAGCGTCATCGCCGAACCGTCTTCCGCGACATCGGTACTCATGCCTGGTACGACTACCTTGGATGGGCGAACCCGATGGAGCACAACCAGGACATCCACTACGGCAAAGCCAGCATGAAAGCCGGCAGCGACCTGCTGGTCGATAAAAACGTCGACTTCACAAAGCTGCCGCTGAAAGAAATGCTGAACCTGCACGTTCACTGGGGAACGGCCGAAGCAGGCGTCAACGACCTCAAGTACGACAATGACGACGGCAACAAGAACTCGTACGTTTACGACATCCTGGAAGTCGTCGATGCTCACACCCTTCGCCTGCACATGCCGGCCAAAGTCGACGACATGGACCTCAGCTATTCGATCGGTCGTCGCAGCTACGGAAGTTTCAAAGTTTCGAACTGCGAATTCTTCCTGCTGGACACACGCGGCGATCGAGACATGCACGACATCACTCAGAGGGACAAACCAGGCATCTCGATGATCGGCAAGCCGCAGCGAGAATGGCTACTTCGATCAATGAAACGCAGCGATGCGGACTTCTTCTTTGTTGTCTCGACCGTGCCGTTCATGATTCCTCATTCCGGAGCTGGCGGGTTCGAAGCAGCAGGCAATAAAGAGGAAGCGTGGACAGGCTTCTTCGACGAGCGGGAAATGCTCATCAACGAATGGGACAAAATCGGCAAGAAAGTCTTCGTCATGACCGGCGACCTGCACAACAGCTTTGCCATCAACGTCACTAAGAACGTGTGGGAGTTCTGCTGTGGACCTCACAACAGCGTGAACCACGTTCCGAAGAATGACGAAAGTGATCGACCAGCGACCGGCAAGTTCAAGTTCGGACCGCGCGAATGCGACATCCGCTGGAGCAGCTACATCCTGCCAGACATCCCACGCCTGGACCGGCTCTACCCTCACTACTGCGTCGTACAGATCAACAACGTTTTCAACCAGCCGAAGAAACTGGGTGACAAGCGCTGGGTCGCCTACCCGCATCCTCAGGTCATTTTTCAATACTTCGACGGGAAGACCGGCGAGCTGGCCTACGCCGAGGCCATTTCGCTCGACCGCAAGTAGTGTCAGATTGGCGATTCCTTCGCCACTCTTCAGTACGAGGAGCCTGCATCGAAATCGTTGCTGCGGCGGGCATCGATTTCAAATTGGTCGCACATCAATGATTCGCTCTGGAATCCGGGAACAATGAGGCTTAGCAAATACGTTCTAAGAATGTAGCCGACCAGCCCGCGTTCGTTGAGACGTGGATCAATTTCTTTCCGGTAGCGTTCGTGAAGTTCCGGCAACTCGCTCCAATGTGATCGCCCGTGAAGATGGTGAGCGGTGTGCAGGCCAGCGTTAAAAAGCAGTGGATTGATCAGCCCTTCAAAGTTTCTGGCAAAGTTGATTCTGGAACGACCATCAGCGTGTGCATGCTGCAAATAGTTTGAAGCCAGCAACCAATGTAAACCGAACAACTGCGGCAACAGCACTACCAGCAACCAATTCTGCCAGTCAACAAAAGCGAGAATGCTCCATAGAAATCCCACAGCAACATACTGAAGGACGAAGTACAGAAACACACCCGGTCGACACTCACGCCACTGGAGCAGTCTGGCCACAAACAGTGGAGCCAATACGCGGACAGCCTGAACCGGATGCAGCAGATACCCCAGCAAATTGTTCGTATCACCGCCGAATCGATAAGTGCGTGCGACGTCGTCTGCACCATGATGAAACTGGTGATGGTTGGCGTTATGTGTCACATGGAATGCGAAAGGTTGGATGGCCCTGCAGCAACGTGAGCCAGAGATCAGTGACACGATTCAACCAGCGGCTTCGCCACATCTTAAGATGGGCATGATTATGGTGGATCGAGCTCACTCCGATGCTCAAGAACAGCACGGCCATATACGCAGGCCAGAAGATCCCCCAATGCCACTGGTAAATAATCAACAGTGGTTGGGCGGTTAAATACAGAACCGCCTGCCAGTCTCGTGGATTACGAAGCATGAGTCTGCTGATTCCGCTTGTTCTTCACCAGATGAGCATGCAGCAGCTCGACCCGCCAGGCCGTGAAGCATCAAACGATGAGCTGCCCCCCAGGATTGACTCTGAAATAATCGGGTGGCGATTGTTGACCAACCCGAGAAACCGGTGATCGTTCATCAGTGTCGTCGCATAGAGCGCAATCGTCTCATCAAGCTGTAGCGAATTTACACGCACGCCAGAAATCGCTGTCCGTCAACAGCAACTGATACATCGGAGTATAAATCTCGATTGCAGATTCGAGATCAAGGAAGTTCAACCAGCCTTTCGGCATTTGCTCGATCGAAAATTCTCCGTCGGTCACACAGTCATAGTCCAGAGAACTCACTGGTTCCAATTCCAGCCCCTGCTCATTGAGCTGACGATTGATCTCAATAATGAAGTTGTAGATATTCAAATCATGCTTGAGGAACACATCGTGGACCAGATCATGCAGTGACTGCGGATAAAGTGGATTCAGTTTCATCTCGACACCACGCGTATTGACAGCCACAAACTGCAGCAATTCCGACGCCATGTGGAAGTGTCGCATAATCAGATAATTTGCGTACGGTGAAACAAACCACTTCAACCCTCTGTATATCGATTGATGAAGCAACCACGATGACGCGATTGCATTGGGCACTAACGTCTTTAGAAGCTTAAACAGGCATAGTCCAAGGCGACAGAACGGGCGAATCAACGGCAACACGAACTGACGCGATTTTGAGCTACTGTCGAGAAGAATCGCGGCTTTCGCGTGCGGATGAAACGGAACGCTGGTATCCAAATACAGAGCCAGCCACGGATTTGGGTCCCGCGGATCATGTCCAAGCTCCGCCAACCGCGCCGCCGCATCGGTCGGCTCCTGGACTGCTGCAGCGTCCAACTCATTCGGCATTCCGGGGCTCCCGGTCATTCCCCCATCAACCGGTTCAGCATCAGGTGACGTCATCAGAAATTCCCCAGTTCTTCGAGCTGCAACACATACAGTCGAGCAACGACCTTGGCTGTCTTGACAGTGTCTTCAACGAGTTCGTCTGTCAAAACTCCTGACTGGACGGCTGCGTCCAATCGTTGAAAATGGATGTCATCACTCTCCGAGTGATACATCAAAAACGACACCTGCCTGTCTTCGAGATGCAGTTGATCACGAATTCGTTCTGCCCATTTACGAGCAACCCGGCGACCAAGCCCCTCAATAATAAACATCGCCCCAATCAGATCGAACGGGTTTTCGCGGCTTGCACGGCTCAAAATGAACTCAGACATCGCTTCGCTGCCGATATTCTTCTGACCGTTCTGAATGTCTTCGAGCCGACCGCCGATCGACACGTAATCACGTTCGATCATTTCAAAATCTCGATGTTCGTCGCTCGAATGTCCAATAAAGGCTGAACGGATTGGAAAGTTGTTCGAGGTCAGATTCGAAGCTGCTCGCGAAATCCATCGTGAACCATCAATGACCTGCTGTCGCAGATTAAACAGCAGCTCCTGATAGTCCTGCATTGTCATTCGCCCTTCATACATTCGGCGAATAATCGGCACTTGAACAAGCCGGTTCTCAAAATCTGACCAGACGCCGGACAACTGACGAACAAGGCGTTCTTCAACGGGCGAGCCACTGGTCTTGATATCTGGCGCTTCGGTTGTCACCGCCGTTCCTACTGCGTTCCTCTTTCTGGCCTCCGCAGTCTGACCAGAGCCGACGACCTTCAGAATCACATAACCGAATAGAAAGCGGCCGCTCTCCGGCACGATGCAAAGCAACCGTTGCCCGGCTTTGAGTCGTCCGCTGCTGAACAGCTCTTCGATCATCAGTGGAAAGGCCGCAGCACCGACATTCCCGCGTTCGTATAGGTTGGTAAAAATACGATCTTCCGGAAGCGGAATGCCTCCGCGTGCGAACAGTTCGCAGGCTTGCTCACGGAACAGGTGAGACGAGTAGTGTGAAACCCACCAGTCGATTTCATTTGGATCGAAGACGCCATCTTCAACGAGTTCGAACACGCCGTTTACACAAATCCTAACGACATCCTCAAGAAGATTGGTGGACTGATGAAGATTGATAGCCCCCGCGGCGGATGCCGCCTCGAAACTGCCATGATCCAACCAGCCTGATGTCGGGTGAGCCAGCACTTCATCTTTATTGCCCACGAACATGCACGGCGGAAACTGACCGGCGTACGACTTTAAGACGATGTTTTCGATTTCCAGCGATATCCCGTTCTCAGACGGTGAGTCGCTGACAACAAATGCTCCGGCACCATCAGAAAGCATCCATCGCAAAAACTCCGTTTCGAATGGAATCCGCTTTTCGTCGCCAAATCCCTGAGCTTCAAACCGGGACGCCTTCAACAAGCGGCTGGGAAATTCACTGGCAACGCTCAACGCGTGCTTGAACTGGCCGGAACCAACGGCAAGTTGGGCATGACGAAGTGCTGTGACGCTGCTGGCACAGATGCCGTGCAGCGTTGCAATTTCACACACTGGCAACTCAAGCTCACCCTGGACCATGCTGGCAAAGCCCGGCAGCGGGAGGTCGGCCTGAGATGTGGCCGCCACGAGTAACGGGATGTCCTTAAGTTCCAGGCAACATCGCAGGACGGCATCACGAGCAGCCTCGGCGGCCATCTGTGCGTTAGACATGACAGTCTGTTGGTTTTCATCGATCGCGTAATGTCGATGTTGTATACCGTTTTGCTTGAGAACTCGCTCTCGAAGCCTTGACGGACGGCTTCCAACCTGGCCAAGCCGCGACTCCATTTCGTCATTTGAGACAGGCTCACCAGGATAACATTTTCCGACAGAAGTAATGAACGCCGTTGAAGCCACTGCAGAACCTTCGATCCGTTGAGCAAGTCCTGAATTCGATCCATATCATCGACCAAACGAGAATTCGGACAGTCTAAGCCCCACTCAATCGGTTTGTCTCGCTGCCACGCCTCGCAATTCGTCGGCACTGTCCAACATTCGAACAATTCAGCCGCCCCCATCGTGATCCCCGATACGCCATCCGGGCCGCCACCAGATCGACCGGCAATAGCGCGCCCTTGATATTTATCCCGTGTTCTGAAACTCTGGCATCTCGTGACGGGTAGGCAGTTCTCAGTGTGGCTGCGAGCGTCAGCAATTCTGGATATTCAGGATGCCAAAATAGATGGAAATCAAAATGTATCGTCGACTGATGGCAATGGCGTTGCTCTGCGGCTTGATCATCACCGCAATTGGTCACACAAATGCGTTCGCCCAACCTGATCTGGACGCGGGCGAAAGATCAGCCGTCGAACTGCTGCCGGCTTCGTGTCTGGCCGTTGCTCAGATGCCGCACCCGGACCGGCTTCTGACCACGCTTACCGAACACAACGTTTGGAAGAAGATCCAGGAGCAACCCCAGTACACAGAGGCAATTTCGAATCCTGGCTACATGATGTTCCTGGGAATTCGTACTCATATCGAAACACAAATCGGTATGAAATGGCGTGAAGCCTACGACACGATTCTGGGCGGCGGCATCACCATCGCTTTTGAACCGGAGACGGAAGGCATCGTCGCCCTGGTGCGAGCAACCGACGCCGCCAAGCTGCAAAGTACCGCGAAAACTCTTATCGAACTCGGGCGAGCCGACGCTCGCTCAAAGGGTAATGAGCCGCTACCCGAAGACGAGTATCGCGAAATCACGATCTACGGAAAGAAAGATGGCCGATTCGCCATCGTCGGACCGTGGCTGGTCATGAGCAACAAAGATGACCTTGGGAAGAAGGTTCTCGACACGCTGATCGATGGCTCTCGGGCATCCATCAACGACAACGAGAAGTTCGCCGCCGCTCACAAGTCGATCAACGGCGAGCCAACTATATGGAGCTGGGTTGACCTGGCTACAATCCGTGACTCTGGCTTCGCAAAAGGCCTTGATAAGAATCAAACCGAAAACCCGATCGCCGAACTCCTCGTCGGCGGCGTCCTCACAAACTTGCGGCAGACTCCGTACGTCACCGCGTCATTCTACGTGAGCGGAGAAGCGACTCGTCTGGAGTTCGCCGCTCCTCATGACAACGAATGGGTCGAAGAATTTCGTGAATACTGGTTCGGACCAGACAGCGCCGGCTCTGCTGATCCGGCCCTCGAAACTGAATCCACAATCCTCTCAATCAGCACCTACCGAAAAGTGTCTGAGATGTGGCTGCGAGCGGGAGACCTGTTCGACGAGCGGATGAACGACGAACTCGCCAAAGCCGACGCCAACCTGACGACATTCTTCGCCGGTAAAGACTTTGGTGAGGACGTGCTCGGATCGTTTGGCCCAGCCATGCAGGTTCTGGTGAATCGACAGAGCTTCGACGATGTGCTGCCGAAGCCGGCATTAAAGTTGCCATCCTTCGCGCTGGCTGGACATCTTGAAAATGCCGCAGAGTCACAAACCGAACTGCGGCGCACCTTCCAAAGTATGGTCGGATTCCTGAACGTGATCGGCGCCATGCAGGGAAACCCGCAGCTCGATCAGGACATCGACATCTACAAAGACAACAAAATCTACACAGCTTCGTTCGTACCGGAACCTGACGAGAAAGAATCTGAACGAGCGAGAATCCAGTTCAACTTTTCGCCGTCGCTGGCCTTCGCCGAAAATCGATTCTTCATCGCCAGCACAAAGCAAATGGCAAAGGAACTTGTGGACGCCGCGCAAAACGAACAAACGACTCGCGGTGAAACATCCAACACGGCCATCAAGCTCAACGCAGAGGCGCTAGGCGAAATCCTCAGCGACAATCGCGATCAACTTGTCGCTCAGAACATGATCAAAAAAGGTCAAACGCGAGAAGAGTCTGCCGCAGAAATCGGCCTGCTGCTGGAGGTGCTGAGCCTCTTTGAAGGAATGACCTTCGACGTAAAGACCACCGGTGGCGAGTTGAAACTGGAACTGGCTATCCAAACGAAGAACTAAGAGCGAGACATGCCTCAGGACATTGCCTCCATTGATCCCGACTGGGCCTGGTCGCCCTTCGTCCCTTCCACCGAGCAGCCGTGGAACCGGCGGCTGGCGGCGCACCTGTGCCGCCGAGCCGGATTTGGCGCGAGTTCGCAGGAACTCGATGCCCTGGTGAAGCGATCTCCGTCGGAACTCGCGCACAGCTTCGTTGAAAACGCCAAAGCCGCTTCGCAACGTGACCCCGAAACCGACGCTCTCGCGTCAGCCATGCTGGCAACCGGGAACTCTCGCAACCTTGCGGCCTGGTGGCTGTATCGAATGCTGAATTCGCCGTGGGCTGGCGACCAGGCCTCGACAACAAACCCGTTGCTCGAAAAGTTGACCCTGTTCTGGCATGGACATTTCGCAACCGGTGCCGAAAAAGTCGATGACGCGGAGATGATGTTCACTCAGAATCGTCTGCTGCGTCGACACGCGCTCGGCGACTTTGGAGCAATGACGCAGGAAATCTCTCGCGATCCGGCGATGTTGATTTACCTCGACTCAACAACCAACCGCAAGGCTCACCCCAACGAGAACTACGCTCGCGAAATCATGGAGCTGTTCTGCCTGGGCGAAGGCAACTATACCGAACGCGATATTCAGGAACTCGCACGCTGCTTCACGGGTTGGGAAGTTCGCCGCAAGAAGTTTCGCTTCAACCGGTACCAGCACGACACCGGCGCTAAAACGATCCTCGGTGAAACCGGAACATTCACCGGCGAAGAAGGCGTCGAAATCGTCCTCAAGCAAAAAGCTCTGCCGCGGTTCATCGCCCGGAAGCTGGTTCGCTTTTTCATTTTCGACGAACCGACAGCCCCCGAGCAACTGGTCGAACCGCTCGCGAAGTTGCTTCGAAGGTCAGAGCTGCAAATCGGTCCGGTCATCGAGCGAATCCTTGCCAGCAACATTTTCTATTCGCCCTTCGCCGTGGGACGAAAGGTTCGCTCACCCGTCGAACTCGGAATCGGCCTGCTGCGATGTCTGCACGGCTCGTCAAACCTCGATCAAGTGGCTCAGCATCTTGACGACATCGGGCAGGCTGTCTTTTACCCGCCAAATGTTAAAGGCTGGGACGGCGGGCGCACTTGGATCAACACATCAACGCTGCTTGGCCGATCGAATCTTGTCGGCGAACTTCTGCGAAACGAAGCAACTCGATTCGGCGGTCAGACTCTGGAAACACTGGCTAAGAAAAATGGTGTCAGCAGTCCCGGTAAATTGATCGAGTGGCTCGACGAACTCCTGCTTGCCGTGCCGTTGGACGATTCTGCAAGAAAAGAACTACTCGCCTTTGCCGAACAAACCACTGGCAACCCGTCACGACGCATTGCCGAGTTAATCCAGACACTCAGCACCGTTCCACAATTCCATCTCGCCTGATTTCTGAACTCTATAAAAGTCAGTAGCCACAGAGGACACCGAGACCTCAGAGAAGTGCTTCATTTCTCCGTGCCCTCTGTGGCCAAAATGTTCTGTCTGGTGCGTCGAGACGCACCCTACGGGATATTCTGGACACGCCTCTCAGTAACGCTCGAAAGATTCAGCCATGACAACCCGCCGAAACTTTCTCAAAGCATCCATCGGGGCATCCGCCGTTGTTTCCATTGGCGGGACGGCTCCTCAAATTCTCTCCCAGGCGGGTGCCGCCGAATCGAAACCGAGCGACGAAAAAATTCTCGTCATGGTTCAGCTTTCCGGCGGAAACGACGGCTTGAACACCGTTGCTCCGTTCAAAGAGTCCGCTTACCGAAAAGCCCGACCGACGCTGGCGGTTCAGGCGGCCGACGCTCTGAAGATCGAAAATTCTTATGGCTTCCACCCGGCGGCTCAGGGACTCTCCAACCTGCTTGAGAACAACCGGCTGGCGATCGTTCAGGGAGTTGGATACGCCAACCCCAATCGCTCTCACTTTGAATCGATGGATATCTGGCATACCTGCCAGCGAAAGACCGCGGTCAGAAACGACGGCTGGCTTGGCCGTTTTCTGGACAACACTCGCACGGACGACGCGTTGGATATTCCGGCGATCCATCTCGGCCACGAGAAGCAACCACTGGCTTTGTCGTCGCAGGACATTCGAGTGCCGTCGGTCAAGTCGCTCGACCGCTTTCGCCTGAACGACAGCGGCAAGCAACTCAGAAAGACCGTCACCAACATCGCAAAATCCGCATCGCCGAGTGGTGACCTGCTGGGCTTCGTTCAGACCAGCACCGGATCGGCGTTGTCCGCCAGCGAGCAAATCGAAGCCGCCAGCGGCCAATACAAAACGGGAATCACTTATCCAGACAGTGGACTCGCTCAGAAACTGAAGACGGTTGCTCAGCTCATCGATTCTGGTTTGAAAACCCGCATCTACTACGTGACGCTCGACGGCTTCGACACACACTCCCGGCAGGCACCTGCTCACGAAGTGTTGCTGCGCGAGTTAAGCGGAGCACTCGATGCCTTCGTCCGAGACCTCGATGAGCACGGTCATGGAGATCGAGTTCTGACCATGTCGTTCAGCGAGTTCGGACGTCGTCTCCAGGAAAACGCCAGCGAGGGAACTGACCACGGAGCCGCCGCTCCCGCATTCCTCGCCGGAAACCGAGTCAAGTCCGGCTTGATCGGAAAGCACCCCAGCCTGCACGATCTTCAGGACGGCGACGTGAAATTCCACACCGACTTCCGCCAGGTTTACGCAACCGTGCTCGACAAGTGGCTCGAAGTCGAAAGCGCTCCAATCCTCGGCGGCAAGTTCTCGCCGGTCCAGGCTCTACAAAGTTGATGGCAAAGATGCGATTGAAACGGCAACCCTCGCTCCGCCGTATCGCCCGATCGCCAAATCCGTAGGCCCGGTTCCTACCGGCCAACGGGAGCGTCTTTCTCTTTCGGCCGGTAGGAACCTGCCCTACTTCACTCCAATATTCTGCCGATGCGGCTTATCCCCAGATGTCCGCACCGCGAATCCCTTGCTTAAGGTCGCCATAAATTTCAACAACGTGATCGTCAAACATTCCACCACAATCGAATCTGAAAGTGAACGAGCCGGACTGACAAACTGAGACGGAGTCGATTTGCAAACGACTCGCAAAATCGTCTGCGGATATTTCACATCCGTCTCGCCAATTGTCGTTGTAAAAGGCAAGAAGCTCAGCAACCGCGTAATCGCGTATCCGTCTGTTCCAGTCTGGCATCGTGCCCCAAAAGGTCTTCGCAGTATTGATTGCCGCGTCCATGTCAACTGGTTCATCTGGCAACAGTTCAAGTTCGATGTCATCGTCACACCATGTTGACTTTGCTGTGTACAAGAACAGTTTTCGATCGCATGTGAACGTACCGAAAAGCGGATCTTCAATTGTGTCAGGATTCAAGAGTCCGGCGAGATGCTGTTTCAAGAGTGAATCGTTTGCAGTTGCATCGATCACGTCTTCAAGCAGTGCCTGTGGTGTTGCTCCTTCATTAGTGTCGCTCAGCCTGGCGCGGATTTTGATGATGGCGTTCGCAGACATAGGATTTGCGAGCCGTTCGAGTTGCTCAGGACGAACATGGCATTCGATCAACAGATCCCGAATAGTCTCCAGCCGGCCAGCTTCAACCCGCCACGCATCAAAAGATGCGCGTAAGGTGATAGGATCATTTTCCGTCGGCTGCATAGCGTAAGCGCCGTTCTCGCTCACAATGCCGGTGATCACCACTGGAGGACAGGCTTGAAGCTTTGCGAAAGTCGCTCGCTGCGTTGCACGAAATGCATCGAAGACGTCAGCCATAACAGCTACCACTTAATGAGAAAGTATTCGAGACAATGGCAAGAATCTACATTTTGTGAGGGTTATCAGGTACGCAACTTAGGTTCAAGGAGTATTCAGTGATCATGAAGATGACGCGAGGAACCTAATGTTAAGTTCATAGATGGCCATGCCACTAATCAGAATGTTGAAAGCTGTTCTGAAGAAGGTTCGTCTAGTGATTCCAGTCTTTCGACTCGACGGCTTCGTCGGCGTAGACTCCCCGCCGACAGTACGTCCGACATCAAGGGAGCAAGCATTGTCTTTTATCAAGTGGATTAAACATTCAGCTCGAATCACTGCGTCGCGGGTTTGCGTTTATTTCGCGCTGCTTGCCGGGGCTTTTGCTCCCGCGTTACTGCTTGCGGGTGATGGCAGCTCCGACGCTGTCAGGCCGTCAAACATTCTGATCATTACCGCTGACAATCTCGGTTACGGCGATCTTCAGTGTTACAACTCGAAGTCGAAAATCCGGACTCCGAATCTTGATCGATTCGCGACGCAAGGGGCGCGGCTGACCGGGTTCTATACCGCGTCGCCAACCTGCACTGTCTCCAGAGCGTGTCTGCTGACCGGGCGAATTCCGCAGCGACATGGCCTGACTAACCAACTTGGCGGTGTCGCCGGGAACTATGGAGTTGGACTCAGCCATGACGAGATTCTGATTCCGCAGATTCTCAAGACCGCTCCGACTCCGTACACAACGGGGTGCTTCGGAAAGTGGAACATCGGGTTTGCCCAGGGCTCGCGGCCGACAGAACGCGGCTTCGATGAATTCATCGGGCATGCGTCGGGCAATCTCGACTACTACTTCCACAATTATCGACAGAAGCACGACCTCTACCACGGCACCGACGAACTGCACCGTGAAGGCGAATACTCGACGGACATCTTCGCTGACGCCGCCATCGACTTCATGAGACGCAAGTCGAAGACGGCCGACCCCTGGTTTTGTTACCTCCCGTTTAACTCGCCGCATTTCCCGACAGCGGGCAATAAGACCCGAGGCGAAGCCAACGTCTGGCAGGCTCCCGGCTGGGCGTTCGAGGCGTGTGGATATCCGCCCGACGAGTCCAATCCTGACAAACGATACGAAGCCGTCGTGTACTCGCTCGACGTCGCGATCGGCCGAGTACTTTCAACGTTGGATCAAACCGGCACGGCCGACAACACGTTCGTCTTCTTCATGTCGGATAACGGAGCATTTCGCCTGAATCGCAAAGGCCTGGATGTCGGCTCGAACGAACCGCTTCGACACGGCGGCGTCACCTGCTGGGAAGGCGGACTGCGAGTCGCCGCGATGGCTCGATGGCCGACCAGGATCAAGCCAGGCTCGGTTATCACTCAGCCATTCTGGTCGCCTGACTTGCTGCCGGCCTGCACGAAGATCGCGGACGCTGCCTTGCCGACCGACGTGAAATTCGATGGCAAAGACCCTCTTCCCATCCTGCTGAACAATGCACCGTCGTCACACAAATCGTTCTACTTCGAATACCGATCTCACGCCGCGTTGCGTATGAGCGATTGGAAGATCGTACGTGACAAGCAGAACCGTGCCTGGCAACTGTTCAACATCGCGGACGATCCTGTCGAAGCTCGCGACCTGGCGACAAGCCATCAAAACAAAGCGGCAGAGCTTGCAGACGACTTCGCGCGGTGGCAGAAATCGTTTCAACATTGAAACCGGCAATACTGCCCCCTGCAATCATGCGCATTGTCGGCCGCGACCGACTAAAGTTTCCCGTTAGCAACTAAACGGTCGCTCCCGGCGATCGCGTCTTACACCCGGAGAATCTTCATGCGTTATCTGCGTCTGCTCGTCATGCTTGCGTTTGTCGTGAGTGGCCTTGCTTCGACATCCACTCAACTCCTCGGTGCCGAACGCCAGCCGAATGTCGTCTTTATTCTTGCTGACGACCTGGGTTATCGAGAGCTCGGCAGCTTCGGGCAAAAGTTGATCAAGACTCCGCATCTGGACCGGCTTGCGTCTCAGGGCATGAAGCTCACGCAGCACTACTGCGGTAACGCGGTGTGTGCTCCTTCGCGATGCGTGCTGGTCACGGCAAAACATCCCGGACACGCCTACGTTCGCAGCAACAGATCAACACCGCCTGAAGGTCAATGGCCGATCCCCGACGACGAGGTCACCATCTTCGAGCTGATGCGAAAGCAGGGCTACGTCACCGGTGCGTTCGGCAAGTGGGGACTGGGTGGCCCGGCGTCCTCCGGCGAACCTCTGAGCCAGGGCGTAAACCGCTTCTTCGGCTACAACTGCCAGGCACACGCTCACAGCTATTACCCGTCGTACCTTTGGAACGACTACAAGCATTTTCCACTGAAGAACGAACCGCCGGTTCCGGGGCACTCAAGCCTCGCGAAGGGAACCGACTCGGCCAACCCTCGCAGCTATGACATCTTCAAGGGACAGGACTACGCTCCCGATCGAATCAACGAACAGGCTCTGAAATTCGTTCGAGACAACAAAGACCGACCGTTCTGCCTCTATTACCCAACGGTCATTCCACACGTCGCGCTGCACGTGCCTGACGAGGAACTGAAGCCCTACCTGGAACTCGGCTGGAACGACCCACCGTTCACTCGCGACGGCGGTTATGGCTACACGCCGCACTTCACTCCACGAGCGGCTTACGCCGCGATGATCTCGCGCATGGACCGTTACGTCGGCAATATTTTGAACCTGCTCGACGAACTCAAACTCGCCGACAACACGATCGTCGTCTTCAGCTCGGACAACGGAACGACTCACCTCGATAAGGAAGTTGACTACACGTTCTTCAAGAGTGTCGGCGAGTTGCGAGGCCTGAAAGGCTCTCTCTACGAGGGTGGCGTCCGAGTGCCGACGCTCGTCCGCTGGCCCGGCCACGTTAAAGCCGGTTCAAGCAATGATCGCATCAGCGGTTTTGAAGACTGGATGCCGACGCTTCTCGAACTCACCGGAGGCAATGTCAAAGCGCCATCAAATATCGATGGCATCAGTCTGGCCCCAACGCTGCTCGGAAGCGATCAGGAAGATCGTCCTTTTCTCTACCGCGAATTCCCCAGCTACGGAGGTCAGCAGACGATCCGAGTCGGCGACTGGAAGGCAGTCCGCCAGAACATGACCAGGGGGAATATGAAGGTCGAGCTGTACAACATCGCGAACGACATCGGCGAAAAGCACGACGTTGCTGGCGAGAACCCCGGCATCGTCAAGGACCTCGTCGCCATGATGCACAGCGAACGTGTTCCCTCCGAAGTCTTTCCGCTGCGACCGATTGACGCTCCGGCAATCAAGCCTCGCAAAAAGTAACAATTCGATCGGCAGAATTTGTTCAAAAGAATCCCCTCCAACTGGCGGAGACGAGCATGCGAATTCCAACTGCTCTATTTGTTGCTGCGGGCGTTCTGGCGCTGTCGCCAGGCTTCCCATCACTTCCTGGTGTTGCCGATGGCGTCGCAAGCAACTCCGTCCACGCAGCGGAGCCTCTATCGTTCCTCGAATTTGTGAAGTCGCAGTCAGACGCACTTCACGGTGATGACAAACCGCCGGCTAATCTCGCCGAATGGAAAAACCGCAAAACGAAAATTCGAAAAAGACTTCTGCAAGCATGGGGCGGATTTCCGGCGAATGATGCTCCGCTGAACGCAAAGGTCCTCGGCACGATTCAACGCGACGAGTACCGGATCGAGAAGGTGATCTTTCAGACGCTGCCGGACGTCTGGATGGCTGCCAACGCGTATGTCCCAAATCAGCCGGGGAAGCATTCCGCCGTTCTTTGCGTGCATGGCCACTGGAAAGGAGCCAAGCAGGATCCGCACGTCCAGGCACGCTGCATCGGTTTGGCGAGACTCGGATTTTTCGTCCTGGCCGTTGACGCGTTTGGCGCGGGAGAACGAGGAATCGGGAAGGCTCTGGGTGAATATCACGGCGAGATGGTCGCGGCGACTCTGTACCCGATTGGCCGACCATTAAGCGGTCTGCAGGTGTACGAGAATCAGCGAGCGGTCGACTACATGCAGACGCGACCGGAGGTTGACGCAGACCGGCTCGGAATTACCGGAGCCAGCGGGGGCGGCAATCAGTCGATGTACGCCGGCGCGTTCGACGAACGGTTCAAGGCCGTCGTGCCGGTTTGCTCCGTCGGCAACTACAAGGCTTACCTGGGAGCCGCGTGCTGTATGTGCGAGGTCGTGCCTGGAGCACTCTCTTTCACCGAAGAATGGGGGGTGTTGAGTCTGACCGCCCCTCGAGCCTTAATGATCGTCAGCGCGACGCGCGACGCCTTTCAGTTCTCGGTCGGCGAAGCAAAGAAATCGCTGGCATTCGTAAGACCCGTTTACCAGATCTACAACCTCCCGGACAGCGTCAAACACGCGGTTTTTGAATCTCCGCACGACTACAACCAGCCCATGCGCGAGGCAATGTATGGTTGGATGACGAAGCACTTGAAGGGGGAAGGTGACGGCTCGCCGATCTCGGAAGCAGACATGGAAACCGAGGTTCCCGAGTCGCTGCGATGCTTCCCCGGCGAGACACGCCCCAACGACTGGATGACTATTCCGAAGTTCGCCGCTCGCGAAGGCCAGGCATTGCTTGCACTGAAAACGGCACCAACCAATAAGGACGCTTGGCAGACTTCAGCATCGCGATTGCGAAAGACGCTCGACAGGACAATCCTCAAAGGTACGAAGCCGACAGCCAAGGTTTCCGTGACTGAGTCATCGACGTCACCGTCGCAGAATATTTCGTTCGAGTCTGAATCAGGAATCCGCCTCACAGCCACGCATACGGTCGGAAACGCTCCACAACGTCCCGGTACAGTCATCGTGTTGAGTCTCGACGAAGAACTGAAGCTCTCCCAAAGTGAGCTGACTCGCAAAGTTCACGAGTCTGGACGGAGCGTCGTCACTCTCAGCCTGCGAGCCACCGGCGAACACGCACATCGCGGTGACTCGATTCGGCGAGCACCTGACCATAACACGGCAGAGTGGTCGCTCATTCTGGGAAGGCCACTGCTTGGGCAATGGGTGAAGGATCTTCGAACAGCAATCACCGTCCTGACCGATCGAGGCTACGCGGATGACAGATTGACAGTCATCGCTCAGGGGCCGGCGGGCGTTGTGGCCCTGTGTGCTGCCGCGATCGACCACCGCATCGACCACACAGTCACGGTCGGCTCCCTGGCAAGCTTCGTGAGTGACACACCGTACGAAGGTCAGCGACTTGGCATCCTTCCAAACGGAATCCTTCGCGACGTGGGCGACGTCGCCCACATCGCGGCGATGATCGCTCCCAATAAGGTGACGATCTGTGCCGGTGTCAACGGTGCCGGCCATCAGCTCAACGAAGCAACTCTTCAGAAAACATTTCAACCGACTAAACACGTCTATGAACTGTCCGGAACGCGAGGCCAGTTCTCGGTGTATCCACAACTCAGCGACGAAGACATCGTCCGTAAGCTGAACTAAGCCCGCGGAATAATGAGTCGACCTACGGTAGGGTGTGTCTTGACGCACCAGCAGATTACGTGTCGCAATGGTGCGTCAAGACGCACCCTACGAAGATTCTGACAAGTAGCCCTGTATTCGGAATCGAATTCTAAGACTCTGTGCCACCAAAGAGGACATCGCCATGCAGCGTCATAAAGTACTAGTTTCCATTTCGATGTTCGCCGCGTTGACCATTCAGACTGTGGGGAACAGCCAGAATCTGTGTGCGGCCGACGAAGCAGCAACACGCAAGGTCACCGCGGCTGACATGCCTCGCATCCCGCACACGGACGCTGCTGACGCTTTGACAACTTTTCGACTGGCTGGTGGATTTCAGCTTGAAGTCGTCGCCACCGAGCCTCTGGTTTCTGACCCGGTCGCCGCCTGCTTCGACGAGTTCGGCCGGATGTTTGTCGCCGAAATGCATGGCTATCCATTCTCGCAGGAACCGACGCGGCTCAACCCGTCAGGAGGCGGAAAAGAGGATGCCGGAATCATCCGCATGCTGGAAGACACCGACGGCGACGGCCGCATGGACAGCAGCGTCATCTACGCAGACAAAATCAGCTGGCCAACATCCGTCTGCTGTTACAACGGCGGAATCTTCGTGCTCGCTCCTCAGCACCTCTACTATTTCAAAGACACCGACGGCGACGGGAAGGCCGACATCCGAGAAGTCATCCTCACAGGCTTTGGCCGAGGCAACGTCCAGGCTCTGGCCAACGGTCTTCACTGGGGACTCGACGGAAAGATTACATTTTCCGCCGGACGCAATCCGAAGAATGTTATGCATCGAGGGAAGCCGCTTTTCCCAGTCGGAAGCAATGACCTTCGCTTCGATCCAAAAACTGAGAAGTTCGAACTGGTGACAGGCGGACTCCAGTTTGGGCAGTCGATCGACGACTGGGGCACCAGGTTTGTCTGCAGCAACAGCAACCACATTCAACAGGTTGTGTTTCCGCAAAGATACCTGGCTCGCAATCCGTACATCGCCGCTCCCAGCCCGATCCGCAGTATCGCCGCCGATGGAGCCAGCGCTCGAGTCTTCAGACGCAGCCCACCAGAGCCCTGGCGTATCGTTCGGCAAAAATGGCGAGCCGAAGCCAAGGGTTACAAACTGATCATCAATGATGACGGCGCGTGGGAATTTATTCCGCTCGATCCATCAAAGAAAAAGGGAGCAGTCCCGACAGAATACCCAGTCGGATTTTTTACGTCGGCGACGGGAATCACCATCTATCGTGGTAATGCCTACCCTGAAAGATTTCGCGGGAACGCGTTTGTCGGTGACGTCGGCGGAAATCTTGTCCATCGTAAAACCGTCAACACAGACGACGTCGTCTACCGTGCCGAACGAGCCGATCCCAACGAAGAAGTCATTCGATCGTCAGACAACTGGTTCCGCCCTGTTAACTTTGTGAATGCACCGGACGGCTCACTCTACATGCTCGACATGTATCGCGAGACGATCGAACACCCCTATTCCATCCCCGAAGAAATCAAAGCGTTTCTGGACCTGACCAGCGGACACGACCGCGGACGTATCTACCGTCTCGTCAGCCCGGAAATGAAACGTCTCCGTCCCGAACGACTTGGCGATATGCCAATCGTAAAAATTGCGTCGTTCCTGAACCACGACAACGCCTGGCACCGCATGACCGCCATGCGACTTTTGAGCGAGCGTGAGGATCAAAGCGTCGATCGTGCCCTCTACTCAATCCTGAGTGGTTCAGACAAAGCCGTGGCCCGCATGCACGCTCTTTATGCACTGCAGAATCTGCAACTACTGAGCCCCGTACAAATTCGGCAGGGGATCAAGGACAAGCACCCGCGAGTTCGCCAGCACGCCGTGAAACTCTCAGAGTCATTTCTCACAGATCGACAATCTGACGACATCCTTGGAGCTCTGTTGCCCCTCATTGATGACCCGAGCGAGCATGTGCGATTTCAGCTCGCGTTCACACTGGGTGAATCTGCAGACGATCGCGCAATCGCCGGTCTCGCTCGGATTTTGCTGGACGCCAGAAACGGCAAAGACATTCAAGCGGCCGCTCTTTCCTCGGTCTCAGGAACCGCCGACAAACTGGCGGCACATTTGATCGCACCCAACGAGAGCAACTCAGCACGAACATTGGCTCTGCTGGCTCAACTGGGGCAGATCGCCGGCTCAAACCCACAAACAGCGACCGCCGTCCGTATGCTGGCATCTATCTCAGAAAGCGAAGTCTCAACAGGCGTCCAACAGGCAATTCTGAGTGGCCTCGGTAAAGGGCTCGCGGCGCGAGGCTCGACGGTCAGAAAATTGGTTCAGGACAAGACTGTCTCTGCGAAAGCCAAAGGGCAAATTGCGAATTTATTCTCAAACGCCGTTCAGTCAGCACACGATAAAGGCAAATCCTTAAGCGATCGGGAATCGGCCATTCGCCTCCTCGCCTTCGCCGGAACATCAACAGCGACAAGTGCTCTGTCAGAATTTCTCTCCCCGCAAACGGCTCCGCAACTGCAACGCGCCGCAGTCGCATCGCTCGCCAGACACGAATCGAATGACATCGCCAATACGCTTCTTGAAGGATGGAAAACTTACGGCCCTCAAGTTCGGCGAGACGTCGTCGACGCTCTGGTGCAGAAAACTTCGCGGATTCAATCATTGCTTCAAGCCGTTGAAGCGAACGTCGTCAAACGCAGCGACCTCACACGCGACCGCAAACAACTCCTCATGAACCATCCAAATTCGACGGTCAGCACACGCAGCCGCAAGCTCTTCGGTGTCGACCTCAACTCGGATCGCGCCAAAGTTGTTTCCAACTACCAGGACGCATTAACCCTTGATGGCGATATCGCACGCGGCCAGGCAGTGTTTAAAAAGATCTGCTCCGCCTGCCATCGAGTTGGAAATATCGGCCAGCAGGTTGCTCCCGATCTGGCATCGGTCAAGAACAAGTCGAACGCCGACCTGCTTGTGTCAATTCTCGATCCCAACCGCGAAGCACAACCCAACTTCAACGTCTACACGGTCGTCACTGATCAGGGCCGAGTTTACAACGGCATCGTCGCTGCGGAATCCGCCGGAAGTGTCACCCTCAAACGAGCTGAAGGTAAGCAGGACGTCATCCTGCGAAGCAACATTGACCAAATGATCTCGACCGGACTGTCACTGATGCCGGTCGGCCTTGAAAAGGATCTCAAACGGCAGGACCTTGCCGACGTGATCGCCTTTGTAAAGTCGATCAAAGCTCAGCCTGCGGTTCCTTAAGGTTCGATAATCTGAATTTCGGAATCGCCGAGCAGCGCCGAAACGGGAGTCCCTCGTCCCGCCTGGAACGCCTCGTAATTCTTCTCGGCCACGACAGATGCCGCTTCGATTACCTGAACGATATCCCGTTGACTCTGAGCGTCCGGGTACGAGCCATCGATCTCGGACATCGACTCACCTAGAATCCTTCGGCGAATAATGGCCAGCAATCCCGCCGCGATCGATGCTTTGCCGTACCCAAAGATTTCGGGATGACCGCCGAGGTGATGAATCCGGCCCCCGAATGACGGGTTACGAGTTCGAGAACCGTCACCGATGATCGCTTCTCGATAACCACGTTCCTGCTGGTCGACGATGCCTCGTCCATAGATTCCGTAGAGTTCGATTTCCTGATTGACTGCTCCTTCAAATTCCGCCGGGTTGATCCAGTTGTTGTTGTAGTCTCCGCGCATCCCGTTGTCATAAGTGACGGCAACGTCGACGCTGTCCCAAGTTCGGATCGGTTCCTGCCGTTTGAAGCTCGACGGATCAACTCCGCGTCGACGAGCGACTTCGACGTGATGCTTGTCCCAGTTGAGCAGCAGATTCTTCTGCCCGGTCGCATACACAGCCACCGGTTTCACGTTCAGATAGTGATGCACGACGTCCAGCCAGTGGCAACCGACATAAGCAAACGGGTTGCTCTGCTCCGCCCATGCGAAGACTTCCGTGCTGACTTCCAACGGCTCTTCCAGCACAGCTCGAATACGGTTGATTGGTCCGTACTGCTCGGTCGCTTTGCCCATCATCTCTCGGACGAATGGGTCGTACCGTTTGTGCATATCCACGGCGACGACTCGATCAGCCTGCCCGGCTTTCGCGATCACCTGATCCGCTTCCGACATCGTCAGACAAAGTGGCTTCTCGGTGATGACATCGCACCCCGCATCCAAGGCATCGAGAATCGGTTGAGCGTGTACGTGGTCCGGCGTCGCCACGAAAACGACATCGGGTTTATGAGAAGCAATAATGTCTTTCCACACCGCGTCGCCGTAGCAAGCGTCGATCTTGCGGTCAGGAAACTCTTCAGCAAACCACTTAGTGATATGCCCTGCCGTCCCACTTTTCTCACTTCGAGTTCCAACCGCACAAACGTCGATCGCAACGTCGGCGACTGTCGGAGCAAAATGGCTCATCCCAATACTTGTCAGAGCCCCTGACAACCCACCACGCATGAAGTCTTTGAAACTTTGCCCGATGATCTCGTCAAAGAACATTCCCCCGCCGATGATGGCAACTTTTAGCGACCGTTCCGATGCACTCATGATGACTCTCCTCAGTGCTGCTCCGCAGCCTCAGCTTCAGTTCTCGATTGATGCAACATTAGAGACCGTAGCCTACGAGCGAAAATTCGCTCGTCAATCGAACGCCGGTCCGCGACAGTTTCCTCATTCGTGGCGAGCGAGTCGCCCGCCTTTACAGAACAATTCGCATCGTTGAACCGCCTTCTCTTCGCCTGGCCCGTGTCAGGCGTCGAGCTGGATCGCCTTGATTCTCAGATCAATGGCCGTTCCAATCATCGAAGTTTCTGGTCCGTCTGCCTAAATACTCGCGCGTCTTCGCAGGTCGGATTCACACACCCCGATTCTTTGCCAACGGAACACCACCATGTCTACCGAATCAATGAGTCGTCGCCGCTTCCTGAATTCGTCCGCTACGTTAATGGCCGCAGGTGCGGTCGGCCGTCTTTATGCGGGCGAGGGACTTCCGAAGGTCAACCGGCCACGGGCTACCGACGGCGACGACCGGCATCAGCCTGATTGGGATGCGAAGCTGGAAATCACTGTCGGGCCGAGCAAAGCCGACGTTGTCGGTTCTGGCGACAGAGTGATTCAGGCCGCTGTCGATTACGTGAAGCGGCTCGGCGGCGGAACCGTTCGCATCCTTCCCGGGAAGTACACGCTGCGGAATTCCATTCACCTGCCGTCAAATCTGCGACTCCTCGGCAGCGGGCCGGAGACCGTCATCACCAAAAATGCGTCAGAGACTATCGCGATTGCCGACGACTCTGACTGGTACGACCAGGAGATTACTCTCGCTGAAAGTGGAAACCTGAAGGTTGGCGACGGAGTCACACTTCAGACTAAGAACCCGCACAACGGCAGCACGGACGTGATCAAGAGAAGTCTGATCGCGAAGTCCGGCAACCGTTTCAAGCTGAGCGATGGGCTGCGGAAAAATCTTTGGCTCAGCGGCAAGCCGACGTGCTCGTCAGTCTTTCCACTGTTCACCAGCGAGCGTACGGCAGACGTGCTCATCGAGGATCTGACACTCGACGGTAATGGAAAAAACAATGCCAACCTGAATGGCAACTATGGTGGCTGCATTTTTCTGCAGGACTGCGATCGCTACACAATTCGGAATGTCGAAACCCGCAACTACAACGGCGACGGAATCAGTTTTCAGATCTGCCATGACGTCGTCGTGGAAAACTGCCACTCTCACGACAACACGAATCTGGGCGTCCATCCGGGCTCCGGATCACAGCGACCGCTGATCCGAAACTGCGTGCTTGAACGCAACGATCAAGGCCTCTTCTGGTGCTGGGGCGTTAAGTTCGGTCTGGCAGAAGGGAACCGAATGATCGACAACCGAAGCTATGGCACATCGATCGGGCATAATGACACCGATAACGTGATGCGCGACAACGAAATTTCCGGCAGCGGCAAAGTCGGCATTCTGTTTCGAGACGACAACCGCGGTCGAGACTTCTGGGCCAACCGCAACCTCGTTGAAAACAACAAGATCATCAACACCGGCGGAGCCGACGGCATCGCGATCGACATTCGCGGGCAAACTAAAGACGTCCGACTGGTCAACAACGAGCTTCGCGAAAGTCGACAGCCGATGAAGCGGATCGGAATTCGCGTTGGCGATCAGGCGGGCAACATCGAAATCGCGAAGAACACAATCGAAGGATTCTCAACAGCGGTCGAGGATCAACGCGCCACCGCTTAGCTAAGCTTAAGGGTTATCCACCTCTCCCGCTTGCGGGAGAGGTGAATAGCCCGTAAGTGGCGCTGTCCAGTTAGATTAACCCCGGAATTACTTGTCCGTTGGTAATCGGCGTCGGCCGCGTAAGCTTCGGAAAATATGTCTGGTGATGGTCGAAGCCCAGTGCCTGATAGATCGTCGCCGCAATATCTTCCGGGCCATGCGGTTGCGTGATCGGCGACGCACCGTTGCGGTCCGTTGCTCCAACGACGGCACCGCGAGCGATGCCCGCTCCGGCTAACAGCACACTGCCTGCTCCAGGGTAGTGATCTCGGCCTGCGAACTTGTTAATCCGAGGCGTGCGGCCGAATTCGCCCATCACGACGACCAGCGTTGAATCCAGCATCCCTCGTTCATCGAGATCATCCAGCAACGTCGACAGAGACATGTCGAGCTGAGGCAGATTGCCCGGCCCTTTCGTCGAATGCCATTTGTAGGTGCCAGGAATGTTGGCCGGTTCGTCCTGGAACGACATCATCGATTCGAAAAGGAGGTGATGATTGTCCCAGGTTCCGTTGGTCGTTCCAGCTCCGAAGAGTCCCCCCTGAACTGCCTGGTTGATCGTGACGAACCTCGAACCCGCTTCGATCAAACGACGAGCCAGCAGAACTCGCTGACCGTAGATATTCTGGCCGTACCGCTCGCGAAGATCGACAGACTCTTCATCAAGATTCATCGCCTTCTGCATCGCGCCACTCGTCAGCAGCTCAAGTGCCTCAGACGAGAACTTGTCGTGCGCATCCAGCGAACCACCATTGACGTCACCAAGCTGGCAAAGATTGTCGAGCTGAGTCAGCATCGAACGTCGGTCCTCGAAACGGACTTCCTCAAGATTCGGCTTGCCGAAATCAACTTTGGGCGAACAGGGATCGCCCTTCACGTCGAAGGCGTCGTACGCCGTGCCCAGGTAACCTGACGGCGTCGTGTATCGAGCCGCGACAGGCAAACCGAAGTGAGACGGCACTCCGGGGACTCGATTTCCGGCGAGAGCCGAAACGACACAGCCGAAGTTTGGAAAGTGTTGTCCGGAAGGCGGCGGGAAAAATCCGCTGGTCACGTGTTGCGACCCCCGTCAGATGCGACCCCGTCTTGCCTCGCCACGACCGAACGATCGACACCTTGTCCATCCGCTGCGCCATCAGCGGCATCTTCTCGCAAATGTGTGTGCCCGGCACATTGGTCCTGGTCGGATTCCAGAGCCCGCGAATCTCCGGCGGAGCATCCGGTTTTGGATCGAATGTCTCGAAGTGCGAAGCACCTCCAGCCAGAAAGATGAAGATGCACGAGACGTCGCGATTCACTCCCCCTGCGGCATTTGCCGCCCTCAAAAACTGAGGAAGATTCAGACCAAACAGCCCGGCCCCAATCTGCAGCGCATGACGGCGATCGATTTGCAATCCACTGGGATTCGTTGTTGTCGACACGTTTCACTCCCGCAGCACAACTCGAACTCACAAGACTTTCGACTTCCCGGAACTTCGTGCACCAGTCTACTTTATCTCGCTGGCAATTTGAGGTCGGCTCTCACAGCTCTGTCTCCGAAAACACCACGTCGACTTACCCACCCAACGCGGCCCGAGCAACTCGCATGACGTTGCCGCCGATGATTTTCTGGATGACCTCGTCAGAGTGACCTCGCTGAACGAGACCAACAGTAAACAACGGCCAGTTCGTCCAGGCCAGACTTTGCGTCGCCGAGGGAGTGGTTTTGTAGTCATCAGCCGGCCACAAGGATGCAAACCGCGTGCGCTGACGAGGTGGCGACACGACTTTGCGATTCTCTTCAGCGACGTTCTGCGATGAGTACGCGACGTCGGTGCCGATCGCCACATGGTCGGCTCCGAACTTCTTGACCACGTAGTCGATGTGGTCGAGAAACGCGTTGATGTCGCCCTTCCCTCGAAGAAAACGAGGAATGCAGCAAATGCCGATGTACCCGCCTGTGTCGGCAATCGCCTTGATGACCTCGTCCGGCTTGCTTCGGATGTGCGGATAAATTCCGCCACACGTTGAATGGCTGGCGACCATCGGTTTTGTCGAAGCCTGAGCCGCTTCCAGACTGGTCTGCCATCCGCTGTGAGCACAGTCGGCGATCACGCCAACGCGATTCATTTCTGCAATCACTGTCCGGCCAAAGTCACTTAAACCACCGTTCGCTTTCTCGGCACAGCCGTCGCCGATCATATTTCGACGGTTGTAGGTCAGATGCATCATCCGGATACCCAGCTCAAAGAACACTCGCAGGTATCTCAACTCGCCCTCGACCGACGCCCATTGCTCAGTCAGCGGCACTCCATTTCCAGTCAGATAGAGACAGTGCCGTCCCGCCTCTTTTGCTGCAACGACATCTTCAGGAGTTGCGGCTTTGGAACACAGCTCCTTCATCATGTCCGTCATGTAGGTAAATCGTGAAAGGCGTTTGAGCAGCATCATCACGCCTTGGCCTTCCTCACCAGCGTTCTGAAAAATGCACGTCACTCCAGAGGCTCGCCATGCATCCAGGAACTCTGCCTGTTCAGCAGGATCCGTCACACAACGCGTCATCGACATGTCTTCGCGAGCGTCCTTGTACTCAAGATACGAACACCGCTGCTTGACGAGTTCAGCCAGAGTATCACCGTCGACCGCCGCTCGCGGAGCGAAGCCATAAGCATCGAAGACAAGTGACTGACGATGCAGCTCCAGGCCACGTTCCAGTTCCGCGCCTGTAGGTTTCAGCAGATCAAGCGCAACCTCTCGCGCATGCTGAGTCGGCGGATTAAGAGGACGACTGCTTTCTCCGCCAGCGACGCCGGTCGCGGCCTTCTTCACCGGATCGGCTGAGACCGACATTGCAGCGGAAGCTGAAACACCTGCCCCTACAGCGACAGAACTTTGAAGAAACGCTCGACGATTTAACGGCATATCCAATGATCTCCTGAGAGGATGAACGCAGCAAACTACACGGTGCATAGAATGAACACCGCCGATGCGTCAATCGTCTCGCGGAAATCTCGATGGGATCACGCCGCGTCAGACGAAACCGAGGACTCTGCCACCCAATCAATACGCTTCGCCGTTGGCCCCATGACAGTCGTGTTGGCACGAACTCGGCGAACGACAACACTGCCGGCACCAACTCGGGCATAGTCGCCGACGCTGGCTGACGGAGTGACGGACGAGTGGCTGCCCAGGAATACTCCTTCGCCAAGCTTTGCGTTTCCGGTAACGTCGCAGAAGTCGTTTACGGTGCAACCATCGCCAACGCGAGCATCATGCCCGACGCACGAACGAACATTGAGAACTACAAAATCGCCAATCGTCGCATCAACCGTCACGGTTACGCCCGGACAGAGAATCGTGCCCGTGCCGATGCGACATCGTGAACCAACGATGGCGGACGGATGAATCAGCGAAACGAATTTCGCTCCGCGTTCCTGAAGTTCTCGGCAAATCCGAAGGCGTATGGTCGGATCGCCGATTGCACAGATATATCGATCTTCCGGCGATGGCTGCCAGGTTTCCGGACTACCAAGCACCGGGAGATCAATTTCGAAGTTTTCAAATGCTTGAGGATTCGCATCAAGGAATCCACCAACTTCCCAATCAACACGCCCCTGAGCGTGAATATCCTGAGCCCATTGCAGAACTTCTCGACCGAACCCGCCGGCTCCGACGATCAACAGACGATTCTTTTGATTTGAACTCATCATGAAACCTCATCCTTAATCGTCATTAGCACGCGATCGGTCGCGAACTCAGGCGGCGGTCAGTGGCAGGTATATCCGCCATCGATCACCAGCGTCTGGCCGGTGATCCAGCGACCGGTTTCTGCGAGAAGAAAAGCTGTCGCATTTGCCACATCGTCCGGGCGTCCGAGTCCTAACGGGTGCATGTCCGAAATTGCCTGAAGCTGAGTGTCTTCAAGCTTCTCACCAGCCTTTGCAGCCAATTCAGTTGGGACCCAACCGGGAGCGAGACAGTTAACTCGAATCTGCTCCGGGGCAAGCTCCACCGCAAGTGACCGTGCCATCGAAACCAGAGCGCCCTTTGTTGCAGAGTAGCCAGCGTTTCCTGGCGATCCAGCCAGCGCCGCCACCGAGGCCAGATAGACAACACTGCCCAGCTCTGCTCGCACTCCCCGCTGACGAAAGCCTTTAGTGAGAGCCATCGCCGCCGACACGTTAACTTTCATTAGCTCGTCAAGACGCGACGACTTGAGCACTCGCAAAGGGAGCGTTGCGTGAAGGCCCGCACTGTGAACGAGTCCGTCCAGCGGTCCGACTTCGGACGACAACTGCTTCATCCAGCGAGGAATGCCGTCGAGTTCGTTCAAGTCAAACGGCTCAACCCGATGCTCGCCTTCATCCATCAGCGAAAGCGTTTCCGAGAGTCGCTCGGCATTTCGAGCTACGAGCACAACTCGTCCACCGAGCTTGCTGATGAGAACGCTGATCGCACGCCCAAGTCCCGATGAAGCTCCGGTAACCAGCACTGTGCGGCCATCAAGAGCCATTGGGTTGTGCATCTCAAGCAGCCTCTTTGGTCGCGGCCGAGGCGCCAACAGCCTGCGGAGTTTCGTAGACGACCAGCTCCGGCATCACCATGTCGTCGCACGTTACCGCCGCGCCGCCCCATGACCAGCCAAGCCCAAACCCAGCGAGCACAAGCTTTCGTCTCTGACGAGGATCTGCCTGAGCCCACTGATGCGTCATGGCCAGCGGAATCGATGCGCAACTTGCATTGCCGTATCCTTCCAGAGCGATGACAAAATTCTCCTCGTCAACTTTCAGTCGCTTACGGAGATGCTTCAGCATGATTCCGTTCGACTGGTGCATGACCACGCCGTCAACTTCGTCGATTGTCCACCCTGCCTCTGCCAGAGTGCTGCGAACCATTTTCGGCACTTCCTGCAAAGCAAACGAAAACACCTCGGCACCGTTCATGTACATGTCTTCGTCGCTGCGAATGTTGCCAGATTCGCGTGCCGTCCTGATTCCGGTTTCTTCCGTGCGAGGTTGACGAGCACCTCCAGCCGGAACGATCAGATGGTTGAGTCCTCGTCCGTCAGTCCCCAGCGAAAACACAATCGGCTCTGCAGATGACGAAAACTCAAGAGCCGTTGCGGAACCAGCATCTCCAAAGAGAGGTGCAGTGGCCCTGTCGTCGGGGGAAACGAAGTGCGTGATCGTGTCTCCAACAAGCAGCAGAACTCGCCCGCCGTTTTCCTGACCGCCAGCCATTCCTTGAACAAATTGAGCAGCAGTCGCCAGCCCGTAGACATAGCCCGAACATCCGAGATTGATGTCCATCGCCGCGCAGTTCGTCGACAGCCCCAAACGCGACTGGAGTGTGCAGGCCGTCGCTGGTGCTCGGAAGTCTGGAGTTTGAGTTACGAACAACACGGCCTGAATCGAGTCTCGATCCCAGTCCAGTTCGTCGAGAAGCCGTTCCGCGGCAGCCACGCAGAGATCCGACGAGCAAACACCTTCCGGAGCAATGCGGCGTGATGTCACGCCAATGCTCTCGCCGATCTTGCGAAAGTCTTCCGACTGAAAACGCTCAACATCGTCATCGACGGTGCGAACGAAGTCGGGAACTGACGACGCGAGCCCAGCCAGGCGGACATTTTCAACTCGGACGATCGACATGAAAGCTTCCTTGCTCTCAGAAGACTCAACGCAACTATGACATTATTTCTGACAAACGGCGTCTAAGCAGCTTCACCGGCCGTCAGCATCTCCTGCAGTTTCTGCTCGAGGTCACCGGCTGTCTCACTGGACATAATCACGCCGGGCGAAAGAGCAATCCCGTATTCTTCATCGATCATCGCAATCAGACCGACGAACGTGAGTGAGCTCCAGCTCGGAATCTCTTTCAGGACGGTCGAACTTGTCGCCGTTCCGGGATCGAGTTCGAATAACTCGTTAATCAATTCGCAAAAATCTGGCTGAGCCATCCTGGCAGCACTCCATTACTGCACCGACAAAGGTTGCCCCTTGTCGACTGATTTATTGATTCGTGATCGAGGAAGTCACGTACGCTGAGCGAGAACCCACACCCACCCTTATAACATTCGGCCGAAATCGCACCAATATGAGTTAGCGGGAGAGGCAACTCAGCGGACCACACAATGGTCGAAAAACACGTGAATCGGCCCAACGTGAAGCATCGGCATCAGCGAATGATCTCACGAATCAGCATGAAACTCTCGGCAGCGTCACTCGCGACCGTTGCTCCTCGATAATGAGCAAGCGCCGTAATATTTCGAAGCGACCGCGCATTGGGAGGTTCTTTCACCTGAGACTCAAAACAGGACATCGCATCCAGCTTAGTCTGAAGAAATTCCGAAACGTCGATAAACACCGTCGGATAGAAAACAGCGTCCATCTGTGGAGGCGCCCATTCTGTTTCCGACAGAGTTTCGTAGGCGAGAATTCGCTTCACGGGACACCCTTCAAGCGGCCGTGACGCAACTAACGCTGCCTGGTGCAGGTGAAAATGGTCACTGTGAATGTCGCCATGATGCGGCACATAGAGCACTTCGGGCTGAAAATCGCGGATGCAGTCCGAAACTGATCCAGCAAGTTTGTAGCGAGGAACCGTGTCCAGAGCGGGCGCTGGGAAGTCAAGAAATCGAGTTTCGGCGATGCCGAGCTTCGCGTGAGCGCTGCGTGCTTCTTCCCGGACAGCTTCGATTGCCTCGTCAGGATAGAGTTCCGCCATCCCGCGAGTGGCCACCAACACGAAAACCGTATCTCCGTCCGCGACGTGTCGGCAGATCGTGCCTCCACAACCAAGAACTTCGTCGTCAGGGTGTGGTGCCAGTACCAGAACGTTCATCCTGAAATCGTCCCCGTAGGTATCAAAAGAAGCCTCGCCTGAATCAGACGAGGCTTCTCAAGTTATTAAGTTAAGCCAGCAAACCGAACCGCGTCCTTCGGAAACTATTCAGCGGCAGCGGCGACTTCTTCTTCCTTAGCTTCTTCTTCAACCGCTGGCTCTTCGACGTCTTTCACAACGCCTTCAAATCCAAGCCGATCCTGATCGCTGACCGTCTTGACCGTAACCAGAATGTGATTCTTGCCCTCGAATGCGCCTCGAAGAAGTTCTTCTGACAGCGGATCTTCGATCGCCTGTTCCACTGCACGTCGCAGAGGACGGGCACCGTAGTCCAGATCGCCACCAGACTTGATGATGAATTCTTTTGCGGCGTTGTCGAGTTCGATCCCGAGTCCACGTTCGCCAAGACGTTCTTTGACCTTCGCCAATTCGATGTCGATGATCAGTTTCAAGTCTTCGCCAGCCAGCTTCTTGAAGACGACCACTTCGTCGAGTCGACCGAGGAACTCGGGTTTGAAGTCACGCTCAAGCACAGACATGACTTCTTTTTTCATGTTCCCGTAGTCAGCTTCTTCAGACTTCTTGCCGAAGCCAAAACCGGCACCGTGGGCGATTGCCTGGGCACCAGCGTTGGTCGTCATGATCATGATCACGTTCTTGAAGTCGACCATCCGACCGAAGCTGTCCGTCAGGTGACCTTCTTCCATGATCTGAAGCATCATGTTGAAGACGTCCGGGTGAGCCTTCTCGATTTCGTCCATCAGAACGACGGCGTACGGACGACGGCGAATTTTTTCTGTAAGCTGACCGCCTTCTTCAAAACCAACGTATCCCGGAGGGGCACCGATCAAACGGCTGACGTTGTGCTTCTCCATGTATTCCGACATGTCGATCTGAATCAGAGCTTCCTGATCACCGAACATGAATTCGGCCAGCGTCTTGGCGAGCAACGTCTTACCAACACCGGTCGGACCTGCGAACAGGAAGCAACCAGTCGGACGTTTCGGATCTTTCAGACCACTGCGACTTCGTCGAACAGCCTTTGAGACCTGCTTAATGGCCTCGTCCTGGCTGATGACACGTTCGTGCATTTCGTCTTCCATTTGAAGCAAACGCACGGCGTCTTCGCTGGAAAGTCGCGTCAGAGGAATTCCCGTCATCTTGGCGACGACTTCGGCGATGACTTCTTCGTCGACCACGCCTTCGTTCTCTTTGGACTTCTCACGCCACTCGGTCGTGAGCTGCTCTTTCTTCTTCTTTAGCTTGTCAGCGGAATCGCGAAGTGCGGCAGCTTTTTCGAAATCCTGATTGGCAACAGCTTCCTCCTTCTGCTGGTTGAGTCGCTCTGCTTCCTCTTCGATTTCCTTCAAATCCGGTGGACGTACCATTGATTTCAGGCGAATGCGAGCACCAGCTTCGTCGATGACATCAATCGCCTTGTCCGGAAGACACCGGCCGGTGATGTAACGTGAGGCAAGTTCGACAGCACCTTGAAGAGCGTCGTCGGTAATCTGAACTTTGTGGTGAGTTTCGTATCGCTCACGCAGGCCTTTAAGAATCTCAACCGTCTGAGCGTCAGTCGGTGGATTAACCATCACGTTCTGAAAACGTCGTTCCAGAGCACTGTCCTTCTCGATGTACTTGCGATACTCGTCGAGCGTCGTGGCACCGATGACCTGCAATTCGCCACGGCTCAGAGCTGGCTTAAGTACGTTTGAGGCATCGATTGCCCCTTCCGCACCACCGGCACCAACCAAGGTGTGAAGCTCGTCGATGAACAGGATCGTATTTTTCGCACGGCGAACTTCGTTCATGACCGCTTTGATACGTTCTTCGAACTGGCCTCGATACTTGGTACCGGCAACCATCATCGCCAGGTCAAGCACGACGATTCGTCTGTCGCGAAGCAGCTCCGGCACATTTCCATCAACAACGAGCTGTGCAAAGCCTTCGACGATGGCAGTTTTGCCGACGCCGGCTTCGCCAAGCAGAACCGGGTTGTTCTTCTGGCGGCGGCAGAGAATCTGAGTCACTCGTTCGATTTCGTCGGCGCGGCCAATGACCGGGTCGAGCTTGCCTTGCTTAGCCAGTTCAGACAAGTCACGTCCAAAGCTGTCGAGGGCTGGCGTCTTGCTCTTGGATGACTTTCCGCCGGTTGCGGACGATGTCGCTCGTTCGCCGCCTTCGGAAGCTTCGACTCCGTGGCCAAGCAGGTTGAGGACTTCCTCACGGACGTCTTCCAGCTTCAGGCCGAGATTCATCAGGACCTGAGCGGCGACGCCTTCCTGCTCTCGCAGAAGGCCGAGCAGCAGATGCTCGGTTCCGACGTAGTTGTGGTTGAGGTTTCGAGCCTCTTCCATCGCGTATTCGATGACTTTTTTGGCTCGCGGCGTCTGAGGCAGCTTGCCCATCGTGACCATATCCGGTCCCGACTGGACGATCTTTTCGACCTCGTTGCGAATTCTTCGCAGGTCGACGTCCAGGTTCTTCAGGACGTTGGCAGCGACTCCAGAGCCTTCTTTGACCAGCCCGAGCAACACGTGCTCAGTGCCGATGTACTCATGGTTGAACCGCTGAGCCTCCTGATTCGCCAACTGCATGACCTTGCGGGCTCGATCGGTAAATCGCTCGTACATCCCAGTTTCTCCTCTTCTCAATATCGCCGGTGAGTCGCAGAACGACGTGGTTCTCCGTTTGGAGTTACGCCGCGACCTGCAAGATCATTGGTGCAATTATCCGGTGTGTCTAAACATCCTCTGGTCGCAAACTTCGGCCGCTGATGACCGACAGAATTCCGACCGAAAAGTTCGGCCATCTCAACCATCTCGCTGAACGCAGCAGTCAACAAAAGACCTTCGGCAGCTCATCTTCACAAGCAGACGTCCAGTGAGACTATCTCATGCAGCCACAACGACCGGGAGTTTTCACCGAGTGAGGGGAATCGCCTACCGATCTGGTGGTGATCGGACAGGTTGGAAGGGTCGAATCTGAGTTCCGCTGAGAGTCGGCTCCGTCCGTCCATCTCCTGACACAGCAAAACACCCGAACAGACTGCCTGATCGGAATATCCTGACACGCCGTTCGGGATGATAGTTCTCGTCAGAATGTCGGGCAACCTCTGTGTGGGACAGGCAAATTTCGACAAGTCTGAGCGAACTGACAATCCAACCAAACACGGCGAGAGCCGGTTTCAGTCCTGCGGTTGACCGCCTGTCGCTTAATCGCCTTTCGAGAAACAGCCGTTTCGCACGTACCATGAGGGTGCTGGATTGCGAAAATGCCGTGTTTTTCGACTCGTCAAGGAGGGCAATGGACGAAGGATTTCAGGATTCCGAGATGTAGCGAAGCAAGGAGAACTTTTCCCAAGGAGAGCGTCCCTGGGATTGCCACAGTTGTGGGAAGACCAGTGCGCGTGTTCGAAGCACTCGCAGAAGGACGATAAGAAACGGTCGAAAGACAGAAGTCACTGTGCCGAACTAATCCAAACGCGAGGCTGACCAGATTCATGGACTCTGCCAGCAACGCGGATTGCAGTTTCACCATGGACGATGGCCACGAAACTGCAAAGTGATGCACACACTTCGAGCGTCATTTTTCGGCTGAGTCGGTTTGCCGACGCAGTCGTTTCTTCAGTTGCCAACCCACTCACTTCTTTCGATGGGCGACTGAAGAATCCAGGGGCAAGAGGCCCGGGAACCTGTCTTTCCACGTTTTCCGTGGTCCCTGTAAGCCTCTCGCCACACATCCCTGCTGATTCACATCCGGGAAGCGAGTTAGTCTGACCAAGGGTCGCGGGCACTCCATCGTGAGGGTTCTGACTTATGCTTCGCCCAAAATTCAAGCGAACGCTTCGCTTCGTCCGCCACGTTCTTTCGTGGCGAGCCCGTCGGGAACTCCGACGCCGCCCGGGTCACTTTTCGATTAAAGCTCGACGAGGAATCCGCGGACTGATCGCTTTGCCGTTCGCTCAACTGCGACACCTGAAACATCTCAAACACCTGACCAAACCGCATCCCGCAGCTGCGATGATTCTCGCAACGTCCGCCGCGATTGGCTGGATAATGATGGATGCCGAACCGGTCGGTGCCGACGCCAGCCGAGTCGTCCAGGCCGCCGAACAAAACCGCCCCGCTCCGCCACCGATGGCCGAAGAGTCCTCGATGCACCTGCAGGGTCGCGTCGCGATGCTCCTACAGATCGCCATGCTTCAGGACGCCAATAACCGGCTCGACGACGTCAAGAGTTACACCGCGACGTTCGAAAAGCAGGAACGCATCGACGGCGAGCTGTCTGAAGAACAGACCATGCAGATCAAACTGCAACACGAACCGCTCAACGTCTACCTGAAGTGGGAGAAGGGTGACGATGTTGACCAGGAACTTCTCTTTCCGGCCGCCAAAGATGACCCTCGATTGCTGGTTCAACTACCGAAATTCGGGGGACGCCTGCCTGCTCTGAAACTTGAGCCGAGTTCATCTTTGGCCATGAGCAAAGCTCGCTACCCGATCACGATGGCCGGCGTCAAAGAGATGACGAGCATGACGCTCGAAATTCGCCAGCGAGACATCAAGCTCGGCGAACGTGTCCAGGTCGAAATGCGAGACGACAAGACTTTCTCAGGCCGACCGGTTTACGCCTACACCGTCAAGTACGCCAATTCCAAAGACTCCGAGCAGTACCGCAAGTGCATCCTCTACATCGACAAGCAGTTGATGATCCCAGTCTACAGCCGCAATTACACATGGCCGAATCTGGTCGCTGACGCAGACCCCAACAACCTCGACGCGACAACGCTGATCGAGTCCTACGCCTATCGAAGCATCAAACTGGAAGCCAACCTCGACAAGACCGCATTCGATCGATCTAACGAGGAATACAAGTTCCGATAGGTCACAAGCCCGCAGGCAATCAAATCTGTGACTCGATTCGAACATCTCGATCACAAATCGAAAAACTCCGGTGCCTCCAGTAAGGATGCCGGAGTTTTTTGCATGGAAACTGACAATGACGCATCAAAACAAAACGGTCTACGTCCTGATTCTTCCTGCCAGCATCCTGATCATTGCTGCTTTCGCTATTTTGAAATGGCAGTCGATGCGGCAAGACCACTTTGTCCAAGTTGAGGTTTCGAACCTTGGTGGCACATACACCCTTCAGTCAGCCGGCCTGCCTGGTGGCGCTAGCATTTTCCCTTCAGCCTTTTACAAAATGATTGGCAATCCGATCGCCGAAATCGACCTGTCAATCAATTCCTGGCCACGCTTGGAATCAATCACTCCAATCCCGCCAGTGCATGACAAGGATCTCAGGGTGATTTCTTCGCTCAAACAGTTGTCGCGGCTATCGCTTCGCGGCATGCCTATTACCGACACATCTGTAAATCAGTTGGTGCAGTTTAAGAATCTCAAGCAACTCGATATCCGAGACACACAGATATCCGAACAAGGGTGGTCAAGACTCCAAGTAGCACTACCAGCTTGTGAGGTGGTCATCGATCCTGCTGGCTAGAAACTTCGTGAACTCCAGAAAAGCATCCAGCGGAACATGAACCATCGCGTCAGCGTGAGATGTCTCTCGCTGACTCTCCAATGCTGCATAAACGTCCGCGGCAAGTCACCACAAATCTGAGCGAGACACGAATCACGTACGTCAATTGCCCCGTGCCACGTACACAGAAAGCTATTCCGGACGTGAAGCAATCACAGCTGGATCGCCGCCGGGATTGAGACCTTCGACGCGAGGGAGGTTTGGCGGTGGAGCTTGCGACAAGCTTCGCCCGGTTCGACGGCCGCCCCCCAGAGCAATCACGGCCGCGCGGTCAGGCTGCACGAACGACGGCGTCTTTCGTGTCTTCACAACGGTCGACGTAGTGCTACCCTTCGAGGTTGTTGACGACGAAGCCGGACCTTTGCTCGTTGGCACTTTTTGACCGGCTGATTCTCTCGGAATCCTCAACTTCATGCCGAGTGATAAATCGTTCGGGCTGGCCAGCACATCTCGATTGGCCTCGTAAAGAGCCAGGTACTTTGTTTGGCTGCCCAGATACTGTTCCGCCAGCTTCGAAAGATTGTCTCCAGCCACAACCTCGTGAGTGATGAATGCTGATTGAGCATCGCTCGAAGCAACTTCTGTCGGATCGTTGCTTGATGCATCCAGCCCGCCATCGACGCTCCCCGAAAGACCGGGAGTCGCCTCCCTCAGGCCGCCACCGTCTCGGACGTTAGTGTTCCTTGCCAGGACATTCTCGAGACTGTCGAGGTCTCGACCGGGCGACGGCAGTGGAGCCATGCGGTCGGCAACGTGCTCGCCAGCCCCCGAGTCGACAGCCACGTTGATCGGTTCCGCAAGCATTCCCTGGTAGCCAGTCGGTCCAACTCGCGGCAGCCCTGGAATTACCTCAGATGCCGCAGACTCTGGAACATCTGCCAGCTCAGCCCGTTGATCGTCTTCATCGGTTGATCGCTCTGGAAAATACGGCGCACCGGGTTTCTGGCTGGCCTTCCGATCCAGAGATTCGGGGTCTGTCAGCGTCAACGTGTCCTGAGCAGGTACGGGCGCATCGTTCCTGAAGAAGAACGCTCCCGTAATTCCAATCAGGAGAATCCCCAAAGCCAGTCCGACTTTTTTGTCTGGATGCATAACAAGTTCGCCCGTTACATCGATCATCACAGAATCGTGCCCCTCGCCCTCCGACCACGCGCACACCGAGTGCAGCGCAGAACCCGAGACCGAGTCACCTGACAACCCGCTAAATCATGCGCTCCGGATGAGCATTAGCCGGGACTTCGTCTACGAAGGAGGAGTTTCGTCGCCCCTGATGGCCAGATATTCCGATCGCAACGATTCCGCACGTCGCTTCACAGATTCTCCGAAGCAATGTTTGCTCCGACATCGACCGACCACTACGGTCATGTCCGTCGAGATCATTCAGTTTCTGAACCGAACGAAATTCGACTGGCGACAAACACGGGGCAACTCACGAGAAAACCGGGGGACAATCTATGCTTCGATACTCAATGCTGATCGCCGTGACCGCCTTTGCCAGCACTGCGGTTGCCGACCCGTTATTCCAAACGCTGCCCGAGGACGGCGTCGGAGTCAAGTTTCACGTCAACATCGTGCTGAACGGTGTGGAGCAAGTTCGAACCTGGCAAGTTCTGTCGGTGGGAAAACACGCGAAGTCAGAGGAACCATCGCGCTGGATCGAGCTACACGGTGAGGCGTACGACGGCACCCCCGTAAAGTACAAGCTGCTGATTCCTGAAGCCGAGTTTGGTCGAGGTAAAAACCCGCTCGGCAAAGCCACTCAAGCATGGCGTAGAATTGGAGATCAGACTCCAGAAAAAATTGAAGACTTCAAAACCGCTGACGTTTATCTCTACACGTTGCTCAGTGGCCCAGGCAAGAACGCCAAAAAGCTCGACGACAAGAAAGCCATCGGATGGCAGAAAGGGAACTTCGACTGCGACGTCCTGGAAGGAACGAGCCGCCTGTCGTTAGGCGTTCTCGACATGACAGTCAAACATCGCTGCTTCCGCCACGAAAAAGCACCGTTCGGATTTGTCGGCACCGAGCAGGAGTTTGAAGTCACTGTCAACGGCAAAACGAACCACGCGACAATCGAAGCGTTAATCGTCGACATCCTGAGAAAACCGGCAACTGCTTTCCCCGAAGTGCGATAACTTTAATCGGCAACCACAAACAGATTCACCTACCCGCAAGCTGAGGCCAAACCGCTCACTCAAGATATTACCAGGACGCTTATCGCAGCGTCCCTCGTAAAGAGATTGCAGCAGCCGATCGTCGCTATCGCTGATTCTTTTCGCAGGAATCGTCCAGCGGTGTTGGCTTGCCAACTTTGTCCACCGGGTGGGTGTAGAGGAATCGCCAGACGTCTTCGTGCATGTAGTTGCCGGCTTTGTCTTTTCGGGCCCGGCTGCCGGGTTGGACAGAACTGTGGGCTCGTCGTGCGTCGCCTCCGACATCGAAGTCGGTAATCAGACGTCGCGTGTTTCCATACGGAGGCTTGATCTGATCGACATTCACAATCGGGCCGAACTTGTGCATGCCGAGAAGTTCCCAGCTTCGGCAGTAATGATCGTCCACCCAGCCGCCATCGAGCACGTGCGAAAATCCGAAGTAGCGATTCTCGGGAGTCGCCGACGGAAGTGACTGCCACGACTGAAGCTGGTCTCTTGGGCCGCAGAGGGCGACGACTCGGCTAACCTTCTGAAACTTCGCAAAACGTGAAGCTGTGGTTGAACCGTGTGAGCTTCCTGAAACGATCACGTCTTCCCAACGAAGACCCTTTCCGTCTTTGGTGAGAAAGTGGCTCCAACCGGCCTGCGGATTCTTTTTCGCCAACCATTTCACGAACTGATAGGCCCGTTCCATCATGCCGTCGGGCTTTGGAATGTCGACATCATCACTGAAGTCCATGCCGGTCGCCGCTTCCAGGCGAATGTTGCCGCGGCAGTGTTCGCCGACCGGGTTCTCCCGGCATTTGATGCCAAACCATTTGTTGGCATAGTGAACTCGGATCGCGTGCAGACCGTACGAATTCAGGCGGTCGAACAACGGCTCATTATGCCCCATCAGCCAGATGACGAGTTTGCCGCGAGGAGCAACTCGCGTATCGACGGCCGCCTGCTGAATGTCTGCGGGCTTTCCGTCCTTTGTGTCGATGAGAAAACCGACGTCGGGATGAGCTTTCACTCGTGAGTCAACTTCGCTGGCTCTCTCCGTTAGCTTGTAGTGTTGAGGCTTCGAATCAGTAAATTCCAGCAGTGACTGCTGGGCGAAAACGATGCTGTTGTTAGAACCAAACGCAACCAGCACACAGGCAAGAATCAAGGCATGAGATGATTTCACGACGGTAGAATTTCCTTTTGAGAAATGAAGTGTGCAACACGCGAGATGGGTCAGATGTTTGAACCACGAATGGACACGAAGAAACACGAATGAAGAAAATGACCGAAGCTATTCGCGTTTCTTCGTGTCCATTCGTGGTTCGTCAGAAAATGTCAGTCCAAGACCTGAAGTGTTGCCACTTCGGCTACGGCTGAAAAGCGATTCAGCAGCCCCATCAGAAAAGGTCGTGAATCGGCTCGGCGCGGTACATTCCGTAGGGGCGACCGTCGACGTCGTGCCACTCGGTGTGACGAGGAATTCCGAGCGAGGAAAACATAGTCCCAGCGATGTTTTCGACAGTGAATTTATTCTCGACCGGGTAAGCAGCAATAGAGTCAGTGGCCCCAATGACGTTTCCGCCTTTGACGCCGCCGCCGGCAAACATCGACGTCATAACCGGCCCCCAATGATCGCGGCCGGCGTCCTTGTTGATCTTTGGCGTGCGTCCGAATTCGCCCGTCACGATCACAAGGGTTTCGTCCAGCAAACCGCTTTCCTTCATATCGTCCAGCAAGGCGGAGATTCCCTGGTCGAAGTATGGAAAGAGGTTTCGCTTCAGGTTGACGAAGTTGCGGCGGTGAGTGTCCCAGCTCGAATTCTTTCCGAGATTGACCTGAACGAAATTCACTCCGGATTCGATCAACCGCTTGCCCATCAGCAAAGACAGGCCAAACTTGTTGTGCCCATAACGGTTGATCAACTTCGGGTCTGCATTCTCCACGTCAAAGGCATGCCGCGTTTCAGGATCAGCGAGGACCGACACCGCCTGCTGGCGACTCAGGTCAAGGCGTCGCACTTCCGCGTCGCGTTCCAGAGTTCGTTGCTGTTCCTCGATCGTCGACAACAGGCCGACACGATCGTTGAGTCGCAGTCGGCCGCCTTCAGGAAGCGTGAGCATCGGCGTATCGAAAACGGTCGGCGAGACGTGGTCGAAATGGTCGTCGTCAAACCGGAAGCAGTTGGGGCAGGCACCGTTACCAAGTGAGCACTTAGCGGCAATGTCGACGTGCCAGGCTTCCCACTTCGCACCAAGACGCCCGGCATATTGCCCCGGTCGAAAACGGGCTGCTTCGTTGACACTGGGTTGAGGCAAAACGACCGATGGTGGAAGCCCGGTGTTATTTCGAAGTGCGTAGGTGACTTGCGAGGGAATCGACGGCCACTCGTTGGGACTTGGTGAGTCTCGCGGGTTGAATCCGGGAGGCATGTCGAGCCGACCAGTCAGCAGCATGTGACAGGCAATTTCGTGCCCGTTGCTTTCGGTCGACAACGATCGGACAAGCGCGTAGTCGTTCGTTCGCTGAGCCAGCAGTGGAAGATGTTCGCAAACCTGCAGTCCGGTAGTCGCTGTCGAAATGGGAGAAAATTCGCCTCGCACATCATCCGGGGCGTTCGGTTTCATATCGAAGCTGTCCTGGTGGGACAGTCCTCCGGTCAGAAAAACGAACAGAACGGACTTTGCCTTCCCAGCATTCGTTCCAGCCGTCGCCAATTGAGACAACTGCGGACCGAGTAATCCGATTGATCCTGCCTGAAGCATTGTGCGGCGGGAGAGCGGCGAATTCGACTGCTGTTTTGCCATCGTCAGTCTCGCAAGTCAGAACCGTTAAGGCGATCTCAATACGCAGCATCTATTGTTGCGCACCGCTGACAACAGAACAACATCGCATCGACGAGGTTGGACTGCGGGCGAGCACTCATCAGAGGCACGGCTCGTTTCTCACAGGCTGAGTATCCAAGCAAAAACCCCGGCCGTTACACGTAACGACCGGGGTGAGTTCATTCAGAGATCAAAAAGCCAGGCAGCACTAGCGAGGCTGTTCTGCTTTTTCCTTTCGCTTCCGCTCCTCCTCCTGGAAGAAAAGCAAACCGGCAAACGGGTTTCCGCCACCGACGTCGTCGGCGTTGTAGATGAACTGAGCATCACGTCGTTTTTCGACCTGCTCCTTCAGTTCAGCAAGGTGCGACCGAGTGTACGGATCCAGTTTGTTTCCGCCCTTAGCAAGCACGTTGTCGATCCTTTTGAGAATGCGATCGAGTTCGAACGATGCCAGGTTGGAAATTGGCTTATAGGCTTCTGTGCTTACGGAGCCCGGAATACTCAAATCGACAAGTCGTTCGAGATGTTCCTGTTGCAGGTTACGTCGGAGACTCGATACCAGCGGCACTCGCGCGGTGTACTGCTTGTTGGGAGCCTTTTCGAGTTCCTGCCAGATTGCATCCGTCAGAGACTCCAGCACTTCCGGAAGCGTGAGAGCTTCCTCATCAGCCGGCAAACGAAGTTCGTTGTCGTAAATTCGGCGAAGAGTCGTCGAATTCATGACCATCGTCAGCGTTGAAGCCTGGATGCCCATGATCGTGTCGTGAACCGGGTAAGTCGCTTCACTCGAAAACGCATGGAAAGACGAACCGCCATCCAGCCATTTGTCGACCGAAAGGTGAGCCAGCAGTTCTGGCGTAAGTCCGAACGCATCGTCGAAGAACGTATTCTCGATGACAAATTTCAATGCTGCTTTTTGCTGCTCGACAGAAACGACTTCGACCGGACGTCCCGAGTCTTTGTCGCCCTTCAAGGCGCGAGTCGTCAACGCTCCACCCAGCCAGTTGGCCATCATGCTGACTGACCGAAGCTGCAACGAAAGTGACAGCTCATATCCGTGACGGGCACGAGCCCAGCTTTCGCCATCCTTCACGAACTTCTCAGTCAGACCTTTGCGGTGCTTCTGCACAAGTTCGATCTGATTGTTCGCGTAGTCCAGAGGTTCTTTCGTGAAGTCGTACTTCCTGGCACGTGGATCAGGTCCACCAGTTTCTTCATCAGTGCCGTAGACAAGCTCCGGTTCGTTAACCCGAGCAACGATTGATTTCAGATCACTGGAAAGCGTGTAACCGTATTCAATGGCCCATTCATCGTACGGACCGATTCCGATCATCGTGTAATCGCCCTGAGGCTTGCCATCGGCTCGCAGGTTGATTGGGAGATAATCCATCACAGAACCAGCCAGCGGCTTCTTGCCTTTGACCTCGTCGCTGTTCATCTCATCGAATGAGTAGATGCTACTTGCCTTGAAGTTGTGCCGCAGGCCGAGTGTGTGACCAACTTCGTGTGCGACGAGTTCGGCAATCAGAGGTCCGATAAACGACTCAGGCATACTGTCAAGCATCGGCACTTTCTTCTTAGGTGCCGGCTTCTTCGCCTCTTCCTTCTTTTCAGCGTCTTTGTCGTCGTCATCTTTTTTCTCTTCGTCCTTGGCCTCTTCTTTGTCGTCGTCTTTCTTCTCCTCGGCGTCGTCATCCTTGTCGTCGTCTTTTTTGTCTCCGTCTTCCTTCTTCTCTTCCTTGTCGTCGGACTCTTTCTTCTTTTTCTTCTTGTCGGCGTCATCGCCAGCGTCGTCGAGAAGGGCGAGGTGCATCTGCATCAGAGCGAGATCGATCGATTTCCCCTGAGTCGCCATGCACAGGCCATTGACCTGACTGGTTCGGCCGATCAACCCGTCGTACGGATTGTCACCCAGCATTGTCGCGTCAACTTTCCCGGCGGGATGCCCTGCCAGCGGCTTGAAGGCGTCTCGCTGAATCTGACGAATGATGTCTCGACGTTTGTTTGGATTGGCGAGTCGCACTCGCGGATCCCAATTCGGATGATCCGCCAGCCATGCCATCGTTTCGGCGTTGAAACCTTCCATAGCGACAGCCGGAAGGATTTCGCTGAACTGTCCGTGGTAATGACGAATCCAGCCATCAGTCAGGATAATGTCCGCATCGAGGATTTCGCCGGTCAGTGGATTCACTCGGCTAGGCCCGATTGCCGTGCCGATGTTGTTGTTCAGCCATCGAATAAAGTTGTACCGAACATCCTCAGGATCGAGGTCCATGTTGCGGCCAGTTGGAGCGTCCTGGAAATCCACTTCGATCGCGTTCAGAAACCCGATCTTCTCGTAAGCTTTGTTCCACTGCAGAACTCCCTCCGTCACCCAGCGTCGATAGCGAACGGGCACGGTATGCTCAAGGATGAACCGAATCGGTTTGACCGGCGGGCTGAGCGACAGCGACGAATCGCGTTTGGTGAGGTGCCATCGGTTGATGTAGCGAGTTCGCGTTTCGGTGTCTTTGTACTTACCAAGGTCTGTGTAGCCAGTTGTGAAGTATCCGATTCGTGGATCGGCCGCTCGTGGTTTGTAGCCAGGCGTAGGCGTGATCAAGCTGAGCGAATAATGCAGCGTCTTCAACTGACCGCTGGGAGTTCGGCCACCGAAGAGGCTGAAGCTGCCGGAAGTCGGTCCTTCGATTGCGACTTCGATGTTTTTCGGAAACGCCTTGGCCTTCTTGATCGTGACCAGCGACGAATTGCTGATGCGACCGGCACTGCCAAAGAACGCAGAAGACTGCGAAACGAACAGATAGTTCAAATCGATGACTGGTCCACCGCTTGGCCCGATCGTCAGGATCGGGGTGTCGAGCAGAACTCGGTCGGTGAAGAGTCGTTTGACCGACGCTCGCGATTCGCTGTCGCCCGTCGAGCGGTGTTCGACATTCGGCTGAATCATCGCAAGACGTTTGCCATACCGACGCCAGTAGAAATAGAGGTCGCCCTCCTGAAGACCGGCAAACTCGTCACCAGCAGCAACCGTCAGCGCCAGAAAATACTTGTGTGACGTGAAACTGGCCGGCAATTCCGCCAGCAGCTTCTGCTCTTTCTTGTGCTTGTACAGCGTGTAGAGCGATCGCTTTCCGTCCGTCGTCGACACGATCTTTGTGTAATTGGCGAGGACCGTGGCGTGTGGAGGAAAGTCCGGTTTAGTCTGCGCGACCGCTGAAGAGCCAGCAGTGCCGAGCAGAGCAAGCATTGCGGCACAGCCGCCGATGATGGAAATCCGCAATCGATTCATGTGTCAGTCCCTGAGCCTGGTGAATTGAGCCGACTCGCGATGTGCACTTCTTAACCTGCGGATGCACAGTCAACGAGATTTCGGATGTGTCACTTCTGGAATGCGTCGTCAGCTTTGCCGACCACATCATTCCAGTAGGTGGCGTTGATTCCTGTTCCGGCGAATCGGCAACCCCACGAAAGACACACCGAGAATACGGAAGCCGCAGACTCAACGTAATCGTGGCAGTTTGCCAGAACTCTCTGATTCTACATCCGGGCGGCAAGGAAAAACCACGCTGCAAGCGTCGGAAAACGATCTTCCACGGAGGAGAAATTAGGGCTGCCGCTCATCGGCACGCAGGTCCGGATCCGCCGACGTGTTGCTTTTCGGAAACGTCGGCGCCGTTTCAACTTCGTCATTCCCGCGCAGGCGGGAACCCAGAATTCCACGAACAACTGGTTTCCCGCCTGCGCGGGAATGACGAAAATGGTCGTTCTCACCGAATTCCGGATGTCTACTCGGGACCGGTCGAAGCAGATCCTACTCGACGTAGACAATCACGCTGGTGACGTTGTCTTTCGAGCCGCCGTCGAGAGCTGCCGTAACCATCGCTTCGGCACACTGTTGCGGTTCGTCGTTCGCCGCAAGGACGGCTTGAATCTCCGGATCGTCGATTCCGTCTGTGACGCCGTCTGAACAGATCAGGTAGCGATCACCCGACTGCGGAGCGTGCTCTTTCGATTCCGTGCCGGTGCCGCCCTCTTTCGAGCCAAGATACCGGTACAGGACGTTTCGGTAGCGGTGCGTCGCTGCTTCTTCTTCAGAAATCGTGCCGGCTTCGACCAGAGCACGAGTGAGCGAATGGTCGGTCGTCATTTGCGTCAACTGACCATCGCGAAGGCGGTAGACGCGGCTGTCGCCGATTCCGCCGACGTAAAAGTTTCCACCGGAAACGACGATGAACACGATCGTCGTTCCCATGTTGTGGTACGACGGGTCGACTTCGCTGAGTGCGAGGATTTCTGAGTTTGCTTCCCCAACGGCTTCGTCGATCTTCTTGACCAACTCTGCGCCGACGTCAGCCGAGAAGTCGATCAGCTGGTCGAGCTTCCGCGGCACAATGTCGGTCGCCAGTTCGCTGGCTTTTTCGCCAGCAGCCTGACCACCCATTCCATCGGCGACGATGAAGAACCGCCCGGATTCGTCAACCACGCAGGCATCTTCGTTGTTTTCACGAAAGTTGCCGGTGACGCATTGGTGACCGTATTTCAAATTCAGCATATTAGTTAGCCAGTGGAGTCTCAGAGTTTCTCAAAATCCCGCCATCGAAAACTGCGTCCGGAATTCCTCAGACCACAGCTCATTCGATTTAACAATTCAGTCAAAAGCCGGCTTCCGTGCTTCGTTTACGGAAGCATGGTTTTGACAAGATCCGTGACTCCCAGAGTCGTGGAGCAAATCAACATTTCGCCGGCTTCAAAACCGGCACTCGTCCCGAACAATCTGTTCTGCCCCTCAACAAGCCGGAAGACCTGCTGTTTATGAGGCGGAAACTGCGTTTCGTAGGCCCTTACGGCGTCCAATTTTACGTCGAACGTCTCAGAAATATCTACGACAAAGTGGCCGGACCCGGACGGCGGCTCCAGCGTGCGAAATCCTAACGGATACCAGAGCTGCTTCGACACCGTGTGGACGGGCAATCCGTCGAAATCGTCATCCCACTTTGTCAGACGCGAATAGAAAACGCCCGCATCTGTTATCTGAGCCGCCTGCCAGTGATCCGGCGACGCCATCGGAGTCTTACCAGCAATCCCCAGAACGATCTTCGGACGATAGCGTCGGAACACTTTGCCCAGCTCGACTCTCGCCTCGAAACAATCGAACAGCCGCCGATTCGGGAGTTCGAGCGTTTCCCGAACCTGAACGCCCAGAATCTCAGCCGCCTTCTTAGCTTCGGCCAGACGAACTTCCGGCCCCGGACTGCCAGGAGTCGGCTCGCCATCTGTCAGATCGATGATGCCAACCCGATACCCTTGCCGCACGAGCGAAGCCAACGTTCCGCCAATCGCGATTTCCACGTCGTCCGGGTGAGCCCCCACAGCGATCACATCCAGCGGTTCGGGAAGTTCAACACTCATCGCGAGTCACCTGTTTCCACGTTGGATTTCGAGTCAGCACCGTAGGGTGCGTCTCGACGCACCATTGAGTTCCTCAAACGGTCGCGGTGCGTCAAGACGCACCCTACAAACTTTGGACCAACACTATCGAGCAGCACGAAGCCGAGTCCGCGTCGTTCTGGCCAGGTCATCAAACAGAGAATCCATCGTCTTTGCCGGAGCGACGTTCCAACTGATGTGGTCTTCGGCGAGGACGCACCGATCGAAGAGCTCCATCGCCAGCTCAATTCCTTTGGCACCGCGATTGGTCAAAAGCGAAGCAAACCGCGAGACCACATCGCTGCCCGGCCCTGCGGGTGTGCTGTCTCCCGAAAGCAGCAGGACAACCTGCCGGTAGAATTCCTGAGCAAATCGGATCAACCAGCCAGCGTTGCGGCGTTGCTCGTTGGTGTCGCCGCCGAGTTCGTCGATGCCCGATGTCATTGCCTTCGCCACGTCGATCGGCCTCAGGTCCGCCGTGGCCAAAGCGTCATAGAGACTCAGCCGCAAAGTTCGCAGCGCCGGGTTCAATAACTGAGAGGCCGTGTGCAGGCTGCCTTCTGACATGCCCGCCGCCGCGGACGCTTCTTCAGGCGTTGATGCGATTTCGTTTTCAATCAGCAGGTCAGCAACGTCGTTAGCCGCCAGCGGCGAGAATCGAACAAGCTGGCACCTCGACCGGATCGTTGGCAGCATCGCGTCCAGGTTTTCGGCGATCAGAATCAGCATCGAATTCGGCGGCGGCTCTTCGAGCGTTTTGAGCATCGCATTCGCGCCTTCCTCATTCATGCGATTGGCGTCGTCGAGGACCGCGATCCGCCGCGCCCCAGCCATCGGTCGCAATGACAGATCGTGAATGAGCCCTTCCTGACCGCGACGTTCCTTTTCACCATAAAAAACGCTGACGGGAATCTCGTTTTTCCCCTCAGGACATCCGATGGCGAAATAGTCTGGATGAGATCCAGCATTCATCTGCCGGCAGGGAGAACAGTCTCCACACGCCAGCAACTCGGTGTCTTCGTGTTTCTCGCAAAAAAGGCTCTGAGCGAAGATCCGAGCGAACCGTGCTTTGCCAATTCCGGGCGACCCCGCAAACAAATACGCGTGAGCCTGCCGGCCGCGCGCGATCGACCGCCGCAACATCTCAATCTGATCGCGATGTCCTCTAAGGTCGTCCCAATTCACGTGCTGGCAGCCTTGCTCAAATTCCAATTCCTGATCGACGGACCATTAAACTTCGTAAGCGACGTGAGGCTCCGGAATGATCGGCGGCTCGTCGCAGAATTCTTCCAGCACCTGTGCCTGAGCACGTGCCTGCTCTTCCTCGCCGTGAACAATGAACGCCTGCCCGATGCTCGACGTCGCGTGCATTTTTTCGAACCACCATCGAAAGTCCTGAGCATCGGCATGTGCCGACAGGCCGCTGAGAACTTCGACATTGGCTCGCAAAGGATACTCTTTGTCGAAGAATTTCACAGACGGTTGCCGTTCCGCAATTTTTCGCCCGACCGTGTGCCGTCCCTGGAATCCGATCAGGACAATCGTGTTTTCCGGATTCGACACGGCATGCTTCAGGTGATGCACGACTCGGCCGCTCTCGCACATTCCGCTGGCCGAGATCACGACAAACGGCCCCTGGCGATGATTCAGCTCCATACTTTCCCGCTGCGTCGCCACGTAAGTCATCCCTGGAAAGCCAAACGGATCCTGATCGTGCCGCAGCAGTTCCTGAACCTCGGCATCCATAATGTCTTTGTGGTCGCGGTAGACTCGCGTGACTCGTCGAGCGAGCGGACTGTCGACAAAGATCGGAACGTTCGGCAGCTTGCCTTCGTTGTGAAGCTCGTTCAGAAAGTAAACCAGGTGCTGAGTCCGTCCGAGACTGAACGCCGGAATGATCACTCGCCCGCCGACGATCGACGCTTCGGTGATAATCCGCAGAAGCTCGTCCTTGATATCGCTGGCCGAAGGGTGAACTCGGTTTCCGTAGGTCGACTCCGTAATGAGAACATCGCAGCCTTCGACCACTTCCGGATCACGCAACAACGGCAGACCGCGTCGGCCAAGATCGCCCGTGAAAACAATGCGGCGACTCTCGTCGTTATCGACGATCTCAAGTTCCGTGATCGCGGAACCGAGAATGTGCCCCGAATCTGAAAACCGAATCCGCACGTCCTCAGCCAGTTGATGCCACTCGTGGAAAGCCAACGGCTGAAACTGCTTCAGCAGAGCCGCGACGTGCTCACGCGTGTAAAGAGACTCCGTTCCCGGATGGCCGTCCCCAAACTTCCCGGCAAGATACCGAGCGTCCTCTTCCTGAATCTTCGCGCTGTCTTCCAACATGAGCTGCGCGACATCCATCGTCGCCGCCGTGCAGAAAACGTCTCCGCGAAATCCGGCCTTAAACAGCCCAGGCAGATTCCCGCTGTGGTCGATGTGAGCGTGTGAAAGAATCACCGCATCAAGATCAGCCGGCTGACAATGAAACTGTTCGTTCTTCGTGCGACATTCGGCACGATGCCCCTGGAACAATCCACAATCGAGCAGAATCCGACGATCGCCTACTTCGATCAGATGCTGACTTCCCGTGACCTCGCCCGCCGCGCCGTGAAATGTGAGCTTCATGTTTAGGGCCACTCCCAAAATAACTGTTACATTTGGGTGTAGCCTGACTCTCCGAGTCGGGCATGGGGCGCGCCCGACTCGGAGAGTCAGGCTACGAAAACCGGACACTTATTGAACGAGCGGTCCTTAGTTGAGAGTTCGATGTTTTCAATGATCCAGATGGGCCGATTTCAGAAATTCGTCCAGCTCGTCCTTAAACTCGACGACTGCCTCACGAGGCCCGACCAACTTCATTGTGAAGTCGCGTTGCATCGGGATGACGATGCCGATCAAACGCCAGTCTTCCTGAGGCCCCTTGTTGTCACCGACGGTCGAATTGAATGAGCCTCGGACATCAACCATGCTGGATTTAATGCCAGCGACTTCGATCGTCGAACGGCTGGGCTCTTCGCCGGGGTCACGTCCAACCTGACCAACCCACCGATTTATATTCCCCTCAGCACCGCCGCCCATCGACGTCAGCGTCATCTCCATATCACCATGCTCGGACGGAATGATGTATTTCGAATCAATCATCTTCACGTTGGGAATCTCCTGCCAGGAGTTCGGAATCGCGAATCCAATTCCCTCGTAGTGGCGATGCGTCGATTCGCCGTCAGCACCACCGGACTCTGGCGCTGGCGTCTCGGCAGATGCGGATTCGGCAACAGGCACCGGCGGAACGGACGATTCGTCGCTGCCAGCCTGCGTGCACCCGGCAATCGCCAGGCCAATGCAGACAATCACGAATGGCGATTTTCCAGGTTTCTGGCTGAAGGGACGGTTTGAGTCATCAATTGGGCTGTAAATAGTCGACATGGCACTCTGATCAGATTTTAAAACCAGGAATCACTGACGAACGCGGATTGGCGACCGCGACATCTCATTTTGCCGTGAAGCTATCTGGATCGCCGCGAAAATTGAAGCGACTATTTTCTCAGCTCGGTTCGACGAAACACTACGCCATCGTTGAATGCTGAGCGACAACGGCCGACAATTCAGCAACCGAGAATTGAGTCAGTTCGCGCTTCGAGCCACAAATTGTACACCGCTCGCCACAAGATTCAGCGAGTTTGCTCGTATCGCTCCCCAACAATTTCACGAACCCAGATTCTGGAGTGATCTCATGAGTGATGTCAGCCGCCGAGGATTTTTGAAGACAACGGGCACCGTTGCAGCAGCAACTGCCGCCGCATCGCTGGTCGCTCCTGCTCCTGCACGAGCCAAAGGCTCGAATGAACGACTCCGCATCGGCTTCATCGGGCCGGGTGGTCGAGGATTCGGCGCTCACGTCAAGACACTCTGCAAGCACCACGAAGCCGGAGCGAACATCGAACTTGTCGCGGCCGCGGATGTCTATTCCGTCAATCGGGACAAAGCGACGGACTACATCAAGAAGGCAACCGGGTACGCCTGCAAAGGCTACGTCGACTACACCGAAATGCTCGAGAAAGAAAACCTCGACGCCGTTTGTGTCGGCACGCCGGACCACTGGCACGCGAAGCAAACCATCGACGCGATGGAAGCCGGCTGCCACGTCTACTGCGAAAAGCCGATGACTCACTCGGTCGAAGAAGGCCTGGAAGTCGTCAAAGCCTGGGAGAAGACCGGCAAAGTCATGCAGGTCGGCGTGCAGTCGACGAGTCTGCCGTTGTGGGATCAGGTTCGAGGCATGTTGCAGGACGGAAAGCTCGGCAAGGTGCTGATGTACCAGACCGAGTATTTCCGAAACTCGGCTCAAGGCCAGTGGCGGTACTACAAACTCGAAGAAGCCATGAACCCTCGCAACATTGACTGGAAACGATGGCTCGGCGTCAACGAAGGACTCGCTCCGCAACGTGACTTCGACCGAGCCGTCTACCGACAGTGGCGACGCTTCTGGGACTTCGGCTCCGGCATGTACACAGACCTGTTCGTTCACCGAACGACGGCGATGCTCAAGGCGACGGGACTTCGATTCCCTGGCCGAGTCGTCGGCGCCGGCGGCATCTTCATGGAATACGACGGCCGCGACGTACCGGATGTCGCGACAGTAGCCGCTGACTTCCCCGAAGGTGTGCAGGGACTGGTCAGCTCGACCATGTGCAACCAGGAAAGCCGTATTCAGCAGCTTATCCGAGGTCACCACGGCTCGTTCATCTTCGGCAATGGCGAAGGGTTCGACAGCTTTCAGTTCCTCCCCGAGCGGCCGCAGGTCACTCGCAACAGCAAGCTGAAGCCGGAAACCATTCCGACGGGCACAGTCGACAACACGACGTACGCTCACTTCGGCAACTGGCTGGAAGCGATGGCCGAAGGGGATCAACAGGCCTGTAACAACCCGCCAGACCTGGGAGCCGCCGCGATCGCCGTGGTAAACCTGGGCGCTCAGAGTTACCGCAAAGGCAAGGTCTTCCAGTTCGACGCCGATACCGGCACGATCAGCGACGGAGACGGAACCTGGTCACAACAGTGGGAAAAGAAATCTCACGGGCGCCAGAAGCCAAACCACATCGCTGGCTGGAAAGCGGGCGATCATGGCAGCCTGCTCGAAGAGCCAGACTACATGTCTCTGGCCGGCCCGTGGAAAAACGGCAAACCGCCAGCAGGCTCGTCTGGCACCGGTGCCGGCTCTTAACCTGACAGGCATTCGTCTCAGTGTTCCTGAAATTCTCAGAACGTGAAGTCACGGCCGTCTCACTTCAAGGTGAGGCGGCCGTTTTTTTGTGTCTGGCGATACGTCGATTCGTAATCTCAGCAGAAGTCGAAGATCGCTGAGCGTTGCCTTTTCGCAACAAACCCGAGCCATGTTCGCATCCGGCCTCACGCATGAATTATCGCTTAAGCCGATTAGGAGAATTCGCTGACAAACTACCGTGTCCAGAATTCGCCATCGTCGTCGAATCAGGCAGACGGCTTCGCTGCGTGGGGAATACTCAGCCAAGAGTTGCCCAATGTTTCGGGCTTAGACGATCACATCGGTCTCATCGAACAGGACCTGACCAGTGCAAGCTCAGAAATTCTCACCATCGATTAAGACCATTCAGAAAGTCATGCTGAGCATCGTTGCTTTGTTTGGCCTTCTGTCCGTGCCCATGCAGCTTGCCGAGTATCAGCTTCGACCGATCTCGTGGAGCATCTCCGACATTGCTCGGCGATTCACAGTCGACAGCGAAGGCTCCGTTCCAGCCTGGTATTCGTCGATTCTTCTGCTCGCCGCCTCAGCGTTACTCGCGGTGGTCGCGACCGTCGCTTTCAACCAACGCGACCGATGGTGGAAACACTGGGCCGCATTGGCATCGTTGTTCTGCCTGCTTTCACTCGACGAAGCGGCCAGCTTTCATGAAAGCCTCATCTTGCCTCTTCAAACGCACTTTGGTGCAAACGGCATTTTCTTCTTCGCGTGGGTAATTCCCGGAGTCTTCTTTGTCGGAGCGGTTGGTCTGGCCTTTCTTAAGTTCGTGCTCAATCTTGACCGTAAGACGAGAAACCGATTCATCGTCTCAGGCTGTTTCTTTGTCGGCGGAGCTCTCGGTCTGGAGTTTGTCGGCGGAGCATTTATGGACGCACTCGGCGAGGAACACATCTTTTACATTCTTGCTGCGGCCACCGAAGAAACTTTCGAGATGCTCGGCGTGACCCTGTTCATCATCGCGATCCTCAAGCATCTGGAATCACGAGTCGGCGAGTTCCGACTCTCGTTCGCTCCAGCTCAAACTGCCCAGGCCTGATTCGCCGTTGCCAACAGCCTTGATCCTGCGCGACCAAAGCAACACCATCATCAAGAGATGGAACCTTTGCTTTGCCGACGCAGGAGCACCGCCATGACACGCGTGCTGGATCGACGTAAATTCCTTCGAGGGACTACCGCCGCAGCGATCGCCGGTTTTTGCACAGTGCAGAGCACGGTTCACAGTGCTGAATCATCCAGACCGTCTTTGGACAGGATGATCGGTATCACGACCGGCGGGCTCGATTTCCAGCGGATCAACCGAATCCTCACAGCACTCACGCTGCCCGGCTTCATGCGAGACGAACTCGGCATGCGGTTGATCGATTTCAACACTCGCTGGTTAACGTCTTACGAACCTGGCTACATCGAACGCGTGCGGAAGGCCGCCGACGATTGCGATTGCTTCTTCTCAAACCTGAAGGTCAATCACAAATTCGGCGACCTCTACAGCCAGGACTCGGACGAGCGAAAGCTCGCCATGAGCAACGCTCGTCAGCAGGTCGAGATTGCGGCAATGCTCGATGCTCGCTGGATCCGTTTCACCGTGCCGAAAATCAGCAGCTCCGATGATGCATCGAAAGTTGCCGCGCACCGTGAACTGGCGATGTTTGCCGGGGAGCGAGGGATTCAGCTTCTCGTGGAGAATGGCGGCTGGCTGAAGTCCGATCCGGATTCCATTCAGCGAGTCGTCAAAGCCATCGGCCACAACGTCGCGTCCGGCCCTGACACCGGCAACTGGGACGACGACGTTCGTTACGAAGCTCTGGAAAAATCGTTTCCCAGCGCAGTGACGTGCGACTTCAAAGTGTTCGATCTGGACGATAAGAACCACCACGCAAAGTACGACATTCGCCGCTGCTTCGACATCGGCTGGAAGTCTGGCTTCCGAGGCCCCTGGGCCATCGAACACTGGAACGACGACACCAAAGCTTACGTTCGAGAGACCACCTGGTTGCGTGATCAACTGACAAAGTGGATGCTCGCTTCGAACTAGATGAACTATAGACCGCCCCTCAAAGACGCATGCCCCCAACGCGGCCAGGACAGCCAAAGGAACGAAATGAAGAGTACGATCTGCAGTCGCCCAGCCGGCCCATCCGCATCCCCCTTCCGGAAGCGCATTCATGACATATGCCAAGCGGTGCTCTGCATCCTGGCGATCAGCACTGCTGCCATTGCCGATGAGTTTCCATCCGCGCCGCAGGGTACATTCAGCATCGCCGTCATTCCGGACACGCAGCACTACCGTGGCGGAGCAGCCGACGAGAAATCAAAGACCGCGGTTCCGGTGACAAATCCGGTCTTCGATTCTTACGCGACGTGGATTGCCGAGAATCTTGACGAGCAGCGAATTGCGTTCGTCTCGCACGTTGGCGACATCGTTGACGTCAATAATCGAGAGCAGTGGACGGTCGCCCGACAGATGATGGACAAGCTGCACGGTCGCGCTCCCTACGGAATTTCCGTCGGAAATCACGACATGGTTCGGTCTGGAGACTCGTCCTTGTTTCAGGAATTCTTCCCGGCCTCGCGTTATGAAAAATTCGACTGGTACGGCGGACACTTCAAAAGTGAACGAGAAAGCGTCGCCGTCTCCGGCAACAACGCCAACAGTTTTCAACTGTTCTCAGCGGAAGGCTTCGACTTCGTGTTTTTGCACCTTGAATGCAACGCTCCGGATGATGTCCTCGCCTGGGCGGACGGAATCCTGAAGGCTCACTCAGACCGACGAGCAATTGTGACAAGTCACATGGGGCTCGGCCCACGCGGCAAGCCAAAAGAACCACAAGACTACTTCGACGCGACCAAAGGCCGCATGCAATGGAAGAAGTGTCACGGCGACCGCGGCAACACTCCCCAGCAAATGTGGGACAAGTGCTTCCGTAAACATCGCAACCTGTTCATGATCTGCTGCGGCGACCAAAGCAGAACGCAGGCGATGCATCAATCTTCGTTCGTCGAGCACGGCAATCTCATCCACGAAGTCCTGTCGGACTACGGTTCGAACGGTCTTCGAATCATGCGTTTCGTCCCGCAGGAAAACCGGATCGAAGTCCGTACCTGGATTCCATCCAGAAACGAATTCACTGAAGCAACGAAAATTGTTCCGTCACGAGATGAGCACCAGTTCAACCTCCGTTATGACATGACAGCAGCGTCCAGGCACTAAAGCAGCGTAGATTGCCCTTCTGGTAGATTGCCCTTCTGAGGAACAAGTCAAAATGAAAACGTTTATCGCGTCATATCTCGCGGCTGTTCTGACACTCGCCAGTGTTCAAATCTCGACGGCAAAGAGCGCTGACTGGCCAATGTGGCGTGGCGACTCCGCTCGCAGCGGCTACACACCGGACGAGCTGTCGGCCGACCTGAAACTACGCTGGTCATTTCATCCCATCCACGCTCCAAGCCCCGCCTGGCCGCGCGATGATCGGATGAGCTTCGACCGAGTGTCGCATGTCGTCGCCGCAGACGGAGCAGTGTTTTTCGGAAGCTCTGTGAATGGAAAAGTGTCGGCGCTGCACGCTGAAACGGGAGCGTCCAGGTGGACCTTCATGACGGGCGGCCCCGTGCGATTTGCTCCGAACGTCTGGAAAGATCGGCTCTACGTCGTCAGCGATGACGGGTACCTCTACGCCTTGAAGATTTCTAACGGCGAATTGATCAACCGCTGGCGAGGCGGCCCCGCCGATGACAGAGTCCTCGGTAACACACAAATCATCTCGAAGTGGCCCGCTCGCGGCGGGCCAGTCATTCACGACGGGCTGCTCTATTGGGGAGCCGGCATCTGGCAATCGGAAGGCGTCTTCATTCACGCCATGAATCCAGACACCGGAGAGATCGTCTGGACGAACGACAGTTCCGGCGGCATCGACATGCCGCAACCTCACGGCGGAGCAAATGCGAAAAGCGGAGTGTCCGCTCAAGGCTACTTCCTGGCCAGCGATGACCGCCTGTTCGTGCCGACGGGGCGAGCCGTCCCCGCTGCTTTCAACCGAGCAACCGGCAAGTTCGACTATTACCGACTTCAGGAGAACACTCGCCGAGGGCACACCGCGGCGATGCTCGAAGCAAACCTGCTCTACAACGGCGGCTACACCTACCAGACGACCGACGGCTCACTGCTGGCAGATCGAGTTTCCGGAGCCGTCGCCAGATTCTCCGAAGGGATCATTCACGGAACCAGCAATCAGTTGCGTGCGTTGAAACCCGTGATGAAAGACGGCACGGACCGCAAAGGAAATCCGACAAAGATTCCGGCCCACGATTCGTTGTGGCAAATCTCGGACGTGCCCACTGGAACCTCACTTATCATCGCAGGTCAGACGGCAGTAACGAGTGCCGGAAACCACATCGCGACAGTCGATCTCAAGACGCAGAAACTTTGCTGGTCGACCGAATCCGATGGCGTCGCGTACGGTCTGGCTTCTTCCAATGGAAGATTGTTCGTCAGCACGGACACGGGAGCAGTGCACTGCTACTCGGCGGCGACTGAGGCTGGCAACTTCGGCGCGGAATTCCAACTCGCAGCCTCAGACACTGCCTACCGAAAAGATGACGCTCTGAAGAAAACGGCAGCCGAGATTCTGAGCCGGTCGGGAGTCACCAACGGCTACTGCGTCGACCTGGGATGTGGCGACGGGGCGTTGGCTTGCGAACTCGCTAAGCAATCGAATCTGCACGTCGTCGGCATCGAGGCCGACGCTAAGAAAGTCGCTTCCGCACGAAAGAAACTCGCAGCCGCCGGCCTTTACGGATCACGAGTAACCATTCATCAGGGCAGCCTGTCTGACACTCACCTGCCGAAGTTCTTTGCCAACCTCGTCGTGTCCAGTCGTTCGCTGACCGACGCGAAAGAGCCGTTTGACGCCAGCGAAGCCGCACGACTCCAACGCCCTTACGGAGGCGTCGCGTGTTTCGGCCAGACAGGATCGATGACGGTTCGAACACGCGGCGATCTGTCCGGTGCTGGATCCTGGACTCACCTTTATTCAAACCCGGCCAACACACTGTGCTCGACCGACGAAGTCAAAGGCCCGCTGACCGCTGTCTGGTTCCGAGACATCGACCTCAACCTCCCGCAACGTCATGGGCGAGGTCCTTCTCCCCTATTCCACGAAGGGCGTTTGTTTGCCGAAGGAATCGATGAGCTGATCGCTGTCGACGCGTACAACGGGTTGCCGCTGTGGCGTTTCGAACAAAAGGGAATCCTTGACGCTTACAACGCCGACCACCTGGCAGGCACAGCCGTCACCGGCAGCAACATCTGCATCGCTGGCGACAGCATTTTTCTGCGGAACGGTAAGCAATGTTTTCGCATCGACACCGCGACGGGCAAAGTCAAATCAACATTCGCAACGCCGCCTCACCCCGATGGCAAACCAGCGGTTTGGGGTTACATCGCGTGCGAAGATGGAATCCTGTTTGGTTCGACGGCCAATGAATCGCACATCGTCAAACACGCTTACATCCGAGCCGACAGCCACATGGAAAAACAGTTCTCCGAGTCGACATCGCTGTTCGCGTACGATGTTGAGTCCGGAAAACTTCTGTGGCGTTACGACGCGAAGGAATCGATCCGCCACAACGCGATCGCGATCGGCGCCGGACGGCTCCACTTAATCGATCGCGTTCTCGCCGTCGACGACCTGCTGGCAAACGCTCCGGCCCGGCGAGGCGAAAAACCCAAGAAGCCGCCTGTCGGACAGGCCACCGGCGAGCTGGTGACGCTCGACGTCAAGAGCGGCGAACCCGTCTGGGATTCAGAAAAGGACATCTTCGGCACAGCCCTGGCCTTCAGTCAGGCTCACGATGTGCTGCTGATGTTTTATCAACCGACCTCATTCCGTTTGCCATCCGAAGTCGGAGGTCGAATCGCTGCCTTCCACGCCGGTGGCGGATATCGTCTGTGGGAAAAGAAAGTCAGCTACCGAACGCGTCCGCTGATCAACGACGAATCGATCATCGCCCACCCGTCAGCACTCGACCTGAAAACCGGCGAAGTAATCGCGATGGCCGTCCCAAAATCATACGGATGCGGTCAGGTATCGGGATCAAAGAATCTGCTAATGTTTCGTTCCGGAACTCTCGGCTACCACGACTTCACTCGAAAAGCCGGTACGGAAAATTACGGTGGCATCAGACCGGGCTGCTGGATCAACGCTCTTCCGGTGGGCGGCTTGGTGCTCGTACCGGACGCCTCTGCCGGTTGTAGCTGCAGCTACCAGAATCGATCCTGGATGGCACTTGAAGGCGAGCGTTGAACTCAACGTCGACCGACTACGCCGCCCGCGAAACTGCTGACGGAGCGTGTTCGGCCATCGTGCGAATCTCCAATCTGCCGTCACTGCGAAGCTTCGCGGCGTGATCGACGATCTGCCTGAACCCAAGCATCAACTCGTCCGTGCGATACCCCATGTTAAACGGGTGTGTCCACAGGTGATAAACGCCCCCATGCTTTGCCGCATGATTGAGTCCGTTGATCGCCTTGCGGACGCGTGACTGCAGCGGGACATACCGGCCAACCCCCATAAATGGCGAGTAGAACTGCGAAGCCGGAATCATCCAAAGATTACGGGAGTGATGCTCGCACCTCCGAACTCGCGGAGTGAACCCGGCCACAGAATCCGCAAGGCGAATCCCGGCTGCAGGCAATGTCCCCGGCAAAGACTCGTACCAACGATCCTCAGGACCGCGATACGCGTAGAAGTTCCGTTCGGCCAGGAGATCAAAATGAGCCTGATAAGCCTTCGGAAAGACAAAACTACGAGGCCGAGGCAGTCGCAATTCTTCAAACAGTTCAAGAAACAAATCAAGCTCATCCGCCAGCTCACTGCGACCTTCTAGCTGCGTGTTGACGTAGAGATGAGTGAGTGTGTGACAGCCGATTTCCTGCGAAACCGAGCACCGCAGAATCTGATCAAGAAGATCTTCCGCATACCAGTTGGGCGCAGAAATGTGATCACCCGCCGGAATATCGCTGAAGCGGGAATTCGTGATCATCCGATGCCGACGCTGAGCCCCCGGCTGAGCCATCAACAAGGCTCCAACGGTCGCCCATGTCGCCGACACGTTGAACTCTTCAAACAGATCGAGCATGACGCGAATCGCGTCGCGAGCCCCGTCCAGGTACGGACCGACTTTCGAAGCTGCTGGCCGACCGCGAGTTCCCCACGCCAGTTCGAAGTCGAGCGAAATCACGAACGCTCCGCATTCTTCGCCAGGCAACGGCTGCGTCGGATTATTGTCGATAAAGTCCGTCATGAAGAGCACGTTAATCAGAAGGTGCAGTTAGCAGCCAGACGAATCAAGCCGGTCGCCGCCGACATTACGACCGACGAATGAACCGCTGCCAGATGCGAACGCCGTAGGTGCGAAGTGTACTGAGCATCGGCCTGCGGTCAGTGAGCGACAAGACGGCATGAACGCGGATATTGCGGAATGAGCCGAGCCATCGAAACAGTCCAAGTTGCCCCTTGAGGATGTACCCAATCGACGTAATCAGGTCCTTCTCAAACAGGATCCATTTCGTCCCGTCTCGCAAGGTGCCCGCATCGGGAAGAGGAAGCCCGGCCAGATCACAATACGCATAATAATTCAGCGGAATTCCGGCCGCGTCGATCAGTGCAAACCACAATGTCTGGCGAGGATTCACCTCGACCATCTTGTACTGCGAGTCCCGCTCGTCAAATTTAAACTCAGTCCCGCAGACACCTCGATAACCAATCTGCTGCAGAAAATTTACGCTTAGTTTGACGACATCGTCGTTGGGGCACGCGTCAGCCAGCGATGCACTCCCAAATCCGGGCGGATGCTGTCGAAGCTTTCGGCCGGTGAAGATCGCACCGGGCTCGCCATCAGACTGCCGCAGATAAAGGCCACCAATCCAGAGATTGCTCTCCGGGCCTGGTATCAATTCCTGAATGATCAAATCCTGAATATCGTCAGAAAACTTCCTGACGATCTCTTCAAATTCGTCAGGTGTCGCAGCGGTAAGAAGCTTCCGACCTTTCAAACGTTCCCGCCAAAGATGCCCATGAATCGGCTTTATGATGACCGGGAAATCGAATTCACTCCTGACAGTCAGCGCTTCATCAAGCGTCGCAGGGAACGCCGTCCTCGGAGAAACGACACCATGCTTGACGCACAACTCGTAAAAAGACTTCTTATCCGTCACCACGTCCGCGATCCCCGATCGCAACGAGTCTGCAATGTAAAAATGTGGCTCTAGCTTGTCACGATGATCGGCAACGGTCAGGACCATCTGATCGGTCGTCTGAAACAGTACCGGCTTAGCTGACTGCCGACTCCCCAGTGCAACCAGTTGCTCAATCAGCTCATCTTCTGAACCAGCAACGATCTCAGACTCGTCTCGACAGACATACCGGCTGACAAATCCAGGCCGAAAACACTCGTAGTCCGCGAAAACAACCGAAACTCCACGACGCCCAAGATCACGACCAACCCCCAAGCCAGTTGCCGATGCACCACAGATAACAGCAAGCGGCAAGGGTTCATTCTCGGATGGTGACGAATCAACAGTCATGAACTCGACAGACGTAGGGAAGGGATACGTTTCCGAAACCAAAGACAAGAAAAGGAACAGTCAGCGGCCTGGCTGCAATTGCCACCCGGGCGGTGCTGCAGGCACACCCCCTGCTTGTTCACGTCCCGATTCTAACGACTCTCGTCGTGCTCGGTTTCTTGCTTCGAATGCGTAATTTCGAGACAGGCCGATTGCTGCCATCACGATGTAAACATTCGCCACCTGCAATCGCCAACGCATTAATGGACCAGCATTCGTCGTCACACTCGAATACGCAAAAGTGATTGCGACAGCGACAAACAGTACTGCAATGAACTCGAAACGGTGGTAGCGCATGATTCGCCGAAACCCGCGATACAACTTCGGGATCATGTAAAGAACGATCAGTACTTCCGGCACGGCCATCCACTGTCGGACGCTGTCCATTTCAGCTGGATTGATGCTCACAAAAAAGAAGTACAACCCAATCGCCACCCCCTGCACAGTACTGACAATTGATTTGCCCAGTTCCGGAACTTCGTCGCCACCGTACAACGCTCCACTTCCGCGATTCATCTTTTGCCGGGTCGAGTTCCAATAGTCCATATCCATAACTTGAGCAGCCTTGCCCGTTGAAGACAGTTTTTCGATTCCTGCCGGACCAGCAACTCCCAACGCCAGGACTCCAAGCAAAGCGGCCCGGCCAAGAAATTTCGTCTTATTTTGCGAACGCGCCAGAAGCATTGCCGCAAACAAACCCGCCGGCACAAGAAATACCAGAACGGTCGCAACGTAGGTCCGATAGCCGGCAGTCAAAAGAATCCCAATTGGCAACGCCATCACATGACTGCGTTTTCCCCCCGCAGTCAGGGCCGTCATTCCGAGAAAGACAAGCGTCATCGCCAGCGTGCTGTGAGCATCTCGCACTGGCAGACATGAGTAGTAAAACTGAGTCGGAAAAAAGCATGCCCAGAGCCCACATCGATACGCCGTATCAGCATCTGTGACGTATCTTGCCATTCGCCACGTCGCGAGAATCACCAGACACCCAGCGAGCGAATTACAAAGCCTGACAAAAAGCATTGAATCGTCGGTGAAGTAGTAAGTCAGCCCGACAAAATGCTCATACAAATGATCCAACACGCCAGACACTCGGTCAGGCCAGCTTGTACCGCCGTTTGTTCGATAATGCTCTGCGATCTGCTTACCGAGACTGTCATAAAGAAACGCATCTTTAGTGAGCTTAAGAGTTCGCTCCAGACCGGTCCCCTGTAGGAACAAAACCAATCCGACGCGCAAGCTCAAGCCAATCCAGAAGATTCGTAGAATTCTGGCGAACTCAACTCCTGAAACCCGCGGTGATTTTTCTAAGTAAAGCATTCCGTTGCTCTGCACCTGAATTCTCCGGCCCCAAATTTTCATCGAGCAGCTCTTCGCATTTCATGTTGTCAGCGAGATCCTGGCTCATTTTACGTTGAGAGTTGACGGTGAATGTCCAATAGACGCTGGCAGTAGACCGCCGGGCTGTGCCCACTAAGAGCGACCACCTGGGCCGCATCCCCAAGCTGCCGTCTTAGATCGATCTCCTTGGAAACTTTGAAAAGCCCTTCGCAAAGAGCCTTTGAATCACCTGCCTTCACGATCACTCCAGTCTCGCCGTCCGTCACGATTTCTGGAATACCACCTTCATCGCTCACAACCGAAGGAAGACCAGTCGCCATCGCTTCGATCAATGCGATTCCCAAGCCTTCGTCGATCGACGGAAAGACGAAGACGTCCATCGCTGCCAGAACCTCTCCAACATCAGATCGGCTGCCGGCCCAAATGATGCCAGAAAGATCTTTTGCCTCTTCATGCAGCTTTTGCCGAATGGGTCCATCGCCAACCACGACGAGCTTTGCACGAGTATCGCCATGCTGCTCAGAAAACTGTCGCCAGGCCCGAACCAAGACACCATGCCCTTTCTCCGGCCGAAGAGTTCCGACCGTTCCGAATAAGATCTCATCATCAGAGACCCCAAGGCTCTCACGAACGCTCGAGCGAGTGTCTGCTCGTCCGCCAATTTCCGCAAGATCGATACAATTATGAATCACATGGAAACGATCATCGGGAACTCGAATCGACGACTGTGCAACACGCTTCACACTGCCCGAACAACACACAACACCATCAGCTCGACTACACACGAGCCGATCAAGGAGACGATGATGCCAGCGTTTCCAACGATTGTGGCCATGCTCTTCGATGATAACCGGTCCGACGCCAGCGATTTTCGACGCCATCGTCGTATGAAGATTCGTCAAAAACTGACCACCATGAACGATCGACGGCCTTGTCTTCTTTAACCAGGACGCAAGCCGTAGCGTCGTCTTAACGCTGTGCAATTTTCCTGAAACATTCAACACGTCAACCGGGATGCCTAGTTCTCGTACCGCGGGCACAAGATCGCCGTCTCCCCTGAAGAGACATACGCGGCATGGTACGTTCTGCTCGGCAAGTTCTTTCAGAACTGTGTACCGCAACCGCTCAGCACCGCCACGTCGCAACGCACTATGAACAAAGGCGATTTCGCCACTCATGCTGCGGCCCTCGTTTCTGCCGGCAAGTTGCCAGTCATCTCGTCGTAAATGCGAAGATAGTTGTCCGCACCGCCGGACAGCCCAAAGCTTTGCTCAGCCACACGACGACAACGAGTCCTTAATCCAGGATCCCGAAGCAACTCTTCAAGCTCCTCAACAGCCGCCTGCCATGAACTCTCGTCGTCGTGCCGAACAACCACGCCAACGCGATTGCTTTGCAGAATGTCTGACACGTCTCCGACGCCATCCGTCGCGACAACCGGCAAGCCACATGCAAGATACTCACCAAGTTTCGTCGGACAGGATGCCACTTTTGCTTCTGTCGGCTTTACGAAACACAGTCCGACATCAGCAACAGATAACTCACTCGAAACAGCTTCTGGTTGAACTCTGGATATACTCAAACAAGTGGGCGACAAACCAGCATTCTCAGCAGCGGATACCACCTGTTCTCGATTACTGCCGGTCAGAATTCGAAACGACGTGTCAGGCCACGTCGATTTCAACATCGCAGCGAACCGAAACATTTCCCCTGCCAGGTAACCGACGCCCAAAGTACCAGCTGACACTACGTTGAGAGACTTCGTACCTGATCCAACAGTGCCCGAAGCGTCCTCACTCATACGCTGTCGCTTGAATCGTTCGAGATCTACGCACGTCGGGATAACATCGATCGGTACTCTCACTCCAGCTTCGACAAGATACCGCTTGCCGGCATGTGTCAATGAAACAATGTGGTCGGCGTCGCGAAACAGTTTCTGCTCCAGACCATGTGCCACGTTAAACATCCACGAATTTCGGATCGTGCCTTTGTCGCGTTTTTCAAGCGACCACAGCCCTCGCATGTCGTAGAGAAATCGAACGTTGTCGCTCCGAAGCTTCCTGCCGAGCGTCCCAGCAAGAAAACTCCGACAGTGAACGATATCAACAGCTTCGCGAGCAACTATGCGTCGAGCACATGCCAGAGCTCTACTCCGGTCAAACCAGAAACCGACGCTTCTCACGCGTTTCCAGGCCTTGATGGGGTGCCAGTGAATTCCAGCCGCGAGCAACTCTTCCGATGTCTTTACAAAGTCGACCGCATCGTCGCGTTCGAACGTAATCAATTGGCACGAGCACAACGAGTTCTGCATTTGCTCAAGGTAACGGACAACCTGAGACACGATCAGAGGATCGGAAACACTCGCCGACGCAATATACAACACGGAAGGAGCCGTCATGCTGCGGCACTCCCCGCACCGCCAACTGTATTTGGCGTTGCAGCCCTGAAATCGTCGACAGTCTCTCGAATCACAGCCTCAAGTTGTGGCCCGATGACGTTGATGGCGAATCTCTGCTCCACATCGCGACGTGCGGCATCGGCGATCGTGTTTCGGAGCTCTGCGCTCTCGATCAGCTTTGACAAGCACTCAACCCATTCATCCTGAGTTGTCGCGAGAAAACCCGTGCGACCATGCTCGACAAGCTCAAGGTTGTAGCCGATTGCGGTGCCAACTCCCGGCACGCCCGCAGCCATGTACTGCCGAAGCTTGCAGCCACTCTTGCCTTTGCTCCACTCTTCGAGCGGCAGCGGCATGGTACCGATGTCGAGGTCGTGAAACTGCTGCACTTCGCGTTCGAACTCCCAGTCGACAAGTTCTGTCCGAACACCTTCCGATTCAAATTTTCCGCCAATCACTCGCAGAACGACATTTGGAAATCGATCGCAGACAGTTCGCAACGCCCCCTCGATCAACGTCAGATATTTCGCGGTCGACGAACTACCAACCCAGCCGATGACAATTTTCGATCCATTCTTATGAGCCTGGCGAGGAACCAGCCGATCTGTATTCTCAGCTTCAGGCACGATGGTAACTGCAGAGTTGAACTCTCTAGCAAAGTCCGCGAGATATTCATTTGGCACAACAACTCTGCTAGCAAGAGCAGCCACCTGACCGACTCGGCGAGTTGATTTCAGATAGTCAAGAAATCGATGACTGACACTCTTTTTGTGAATGTGAATGGCATCGTCGAAGTCGAAAATCACGGGAACCTTACTCGTTCGCAGTAACTGTTCGATGATCGGTGGCCCGTAGGGAAACGCTCCTTTGAGAACGTACACAAGATCGTACTTCCGAGCTCTCAGCAGAGCTGAAACTCGACGAACAAACCCACCGGCAAGCATCCGGCTTTTATCGAAATACTTTCCTGCCGAACGCGCTGCGGCGTAATCTCCCTCACCAATCAGCGGCTCGACATCACATTCGAATCCTGCTTCCTCAAGCCACGGGACGAGCTGATAAACTCGATATCGCGGGCTCGGAGCCTGACGCGGGTATTGAACCAGAAAAAGAACTCTCATACGAAAACGGCCACTCTGAATGAACTCAACATCAATTGTAGAAATCTCAAGCCGCAACAGCCGGCTGCTCTACCCCTAACAGTCTTTCGTAAACCCCAAGAGTCGCGTTGATGACAAGCCGCTCGTCAAACAACGCCTGCACTCGTGATCGACCAGCTCGACCAAACTTCCGCATCAGCAGCCAATCACTCGTCAGTTCGATCATTGCATCCGCGAGTGCCCCGGAATCCTTCGCTGGAACAAGCAAACCGTTCTCTCGGTCAGCAACGACTTCGCGACACCCCGGCACATCAGTCGCAATAAGCGGGAGGCCGCACGCTCCAGCTTCAAGCAGAGCCCGAGGAGTCCCTTCGCGATAAGAGGGCAGAACAACAAGATGCGATTGCTCAAGCACAGTCCGGACGTCCCGGACGTGCCCCGTAAATTCGAGGCCAGAAACAGATCGCCAGGCATCCATTGTGGCCTGCGGCACTGCCGAACGATTGCCCGAATCCACCTCACCACAAACAACAAACCGAATCCGACGATTAGTCTGAGCGAGCACGGCCCGAGCCGCCTCAACAAACTCGTAGATCCCTTTTTCTCTGATCAATCGTCCAACAAAGGTGACCACCAACTCGTCGGGCGCGACCATCGATTCCGAAGCCGCCTGAAACTTGCTGAGATCAACACCGGACCCACAAGTCGAAACGGCCTGATCACGGACCCTCTGATTTGCGGCGGCGATAACTGAGAGATCGTCCTCGTTCTGAAACATCGGGCAAACATCGTCGCCTGATAAAGCCCAGGAGTACCACTTCAGCGCGGCATCCCGAGCAACACCACGCACTCCGGACTTTGACTGAGACAGCACAAAGTACGGCAACCCGGTAACAGAATTCACGACGGCTGGAATCTTCCGCATCCGAGCAACCGTCGTCCCATACAAGACAGGCTTCACCGTAAAGTGATGCACCAGGTCCGGCTTGATCCGACGATATACGGAATCAAGAGACCTCATCGCGTCAAGTTCGGACAACGGATTGATACTGCGACGAGTCAGGCCCCAGTCATGCCACGTAACGCCCGCGCGACGAATTTCATCGTCACAACCATCGGATGTCCCAACAGCGTGAACGTCGTACCCACGATCGATCAGCGATGTGGCAAGATTCATTCTGAAATTCAGAATGTTCCAGCCGGTATTTGAGACCAGGACGACGCGCTGACGCACTTTGCTGTGACTCCATTCATGGCCCGTCCGATTCTTACGGTATGAGCCTGTGCATCGTGCAGCTCGGCCATCCGCTCCTTTGCCGGTCACCACAAACGACGGACCAACAACAAATTAGGTTGACCGATTTGACTCGAAATCAGCAAAACGAGTCAAGATCGGTAACTTTGAAATGACACCACCGAGCTGCCGCGAACAGCCATCGACAATCGCCAAAACTCATATAGCTTTAATTTTGTGAAGCGATTATCCAGTACGCATCAAATGTAGTCAGCAGACTTGGACTAACCTTGGTTCCAGACATTGAAATATCGTCTGCTGACCTCACCAATGCTGCTGTTTTCAGTGACATCCCATCTTTCGTCCGATCAACGCGAATCATTCATATTTGTCAATCTTCAAACGAAAATCGGCATTCATCAGCTCCACCTCACCAGTCAATCCGCGTCGCAACTTCCCGATCCGTCGTCAACCAATTCGCTGCCTAAATACAGACGCCAACGCCTGTGTTTTGCTTTAAACCGTTGACTGCACGCACGATATCAAGTTGCCCACATACACATCTCCCAAGCATCACAATGACAAGACTCCAGATTACATGGACATTCAGGCGATCGGTGCTTTCCGCACTCCTGACATTCCTTATTTCGGGATGCCAAAGCGGGATGTCGTATCGCGCGACCGACCTCCCTTCCGAACTTGCAGCACGGCCAGCATTTAGCGGGCAGCAATTCGACCTCAGCCAATTAGGTAATACTGGCGCAGGTGCTGACCTGATTCAGCCGCAAGACACCCTGAAAGTCCTGGTCACATCGGGCAACGACGAAGACGAATCCAAAGAATCCGAACTCAGTGTCACTCAAGAAGGCACGATCGATATTCCCTACGTTGGCCAGGTTCAGGTCGCAGGCTTAACGGAATCTCAAGCAGCTAATGCGGTCCGCAATGCCAGCGTTCAGCGACAAATTTTCATGCGGCCTTCCGTCTCTGTCATGTTCGCTCAGAAGCACATGCATCAAGTGATCGTTGGAGGTGCTGTTGAAAATCCGGGCAAATACGATATCCGCGCAAGCGCCAGCACTCTTGCCACAGCCGTGCTTGCCGCTGGAGGCTTATCCGAAAAGGCAAGCTCTCAGATCACCGTCCACCAACCCGGTAGCCGTACAGTCGCTTCTGCGGGGAACGGTGAAATCCTTCAGACCGGATTTGAGCCCTCAACGAAAGCCACGTCCCCGAAAATTCTACAGGTCAACTTACTTTCTCCCGCAACCACACAAACTGCCTCAAAAAACAGCCTGCCAGACGGAACGGTTATCACTGTCAGAGAGCAACCCGCTCGGTACGTCACCGTGATGGGTCTGACCGGAAATCGGAATATCGAAATGCCGTACGACCGCGAGTACCGCCTCCTCGACGCATTAGCACAGGCCGGTGGCCCAAGATTCTCCCCCTGGATCGCCAATAAACTGAAAATTGTGCGACCGCACCCACAGACCGGGGAAGCAGTCACAATCCGCGCTTACCTTGGCGAGGCTCAGCGGAATCGAGACGTGAACATTCCGCTGTCACCAGGAGACGTCGTAAGCGTCGAAGAAACTCCGCTTACCTTTACGATCAGCACCATCAGTGCTCTGATCGGAGTCGGACGCAACGCTCTCACTGCTGGCACGTTTTAACAATCATTTATCAGACGACGCTACATGAGCACACCCACAGACGAATCGACGATGCGAAACTCCGAAATGGAGCACACGTTTCGGCAAGCGCTGCGATTCCTTCACGCGATCTGGCGACGAAAGCATATCGTTATCGCTGCCGTTCTGATCAGCGCGATATTGGGCGGGCTGAAGGTCTCATCGATTAAGCCTGAGCCAACGACTTACGAATCCAGCGGCTCCGTACTTTTACACCAGATCAATCCAAATCAAAGTGGGAATTCGATCGTCGGTGGCCGCGCTCCAGTAGACGCTGTTCGAGAAATCCTGCTGAGTGGAACAGTCATTGAAGCAGCCATTTCGAAACTGGAGAAGGCCCCACCAGAACTGAATTCAAAGATTCCGAAGGAACAGTGGCCCGCACAGTTGCGCAAAATCCTGACTGTCAACGCTGGAAGAAACTCATCAATTCACCTGCGCTGCGTCTCGCTGGCCCCGGAAGCCCCAGCTGCAGTTATCAACGCGATGATCGATGCATCACAGGAGTTTTTAGACCGGACGCAGGTCAATATGTCGATCGCAATGGTTGACTCCCTTGATAAAGAGCGGCTGGTTCTTGAAGAGAAACTATTCACCAAGGAACGCGCGCTCTTTAGCGCTCAACAGGCTATTGGCGGACTGAGTGTAGGCCGTGACGAAACCGACAAGCACCCACTCGTTGAGCGGACGATGGAGCTCAACAAGTCTTATCTCCAGGCACAATCACGTCGCGTCTCCATGCAGGCAGCTCTGGCAGCAATCGAAGAAACAATCAGAACCGGAAGCGACCTGACACCTCACCTGAAACCTCTCGCAGACTTACTCGGCGATGAGCGACTTAAATCAATCGGACAATCGACCGACGAAGAAGTCACCACAAAGATCCGCCAGGAAATCGTCGATGCCCAAAGACAACTTGCCGAGAGCAGGAGCTTTTACGGCCCTAACCATCCTCGTATCGTCAAACTGACTCAGTCTCTTCACCAGAACCAACTTTATCTGGCGTACGCACAAGCGCAGAAGTCGAAACAGTGGAGCAGCCTGAAAGACCCTGCCATCGCCTCACAAATTCACACACTCATCAGAGACGCAGTCGCAGTCGAGCTGCAACGTGAAAACGCGATCCGACAGATTTACGACAAAGCTGAAAAAGAAGCCATCCAACTAAACGGCAAACTCGCAGAAATCGAAATTGCGCGACGTGAAGTCGATTTGCTTCGCGAGATGCACACTATGGTTCTGAGTCGACTGACCGGCATTAACGTAAACCGCGACGGCGCCAGCATGAAGATGTTTGTGATGGATCGCCCTCCTGTACTCGGAAAGAAAGTACCACAGGCATCCACAGCCAAGATCTTTCCAATGTTTGTATTTGCCGGGCTCCTAGCCGGAATCGTCATTGTCTACATCATTGACACACTGGACGACCGATTCCGATCACCAGAAGAACTTAAACAGCAGCTTGGCCTGGAACTTCTCGGAGTCATCAGCAACCTGCCAGAGCAATCCGGCGTCGGCATCGATGCTTTGCTTGTAAACTCGACTCCAAACGCAGTCGAAAGCGAAGCATTTCGATCATTGCGAACGGCCATCGTTTTTGCTGGCGAAGAGCGGCAGCGACTGGCTATCACCAGCTCGGAACCTCACGATGGCAAAACGACAGTTATGGGCAACCTTGCCGTCACCTATGCAGTATCGGGCAAACGCACGCTGATAATCGACGCCGACCTGCGAAGTCCTGGCTTGACTCGCATGTTCAATATGCGTGGCCTCAAGGGACTTTCACGAATTCTAAAATCCGCAGATCCAATCGCCGAATCGGCTCCGGAGTCAATCCGTGAAACCGGCCTGGACGGTCTGGATATCATTCCATGCGGACCAAAGCCTTCGAACCCATCTGAGTTGCTCAGCTCGCCTCGAATGTCAGAACTGATCGCCTGGGCCGACGACCACTATGACCAGATTCTGATTGACTGCCCACCGATTCTGGCCGCCAGCGACGCTTCGATCGTTGGACGACTTGTCGACGGCCTGGCTCTCGTCGTGCAACCAACAAAGAACCGTCGAAAGCTGGTTCTGCGTGCCACCGAAGTCCTGCGGACTTCCGGAGTCGATATCGCCGGAGTCATTGCCAATCGGATCGGCGGCTCGCGTGATGGCTACGGTTATGGGTACGGATACGGCTATGGATACGGATATGGCTATGGACACGACGACCATGACGGCGAGCCGACTGAAAACGCAGGATCGCCATCTCAGAAATCACATTCAACAACCAACGCCGACGGAGCCTCTCGCCGAGCCGCTTGAAAACGCTCACCCCCTGCCTCGCCTGAGTCTATGACCGGCGGTTGTTCTTTCAGAATTCCGGCAGCATTCGTTCTGCCATATATTTGCCCGCTCACGTCGCATAAGCCCCGGATGATGGAGCAAAGGAATGCCCATGACCCACTCATCAAGCGCCCCCGGCCAGGAAAGCCCTTACCAAGGTCTAGTCCTGAAGTTGGTTGATGCCGGATTGCTCGCCATTCTTGTCATTGCCCCCCTTTGCATGGGCGGCCGCCACCCACTAGGCGAACTTGTTTTCGTCTCGTTGGTCGCGTTCCTGACGTCACTCTGGTTAGTCGGCCAATGCTTGACTGACCGAGCCAGGTACACCTTCAGTGGCGTCGAAGGCCTGCTGCTCGCAGGTGTCATTCTCGTCGGATGCCAACTAATCAGCATACCCGCGTCGCTGCTCGCCATCGTGTCTCCGGGAATGACCGATGCCCTCCCACTATGGTCATCAGGATCCAGTGCTGCCGCTGAAAGTTCATGGAGTACGATTTCCGTCGCCCCACACGAAACCATGTCCGGACTGACATTGTTCATTGCGTACGGAATGCTCTTCACAGTTCTCGTTCAACGATTGCGATCAATCGATGACGCCGAACGGATGTTGAAACTTGTCGCCATCGCAACACTCAGCATGGCTGGCGTCGGTCTGGCTCAATACTTCTTTGGCAACGGTCGATTTCTGTGGGTCTACGATCACCCATTCCGCGAAAGTTCCAGCACGGTGATGGGGACATTCCAGAACCGAAATCACTTCGCACACTTTCTGGCTCTTGGGATTGGGCCTCTGATCTGGTGGGTCTGGAAAAGTTGCCAGGCAACTTCGGCGCCGGGGCATCGATCAAATCAAAATCAATGGAGCCAATCATCATCTGGAGCCGCCGCCGGACAGCTTCGAACTCCGTTGCTGTTTATCTCACTGGGCCTCTGTGGAGTCGCCGTACTCCTCTCGTTGTCCCGTGCTGGCATTGCCGTTTTCGCTGGAGCATCGTTGGTATGCGCCGTAATCCTCGGTGCAAAATCACTGATCGGACGCAAAGCGATCGGGGCGATTCTTGCGGTAACCGTACTCACCGGAACGGGAGCGGTCCTATACGGAACGCAGTCGTTGGAGGCTCGTTTCGAATCGCTCGCAGATGCCAGCTCGCTGCAGGAAGCGTCCAGCGGCCGACGGCAAATCTGGAAAGCGGTCCTGCGGGGGATCCCTGAGTTCATCGGTGCCGGCAGCGGAGTGGGCACCCATCGCTACGTTTATCCTCGGTACATCACCGGTGACCACCGAGTCGAATACAGTCACGCAGAGAATGGCTACTTGCAGGTTCTGCTCGAGACAGGAATCGCCGGAACAAGCCTGCTTGCACTCGGCATTCTGATTTGTGGCATCTGGTGTTTCAAAGCTTTCCGAAATTCTGAATCCGAGCGTCATGCGGCATGTCTGGCCGCAGTCGCCGCCGGAATCGCGGCCAGCATTGCTCACTCAGTCGTCGACTTCGTGTGGTACATCCCGGCGTGCGTATCGATGACGATTTTCCTGCTTGCCATCTCGTGGCGACTGAGCCGACCAGACAACAACACTCCCACAGATCGTGGCCTGGTTCTTCCACGATTCGTCTGGTGCGGAGCCGCAATTGCGTTATGTGGCGTTGCGTATCTCATGGTGGAAACTCACTCGAGCGCAGCTCTTGCTAACAATCATTGGGACAACTTTCATCGCCTGTCTCTGGCAGAAGCCGATCTTGAGTTTGGAGACACCGCTGAAACCCTTGACCAGCGAACTGAACAGCTTGAGAAATTACTCGCCATCGACAATGCAAATCCAAGAGCTCATCTGAATCTGGCAAGCTTGCTGAGACTCAAATTTGACGCCGAGCAAAGTAAGAGTGGCATCCCAATGCCGCTGGCACAAATCCGAGACGCAGCAAATACATCCCCATTCGAAACGCGTGAAGCTCTCGATTCGTGGCTCGGAAAAATCCTTTCCGATCGTCGAGACTACCTGGACCGTTCGTTAACTCATGCGCGCCAGGCAGTCGCTCTTTGCCCGATGCAGGGTGAAGCCTACATCTTCATGGCCGAACTGAACTTCCTGCGAGAATCCAGTCGTGAGAACGAACTGGCTCTTATCGACCAGGCACTCAAGACTCGACCGGAAGCTCCGCCAGTTCTCGTTACCGCCGGCCGCGAAGCGCTGCTGGCCGGCGACAACGAAGCGGGACTCGCACACTTCAAGAAAGTGTTCACACTCGAGGGCCAGTACCAGCGGCTGGTCATTCAGGCGTTGGGCCGACAGGACGCTGACTTCTTCTTTGAGCAGTTTCCATTTGACGACTCCGCAATGAAGACCCTGCGAAATCACTATGCCGGACTGGGCAATCGAGAACAAAGTCAGATCGTCGGAATGAAACTCGCAAAGAATCTGGTCGAGCAGGCAAGCTCAGAAACAGGAGTCGCGGCCGCCCCCACCTGGAGCCAGGCTCAGGACGCCTTCGCTTTTCTGAAGGACGATGGCAACGCTCTTCAGGCCGCACGCAACGCAGTCGCATCCAACCCTCACGAATACGCCCTGCGAAAGAAGCTCGTCAACCTGTTGGTTGCTCAGAAAAAGTTCGACGAAGCCGTGCCGCTCCTCGAGTGGTGCCTCAAGCAGTACCCGGACAATTCCTCGCTGAAAGAAACTCTGTTCCAGGCCCGCTCCCAGGTCCAACAGGCATCCTTCACGACGGAAACAACCGAGCTTCAGTAAATCGGTGTAACGAAAAGTCCACCGCCCTACCCCTTCGCATCGCCTTCCGGTGTTGAAGCTGGCTTTCTGCAAGCAATCAACACAAGAAGCAGACCGATGCAAGACATCGCCACTCCGGCCGCAGGCCGCTGACTGAGTAACGTCGGCGGGACTGACTCCAGCGAACGGCCGGAAGCAAGAATTCGTGCTCGCAGTTCATAGCCGGCATTGAATTCATGGATGGCAAGAGCGAAGAACGAGCACGCAACGACCAACCAGCCGCGCGCCAAGAAACTGGCTGGAACAAAAGTATCGCGAGCCGATCCTTGTCAGGCATTCGATGCATCCTCAAAGGCGAACCAATCGTCAACATTTTGCAGACGAGTGCGTGACCATGCAATCAGAAAAGAAGTGAGAACAAAGAAGGCCATGTTCGGCGACATCGCCGATCACCTAACGGGCATCCATGAAGCAAAAGACTTCCAAGCTGCAATCGGGATCTCGAAAGTCAAGAAAGTTCTGAGCTTCTGAGTGCCACCTAATCTCGATTCGGCTATCCGGACGCTGGGCTATGTAAACTCGATTATTATTCAGAGCCTCATGTTGGCCTATGTCGATTCGGAATATGTTGTCCTCTTTGCGTTCCGCATCGGTGTCCCAGCCCGACGCAACATCCAACCGTTCGACTTTCAAGTCCTCTAAGGAGTTCGCCGTGACCGTCGCCGACTCGATGTGGAGTGACGGAGCAGAAAGATGGCCCAACAGACAATCAAGATTCGGCCTTGTCCACACGTCTAAGTCGAGACCGTCGTCCGAAATCTTCAAGCTACACTTGTCGATTTCAAAGACGAATGGCTCGCCCAGATGAAAGATGACAACCTGATTCTCTCGTGCAATCATGTGGCCGCCCAACAGGATTCTGAATGACAACATGTCGCTTACGGAGCTTGAGCAACGCACCAGACAACATCAGCATGAATCATGCCCGGACCGGTGCATGCCCGTCAACTCGCGGCAGGCCTAGAGGGTTGACCACTCGATTCAACGACAACGCGAGTGTCCAAAACAAGGCTTCTGTCTCGTCGTTCGCTCGCGTTCTGAGAGTCTGTTTGTGACGATGTGGGAAGTGCTTATCTTGACTTCATAACATTGGTGGGCGTGACAGACGACATGCTGAACTCACGACTAATATTGATGCGATTTTGCTTTGCGGTCGCATTTCTTGGGACAGCAATGGCGGATGTCGACAGCCTTGCAGTTGCCGAGGACGGGCGAACCGGCAATGCCCAACTGACGTTCGAGAAGGATGTCGCTCCGATTCTGGCGAAACATTGCCTAAGGTGTCACGGCGGTGAGAAGCGCGAAGCGGGGCTGGATGTCAGGCGGCGGTTCACACTTCTCAGTGGTGGAGACAGCGGCGCGGCGATTGTTGCCGGTAAGCCGAAACTGAGTCTTTTAATTGAGATGATCGATGAAGGGCTGATGCCGCCGGAAGATGAACCGCGGCTAACTTCCAGGGAAGTCGCTTTGCTGCGTCAGTGGATTGCAACGGGCGCCGCGATCGTTGGTAAAGAGGAACCGCCACTAGAAATCGATTCAGCCGGACACGGCGAAAAGACGTTCAGCGACGAGGCACGAAAGCACTGGGCTTTTCAGCCGGTTCGAAAAACAGCGCCGCCTCGCGTTGAGAATATCGACTGGCTGCAGACGCCGGTTGACTCATTCATTCTTGCCAGGCTCGAAGAACAAAGCTGGCAACCGGCTCCGTCCGCTTCGCGCGAGGAGCTTGTTCGCCGAGTCCACTTCGACCTGCTCGGCTTACCGCCTCCGCCAGAGGACATCGCGACCTTTGTTAACCATAAGTCTCCGGATGCGTACGAGCGGCTCGTCAATCGCCTTCTCGCCAGTCCGCATTACGGCGAGCGATGGGCTCAGCACTGGCTGGATGTTGTCCGGTTCGCGGAGACCGAGGGCTTCGAATATGACCGGCACTTACCCGACGCCTGGCGATTTCGAGACTACGTCATCGACTCGCTGAACAATGACAAACCGTTCAATCAGTTTGTTACCGAGCAGATCGCTGGCGACGAAATCGCCCCGGACGACACTCAGCATTCGGCGGCGGTCATTCTTCATCGACTCGGAGCCGTCCGACGAAACGCCGGGAACCCGGATATCGCGCTGAGCCGAAACGAAGTGCTGACCGAGCGAACAAACATCATCGGCGAAGCATTCCTGGGACTAACCGTCGGCTGCGCCCGCTGCCACAACCACAAGCTCGAACCGATCACGCAGAAAGACTACTACCGGCTGCAGGCGTACTTCGCGGCCACCGAAGAAAACAACATCCTGCTCGCCCCCGCTGAAGAATTGAAGTCGTGGGAAAAGCAATCGGAAGAGATCAACGCTCAGATCAAAAAGCTGAAGACAGAGGTCAACACAGCGACTGGAGCAAAGAAAGCCGAACTGGAGAACCAGCTCTTCGAAGTTGCCTACACGCTCCCAACGCGTCCGGCGACGATCCCCAGCATCCGCAACGATCATGAAAACCGCACGGCAATGCACGTTCTGCGGCGAGGTGTCTGGGAGCACAAAGGTGTCGCCGTCGGCCCTCGACCTCTGAGCATTCTCGTGCCAGCTTCGGAACCTGAACTGGAAGCGGACATCCAGCAGCCTCGCACACAACTTGCCAGATGGATCACTGATGACCGACATCCGCTAACTGCCCGAGTCATCGCGAATCGATTGTGGCAGCACCACTTTGGATCAGGCCTCGTCAAAACGGCGAACGATTTCGGGACTCACGGCGAACCACCAAGTCACCCTGAACTGCTCGACTGGCTGGCTCAGACATTGATCGACAACAACTGGCAGTGGAAATCGATCCATCGTCAGATCGTACTCAGCAGTACTTATCGACAAAGTAGCCAGCACCCGTTCGCGGCCGAACTTTCGAAGACTGACCCGGAGAATCGTTTCTGCTGGCGTGGGAACCGTCGACGTCTGTCGGCTGAAGAAATTCGGGACGCCATGCTGACAGTCTCCGGGAGAATCAATCCTCGGCTCCGCGGTCGCAGCGTGATGGTGCCGGTTGATCGAGAACTCATCAATCTTCTTTACAAGCCGACTCAATGGGTTGTGGCCAAAGATACCTCCGCACACGATCGCCGGTCGATTTATCTGATTGCCAAACGGAACCTCCGCCTGCCGTTCATGGAAGCGTTCGATGCTCCGGCACTGCAGACAAGTTGTTCGGCTCGAGAATCCAGCACGCACGCGCCGCAGGCTCTTGAACTACTCAACGGACGCTTCTCCAACGAAGTGGCGGCGGCGTTTGCTAAGAGACTGACCGCAGAATGCAACGGTCGACCAGAACAAATCGTCGAGCGCGCCTACCAACTCGCCGTTGGCCGAGCGCCCTCCGACAAAGAACGCAGGCTGTCGCTGGAGTTTCTGCAGGATCAACCGCTGACGGAATTCGCACTGGCCATCTTCAACCTTCACGGATTCGTCTATGTCCGGTAACAAAAATCCTGAGCAAGCCTACGGCCTCAGCCGTCGTCAATTCCTGCGGAACTCATTTTGTGGATTCGGTGGCATCGCGCTGGCGTCGATGCTCCACGACGAAGCCGCTCGATCACACGCAGCCAGTCCATTGTCAGCTCGGCAGCCGCCCATCCAGCCGGCAGCTCGCAACGTTATCTTCCTCTTCATGGCTGGAGGACCAAGTCAGTTAGAAACATTCGATCATAAACCGCTGCTCAACAAGCTCCACGGCCAACCGCGACCGAAGGAGTTCGGCGAAGCGAAGTACCAGTTCATCAAGAATGACGCAAAACTGCTCGGCACGAAACGCTCGTTCCGAAAGTTCGGCGAAAGCGGCATCGAAGTTTCTGATCTGTTCCCGCAAATCAGCACGTGCGTCGACGACATCGCTGTCGTGCGATCGTGCTTTGGGGATCAGGTTGTTCATTCCGCGGCACAGTACGAGCTGTTTTCCGGCCGCACCGTGCCTGGTTTTCCGAGTATGGGTTCCTGGGGACTTTACGGGCTGGGAGCGGAAACAAATTCATTGCCCGCTTACGTCGTCATGCCCGACCCACTCGGAGCGTTGGAAGCCGGCCAGCCGATGTACATGAACGGTTTTCTGCCAGCGGCCTATCAACCGACGATGTTTCGGCCGGGGAAGAAGCCAGTCCTCAACCTCGATCTGCCTCCACACATCGACATCAAGCAACGACAGAAAACTCTGCAACTCGTCCGAAACTTAAACGAAGCCACACTTCAAACCGGTGATGATGAACTGGAAGCTCGGCTCAAGTCGTACGAACTAGCCGCCAGAATGCAGACTCGTGCGCCCGAAATCTTTGACCTTCGGCAGGAGACCAAAGAAACCCTGGACCTCTACGGAGTCGGCCAGCAGCCCACCGATGATTACGGACGGCGGTGCCTGATGGCTCGGCGACTTGTCGAAAATGGCGTTCGCTTTACTTGCGTCGTCTCGGGCGGCGGCCCCGGCAACATGCAGTGGGACGCTCACGCCGACATTGAAGAAAACCACCTGCGGAAGGCATCTGAAACAGACCGCCCCGTTGCCGGCCTGCTCAAAGATTTGAAACGTCGAGGACTGCTCGACGAAACGCTGGTCCTGTGGGGCGGCGAATTCGGACGTTCTCCGGAAGCTCAGGGCAACGGACGCGACCATCACAACCTTGGGTTCTCGATGTTCATGGCCGGAGGAGGCATCAAAGGCGGAACGGTCGTCGGCGCGACGGACGACATCGGCCTTCGCGCTGTCGAGTCACCTCACCACTTCCGCGACATCCACGCGACAATGCTTCATCAGCTTGGCCTCGACCAGCACAAACTTACCTACCGACACCTCGGACGTGACGAACGCCTGACCTTTCTCGAAGGCAACGTCATCAAAGAAATCGTCTGACACCGACAACGGATGCGACACAAAAATGCCGCACCGGCGTGAGTCAATCTCCCTGATCGGAATCAGGCGGTACGCGTGCTAGACTTACAGCAACTGCGCCCCTTCCAAATGTAAATCCCACAACGCCCCAGGACTCAAGGCCAGCCATCAGCCGCGCTCGCCCGACAGCTTTTGAGGATCCAAGTGACCATGTCAGTTCAATCAAGACTCGCCAGTATGAATTCCGTTCCGCATTTCGAGCCTTCGCTTAGCCGACGTGACATGCTGCTTAAAAGCGGTGCTGGTTTTGGTGGACTCGCGTTGGCGGACCTGCTGAGCCGTGACGTCGGTTCCAGCCTGAAAGCGTCTGATGAAAGAGATGAATCGCCGGCGGCTCCGAAGTTGGCGACGGGATTCCCTCATGCGAAGAACGTAATCTTCCTCTTCATGGAAGGTGGACCTTCGCACATGGACCTCTTCGATCCAAAACCATTACTGACGAAGATGGCGGGGCAGCCACTGCCGACGTCATTCAAGCCGGTCATCACTCCGATGGGCGAGTACAACGCTCCGTTGCTCGCTCCACGGCGAAAGTGGGCCCAGCACGGCGAGAGCGGATTATGGGTTTCAGACTGGTTACCGCACACCGCGACCTGTGCCGACGACATCGCTGTTCTGCGTGGCTGCTGGACAAACGGCATCAACCACTCCGGCGGCGTCTGCCAGATGAACACTGGAGTCTTTACCGCCGGCCGACCATCGCTCGGAGCCTGGGTCAGCTACGGACTCGGCACCGAGAATCAGAACCTGCCATCGTTCGTCGTGATCCCTGACAAGCCCTCCGATCCGGTCAACGGCCCTCGGAACTGGGGCTCTGGTTTCATGCCCGCGGCTTACCAGGGAACGAGACTCAAATCCGGCACCGAGCCGATCGCCAACCTGAAAACTCCCAAAGACATCACTCCAGAACGTCAACGTGCAAAACTCGAGTTCCTCACCGAGCTGAATCGAGAGCACGCAAAAACACGACCACAGCAAAGCGAACTGGAAGCTCGGATCGCCAGCTACGAACTCGCTTTCCGCATGCAGGCCACGGCTCCGGAAGCTGTCGACCTGAGTCAAGAAACGGATGAAACTCAGAAGCTTTATGGAATCGAAAGCGGAGCCAACACTAGCACATTTGGTCGAAACTGCCTGTTGGCTCGGCGGCTTGTCGAACGCGGCGTTCGGTTCGTGCAGCTTTACCACGGAACCGGCAGCAAGTGGGACGCTCATTCTGGCATCGAGAAAAATCACACCACCAACTGCGGCGAAAGCGACAAACCGGTCGCGGGTCTCCTGAAAGATCTCAAGCGTCGAGGACTCCTGGATTCAACTCTGGTCGTGTGGGGCGGCGAGTTTGGTCGGACACCAATGAGCGAAAAGGGCGACGGCCGCGACCACAACGCCACAGGTTTCACCATGTGGATGGCCGGAGCCGGTATCAAAGGCGGACAGACGATCGGCGAGACCGACGAACTCGGCCTGCACGCCATCGAGGACCGCATGCACGTCCACGATCTCCACTCGACAATCCTCTACATGCTCGGCCTTGACCACATGGAAGTTGTCTACAAATACAAAGGCCGCCCCGAACGCCCCACACTCAACGAAGGCTCCCCGTGCCTGAAGCTGTTCGGGTAAAAAGCCGCACTCTTCAGACCACGACTTCACCGAAATGTCCCGAAACGATGAGGGCGTAAAACCTGTCGGACTCTCAAAATGTCTGCACGGTCAAAGGGTCTTCAAGAATCGTACGAGCGATCTGACTTCTTCCGCCGAAAGTTCCCGAGGAAGCTGATGCTTGTGGCGGACGAAGACGGAAAGTAGCGAGTCAGCCCGCGAGTCGTGGAACAACGTTTCGCGACGACCGACGCCCCTCAGCGAAGGCGGATTGAACTTTGTCGAACCGAAACCGACTTCGTAGACTTCCCCCGACGTGTAGGTCGGAGGCGTGTGGCAACGGCGACACTCCAGCGAGTTAAAAAGCTCTGCACCGCGTTGTACTTGCACATCCACACGATCGTCGTCTGCCGCTGCAAACTGCGGAGGTGCTGGCAACGTTTTCACGTAAGCCACCAACGCAGAAACCTCTTTTTCTGTTGCTGCCCTGCCCTGCATTGTTGTTTCGATTGAGTTTACAACCTGCTCCTCGAGTGTTTTCACCTGGCCATTCCACGCCCACGGACCGGTATCGGAAACTCCGAGCAGCGAAAGAACTCGCTTCGGCTCGCCAAATGTCCCGTCACTCAAATTATCATTTAACTGACCGCTGCTGTGGCCGTCGGTGTGACAACTGTGGCAGCTCATCCAACCGTCGTGCGAAAGCCGGCTGTCATAAAACAGGGCTTCGCCTGACTGCTCAATACTCAGCTTCGGCTGAAGGCCCAGACTTATTTGAGCAGTTCGCGTCATCGTTGAAGAATCAACAACGGAAACCGAATCGGAAAACATATCGGCAACAAACAAAGAGTCTTCTCCAACGCGAGCAATCGCCACCGGTCGCCGCCCCACCGCCACGCGCTGCGGACGATACTCTTCCGAGCTTGCACTTATTGCAACTTCGCCAACACCGGACAGAGCAATTGCGACCTCGCCATCCTGCCCAACACTTACGAATCCCGGATCTCCGGCAGCGTTTCCTGGCTCACCAAGATACCGCACCACGCGACGCGTCATTGCGCCGGTCTTTGAATTGCACAATTCATCGACCGAGTACCTGACCAGCACATTCGACAGCATGTTTCCCCAGTGAACATCGTCCCGAGTCGATTGACCGAGCGGATTCAAAAGCTGGCAGGTTACGAGCAACGACTCGCCATCATTCGACAAAGCCATCCCTCGCAGGTTGTGGCCGGAAAGTTGCTTCGTCGAAGTAATTCCCAAGTCTCCAACATCAACGACTGCCAGCGAATTACGAAACGATCCTGCAACCAGCAGTCGCTGGCGATCCGCCGTCAGACATAATTCGCGAGGTTCAAAATCAAGACTGGCAGTTGCTGAGATTTGAAGCTGTGCCGACTTCTCGCCCGATCGAGTCTCAACATCGACCTGCGTCAATGTCCGACTCCACAACGACGTCACAAAACATCGCCCGGACTCAGCGTCAGCACAAAGCCGCACGGGATAGGATGCAATCTTAAGTCGCTCCACAACTTCCCACTGTTGTTCGCGACCTCGTAGCAGGATGAGTTGATGCTGCGCCCCGTCCAGAACAAGGAGATGAGAGGCGTCCCACACAGCGATGTCGACAAGCTGCTGTCCGATTGCGAACTCGTTCGAGACTGACTGATCTGCCACGCGTATGACCGAGACGGTGCCACTGTCTCGATTCGCCGTGTAGGCCCATTCCGAATCTGGCGACACTGCGAGAGCGACTGGCCGCCGCAATCGAGGCGGACTATCTGCTGCATCCGCAAACGAAGTCATCAGCAAAATGGCAGCCAGCATTAGGGCACAGTAGCAATTGCACATGCGTTATTCCGATGCAGGAGTAGTCTCAACGGATACCGGAGTTTCAGACGTTTTATCATTCAACTTTTCTTTGATGGCGGCGATCGCTGTCGACAAGACTGCGTAGTCCTTTTGCAGCCTTCTGGGAATACTCTGCCCACCAGGGACTTCATGATCAGGCATAATGAAGCCCGTACGCTTCTTCCGCAGCACCGCTGCTTGCTCAGCGTTCAACAAAGGGCCTCGAGACGACGGCCTGTTCTGCACAAGGAGTGGCGTCCCATCCGCTCGATGCATAACAGCGGTCGCGAGCGTGATTTGCTCGTCTCGGCCAGGCACATCGATCAAAGATCTCACGTACGTGTTGCCGGGAGTCCGCTCACCAACCACCACAGCCCGCCCGCTGTCCTGCAAGGCCGAGGTGAGAAAGACTTGCCCGGCAGCCGTCAACCGTGAAGTCAGCACAACCATCGGCATGCCACTGAACATTGCCCCCGCTCGAGCGACGTGCGTCTTCCGACCATCCAACGACTGGATATGACCGATGACCGCGTCATCAATCAATGCGTCCGCAACCATCACGACATCATGGAGAAGTGCTGCACCCGATCTCAGATCCAGAACGATCCCGCGAACATCCTGCTCACGCAATGTATTCTCAACCTGCCGCAGTTCGTGCAGCGTGCTTGGGCCAACACCTGTGAGGCGGATCACGGCGATCTCCGGCGTATCATCAATCGTATATTTCCACTGGCCTTCCGAAACGAGGCGATGCCCCTCGACTGACGGCAGAAAGACACGGTCTCTCGTCACAACAAGCTCGCGTTTTTCATCAGTGTCCGGTTGACGAACCAGCATTCTAACGACCGACTTGGCATCCCCTCGGAGTGCAGTCAAGACATCGTTCATCTGCATTGTCCCGGTTGCTTCGCCGTCTATTTCGAGAATCAAATCCTTTCCTTTCGCCCCCGCCTTCCATGCGGGACCGTTGTAGAAAACTTTCGAAATCACTGGCTGCTTCGACGCACCATCGATTCCCAACGCAATGCCCGTCCCGACATAACGATTCGCGGCGACCTGCGAACTGACCCGGCTAACGCTGGCATCCGTCAATGATGCTCCACCGCGAACGCAGTCAAGCAAGCCAACAACAAGACTTGCCTCTACCGCCTTCCCACCGCCAATTTCGGTTAGTTGCTCAGCCAGAAATGTGTCAATCTGGTCGGGCGTCGTGATCTCTGAAATCCGGCGACTCAGCCCGCGGGGTAAAGGCTTCCCTGCTTTGCGATACGCCGCTCGCATTCCAGCGAGGAGCATCTCCTGTCTAGTCGGGGGATCAATGTGACGATCCAGCACGATGTCAATTATCGAATCAACGGCCGATACAGGAGAGTCCGCAGCACGCTTAGATTCATCAGCACCGGGCACTGATTCAGGAGCGAGAATACAGGCAACGATCAAAATGTATAACAAGTTTTTCATCGTTCATTCCATTCTTAGACAACGTTGGTCGTGCGACCTGGGTGCTGATGCTTCGTTCCATCGCAATCGACAATAACATTATTCAACGCCAGAAATCCGAACAGCCAATCAACTTCAGAACGTTTCAACGGCGAGCCATCGGCCGCTGAGCGATCGATCTTCCAGACACGCGGTTCCATTCCGTCTTCTGACACTCGGACAAGACGAACTGACCGGGTCGCTCGCCCCTCACTCTCAATGTCCGGCCTCGCTACCGGCATCAAATTTTCAGCAGAAGCCGTGCGAGGCCAAACCAGCACAATTTCCCGGTCAGTCCTTCGCACCGAGACCACATCGGAGTCAGGCAACATTGATGCCGACAAAGACTGCGGTTCCGAAACATCCACGGATTCAACATCGTGCATTGTCGGTGTCGGCGACGAGACGTCAGCAATCAAACCATTGGCTCCGCGTTCCGGCACGCCAGCCGCAGTTACCCCAAGCGCCAGTGACGCAGCAGCGACTAAGTAAACGATCGATCGTGAATGTCCTGAACTTCGCCGAGGCGGCTCGGCAACAATCCTGACGATTCGTTCGCGCAGAAAGTTTCCCTGCGTGAACGCAGGCACGACCGACAAATCGGCACGCGAGCCTGCCGCCAGAAACTCGTCCGTATCCAGCAAAGCATGCGCGTACTCTTTTGCTCGTTGTGGATTCTCACGGATCACTTCCGCATCCGTGCAAAGTTCTTCGAGAACCAGCAGGCGACGCCTGGCCATCACCGCCGTCGGGAACCACCACCACAACGTCGAAATCAGAAATACAAGCCGGTTTCGCCACGCGTCACGCCGCCGCACATGAATCAGTTCATGCCGCAGGATGGCGTCGAGTGAGACTTTGGAAATTCGTCGAAGCAACGCAGCCGGCATGACAATGCTCGCCTCACCACGTATCGGATCCCACAGGAACGGAGAAAATGTTCCTCCGGTCATCACTACGCGCGGAACTCTGTTCATTCGAAGTTCGCACGATAACCGCGAACACTGCTCGTTAAATTCAGCGGGCGCTTCCGACGCCAATCCCACCAGCTTCCGAATCCGGCCAACGATGAGCAGTCTGCGATGAAACAGTATGAGGCAACCAACCAGCCAACACACAACGACAATCTTCACCAAAGTGTCCGTCGCGACTCCTGGTGCTTCGACCGATTCAGAAGCTCGGCTCCCCAGACTTTCCGCCTCTACATCCGCGGCGTACCAGTCGGCCATTCCGTTTGCCGCAGCCCGCAGAGGGATCAACATCTGATCCGGTACGGAAACCGAAAAGAACGAAGGAATGATCAGAACCGCCAGCACGGATGCCCATAACGCGTACGCCGTCCCGGGTCGCGTGGCACGTCGGCGAACCACTTCCGCAAATGCAGCAAGTGTCGTTGCAAGGATGACTTTCGTTAGAAGAACGGAAAGGAAGCTCATGACTCCTCTCCTTCAATCAGACGCCGAAGCTCCTGGCGTTCTTTCTTCGAAAAGTTGCCGCTATGAGCAAGCTGCCCCAGCAACGCAACTACCGATCCGTCACACACAGCATTAGCAATCCCCTGAATCTGCTCGCCAATAAACTCGGACCGATCCCGCACCGCACTAAACAAATGCCTGCGTTCACTGCGGTCTCTGGTAACCCAACCTTTCTTTTCAAGTCTCTCCAGTAGACTTTGAACCGTCGCGTAATGCGAAGTGGAAGCGTCACCGTAGATCGATTCACAGACAGCGCGAATAGTCTGAGCCGGACAGTCCCAAAGCACATCAAGAATCTGCAACTCGGTATCACTGACTTTCTGGGGTGCCGCCATCTATCGCCTCCGCTAACAAGTTCCTCAAGCAGACCGATCATCGCCCAAGCCAATCAGGCAATCCGCCTGAGTACTGACCCGCAGTCTAAGGCAACCTGCCTGAGTGTCAACCGCGTTTCGCTACTCGACACCGTTGACTGAATCCCAGCCAGCCTCAAGTGTCACCTCGCAAAGACGGCGCCAGAGGCAATCTATTGTGGTGAGCAACGTAACCATTACCGTTGCTTACCAAGCGTCCCGGTTCAGGATATTGAAAACAATCCTGAAAGCGTTCCGGCGATGGCAGATGCCTTACGACAACTGGCGAAGTTCACGCCCAACCGCTCATTATCATGCGAGTCGACTATAAGATACGGCAAGGAAAGCAGGTTCGCGTGCCGATGCACCAATGACTCCAAGCGGGACGTCCACGAGCCCCTTACGACTTCAGCGGCACAGGTTCGACAGCCTCAGCGGGTACGGTGAGGACGTGGATCTTCGCCGTGCCGCCAGCGTATTCGCCGTCTTTGAGTGGGCGGCCGTTCGCGTTTCTGGAGTCTGCCATCGTAAAGGCGAGTCGGTGGCCGTCAGGGTGGAGTGAGATGCTGCGGCCGTTCGTTAGCTTGTTACCGACGTAAAACGGTTTTTCATCGCCGGGTTTCCAGAAGAAGAGTTTTCCTTTTCCTGGGAAGGCACTAGCTGTGCCGACAATGAATCCGTCCGGATGGAACCACGCGTCGTAGATGAAACCGTCCTGGCTATCACCGGGAATAAGTTCGTGAGTTCGCTCGCCTGATTCCCAGTTGAACAACTGCAGGACCGGACTTCCTTTCGCGAATCCGCCGCTCGGCTCTTTCATGCCTCCGGCAATCAATTGCGAGCCATCTTCGTTAAAGGCAAGCGTCCGGACACCACCGCAATCCTGAATGTGATTGAGCTGGTAAAACCCTTCGGCTTCGAACTCACGGACCTGATTGCCACTTTCTGTTTCGAACTCGCGGATGGTTCCGTAGAAGTCTCCGGCGACAAGCGACTCGCCGTTTGAGTGGAAGACCAGGCTAAATACTTCATGAGGCAATTCAGTAATCTGGCGAACGAGATTCCCATCAACCGTCGAGAGAATTCGGACACTGGAATCATTGCCGCCAATCGCGACCAACTTGCCGTCGCGCGAAACGGCTATTGATCGGATCCACCCGCCAAGGGCGTCGGGAACAGTCCAAACCGGATCGGACGACTTCTCAACCGAGTAGTCCCAGCAGCTCAGTCGCCCCCATGAATCCGCAGTTACGCAATGATTATCTGTGCCGACCAGAGCAAGGCATTGCAGCCAGCCATTGTGACCGGTGAATGCGGGCAGCAATTCGTAGGTGTCGTCTTTGATCGCCCAGCGTTGGATCGTCGCGTCGTAGCCGACTCCGACGAGAAACTTGCCGCACGGTGTGAAGCGTGCCTGCCAGAGCTGCCGCTCATATTCGACCGTCGTGCTCTGTTGCGGCTCGTACCGTTTGAGAAGTTCTTCAGGCGTCATCACGCGGCTCCTGAGAAAGTTTACGTCAGTCCGGTCAGAGGACCGTCACCACAGAAGCCGGGATTCCCGAAAGTTTTGACATCATGCCCAAAACTATGTGCAAGAGACAGCAGAAGACGATGATGCGGCACTCGGTTGAACTTGATGGCCTGCCCAGTCTTGAAGTCCGAGCCGCCACCCATCAGGACAAACGGAATATTATCGAGCGTGTGTGAGTTGCCTTTGCCGAGTTCGTTGCCCCAGACAATCTGCGTGTTATCGAGCAGGCTGCCGGGGCCACCAGGTTCCGGGGTCTCGGATAGCCGTTTAACAAGGTATGCCAACTGCTCGGCGTACCAGGTGTTGATTTTCGTAAGTTTTTCCTGGGCATCCTTATTGTCGTCTCCCTCGTGCGAGAGTGAATGCTGACCTTCTTCAATGCCTAACCACCTCATCCGCGCCTGACCAACGGAGTTCGTGTATTGCAGAGTGGCGACCCGCGAGAAGTCTGAAACGAAGCTGTTGACCATCAGGTCGATCTGCATTTTGCTGATCTGCGGAATGTTGTCGTTGTCTTCCCGGACGCCTTGTTCGATTTCAGGGATTGCGTGTCCCGTTTCGGTTTCGGGTTCGGATTTGAGTTGCAGTTCCATCTCGCGAACGAACGTCGCCTGTTCGTCGAGAAGATGTCGATCTTCTGCGCTGACAACGCTTCGCAGCTTCTTAAGATCAGATTGCACGTCGTCGAGAATGCTGGTCAGAGACTCTCGATCCTGCACCTGTCCGTACAACTTCTCGAACATCTCGTACGGGTTGTCGATCGGGGCGACCGGTTTGTTGGCTCCGGCATAGCTCATGCGAGTCCAGGTGTCGGCTCGGTCAGGCACCATGACTCCGAACTCAAGCGAACCGAACCGTGTTTTTGTTTCGGGGTTTGCCTGGAAGACGTTTTTCAATTCCTGGTCAAGCGAGATTCCGGTCGACCATCCAGCAGGAGTGTGCGAGCCTCCCTGGATATTGCCTGGGAAAAGCTCAATCCCAGTGAGCAAGCACGCCATGCCTCGCATGTGACTGTCGCCGTCGCCTTTGACTTTGTCACAAACGCCGTCCAGGACAAGCATCTGATCGCGGTAAGGTTCCAGCGGTTTCAGAATTGGCTTGATGTCAAAATCCGGCCCCTGCCGGTCCGGCCAGAACTGCTTCTGAACGGTCCCGTTCGGACTGAACATCACAACGAAGCGTTTTTTTCGTGACGTGCTGCCGGCGAAACCGAGGCTTGGAAGATTTGTGAGAAACGGCAGTGCAGCCGCGTTCAGACCAAGAGTTTTAAGAAACCGTCGTCGTGAAGTGGAGCGTGGCATGGCGGGGCTTCGTGCGGTTGGCGGGATTCAATGTGGAACTATTTGGCGGCAGTCTCTACGGATGGGGCATCTGCAGGCGGGTGATCGAACGCCGAAACCGTGGCGATTTCGGCAAGCAAGGCGTTGACGTTGAACTCACTGCTGACGAATAAGTCTCTCAGCTTTTCCTTCTGACCGGAACCGTAAGCCTGAATCGGCTGTTTGACAACATGTTGGAAAAGTTGCTCGACAAACGCGAGATGAACTTCGTCACTGTTGGCCAGAAATTCTCCGAGTTCTTTCGCCCCTGAAAACTTTGCCAACTCGCCCGATTGCTGCAGATACGAACCGGAAGCGTTGATGTCTCGGTTCTTCTCTTTCTTGCGGAAGCGACCTGCCGCGTCAAAGTTTTCCAGAGCGTAACCAAGTGGATTAATCATCTCATGACAGGATCGGCAGACAAGATGGTTGGTCTGCAGAGCCACTCGCTGCCGTGTTGTCAGATCCGGATGCAATTTCGGAGGAACCGGTGTGATCGCTGCAGCCGGTGGTTTGAGAGAACGACCGAGAATGCTTCTGGACAGGAACACGCCTCGATGAATCGGTGAGCTGACATTGTGATAGGCAAAGCCGCTCATCAGAAATGGATGCGACAAAATGCCCGAGCGAGCTTCGGGTTCAAACGCGATTTTCTGAAACGTTGCGTCGTTCGGGATGTCCGCCCCGTAGAACTCGCCGAGTCGCCCGCTAAGAAAGGTCTCGTTGCTAAGCAGGAGTTGGCGAAAATCGGGCTTCTCTTGCGACACGAATTCGTCAATCGTCAGCTCAAGCGAAGTGCGAAGATCGGACAGCAACGCTCGGTCAAATCCGGCAAACTGTTCGGCATCCTTCGAGATGTCCGTCAGGTGGTCGAGCTTCAGCCAGTAGTGAAAGAACTCTCGCAGTTTCGTTTTTGCGCGAGGATCATTCAACATGCGGGCGGCGTGACGAGAGATCTTAATTCGACTATCGAGCGAGTTGCCGTTCGCCCCATTCCACAGTTGGTTATCAGGCGGGCAGTCCCACAAACCGAATGACAATCGGGAAGCGAAGTTGAACGTGTCGTTCTGGCCGCCGATTTCCCGGTACAGGAATCTCGGAGACTTAAGGGCCAGCATCACTACTCGACGGACTGCTGTTTCTTCGTCTTCCGTTTTCTGAAACTGACTCTCAATATAAAGCTGCTTCTGTTCGTCGGTCAGTCGATGGCGAAGTGCTCGTTCAACAAATCGCTCGCAGAACGAACGAAGTTTTTGGGAACGGTCTCCTTTGCCAGGACGGCTGCCGGACAATCGGTTGAGATCCTCAAAAACCTTCGCGGCGACTTCGATTGCTGCTGACGTTGTGGCCGCATCCCATTCTTTCGAGACGGAAGTTCCTCGAGCGTAACCTTCGCTGCGGTCGTCAGGCGGAAAGGGCGTCTCGACCGTCAACACTTCCGCGTATCGAGTTGGTGTCAAAAACCGCTCCGGAATCGGCTCTTCGATTTTATGAGGTGCCTTCCATCTAAGACGAATCTCTCCGGACTTACCGTTGAACTTCGAAAAATCGAGTCGCAGCGGATACGGTCGGCCACCGATCATGAACATCGTCTTGCGATACTCGGCGTCGTTTCCTGATCGGACTTTCCCATCGATGAATGGGATTTGTGACTGGTTCAGCCAGAACTGAAAACCGTTGTCAGTCTTGATGACGAATTCATAGTCGCCGGTTTCCGGAGCGATCACGGATCCCTGCCAGCGAATTGAAAACTCTTCTTTCTTCTTAAACTTGCTTTCCGAGGGAACATCTTCTCCAAAGTCGAAGTCGATGAATTTATCGACTCGTTTGAAATCGAGTTCTTTGTTCCGCTGATACCGTCCGGACGCGAAGTACTCAGCCTGTAGACCTCGCTTGTCGTCGAACGGTCGCCCACCGCGGGACAGGCCAATCAGGTCGGCAACCGCGTTGCGGTATTGTGTATTTGTAAGGCGAGCCAGCTTGATCCTCGGAGGCCGAATTCGGGCCTGTGCAACCGGTGAATAGAATGCGTCATAGATATATGACGCGACCGCTTCGGCATCCTTGCCAATGCAAACGTCGGATTCACCTTCGGGCATCGTTTCCGTGATAACTCGCGAAAGGTCAGCAAGTGGGCGATCACCAGCAAGCGCTTCGGGATAATTGTCGGCAGTCCCCTGACCGTCGTCACCGTGGCACGATGCGCACAGTTTCGTGTAGATCGCTTTGCCAGGATGCTCGTCAGCAACCGTTGTCCTTTGTTCGAAAAAGGCAAAGGCGACTGCAGCCATAAGAAACGTGCGCAACGAAACTGCCAGCAAGTTATGGGGCATCTGAAACTGAAACCGTTCGGTGGGGAAGGACGGCATCGTTTCGCGTCAGGACGAACGTTGCCGCAAAGGAGGAGGGAACGTGACGCGTAACGTGGCAGATTGTTGCGCCAATCACCAGAGCCGTTCAAGTGAATCGACGTGTCGACACCCCGCCAAATCCGTTACTCACGCAGGCGCTACGGTTGGGTCCGTTTTCGGAACATCGTGATCTCGCTGGCGTTTTCGTTAAACGAGACCTCGTCCATGAATGTTCTGATAAGCAGAAGGCCTCGGCCACTCACTCGTTGAAGGTTGGCCGGATCGCGAGGGTCGGGCAGCGAGTCTGGATTGAAGCCCTGTCCCTCATCCCGAATCGTCCAACGACAGCCGTCACGATCAAACTCAGCGGTGACGTGAACTTTTCGGCCGGCGTAGGGCTCCTGCATCCGCCGCTCGTCGCCGAGCTTCTGGTAGGTGTTGTCCTTTAATTCGCGGAGCGTTGAGTCCAGCTCAAGATTGCCATGCTCAATCGCGTTGACCAGCGCTTCCTGAAGAGCTGTCGAGACGCGAACAATGTCTGATTCGTCGCAGACACCAAGCTGCCGCATGTGCCCCTGCATGACCATGATCAACGGCCGGAGCGCGGCGATTTCGTTACTCAGTTCAAACCGCATGCTGACGCTGGACAGGCTTTCGAGTATCTGCTGCTCGGCACGTTCCGACGACGCGACCGACAGCACGCTGTTCACGGTCTCTTCGAGGTCTCGTGAAAGGTTCTTTTTCGGAACGTAGCTGGCCGCACCAGCTTTGAGCGCAGAAACGGCAACCTCTTCATTGCCATGAGCCGTCATCAGAATGACAGGAATCTGTCGATGCAGCTTGCGGATTTGCTTAACAAGCTCCAAGCCGTCGACTTCGGGCATCTGGAGGTCGGTGACGACGACGTCCGGCAGATCGTCTGCCATCAGCTCGAGAGCCTCTCGGCCGTCACACGCGAACGCGACTTCAAGATCGCAGTTCTTCAGGCAGCCCCCCGCCAGCTTTCTATCGACGACCGAGTCGTCAACAATCAGCACGGTGGTCATCATATCAGCCTTTCTCAGACAGACTCACGCAACGCAGCCTGGCTGCGTCTGGTGGACAACCCGTCAATCAACAGACACTTCGACACATTAAACAAAAGGTAAAAAACTCGGTGATGGCGCATCCTGCCCGCTGCGGCGCCACCGAAGATCACATTGTTGAGTCGGAAACACCGGAAAACAAGCGGCGAAACAGGATTTGACAAGGACTATTGGTCGCAATCCCCACGGATCGCTAAGCTACGGAACCTGTTACTTTTACAGAGTCTTCTGCAAATGCTCGTATCTCGTCGCTTCTGTTCGTCGAGATTCAAGAAAGAAGGCTCTGCCCCGGAAGGATCTGCTTCAAAAGAGGAGAGCGTCATGGCCAGACCGTTTCAGGAATTCGCACTGGCAATGTCAGTCATTGTCGTATTGGCATCTACCCTTCCGGCTGCTGAGGAAGACCGCGGAGCTTCGGTTTTCGAAGGTCGCCCTTACCAGTTGCAAAGACTCGACGACCCGGCACCGCTGCTCGTCCCCGTCAATCCACGGACCGTCGAAGTCGACCAAAGAAACACGGCCGCCGCCTGGTTCATGACCGGACGACTTCTCCAGCAGCGGGAGCGTTTTGCCGATGCCTTGAAGGCTTACGAAAAGTCGGCCGCAATCGAACCCGGCAGTATCGAAATTATCCGGGCCATGATCGACATGGCTTTGCGGCTGAATCAGGGCGAGAAAGCTCTGAAATACGCCATCGACGCCGTCGAGCTTGATCCAGATGATTTTCAGTTGCTCAGGCAGTTGGGCGTCGAGATGGTTCGTGGCAGAAAGCTCGACCAGGCTATTAAGTATCTTGAGCAGGCTCGCAACTCGCCAAAACTGAAAGAGCTGAGTGGTTTCTACGTTCTGATTAACCGCGACCTGGGAATTATCTACAAGGGGCTGGGCGAAATTCAAAAGGCCGCCGACGCTTACGAGATCGTCCTGTCAGCGCTGCTTGATCCCAACAAGTATGGACTCGATCGCCGAACTCGCGACGAGCTGCAAAAACACAAGAGCACATCTTACGAGCAAATCGGCCAGGTGTTTCTACAAGCCAAACGAAACGATCGAGCACTGACAGCTCTCGAAATGGCCAGCGCGCAACGAAACGGTAAGCCTGGCGGCATCAACTATCTGCTCGCCCAGCTTTACTTCCAGAAGGAAGACTACGCCGCAGCGCAGAAGCAGATCGATATTTTCTTTGGCTCGAAACTGGACAAGGGGCGTGGGCCTTACAGACTTCTGCAACAGATTCTCGTTAAGACGGAGCAGGAAGATTCACTGGCGACTCGTCTTGAGAAGCTGGTAAAGAATGACCCGACAAACCGTGAGGCGAAAGCGTTTCTCGCGGAAGCCTACTTGGCAAAGGATCGCCTCGAAGAAGCCGAAGAAATCTTTACGGCAACGCTGAAGGATGGCCCATCGCCAGCGGCCCACCTGGGACTGGCTCAAATTTATCGCCGGCAGATGAAAGCCGCGGAGCTGTTGGAGAATATCTCCAAAGTCTATGTCCAGGCCTGGCAACGACGTCCACTTCCGGAACCACTCGCGACAGAACTGGAAGTCTTACAGAAGGACAAGACGTTCCAGGACGACTTCCTCAAGATCATCCGAGAACAAACGACCGACGGTGCTCACGCCGAACACTTCGGAAAACTGCTATTCGTCGCTGAAGTCGTCGAAGGAGCAGAGCGAACGGAAGACGCCGCAGAACTCTACCGACTCGCCTTGAAAGCTAACCCCGCTCAGGCAGCAACCGTCTACCGAGCACTGGGTGAGCTCTTCATGGGGGCAGAACTTTACACCGAAGCCGCTGCCGTCTACCGAGAAGCTGCAGAGAAGCCGCTACTGCAAGGAGCGAAGCCCGACAATCTTTTGCGTCTGGCGCTAGCGTTGGAACTTGCTGGCGAAACCGATCCGGCACTCGAAGCTTTGGCCGACGCAATGAAACTCGTGCCTGGCGGTCACCCACTTCTCGCCTTCCGCGAAGCGTGGATTTACTACCACGCTCATCGGATGAGCGAAGCTGCCATAAAGTTCGAAGCCTTTATCGCAAAGTACCCCAAGTCCGACCCTTGGACGAAACAGGCAAAGTTCAGCCTGTCCGCCGTTTATGTTGACCAGGGAGCGATCGAAAAAGGCCAGAAGATCCTGGAAAAGTATCTCGCAGAGAATCCAGATGACATCGGCGTGAACAACGATCTGGGATATCTCTATGCGGACCAGGGAACGAATCTGAAAAAAGCTCGCAAGATGATCGAAAAGGCAGTCAAGGCCGAGCCGGAGAACGCTGCCTATCTCGACAGCATGGGCTGGGTCTTGTTCAAGCTGGGCGAGTACAAGGAAGCCATCAGTTGGCTGAAGAAAGCGACGCAACTCGAAACCGGTAACGATGCCACAATCTGGGAACACCTTGGTGACTGCTACGGCGCAAACGAGCAACCTTCTGAAGCAACTAAAGCATGGAAGAAGGCCTTGGAGCTGGTTAACAAAGAAAACCACCCGGATGACAAGCTGATCCGCCGCGTTGAAGAAAAACTGGCAGCTCAGAAGTCGGACGTCGGTAACGTGAAACCCGAATCCAATGACGATCCGTAGGTCGCTGATTGCAGATTGCGACGAAATAACGCTCGACGCCTCGCAGGACGGAAACTGGCAGCAGGATGGCACGCGAAAAGACGTTTCAGAGTTCTGACGACGACGACGATCCCGAGCCATTTCGTTCGTCTTTCGACATAAACGATGAGCAGTTCGACGACACGCTCCGCCCGCAACGGCTATGTGATGTTGTCGGGCAACGAAAAGTCGTCGACCGCCTGCAGATCATGATCGACGCCGCTCGCATGCGCAGTGAGTCTCTAGGGCACCTACTCCTCGATGGTCCGCCCGGACTCGGAAAGACCACCTTCGCCACAGTACTGCCCCGTGAACTTGGCACCGAATGCCTGATCACATCCGGACCGTTGCTAGCCGCTCCGAAAGATCTGCTACCGCACATCACGAATGCTGGCAAAGGATCGGTTCTCTTCATCGACGAAATCCACCGCATGTCTCCGGCGGTCGAAGAGTTCATCTACCCGGTGATGGAAGATTTCCGAGTCGACATTACTCTCGGCGAGGGGATGAACGCTCGCACGATCAATATGCAGGTCGAACCATTCACGGTGATTGGCGCAACGACTCGCAGCGGAATGTTGACTGCCCCGTTGCGTGACCGTTTCGTAAATCGCCTTCATCTAGACTACTACGAACTGGAAGAACTTGCCGAAATCATTCGTCGCAACGCGGCAAAGCTGAAAGTGGAGATCGACGAGGAGGCCGCCGCAGAACTTGCGATTCGTGCTCGAGGCACGCCGCGAATCGCCAATAACCTGCTGAGCTGGGTTCGTGACTTCGCAATGGTCAAAGCAAAGGGCATCATTACGAAACAGGTCGCAGAAGACGCACTGATCATGCAGGAAGTCGACCGACTTGGCTTGGAAGAACCCGACCGAAAGTACCTGCAGACGCTGGTAAAAATCTTCGCTGGCGGCCCGGCCGGCATCCAGGCGATCGGCCACAGCATCAACGTCCCGATCGACACACTGGAAGACGAGATCGAACCCTTCCTCCTCCGCAACGGCCTCATCCAACGCACCCCCCGAGGCCGAGTCATCACAGCCATCGGCCTCGAACACATCGGCATGTCACTGCCTGGAAACGGAGCCGACGGCGGCTCCGCAACCGGCCAGTTGTTCTAACCACTTAGAATTGAAGTTGTGATTCCGGAACGCGGCATCAAGCATAAGCCAATCAGAATGCCTCGCTTTTGGGTTTGCGTTTTACCGCAACCGACTAAGTAAGCTCGACGATCGGCTTGTTCTTGTCGTGAATTTCTTCGACACGTCGATTACAAAGACGAATCGATAGAGACGAATCGAATTTCGTCGCATACCATCTGCGAGAACTAAAGCCTTTCGAAACGAGTTGTTCAGGAAGAACTGAGACAGACGGTGCACGGACGACGGATATCGCTCATTCAGATGGCAAGCTTGCTGGCGGTTATGCTGATGGTTGCCGGTGGAGCCGCATGGGTTTCTCCGGACACACCGACGACCAGCCACACTGCAGATAAACGCAGAACATCGGCCGAAACGCCGCAATCGTTTCCGGTGGTCGTTAACAGACCCCAAAGTTCGCCGCGCGTTGATCTCGGAGTGCTTGACGGCGATGGCCAGCCGGTCTCAGCAGCGTGCGCGACGTGCCATGCGACTCGCCCTCCGAATCTCGCGAATCGTAGTGCGGCCGATCTTGATGAGTTTCATCAGGGACTTGCGTTCTCACATGGAAAGCTGACTTGCCTGGCCTGTCACAACGGCGAGGACTACGACGCCTTGAAGCTTGCGGATGGAACGTCCGTCGAGTTTCCTGATGTGATGACGCTTTGCGGCCAGTGTCACGGCCCGCAAACGCGAGACTACCTGCATGGTTCGCACGGAGGAATGAACGGTTTCTGGGATTTGTCACGCGGACCGCGAACGAGAAACAACTGCGTCGACTGCCACGATCCTCACGCGCCTCAGTTCCCAAAGATGATGCCTACATTTAAGCCGCGTGATCGGTTTCTTTCGCCGCAGAATTCCGCTGCAGCTTCTCATGAAGGACTGCACCAGTGATCGATTCACACCAGGACGACGGACCAAACGACCAGGGCTCGGAATTCATGCCGCTGCCTGTCGTCACGCCAGAAGTCAACCGGCGAACTGCCATGAAGGCAACCGGAGCAGCTCTCGGGCTGGCGGCGTTCGGAACGGCCATCTCGCCATTGGCGACGCTGCCAGACAAAGTCTCTTTGGATGAGTTCCTGCAGAAACACTACAAGGAACTCGACGATGACGACAAGGAACGGATTCTCGAACGTCTGGCCTCAGAAACGCGTGAGAACTACGGAGCCGACGTTACCGTCAGCGATCATCGTCCAACTCCCGGAGTCAAATTTGGCTACGCCATCAACCTGAGCAAGTGCAACGGGAACGGTAAGTGTGTCGAAGCCTGCCACACCGAGAACAATCACGATCGAGCTACCGGACAGTCTTACATCCGAGTCCTTGAAATGGACAAGGGCTCGATGGACATGGAAACGGGCAATACCACTTACGACCACACCGTCCCGCAAGACGACAAGTTCTACATGCCGGTGCAGTGTCAGCAGTGCGACAACCCGCCGTGCGTGACGGTCTGCCCGATCGAAGCGACATGGAAAGAAGACGATGGCATCGTCGTTGTTGACTACGACTGGTGTATCGGTTGCCGATATTGCGAAGCGGCCTGTCCCTACCACGCTCGACGTTTCAACTGGCAGGAACCGGAAATCCCCGCCGATGAAGTGAATCCGGAACAGAGCTATCTCTCAAACCGGATTCGCCCGGCCGGTGTTATGGAGAAATGCCATTTCTGTCTGCACCGAACTCGTGAAGGTCGCATGCCCGCGTGTCTTGAAGCCTGCCCGACAGGAGCACGCGTCTTCGGAAATCTGAACGATCCCGATTCGGAACTCGTGTGGATTCTGAAAAACAAACGAGTGTTCCTGTTGAAGGAAGAACTCGGAACAGAACCCAGCTTCTTTTACTTCTTTGATGAATAGCGTTTTCGACGTTTATTGATCTCGATATGTCCGAACCAACCACACAATCAGCTTCGTCTGAATTCCTCGCCGAAACTCGCACGTACCTGCGATTTCTGCGATGGCTGCTGGGAATTGCCACCGACGGAACCGCGTGGTTCTACGCGTGGATGATTGGCCTGACTGCGGTGTTTCTGGTCGGAGCCAACGCGTGGGCCGTGCAGGTCACCGACGGAATGATCGTAACTCACATGACGGACCATGTGAGCTGGGGGCTGTACATTGCCAACTTCACATTCGCCGTCGGTCTGGCGGCCGGCGGCGTGATGATGGTCATCCCGGCTTACCTTTATCGCGACCACAAGATGCACGACGTCGTCATCGTTGGCGAACTGCTGGCAATCGCGTCGATCGTCGTTTGTCTCATGTTCGTCACCGCCGACCTGGGCCGACCTGATCGATTCTGGCATCTGATCCCGGGCATTGGTCGGTTCAACTTTCCGCTTTCCATGCTTACATGGGATGTGATCCGTGCTGAACGGTTACCTGGTCTTAAACCTGCACGTCTGCGGCTACCTCCTTTACATGCGATTTCAGAAACGCGAGCCGAATCCCAGGTGGTATGTTCCGTTTGTCATGGTGTCCGATTTTCTGGGCGATCTCGATCCACACCGTCACCGCGTTTCTGTACTGCGGACTTTGGCGGACGCCCCTTCTGGAACTCAGCATTGCTGGCTCCGAGATTTCTTGCCAGTGCGTTTGTCTCCGGCCCCGCCTTCATCATTCTGACATTGCTGATCCTGCGCCGGCTGGCCAAAGACCGCATCTCGATGGAACCCATTCGACTACTGACCAACATTGTCCGAGTGACGCTGGTCATCAACCTGTTCATGGTGGTTTCGGAGTTCTTTACCGAGTTCTACACAGGCGGAGCGCACACAGCAGCCGCTCAATATCTGCTCTTCGGGCATGCATGGACATAACGGACTGGTCCCGTGGATGTGGACGGCCCTGGTTGCCGACGTCGCAGCGACGGCTCTATTCCTCTCGCCTCTTGTCGTGCGAAAGAAACGGTTACTCGTACTGGCCTGCCTGCTGGCCGTGATCGGAGCATGGATCGAAAAAGGCATGGGCTTAATCGTCCCAGGATTCATCCCAAGTACGCTGCATGAAATCGTTGAATACAGCCCCAGCCTCGTCGAATGGAAAGTGTCGGCCGGCGTCTGGGCTTTCGGACTGATGGTCTACACGATCGGATTGAAAGCCGCTGCGGGTGTATTCGTACAAAGCGGCGAGTTGGAAACCGAAGCCTCAACAGGAACTCAACAGTGATCAGCGGGCTAGTCATCAACCTGACAACCGAACAAGCAATTGCCGAACGCGCATTGGCAACGATCGGCGAGCATGCGTCGATCGAAGCAGGAGAGCTGCAAGGTTGTCGGTTACCAGTCGTCGTTGAGGCGGCCGGAACGGAAGCAATGCACGAACTGACTGACTGGCTGGCCGATTTACCTGGTGTAGAGCATGTGGACGTCGCGTTTGCCGACGTCGAACAGGGTGTGGCGGCAGGTCCGTCGGAAGCGGAAAGACAAGTATGAGCGATTCAACACACAACGTGACGAGCGGACAGACTCGCCGCGATTTCATTCGTTCTGCAGCAATGGCCGCTGCGACAGCCGCTGCCACATGGCACAACCTCGTGGTCATTGCCGGTGCTCGCCGACGAAACGTCGTCCGATGTTTCCTGGAACAAAGCGCCGTGCCGTTTTTGCGGAACCGGTTGTCATGTGCAGGTCGGAGTTCAGGACGGTCGCGTCGTGGCAATAGCCGGAGACAAAGACGCCGAGGTCAATAAAGGACTGCTCTGCGTCAAAGGCTATCATGTCGGCGCTGTACTGTACGGCAAAGACCGGCTGACTCAGCCATTGCTGAAACGCGGCAAACAAGTACGTGCCGATCTCCTGGGACGAAGCCGTTGAAGTGATCGCTTCGCGCATCGAGAAGGCTCCGGAACGCTTCGCGATTTACGGGTCTGGACAGTGGACGATTCCCGAAGGTTACGCCGCGCAGAAATTCATGAAGGCTGGCCTGGCTAACAATCACATCGACCCGAACGCTCGCCTTTGCATGGCTTCGGCGGTGACCGGTTTCCTAGCCACCTACGGAGTGGACGAGCCGGCCGGCTGCTACGATGACCTCGACGAATGCGACGTGCTCATCACATGGGGAAACAATCCCGCAGAGATGCACCCGGTTCTGTTTTCGCGAGTTATCGACCGCCGTTCTCGTGGTGAGAAAGTTACGCTGATCGACATTTCAACGCGTCGAACACGAACGACCGAACAAGCTCAGCATTATCTGGAACTGAAGCCGCACGGTGACCTCGCTCTGGCCAACGGTATCGCTCATCTGCTGCTCAAGAATGGGACATTCGATCGTGAATTTGTCGAACGTCACTGCAACTTCAAAGCTCCCGATGCTGAAAATCCAAATCTGCACGGCAAGGCGATCAGCTTCGATGATTATCGCGAGATGCTCGAACCTTATACCCCAGAGTATGTAGAAGAGCTGTCGGGAATTTCGGCCGACGATATCCGGATGCTCGCCGACCTGTTTGGAAATCGAAAGCTACGGATCACATCGCTGTGGTGCATGGGCGCGAACCAGCATACCCGCGGCACGGCGATCAACTGCCTGATTCACGGAGTGCATTTGCTGAGCGGTCACTTTGGTCGTCCGGGTGACGCACCGACAAGCCTGACCGGGCCAACCATCGGCTTGCGGAACAGTTCGCGAAGTTGGCACACTCCGCTCATGCTCTGCCTGGCGGCCGAGTGGTTATGAAACCGGAGCATCGCCAGGAAGCCGAAGAATTCTGGAACGTTCCTGAAGGGCGGATTCAAGCAACTCCCGGTTACCACACCGTAAAGATGTGGGAGCAGTTCTGCACTCCGGCAGCCGACGGCGGCGACATCGACACGATCTGGGTCCAGGTAACGAATCCCGGCCAGACTCTGCCAAACCTCAACAAGCTGTTCTACCCGAAGCAGGATCTGTCGGAGAAATTCCTGATCGTTTCCGATGTCTACCCGACAGCGACCACGCAACTGGCCGACCTGATTCTTCCGTCAGCGATGTGGGTCGAGAAGAATGGCGTGTTCGGAAATTCGGAGCGAAGAACGCAGCAGTGGTTCAAAATGGTCGAGCCGCCTGGTGACGCTCGCGATGACGTCTGGCAGACTCTTGCCGTCGCGCACCGGCTGTTCGAAAAAGGCCTGGAGACCATGCGCGATCGCGACGGGAAATTCCTGTTTGACGTACGCGATGAAAAAGGTGAAGTCGTTCCCGTCTGGGACTGGCAACATTACTACGACGTGAACGTCGACCGACACCTGTTTGAAGAGTACCGGCAGTTTACCTCGCCTGAAGCACCAAAGACCTGGCTCCGTACGATGAGTATGTGAAGGCTCGCGGAATGCGATGGCCAGTCGTTGAACAAGAGGATGGTTCGTGGCAGGAAACGAAGTTCCGATTCTCCGAAGGGCTCGATCCCTATGTTGAAGAAGGGGCCGGATTTCAGTTTTACCACTCGTCCACCAAAGATGACCGGGCTCAACTCTGGTTTCATCCGTGGGAACCGCCGGCCGAACTTCCAGACGACGATTACCCACTGATGCTCAGTACGGGGCGAGTGTTGGAGCACTGGCATTCCGGGTCGATGACGCGGCGAATTCCGGAACTTGGCGCCGCGATGCCATCCGCCTATCTCGAAATGCACCCGGAAGATGCTCAACGCCGAGGAATCAGAAACGGAGACCGTGTCACGGTCGCCTCGCGTCGTGGAGCGATCCAGATGCCGGCTTGGATCAATGGTCGAGGAAAGTGCCCCGAAGGCACGGTGTTTCTACCATTCTTCGATGAGACCATCGCCGCCAATGAGCTGACGCTGGACGCAATCGATCCATTTTCGAAACAACCCGACTACAAGAAAAGTGCCGTTCAGGTCACCAGGTCATAGAGCCCGAGCTGCTGCATGTCGCCCGAAAACAAAGATCAGGAATTATCCTTCGAACAAGGTAGCCGCAATCGGTTACCGGTTCTGGTGGCGTACGCCGTGATGATCGTCGCAACGACCGGCTACTTCATCGGCGTGACCGCTCCCATGACGTCCTCTGAGCCCGTCGAAACGGCAACTCAGAATTCAGTACACAGTCAGGCAAAAGACGCCTCTCCCGACGACGCCATCGTTCTACCGGCGACGACTTATCGCGGAATGACAACCGCCCGTAAAAGTCCGAATCACGACTGGACAACGAGTCTCGCGTCGCTGAAGCAGACGCCGTACGACCCGTTCGCCAACATCGTGCTTAACCAGAATGACAAAATTGCGTCGTTGTCACGGCGTGAACAACGGCGAGCTTTCAATGGAGCACCGCCCCACCGTTCCTCACCCGATCGACCAGTACACTTCGCGAGGTTGTATGGCCTGCCACGGCGAAGGACTCCGCAGCGAGTCAATTCGAGCGTCCAAAATGCCACACCCGTTCTACGTAAGCTGCACCCAGTGTCACGTTGAGCAGAAAGCAAAATTCTCGACAGCGACTCTGGTCGTTGAGAATTCATTTGACGGTCTGCCGGCTCCGACGGCGGGGACACGAGCCTTTGCGACGGCTCCGCCCGTTGTTCCTCATTCAACCTCGATGCGTGAAGACTGCCTGAGCTGTCACGGTCGAACAGCCGAACCCGGCATGGAGTCAACTCATCCGTGGAGGACGAACTGCCAGCAGTGCCACGCCCCCAAAGCAAAGTTAAATCACGTGCCGTTTGCAGCCCACCTCGAAATTCCTCTCGGGCCCCGTGATTGGAGAATCTGATGAGTGACAAAAACGACAACGCAAACACTCCAAGCGACACAGGGAACAATGAGTCGCCGAGACTGGTTTCGCCTCAGGCGTCCCAAGGTGGAGCTGATGGGTTCCGAACAGAGTTCACCTCTGCGACCCACCGAACAGCCGCCGAATCACGGACGGCATGGACCTGTCCGAACTGCCGCCCATGCACGAAGCAATTCTGAATGAGGCACAAGTTCGCTCGCTGTTTTCGGACATCGAACAATGCGCATCAGAAATCCGACTGATTGCCCGCCGCGGCCCTACCACCACCAAAGAACAAACCGCCTCGCTCAGACTCGCTGCCGACAACCTGCTCGGCGGCCGCCTGAACAAAATGCAGATTCGCTATCACTGGCAATCCGCCAACTGGATCGACACGCTCGAACAAAAGCCCCAAGGCTTCCGGCTCGTCCGAATCCAGCACCAAAAGTGAAAGCGGCTGCTTGACTCAGCATGCAGCAACTTTCGTCAAAATTCTGCTTACAGACAGCCGCCAATAAGCATTTGCAGACGATTTTGTACGGCAGTGTCAGGAGCTTGCCAAGTCCGAACTTCTCTCAAAGCAGCGTGCTGGCGACTTCGGCAAGTTCTGATCGAACGCCTCGTTCGAATTTCGACGTGGACAACGGCCGCGAAGTCGTCCTCTATTCGCTGCGGGACGTCGAATCGGACTCGAACTGGAGCCATGAACCATTCCGTCTCTGATTCCGACTGAAAATAGCAGTCACTGCCGTCCGAGCTTTGGCGTCGCAGACGATCACGAGATTGACTGCAAAGCCCCTCTGGAAAATCGACAACGTCAAGCCCGCAGGAACGTCACTCCCGCATGCTTCATGCACGAGCATTGCTCGGTCGTTCCAAACTTATGGAACCAAATATACATCTTAGCCAGGATCGGCATCCACGTCGGATCATACGAGCCTCGATTGACTCACCATAGATGGTCCGGGAAACGGAAACAGCTCCCCCGACTGGAGAAAGAATCCAATCGTAATTGGACCAATCGCCCTACAGTCGCATCAACTGCTCGGTCACTTTGCGGCAAGAGTTGCCTTCTCCGTCACGTCGCTCGGGCTCTGATAAGCACGTAAGTCAAAATGCGGAAGCACTGAGAGAAGGTGATCGAAAATGTCGGCCTGAACGTCCTCGAAGTCAGCCCAGCTAGTTCTGGAGCAAAACGCGACGATCTCGACGGGCAACCCAAGTGACGTTGGCTCGCAGTGTCGAACGAGCATCGTCATCCCATCAACGTTGATCCTGGGATTTTCTTCGTTATCGACTGGTGCTGTGGCGAGACTTTTCAGGTACATCTCAGCATAGGTACGGAAGAGTCCAATATTGGTTAGACGTCGCACGTTCACCAGGCGATGCCTTTGCGTCGTGCTCTCCGTTGTGAATCTTGAGAAGTTCGCGCTTGATCGAGACATGGTCGTTGAGCAACTCGATCTTTTCCAGTTTATTCAGCATTCGAGTATCGCATACGCGGATTGTGTTCATATCAATGTTGATGCGACGTTTGATCCGCCGCCCACCTGCCGCCCTCATGCTGCTCCAGTTGCGAAAGGACTCTGACAGCAACTTGTGCGTCGGGATGGTACTCATTGTCTTGTCAAAGTTCTGAACTTTGACGCAACTTAGTGAAATGGTCTGTACATCACCGTCGGCACCATACTGCGGCATCTCGATCCAGTCCCCGACGTCAACCATGCGATTGACAACAATTTGCACGCTGGCAACGAGCCCTAGAATAACGTCACGAAACGCGAGGACGATAATGGCCATCAATGCTCCGATGCCTCCGATGAAATACATCGGCGTTTCGCCAGTCACTGCAGACAGAATCAGCACCAGCCCAACCACTGTGATGATGCGTTTTGCCGCGCGGATAATTCCCTCAATCGGGTTATCCGGTGGTAGTTCACTCGTATACGTTTCGTGAACGGCGTCCATGAAACACAGTGCCACAAGCAGACTGACAACTGCAGCGAATGACAATCCAAATCGAGCGACAATGACATGCCAGGATTCGAAAGTACGCAAGATACGGGAATGGGTCCGCAATTGATGACTCTGGCGATGGAAAGAAGTCAGCGGCGCAGTAGATGAATACTGCCGGAGCCCACAGCGCCATCCGGAGAAAGAACTTCTGATTAATCAGAGTTTTGAGCCAGTGGGAGTCTTTCTCTGCAAAGATGATCGTGGCGAGCAATTCCGGCGATTTGGCCAGGACTCGAGCCATTTGAAAGATGGCAGCACTCACAAGCAAAATCAGCAACGTCATGACAGCAGCAGTGCAGCCCTTAGCGAGCACTGGTGACAATGGCAGCGCTTCCTTATCCAGCATCATTTCCATGAGGCTGGCCAACACCCAGTTTGGTGGAATCATCGGTTCCAGCCTGTCCAGCGTGAGAGGGTCAACTTCCCCTGTGGGTGTCAGGTGCTCCGTGACCTGGAAGAGGTATACCATGGCGTACGTACGCGGACCGTAGATCCCATCAACATTAACGGGATTCGAGGAAAGCCGAATCGTTGTGTATGACTCACCCGATTCAGGATGATTCCCTTTGACCCCTTCCGTTGTGTCACCTGGCAGTACCAAATGGCTCCCGTCCTCGAAAAGGAGTTTCCTGATTCTATTCCGACCGTCGAGAGCGCTTCCTTCTTCGCCATCTAGTTCGTTCGCTCCATAAACGACGATATCCAGATTTCTAAGCGTCCGATTCAGTGTGGCCTGCACTTCTTTAACTCGATCAGAGTTCGTGGCTGACATTCCAAGAATCGTTGCGAACGCCGGCCCTTTTGCTCGAGAATGCCCATTTACAGCGGAAGAAGAATGCTCTGACTCGCCTTGTGCAGTCTCACTGTCAGCCCCCCCCTGCGCGAAGCAGGCAGCGGACAACGAGGTAATAAGAAGCATCGCTGTAAGGCAGATCGGGAATCGCTTCATCGTGGCCCTCGGGTTGATCAGGCGGTTGGTCACTCGCAAATTTTGAAATCTTCATGCGAGAGTGGACCAAGCTTGACGGATAGCGATCCCGAGGCCTCCGATTCAGCATATTTAAAACAGATTTGGCAATCACACGCCACATCTTGCAAACGACTTTAACGTCTGTGCGGATTGGCCGCATAATGCGGGTTATCACAAATTGCGACCCCGTATTCATTACTACTGCCCGATTCCGCCAGAGATCGAACGGTACAAACGACCGAAGAGATATTTGCGTCACAATCCGACAAATCTGCAAATTGCGAGTCAGTGTGGCAACCGTTTCGAACAAGCATTCACTGCAGCGCTGACAAATACTCAAATCCCAACTTCGGTGTTAGACATGTCAAGGCCCTTGGCCCTCGTCGCTCTATTGCTGTGTGCGGCTCAGCCTGGTTGCTGGTGGGGTCCAAAAACCCTTCAGAACACGCGGACGCACTACAACCGTGCCATTCAAACAACAGCACGGGAAGAGATGCTGTTGAATCTGGTGCGAATGAAGTACCGAGACTCAATTGAGTTCATCAAGATCCCAAGCATCACCGGGCAGCACACATATGCAGGTGGAGTCGACCTCTCATTCCCCTTCTCGTCAGCACGAGGTTCAGGTTCAACCGACTTCGCGGCCCAAAGCAAACCGACGATCGTGTACCAGCCAGAGCAGGCTTCGGAATTCAACAGGCGTCTGCTAGCCCCCATCGACATAGTCACGCTCGACCTTCTGAGCTCAAAAGGCTGGGCTGTAAATCGAGTATTAAGGATGACGGTCCGTTCGATTAACGACCTGGACAACGCAACAAGCGCTGGAGGACCGACTCCAGACAGGAAACCCGAATTCGAAGCGTTTCGCCATGTTGCGGATCAACTCCGCGAACTTCAGCAAGACCGTTACATTGAACTCGGAAATGAGTCGCTGACGCTCGACAGCCCGGTTTCGGTTTCCACACCGATTGATGCTGAGTTGGTCAAGGGTGAAGCAATCGTTGAAGCTGCTATGAATGGCTATCGATTCGAGCGTGGGGACGATGGCAGGATGAGTCTATGGTCCGTTCCGAAAGCATCCAACACACTTGTACTGCGGATTGCTCCCGTCGCGAGATCATCTCCCGAAATGCAGAACATTGTTCAATTGCTCGAATTGGATGCCGACCAAGACTACTACACAGTGAAGGCCGACCAGTTTGGTCAGCTCAAGAATCCTGCAACCTGGCGAAGCGATGCTGATCACCCTTCGTCACTCCGTCGGGAGTTAGTGGTCAGTATGCGATCCTTCAAAGAGATCATGTTCTATCTGTCTCACGGAATCGACGTGCCTGATTCTCATATCTCGGATGGACTTCTCACGAGAACTTGTGATGAATACGGTCAGGAGTTTGACTGGCGTTCTATGACGGGCGACTTATTGCAGGTCAAAGTCGCAAAGCTTCCGCCACTGCGAGCAGCCGTTTCTGTGTACTACCGGGGTCATTGGTTTTACATTGAAGACTGTGACTTGAATTCAAAAGCAACGTTCAATCTATTGATCGAGCTGTTCAATCTTGAGATTCGAGCAGGTGGCGGCGCGCAGATTCCATTGCTTTCTATCTAGAATGCCTGCCCAAGATTCACGTTTGTATGAGATCTCTTGACCTGCTTCCATTTCCTGGACCGTCTTTGGCGAGAAAATTGGGGGCCTTATCAGTCTGAAATAGCTTGGCGGAACTGAGCGAATTATCGGAGAGTCCGGCTTGAGTGTCAAAGAATTCTTCGAGACGATGACATCGTCTAACCAGCCGACGTGGCTGGCGATCCGGGTTGAGATGCATGCCCATTCCATAAGTTTGGGACGACCGAGCAAAGGCTCGTGCATGAAGTATGCGAAGCAACGTTCCCGCGAGGTTGAGGTTGTCAACGTAACACAGAGCTTCACGGTCAGCGTCGTAATTGCCAGTGACGCCAAATCAAAGCAGTGTGCTTGCCACTTCGGCCAGTTCTGACCGGACGCCTCGTTCGAGGGTGACGTGCGCGTACATTCCCTGGCCTTTCATCCGGTTGATGACGTAGGTCAGGCCGTTGGACATTGAGTCCAGGTACGGGTGGTCGATCTGCTGGATGTCTCCAGTCAGGATGATCTTTGTTCCCTCGCCGGCACGAGTGATGATTGTTTTGACTTCGTGTGGAGTCAGATTCTGAGCCTCGTCGACGATGAAGAATGTTCTCTGAAGACTGCGGCCTCGGATGTAAGCAAGCGGCGCAATTTCAATCTGCTTATCTTCCATCATCTGCTTCAGCTCTTCTTTGAGCCCCGGGTTCTCGTGACGGAGCACCGTCAGATTGTCATACAACGGCTGCATGTACGGATCGAGTTTTGCGTCAACATCGCCCGGGATGAACCCAAGATCCCGATTGCTCAACGGAACGATTGGCCTGGCAAGCAGAATCTGCCGGTAGCGGTTTCGAGCATCCAGTGCGGACGCCAGAGCAAGCAATGTCTTTCCGCATCCGGCTCGACCGGCGAGCGTTACCAGCTTCACGTCATCGTTGGTGAGAGCCTGCAGCGCAAAAGCCTGCTCTGCATTTCGAGGCGTGATGCCCATGCAGGGGCCATTGCTCACGCGGCGGAATCCATGATCCGTCTGACTGTACGTGGCAAGCACGGACTTCGAGCCGTTGCGAATAATATAGTTTTCATTGCTGATCGGCTCTGCGATGACGTCGACGATGTCTTCGGAAACGGCGTCTCTCGCTTCATAGAAAGAAGAAACCAGATCGCTGGACACTCCGCTGACGAGCCGTTTTCCGGTGTAGAGAGCGTCGAAATCTTTGACTTTGTCCGTCGTGTAATCCTGAGATGTCAGGCCGATCGCCCGTGCTTTCATCCGGAGATTCGTATCTTTCGTGACGAGAACGACGTTTCGATCGATCTCCAGTTCTGCCAGCGCGAGCGTCGTGCTGAGAATTCGATGGTCGGCCGTGTCGGCAAGAAATGTCTTTCGCAGGCGGTCGGTATCGAGGCCAATAATGACTCGAAAGTTTCCGAGGCCTTCGCCGAGCGACACTCCTTTGTCGGAAAGCACATCGCCAGAAAGCTCGTCCAGTTCCCGCAGAAACTGTCGTGCTTGAAGGTGGATGTCGCCGTTGCCTTTTTTGAATCGATCGAGTTCTTCCAGAACTGTGATCGGGATGGCAACGTCATGTTCTTCGAAACTGAAAATGCAGCGAGCGTCGTGAAGGATCACATTTGTGTCGAGTACGAAAAGCCTTGCGGCACGAACTGAGCTGTTAAGCGTCCCTGCTTCGCTGATCATTCACCCTCCAGAATTCTGGTCAGGCTCAGAACGTTGGCGAGAGAAGCCGCTGCTGCATCTGCAGTTCAACGACCGTCGCCGCTGCGCCGAGCTGTGCTGTCCGGAATGATCGGTCCAGAAGTTGAACGCCTGAAGACCGACTCTGCCGGACGAGGTTTCGACTTGCGAAAGTCTCCCAGATAGCCGACCTGCTGCCCAGACCAGTTCGTTAAGACTCGACGAATTCTACGAACTGGCTAAAGGTCGAGTTTTCGTTTCGGATCGCGTTGGACTCTTGGTCTGTTGTTTTCTGAGAAGACGTCCTGCTCAAATTCTTCGTGGAGCTGTTGCAGTCGTTTGACGAGTCCGGGTTTCTGAGCGGCATGGTCGCGGACTTCGGGTGACTCTTCTGCAAGATTGTGCAACGACAGCGGGAGAGTTCCATTCTTTCTTACCTTGTTGCTGCCGATCAGTTTCCAATCGCCTTCGCGAACGCACCAGCCTTCCTGCCACATATAGTGCAGGATTTTGTGTGCGGATTCTGCGTCGGCAGCCTTGATGACGGACAAAGCCGAACGGCCATCGAGTTTGCGATCGGGCTTTTCGACGTTGCAAAGTTCGAGGATCGTTGGGAACCAGTCCATGCCCGTGACGATCTGATTTCGGACGGCGGCCTTCGGCAGCTTCGGTGGATAACTGATGATCGCCGGCGTGCGGATCCCTCCTTCGAGGAACGTTCCTTTGCGGCCGATCCATTTACCAGTGTTCCCGCCTCCGCCGTTTGCTCCGTAATTGTGTCCCTTCGGGTAGCCGCTGTTGTGATTGTCGATTCTGATCGAATAGTCCTCTTCTGAATGCCCGTTGTCTGAGAGGAACAGGACGATCGTGTTGTCGGTCAAGTTTCGCTCGTCGAGCTTGTTCAGCACTTTGCCAATGTACGCATCCGTCGTGGTGACCATCGAGGCGTACGATCGTCGCGGCTCCGGCAGGTTGGTGTAGAGCTTCTGATGCTCTTTCAGTGACTGTTCGGGGTAGTGAGGAATGTTGAACGGCACGTACAGAAAGAACGGCTCGTCATGGTTCTGGTCGAGAAACGCCAACGCACGGTTAATCATCAGGTCGGGAAAGAATTCATCGCGTTTGAAGACTTCCGTCGTGCCTTCGTAGAGATCGTGGAATCCCTCGCGGTGCAGAAAGAAATGGTTGTAGTTATCGATGAAGCCGTCGCGGATTCCGAAGAACTCGTCAAAGCCCTGCTTCATCGGCCCATGATCTTTGTGAGCTCCCAGGTGCCACTTCCCAAACAATGCCGTACGGTAGCCGGCATTGCTAAGAACCTCTGCCAGCGTTACCTCATCAGTTTTCATATTCAGACCGCTGGTCGCGTGCATGTCGCTTTGCATCCAACTGTTGACGGCGCCTCGTTGCGGATGCCGCCCCGTCAGCAAAGCCGCGCGAGCCGGACAACAAACGGTGTGCGAGTAGGCTTGCGTGAATCGCGTTCCTCGTTTCGCCAGGCGATCGATGTTCGGAGTGTGCAGGTCCTTAGATCCGAAACACTTCGCGTCGAGCGTTCCCTGGTCATCGGTCAACATGATGACGACATTGGGACGATCCGCAGCGTTTACATCGCTCGGGCGTGGCGAAATCAGGAATACGCTTAAGGCCGTAAGAGTCAGGCAACGGTTCATAGTGATTCCAATTGGCGTGGCGTTTTGACGACAACAGGTCCAGAGAAACAGTTTCGAACGGTTTGATCAGCGTTGCAATTCTTCGACGAGTCTACAGAACTGTTCGCCACGGTCGACGAAACTCTGAAACCAGTCATAGCTGGCGCAACCCGGCGAGAGCAGAATGACATCGCCCGGCGAAGATTGATCGATCGCCCATGCGAAGGCTCTGCCAAAGTCCGTGCACGTCGCCATCGGCAACTCCGTATTATTCTTTGTGATTCCGGTTTGAAGCGTATTCGCCGTTTGCCCCAGAAGTGATGCTGCTTTTGCCTGCTTGGCAATATGGGATGCCAGGCGGGAAAGGTCGACCTCTTTGTCGTACCCGCCAGCCAGGATCACGACCGGTTCATCGAAAGATTCCAGAGCCGCGATCGTCGATTCAGGCGTCGTCGAGATTGAGTCATTGTAGAATCTGCGGCCATTGAACTCGCCGACCAGTTGCAGGCGGTGAGGCAGCGCTTCGAATTGTCCCAACCCATCTCGAATTGCGTCTTCGGTTGCACCGGCAAGTTGAGCAGCAGACATACTCTGCAGAGCGTTCGTCAGGTTGTGGCGGCCACGAAGTGTGCACCAATCGGCGATTGGGAACTCAAGGATGTCCGCCTGCTGATTCCGTCGGAGAATGTGAGCCGTTCCTGAATCGTCCAGCCACGCCTGCACGGCTTCATGTTTCGGCACCACTGCATCGGGCGGTTCTTCATAGGTCAACGTCGTTTTCGCAGAATGAGGCCATGCAGCGATGTCGGCATCATCGCCATTCAGCACGCACCAGTCATCATCGTTCTGCCACCGAAGGATGGTTTGCTTCGCGAGGCGATACTCAGCCAGCGTTTCATGCCAGTCGAGATGGTTCGGCGCGAAGTTGGTGACGACCGCGATGTCGGGTTTCGCTTTGATTCGGTCGAGCATGTGAAGTTGAAAACTGCTCAGCTCAAGCACGACCCAGTCTTCAAGGGAGATTTCATCGATGTGCGGCAGCAGACTGCGCCCGATGTTTCCTCCCAGCCAGCAGCGTTGCCCGCTTGCCTCAATGATTGAATGAATCAACGCGGTCGTCGTCGACTTTCCGTTGCTGCCTGTCACGGCGACGACGCGGCCCGGATTCAGCGACCAGAACAGGTTCATTTCTGAAGTCAACGGAATGCCGGCCGATTCGAGTCGCTTCACGATCGGGTGACGAGGCGGGACTGCCGGATTCACGACGACAAAATCGGCGTCCGAAAAATGCGACCAGTGATGCCCGCCAGCTTGCCAATCGATGTCGGACAGATCGTTGAGTTCTGCGATTGCCTCGCCAAGTTCTTCGCCCGAGCGCTGGTCTGAGACTCGGACGACTGCTCCCTGTTCTGCCAGGAACCGGACAGCCGCAGCACCACCGCCGAAACCACCGAGCCCCATGACTGTGACTCGTTGGCCGGCGATCGATGTCAGATCGGGATTGGGACGTGGCTCTTCCATGACTTTGGATTCTGACGGACGCATCCTGAGATGCAATCGCCGCCGCCGGTTTACCCGCTCAACGGGTTAGCTACCATGCGGCATTGCACGATCTGATGAGATGACAATTTCAAACCTGCAGGATTGAGAGCAGCGACGATGCCAAATCATTACCGAGTATCTCTGGCCTTGCTGGCGATTGCCACTTTTCTACTAAGCCCGGCAAATCGGCCGGCCCAGGCTGCTGATTATGGCAAGCCAAACATCGTCATGATCCTCGTTGACGATCTCGGATACGGCGATCTCGGTTACATGGGGGCTCCCGATCTGAAGTCTCCGCACCTTGACGGTCTCGCTGCACGTGGCGTCAAATTTTCGAATTTCTACGCGAACTGCCCAGTCTGTTCTCCGTCGCGAGCGGCTTTGCTGACCGGCCGTTACCAAGCACTTGTCGGAGTCCCCGGCGTCATCAGAACTCATCCGGAGAACAACTGGGGATACCTCAGCGAGTCCGCGACGTTGATCCCCGAAGTGCTCAAGCCGGCCGGATATCACACGGCGATTGTTGGCAAATGGCACCTCGGGTTGGAGTCTCCGAACACGCCGATGGATCGAGGATTTGACCATCTGCACGGTTTCCTCGGCGACATGATGGATGACTATTACAACCATCGCCGGCACGGCAATAACTACATGTATCACGATCGGAAAGAGATCGATCCCAAAGGACACGCTACTGACCTGTTTACCGAATGGGCGATTGACTACGTCGAAAGTCGTAAGGCCGATCAGCCGTACTTCCTTTACCTCGCGTACAACGCTCCCCACACACCGATTCAGCCTCCACCCGAGTGGACGGAAAAGGTGAAAGCACGCGAGCCAGCCATTACCGACCAGCGAGCGAAACTCGTTGCCCTGATCGAGCACATGGACGACGGCATCGGCCAGGTTCTGTCGACAATCGAAGACCAAGCAAAGAACGGCGGCCGACCGACGATCGTGTTGTTTTCATCGGACAACGGCGGGCAACTCAGCGTGGGAGCGAACAACGGACCGCTTCGCGACGGCAAGCAAAGCGTTTATGAAGGCGGTCTCAAAGTGCCGACCTGCGTCGCGTCGTACGGCTCAAATTTGATCAAGCCGGGATCGTCGACGAACTTCCAGGCAATGACGATGGACTTGTTTCCAACGATCTGCGCACTCGCCGGAGCGAAGATTGACCATCACATCGAGGGACGAAGTATCCTGCCGGTGATCCTCGGCAGGAAGCAGGAGCGGCTACGAGACGATTGGTTCTTCACTCGCCGAGAAGGCGGAACTCGCTATCAGGGCAAGACAATCGACGCAGTGATCCGAGGACCGTGGAAGCTTCTGCAGAACAGTCCGTATGGCCCGTTCGAATTGTTCAACCTCGCGAACGATCCGAAGGAAGCCACCGACCTTTCGCAGAAAAATCGAGCCAAATACACCGAATTGTCGGCGGCTCTTCGAAAACAGATTCAGCGGGAAGGCGCAGTGCCCTGGCAGAAACCGGAATGAATGGCAGGAGCCGGCGAGCGGCGGACGTTAGTCCGCTGGCGACAAAGACAATGACCAGCAGGCTGACGCCTGCGGCTCGCCTTTGAGAATTTCTGACTGCCCCATAGATCGCAATGTAAACTACACGAGTCATCATCATGAAATCGCTCATCGTCTTACGGCACGGAAAAGCGGAGAGTCCAGGTGGCGTGGCCGATTTCGATCGTTCTCTGGCCGGACGAGGAACTCGCGACGCAGTTCGAGTTGGTGAAGTCCTGGCGGAGAAGGATTCAATGCCAGACCTGATCGTCACTTCAACAGCCAGACGAGCAGCAACAACGGCGCAACTCGTGGCCGAAGGCTGCAACTACTCTAGGGAGATCGTCCCAGCCAGCGATCTCTATCTCCCAACTCAATCCGCCATCCTGGCAACCGTACGCGACATCCCGGAACAACACTCGCGAGTCGTCATCGTCGGCCACAATCCGGGCTTTGGAATGTTCGCGATGAAATTCGGAAACGACGTCGATCAATTCCCAACCTGTGCCTGGGCTCACATCGGCTTCGACGTTGAATTCTGGGGCGAAGTAACCGAGACGTCGAATTCCGAAGGTCTAGACTTCTGGTATCCGAAATTGGAAGAGTAGACAGCGCGGCCGGAGTTCTCAGATTACAACCACGAAATACGCTAAAGACACGAAAGAAGATTCTTATTTTCGTGTCTTTAGCGTATTTCGTGGTTGCCAAATTCAGCCTGAGTACCAAATACCGCTCCAGCAATGGGCCTTTACAGAATTGCCATTGGGTCGCGGCGTTCTTCGAGGGTTCCTCGCGTGACGCCGACTCGGTTGGAAGCTTTGAGTTGGCTCCAGACCCGCTTTGGCGAAATCTTACCGCTCAGAAGCGAGCGGTAGAGGTTGATGATTGAGCTGACTTCGCCTGGCGAGGAGTCGAGAAGCTCGATGCGGAAGTCTCGAACGCCAGCTTTCAGGAGTTGAGGGATTGCCTCGGCGGCGCTTTGCGGAACGGCGTTAAAGAGTGTATTGCGGCATCCAACGTCGGCGGTCAGCGGGTGTTCCATGCCGACTCGGTCTCGGAGTTGGACGACGCGATCGTCGCATGGCCGGCCGCAGTTGTGTTTGTTCGTGCCGGGAGACATGACCGCGCAGAAAACGCAGTGCTCCATGTGAAACATCGGCATGTGCTGGTGCACGACGACTTCCATCCACGAAGGCGGAGTTGCGTTGACCAGATCGAGCAGTTGGTCGCGGTTTAAATCGTACGACGCGGTGACTCGCTCGGCCCCCTGATCCATCAGAAACTGAGCGGTCAAATCGTTGGCGATGTTGAGTGAGAAATCGGCGACAACGCGAACGCCTGCGGAAAGGTAGTAACGCAGACCTGCGAAGTTGCGGACAAGGATTCCGTCGGCACCGTGTTTCTGAAGAGCTTTGAAGATTCCCATTTCGCCGGGCTTCTGAATCCTCGGCGTGGCGATGAAGATTTCGGCGGATGCAGCGTGCGCAACCTCGACGGCCTGGCGGTACTCGCGAATGTCCTGAAAATCGACCATCACACTGGTGACGCCAGCTTCGAGGACGTTTTGAAGCTGCGACAGCGATCGGCAGAGAACTCGAAGTGCCGGACTTCGTTCGTCGGTGTCTTCGTGAGAAGCCTCGGCTGTTCGTGCCGGCAAGGTTCCTCGTAGCGCTGCAAGAGCTGACTCATCAGCGATGCGACGTGTCGGCAAAACGGCTGACGAATCTTCAAGCTGCTGAACCATCTCACGACGAAGACCGCCCAGCACGCTCAACGGTACCATCGGCGAGCCGTCAATCGATGCGGTTAGATCGTTCAACTCAAAGACGGTTTTCCCAAGCCGGCCGAGTTGTTCCTTGAGAACATCTTCCGTTAACGGATGGCGACGAGCTTCTTCCAGCGGAGATTCCGATTCGACTCGGCAGGTGGCTCCGTTGGCGGCGGAGCCTTCAATTCGCAGAGGTTTGTCGACTGCCGCAGAAACTTTCAGGTCGACGGCGACTCGGCGTTGTGGCTTGCCAGACGAAAATGTCTGTCGCAATTTTTTGGTCAGTTGCGGATCGTCGGTCTTCCAGACCTGTTGACCGCCCCAAAGTTGGTCGAGCCTCAGTGCGGCGTTGCCGAATTCCAGTTCGACGATTCCGCTGGAAACCGTTTCCGTAAGACGACGACCATTTCGAAGAATGTGGAACACGCGGCCGCCCTGTTCCTGGTCGTTCGCCCGGTCACCGTCAAAGACGACTCCGTCGCCGGCAGCGATCGGCGATGCAAGCTGAACGCCGACGCTGTTACCCTGGACCGATTTCACTTCTCCCAGAAAGACTCCACGTTTGGCCGAAGTCAGACCGGGAACCAGCATTTTGTGATCGCAACCGCCGAACCAGCCCGGCGAAAATCCTCGCGAAAATGACAGCTCCATTTCCCGAACGGATTGCTCGGATAGTTGAACGAGCTGACCGTTGACTGCCGAAGTGATGGCTTCGTCGTAGTGACGAGTGATGTTGGCAACGTATTCGGGTTGCTTGAGTCTTCCTTCGATTTTGAGCGAACAGATTCCGGCATCCATCAGGTCCGGAATAAGAGCGTACGCGGCCAGGTCCTGGGGGCTGAGCAGGTATTTCACATCCCCGAGATCGACGTCTTCTCCATCACAGATTAAGTCATAAGGAAGTCGACACGCCTGAGCACACTGGCCGCGGTTGGCGCTGCGGCCGCCGAGCGACTCACTCGTTAAGCACTGGCCTGAGTAGGCGACACACAACGCTCCATGCACGAACGCTTCCAGCGGCATGTCCGTCTTGCCATTGATTGAACTGATTTCCTTGACGGACAGTTCGCGGGCCAGGACGACTCGTTCGATGCCGAGCTCCGCCGCGACTTCAATGCACTCGGCACTGGTCAGCGTCATCTGGGTCGAGGCGTGAATTGGAAGATCGGGGCAGGTCGCTCGAATCAGTCGTGCTACGCCGATGTCCTGCACGAGGACCGCGTCGACTCCGGTTTCGGCCAGCTTCCGAATCAGCGGTTCGACGACTTCCAGCTCGCTCGGAAACGCCAGCGTGTTGAGCGTAACGTAGCCTTTGACGCCCCGCCGATGCATGAAGTCCATCAGGTCTGGCAAATCGTCGGGAGCGAAGTTGGCGGCACGCTCGCGGGCGTTGAATCCGCAGTCGAGGCCGAAGTAAATCGCGTTGGCACCATTCTCGACGGCCGCGCGAACGCAGTCCCAGTCACCGGCCGGTGCGAGCAGTTCAGGACGAGCGGACGTGCTATTTGTCGACTCAGAAGTCACAGTTATTCGAATTCGTTAATGTCGGTCGAAACAGGGATTCGGCGAGTCTAACGAAAGCAAGCCGTCTGTGCCGCTTGATCGAACGCTCGAAAATCGATTCGAGAATCAGAAGTAGAAAACCACGAATGGACACGAAGAGACACGAATTCTTGATGACGTCATTCTGAAATTCGTGTCTCTTCGTGTCCATTCGTGGTTCAAAACATAATTGGTTACAGGTTGAGCTGCTCCGTTCTGTTGACGCCTCGTTACGAAAACCGTTCTATGAGAACTGGGTTTGTAGATTTCCGGGAGCGAGTGATGTCAGGTTGCACACTTCGAACATTCGGCTGGCAGTTTGTCATCTGTGCTCTCCTTATTTGCCGGAGTGACTTCGCGGTCGCGCAGAAAAAAGCTGGAGCGGCGAAGTTTGCCGTCGATCTGGTGACCCTTGATTCTGGTAAGCGTCTGCGTGGGGCGTTCGCGGGAGTCAATGCGGACGGCGTGGTCTCGATGGCCATGCAGCGGGAGTGGCTGAAGGAGACTCGGCCGGAGATGTATGCAAAGGTCACGCAAAACGAAACCGCTGATGCAAAAGATGCTCTGACAGAGCTCCGGACTCGAATTCAGAATTGGCTCGACGAGAAACCTGAATCAAATGCCCTGGTGACGTTTCTCGAAGTCGAGCTGGAACGCGTCGATGGGCAGCTTGCAAAGTTGAACGAGGCTCGCGAAAACGCCGGAACAAGCCAGTTTGTGATGCTGAAGTTTCCACGGCGGAAAGCAAAGTACTCGTTCGCTCAACCGCCGGAGAATCGACGCATCGCGATGCTGGCGTGGCGGGAGCGGTTCGAAGATGTTGAGACTCGTGAAGCGGCAGATCTTGAGAAACAGCTTCGCGATCAAGGAATCGATCCGACGGCGGAGAAGCCCGACCTGGCTGATCGATTGCCGGCGACCAGACAGGACGACACTGAATGGGCAGCCAGACGAGCGATCATTGAATTCGAACTGTCCGGGAAGCTTGAGTTTCAGGGTATCGGCAAGGCGCTCGTCAGAACGGATGCCGGTGCGGCGAAGGTTGGACTCGAACAGCTTCTCCCGGAACTGTTACCTCAGTTGTTGCAGGATCAGCTTGGTGGCCAGCTTGCGGAACTTCTTCGAGAGCCAGGCGTCCGGCCTCAGCCAGTAGCGGCAGCATCGATTCCGGACTTCAGAGGAGCAATTCGTGAAGCAGAGCGTGCACAGGCGAAAGGCTTCCGTGCAACGACAGTTGTCCTGAATCTCCAGCGGAAGCAAGCAAACGTCGAAACCCGATTCGTGGCGAAACTGCCAGACGGCAAGTGGGAGCTGATCTGGTCTCACAAGGCGGTGGGCGATCCATCGAAACCTCGGCCTGACATACAGCGGCAGATTGAGAATGATCCTCAGATTGCGGAAGCTCTCAAACTTGCAAAGTCAGTGGGGCTGGGAGCTGGCGGGCAATTACAAACGGCGATGAATTTTGGCGCCGCCACGATGGAAGCTCAAAAAGCCGCCGACCAGGAGTTCTTCCGCTTCCTGGATCGGTACGTTCAGCATCTCGATGGGCCAAGCCTGACTTGGGCAGCCGACAAGTCAGCGAAAAAGTAGTGTCCATCGCGAGTCACGTCGGGCCGATTTTTAAGTTGGGATAGTTGGAACGACTTTGTCAGCTGTGAGGTCCCTCAGTGGATGAGTTGAATGCCTGAGTGATTTTCCTCAGTTTTCGCCGGCCTCACTGCTGATTGGGGTCGATACTGAAGGCGTCGCGGGAAACAACTCACATCCCGAGTGGAAACAGACCGAGGTCCCTGTTCATCACGGACAGGTTGGCTCCAGGCAGAAACGGTCTCAGGGTGAGTTTTCAGCGACTTGAGCAACGTCCAGTTCTCCGGCAGAAACGTCCGAGGTTTCCGCGAGTCTGACTCGTATCGCCCCAGGTAGAAACGGTCCAGGAACTGGAAGTTGCCAATCTAAACACGCCGCCCGGCCTTGTGCCGCGAGCGGCGTTTTTTCGTTTCATGAATGATCTATCGTCGGCGGAACCCGTTGGCCGCGAATCGTGAGCCTGTCGTCGGGCATTCGGCTGAGTATGCTGGTCGCCAGCCGGCCGAAGACTCATGTGTTTGATTGCAGTCGACCGTCGCGTTCTCTCCACTATACTGCTGGCGCGATTAGCACCCGGTGATTGCCGTCAGACTGGTTGCGTCTGATGTTGTGACTGCTTAGCCGACGGATTGACTTCCAAAGAAAGACGATGTGATGGACCATATCGATGAGTTTGAATCCATGTTCCGCCGCGCTGAGCGTGAATCGTTTGAGCATGCGACCGTGCCGATCGAGTCAGTCGTTTTTATCACCGATCAGTCGTCTGACGAATCCCAGCGGCGGCGACATGAAGTGCAGGAATTTCTGCCGCTGCTCAAGAATGTGAATAGTTGGCGGGAGATCACCAGCGATCAGTACTCCAACGTGAGCGAGCTGCTGACGAAGCTCGACGAGCAACAGACGGACCTGGTGATCACGTATCGGCATCTTCAGGAGCAGTCGCTGGTTCCTCAGCACAGTCTTGGTGTTTATCTCGACGTGTTGAGTCAGGTAGCCACGATTCCCGTGCTGGTTCTGCCGGGCACGTCAGCCCATCCAAAGCCGCTTTCAGGGCACGTATGTGACCGAGTCATGGTCGTCGCCGATCACATTTCCGGCGACAACGGATTGATCAATTACGGATCGAGAATGTGCCCGGACAATGGCACGCTATGGCTGTGCCACGTCGAGGATGACGCGATCTTCGAACGTTACATGCGGATCATCGAACGGATTCCGCAGATCGCTTCGGAAGAGGCTCGCGGGTTGATCGAAACAACGCTGCTGAAAGAAGCTCAGGATTACATCGACGTCTGCACGGCCGAATTGAAAGAAGCAAGACCGTCGGTCAGTTACGAAGGCCGAGTCACTCGCGGGCATTTCCTGAAGCAATACACCGAACTAATTCAGTCGGGCGAGATCGATCTTCTGGTGACAAACACGCGGGACGAAGATCAGTTGGCGATGCACGGCATGGCGTACTCGCTGAGCGTTGAGTTGATCGATACGGCAATGCTGCTGTTGTAGGACGTGTTTCAGATCGGGCACTTGGATATTTGACAAGCATTCCGACGCGTCGCTGAGGGATAAGAGGCTCGTGTTAATCCCTCGCTCGCGCATCGGGTTACCATTGATGCGACAACGAAACCGAAGTTGGCTTCGGAAAGGGTATCACGGATGAATTTTCTGCTTCTTGCTGCAGAACAGGCTCACGGTGCTGAGCACGCGGTTCACGATGTGCCGACGTGGGTAACGGCGTTGTTCGGGTTGATTCTCGCAGCGATGATCGCGTCGCTGGCGCTCGAAGAAAAGATCCACGCGAAGAAGTCGATCATCGTTGGATTCTATGCGGGCTTGAGTCTGATTCTCGGCACGCTGCTCGGCTTGATCCCGTTTGGAAAAGTTGAGCTTCCCGGCGGACATGAGATCGAGCTGCCGGTCTACATACCGGCGATCGACTGGGGCGTCATCACGATCATTCTGGGAGCGAGTCTCTTTGTCGAAGTGACGAGCCGCTCCGGAGTCTTCACGTGGATGGCCATTAAGCTGACAAAGAAATCCGGCGGCGATCCCTTCAAACTGTTGATCGCTTACGGCTGCCTGACCGTGCTGTTTTCGGCCGTGCTGAACAACGTGACGGCGATGATTATCGTCGGATCGTTGACCACGGTCTCGCTTAAGAAACTCAATCGGACTGAACTGTTGCTCGGCTTTCTGTTGATCGAAGGCTTGCTGACAAATGTCGGCGGGATGCTGACTCTGATCAGCAGCGTTCCGAACATCATTGTCGGCAAAACGGCCGGAATCAGCTTTGTAGCGTTCTTCAAATACGCCGCGCCGTACGTGGTGATCTCGACGGCCGCCACACTGATTATGGGGCGAATTCGATTCGGAATTTCTGGTTTGAAGACAGATGAAGAGCGTGAAGAAGCGAAGCGAATGGTGGCTGGCTTCGACGAAAACGAAAGCGTTCCCAGTCAGCGATTCTTCTGGTTCTCGGTCGGCGTCCTGGTCTGCTTCATCTTCACATTGGCCGGGCAGTCGCAACTGCCCGGAGGACTTGATGGACTTGGGATGGGCTTCGTGGCGTTGTTCTTCGCCGGCATCGTCCTGATGGCTTACAAGCACGAAGTCGATAAGTTCTATTCCTCAGTTGATTGGGACTTGCTGGCCTTCTTCGCTGCATTGTTCGCCGTGATCAACGTCATGGAACACGCCCTCGTTCTGAACGCTATGGGCGATGGAATTAAGTTGCTGCTCGACCTGCCTGAACACATCAACTCAGGAGTTCTCCTTGCGTCAGCTGCAGTCGCCAGTTCGGTCACGGATAACATTCCACTGGCCGCGATGCTCGCTCAGATCCTCGACAAACTAAACACAAGCGGAGACTCACCGTTCTGGTGGTGCGTCATCTTCGGAGCAAACCTCGGCGGAAACATCACCCCCATCGGTTCTGCGTCGACCGTCGTCGCCGCGACGATCATCCATCGCCAGAAGTTGAAACTCGGCTTCATGGACTTTGTGAAGATCGCGATTCCGTTCGCGGCGATGCAGATCGTCCTGGCGATCATTTACGTGTTATTGATGTCGATCATGTTCCCAGAAGCCGCACCGGCCGCCGCCGAAGCGCTGGAAGCGACCATGTAGAGTGGCCGCCGCCCACCAGAACCGCTTCCGGCATTCGTGGGCAATGCCCACCCGGCTTCGATCGCACACGCGAGCGATTATTCACCCTCTCGCTTGCGGGAGGGTCGGGCTCTCAGGCCCGGGGAGGGTTTTCGTCTTGTCCCCTCTCCAGCCCTGAGAGGCCGACTCTCCCAATGGGAAAGTGAAAGAGCGTCGTCCCAACTCAAGAAGTTATTTCTGACACGTTCCTCAGGATTTCAACCCGAGTACCGCATTCAAACCTGCTAATGGAATCTGCACCCAATCCGGTCGGTTGTTAATCTCATAGCGGAGTTCATACAGGACTTTTTCGACCAAGAACAGGTCGAGAAGTTTATAGAACACTTCCCAGTCAGCTGGAAGGAATGACTGGCCTTCGGCGGTGTCTTTGTAGGCGACGCTGAAGGCCGCCGCGGCGTTTTCATACCAGAACCGCTGCCAATTCCCCGGATGCGAAATTGCCTTAACAGGTGTTGGCAACATTCCGACGGCAGTCGTGCAGGACGCATAGTGCAGCGACCTAATCATTCCAGCGACGTCTTTCATTGCGCACCGCTTTTCTCGTCGTTCGTCAAACGGCCGATCCGGCTCGCCTTCGAAATCCAGGATCACAAAGTCGAATTCCGTTCGCAATACTTGTCCGAGGTGATAGTCTCCGTGGCACCGAATGTTGACGATGCCGGCTTGGGCGACGTCGAATGACGCCATGTCGTCGAGCTTTCTGTTGGCTCGCGCCCAGATTTCATCCGGTAGGCTCGCCTCGAATTCATAATCCGAAGCTACGTTCTCAAGTAACTTACACGTTACCTGAACCTCGTTTCGAACCTGGGTGATCTGCTCGCTCAACGTTTCCGGTGTCATCGGTTCCGGAACGAAGGCCGGATCGTCGTCGCAACTGGACAATGCGGAGTGAAGTTCTGCTGTTCGGCGGCCAAGCTGGACGATTTCTGAATGGAACGACGGCATCAACTGTTCGACAAGAATTTGAATCTCGTCGAGTGTCGAATCTTTTCTCGAAATGATCCCTATGCCCGGTGGAATTTCGGGGCGATCATCAAGTTTGGCAAGTCGCTCCCAATAGTCTTTCAGATGGTCGAGTGTATAAGTCCACGCGTCGGTGTCGCCTTGAACCTGCTCCGAGAGCAGCGCGAGGCAGCGGTTACCGTCCTCCCCGGATATTTCGATCGTGGCTTCGACCTGCGGACTGTTTTTAAAGTCCGTTCGGTCGGTCAGAAAAATGCCGACTTCGGCGTCGGGGTTATGACCGATTCGTGGTCGTCTGAAGAGTTTCAGGAAATGCTGATCGCCGATCGCGACGGCTGAGTTGCTTTGCTCGCCACCGTGAATCTTGAAGTCAGCGTTCCGAAAGACATCGCTGGTGCTGAGCTTTGAACAGGCTGTGCAAGAAAACTTGAGAACGCGTCCGTTTCTTGTCGTCAGAGTTTGATCGGCCAATGTCGTGGTAATGGCTCGCCAAAACTCTGGATCATCGCTGCACTCAACAATTCGCAATGGTCCGGCGCTGGATGCTTCGTCACCGGCCAGAGTTGCGATGACCGTTTCATCCGAAATCTTTTCTTCGCCATTGGTTGAGGCTTCAGCCACGCTCCCAATTGGCACGGCATAGCAATCAGTTGATCCAGTTTTAGTAACGACAGTTGCCAGTAGAAGTTCGAAAGTCGTCTGGTCGCCGGGAATTTCGACACTGTCAAGAATGTCAACTGACTGAAGCCCTTCGTTCTTCGCAGCAAACCAACGCTGATTTCCCAGGAAAGCAGCAAGCGAGCGGGCGAGACAGTCAAGGTGATGACTGTCTTTGAAAACTTGTGACAAAGTCGGAGCGTTGATCAAATCTTGAGGGTTCATCGACGAATCGTTCCTGCGTCCCCCGAAGGGTGGGCGACAGCGTTTATTCCGAGGGCGAGCATCCTGGTGTTGTGAAGGTGAGTGGTTTTTATCGGATGTGGCCGGATTGCGAGACAGAACTTCTGCAAGTTTTTCCCGGGCGGTCATCCGAGTCGCTCCTGGCCCGTTACACTGCGACTTCGACCGATTCTCAAAGTCTGATGCGTTTGTGATTCCGGTTTGTCAAAAACCGAAGGCGGCGATTTCCAAGGCTGGAGTGATTCTTGTGGCAGATTCTCGATTTCTGAAACTGGCAGTGCTGTGGGCAGGCGCGGGCGTGCTGCTGGCTATCGGCAAGATTTTCTCGGCTGGCGGTGGAGCGGTGGCTGAGTTTTCGCTGTACGAGATCGGCCCATTCGCTGGCGGGCTGCTGACTTTGATTTTGCTTCATTTCTTTCTGAAGCGGCCAGCAGTCGAAGGTTGCGACGCCAGCGGCGAGCTGACGGACGGTATGAAACTGGAGGTCGAACGCGAAAAACTTACTCAGGACCGGGCGGAGCTGGAGCGGCTGCAAAAGGAAATTGAGCAGCAGCTTGATCAGCGGGCGGAGCAGCTCAATTCGCGAGAGGTTGCTCTGACCGACCGCCTCGTCCAGTTTCAGGAGTGGAACGAGTATCCGACGCCCGGCGCTGACAATCGAGAAACAACTGCTCCGGCGTTGCTCGTTGAGCAGGATCAGCGAGTGATCGAGATTCTGGACGACGAAGCGAAGCTCGTCTATTCCCGGTTGAAAGACGGCTACTACAACCCGGAACGAACTCTCAATCCCGACCTGATGCGTGATCAGGTGATTGACCTGGTGACTCGCGTCGCAAAAGTTTATCGCCCCGATGCCGAGAATCCTCTGATGGAGACCAGCGTCGATCAGATGCTGCGAGCTGGCAGTCGAGCGTGTCTGCACCTGCTGATCGTGCTCGACCGGTTGCCGCTGAATCTGCATGAAGAAACGTTATCGACGCTGCATTCCTACATCAGAAATGCGATCAAGGCGTGGGAGGCGTACTCGGCCGCGGAGCCGTACATCAATCATGTCGGCAAGGCGTGGTACGCAGGCCGTTATCTGGCGGGGGCGTCTCCGCTGACGATGGGTATTACCTGGGCACTGTCGGAACTTGGTAAGCGAGGTGCCAAGGCCATCGGCAAGAAGATTGTCGATGAACAGGCGGTTGCCTTGATCGGCGACGTCGTACGGATTGTCGGCTTCGAAGTGGCCAGCGTTTTCAGCGGCGACTTCCGACACCGAAGCCCGGACTGGGTCTACGGTTCCGAATTGTCGAACCTGATGAGTCGCTATCCGGTCTCGCGAGAAAACCTCGCTCACTCATTGCGTGAAGTCGGCAGCCTGTCTTTGCGGAACGAGTACGACCGGATGTTCCTCTATCGTTGCCTGTCCGCTCACCGCTCGGCGGCACCACTTGTCGACGCACGAGACGTGCTTCCCGCCGAGCAACGCCAGGATATCTCCAGACGACTGGAAAAGTTCTACCAGGATTTCATTCACGGCCGAACCAGAAAACGCCTGGAATCCTGGCAGGAAGGAGTCGAAGAACGGCTTGGAGTTCCGCTGGACATCGTTCAGCCGGAAAAGGGCGATCCGAAATTCCTCAGCGACGCCTCATCCAGCGGCAGCGAAACGGCGGCGGCCATCGAGTCACTGGCCGGCTTTGTCGCGGCCGTCAAAGGACGACCTGTCCGAGAACTGTCGCCGCTGTCTGCGACTCTCGAAACCTGTAAAACGGCCGACGGCGAAGAGTTGCAGGCGATGCTTGAACAATTCGAAGCGGAGCCGCCGCAGCTCTTCGAACCACCCGACATCGATCCCGACAGTCCGGTGCTGACCGCCTACCTGGACGATCTGGTTCGGCTGGCTGTTGAGGTGACGCCGTACGATCTTCAGCCGGATGACTTCGTGACGGAGACGGCCGCGTATTTCGGAGTGGACGTGAAGTCGATCCAGAAGAAGCTCGACCAGAAGTATTGCTCATTCGTTCTTGATCGTTTGCCCGAAGATGCCCCGTCATCAAAGCTGAGCCCCACCACCGCGCGTCGATTAGTCAGCCTTTTGGAAGACGACGAAGTGCCGCAGTTCGTTTACGGAAGCGTTCAGGTTGACAGTCCTCAGACTCCGCATCTTGACGGAGCGGCGGCTGTTCTGGTCGGCCTGCCGTCGAGACTCGTACTGCTTCCCGAAGACCCCGCCCGCTGGTCGGCTACGGGGACGCTGACCGGCCATTCCATTTCGCGCGTCGACGGCCGACTGATCGACGACTGCAAACTTTCTGGTGGCCAGTGGACGCTGATTTCCGACTCCAATCCGTCCGAGCCACAACCTCTCGATCTGACAATCTCCGGCGCCGTCATGAACCGCTATGAATCCTGGTTCGCTCCCATCCTGGACATGGTCCGCCACTCAGCGACATGACCCTGCCGAGCCGGCTGTGTTCGGTGGCGAATTGGGGATGCTCTGCTACGATCGCGGGATCATTGGAAACACCCGTCGGACCGCTGCGGAGGATTGCATCGTGCTGAGACGAATTGTCTTTTTGATTGTGCTGTTGGTTGTTGTTCCGCTGCGAGCGGATGACGGATTTGTGAGCCTGTTTAACGGGAAGGACCTGACCGGGTGGAAGGGTGATTCCGAGTTGTGGTCGGTCGAGGATGGCTGCATTACGGGGAAGACTCGCGGGAAAGACCACCTTGAATACAACAAGTTTCTGATCTGGGACGGAGTGGCTGCGGACTTTGAGTTTCGTTGTGAATTCCGGCTCGATGGCAAGAACAATTCCGGAGTGCAGTACCGGTCGAAGCACGACAAGACTCGCGGTGACTGGGTCGTCGTTGGATACCAGGCGGACATTCATCCGAAGGCTGAATTCACGGGGATGCTGTATGACGAAAAAGGTCGAGGCATCGTTGCCAGGCGAGGTCAGAAAGTTGTCGTCACTCCAGAAGGGAAGAAGCAGGCAACGGCTTTGGACGGCGAGTTCAAAGCCTTTGACCTGACGAAATGGCATGAGCTGACGATCATCGCCAAGGACAACCGTCTTATTCACAAAGTCGACGGCAAAGTTTCGGTCGACATTATCGACAACCAGGAATCCGAACGCGAATTGGAAGGCGTAATCGCTTTCCAGGTGCATCGTGGTGAGGCGATGAAGGCTCAGTTTCGGAATGTCCGACTGAAGAAATTCGGCTCGTCTGTGCCAGCAAAGAAATCAGCGCCAACGAAGAAGCCAGCTGCAAAGAAAGCGACCGAAAAGAAACGTCGCGGCAAGGCAGTTGCAAAGGCTCAGGCAGCGAAGCCTCGACCCGAGCACGCAAAGCCAAACTGGATATGGCTTTCAGAAGGCGACAAACCCGCAAAGGCCGTTTATTTTCGCAAAGAGGTCAATTCCAGCGGTGTCGGAGCGGCCCGTCTTTACGCGGCGTGCGACGATTCGATGAAGATTTACGTTGATGGAAAACTCGTCCGCACACACGAAACCTTCAAGACGCCAGTCTTCGTGGACATTTCCAAGCACATGGATCTGGACTCGCCACGGAAGAATCACGTGATCGCCGTGGAAGCCAGAAATGGAGCGAGCGCGGCGGGAGTGCTGGTGAAACTCGACCTCGAGTCCGGCTGGCGCGATGCCTGGTCGGTCGTTACCGATGAATCGTGGCAGGCATCGAAGACGGCAGAGCAAGGCTGGAAGACAGTCAACTTCAAACCCGCAAAGCCCTGGGTGAAGCCAGAGATTGTGGCAGCGATCGGGGGTGGCCCGTGGGGAAGTACGATTACCGAGGCGATTCTGGCCGCGGCCGCTCCACTGAAAGAGCCGACGGCAACTCCGATCGACATGCTGAAAGTGGCGAAGGGTTTTGACGTCGAGCTGCTTTATTCCGTCCCGAAGAATAAAAGCGGATCGTGGGTCAACATCTGCCACGATCCGAAAGGACGGCTGATTGTTTCTGATCAGTACGGCTCGCTTTATCGACTGACGCCTGCCGGGATTCTCGGCGCGAAAGAGCTGGGAATCGAGAAAATCAATGTCGACATCGGCGAGGCTCAAGGACTGCTCTGGGCATTCGACAGTTTGTACGTCAGCGTGAATCGTGGAAAGAAATACGCGTCCGGGCTGTACCGTGTTCGTGACACGGACGGCGACGATCAGTTGGACTCGGTCGAAACTCTCCGAGAGCTGCAGGGTGGCGGCGAGCATGGTCCACACGCCGTGCTGCCGCATCCGGATGGAGAATCGCTAGTCATCATTTGCGGAAACGGCACAACGCTGCCGGAAGTCAGCTCAAGCCGAGTTCCGTTGACGTGGGACGAGGATCAATTGCTGCCTCGCGTGCAGGGACGGTTCATGCGGGGCAAGCGAGCGCCGGGCGGATTCATCTGCCGCATCGATCCTGATGGAAAGCATTGGGAATTGATGGCGACGGGTTTCCGCAACGAGTTCGACGGTGCTTACAACGCGGACGGAGAGTTGTTCGCCTACGACGCGGACATGGAATGGGATTTCAACCTTCCCTGGTACCGCCCGACGAGAATCTGTCATGTCCTCAGTGGAGCAGAATTCGGTTGGCGAAGCGGCGGCGGCAAGTGGCCGACGTACTACGCCGACAGTGTGCCGCCAGTTGTGAATATCGGGCCGGGTTCTCCGACCGGAGTGACTTTCGGATACGGAGCAAAGTTCCCGGCGAAGTATCAGAAAGCGTTGTTCGCCTGCGACTGGAGCTACGGCAAGTTGTACGCCGTCCATCTTGATCCAAAGGGAGCAACGTATAGCGGCAAGTTGGAAGAATTCATTACGGGAACTCCGCTGCCGCTGACCGATGCGATCATCAATCCGCACGACGGGGCAATGTACTTTCTGATCGGCGGCCGCCGGGTGCAGTCCGGGTTGTACAAGGTGACTTATTCCGGTGCAGAATCGACGAAGCCTGTCAGTGCTCATGACGAGAAAGGATCAGAGCTCAGGGCAGTTCGCCAGAAGCTCGAAGAATCGCACGCGTATGAAACTCCAATTGGCCGAGACATCAACGGCATCGCTCGCGAGGCAATGCCTTTTCTCGGACATTCGGACAGGTCTATTCGGTACGCAGCGCGAATTGCGTTGGAGCAGGCATCGGGAGAAGACCACGTCCTCAACGAATTTGAATTCGCTAATCCGCAGCCAACCCTGACCGGGGCGATGGTACTTGCGAGGAGCTTCGAACGAGAGAATAGCGGCAAAGAGCCGAATATCGATTCGCCACTTCCTGACTGGACGATTGACCGTAGCAACGACGCGTTTCCTCGAAAAAGTGCTCGAAAGAGAATCCTGGATGCACTCGACTCGCTCAATTGGAAGGCGTTGAGTCACGACCAGAAGCTGGAGCTGCTTCGCGTACTGACGCTGACGTTCGTTCGGATCGGACCGCCCGATCATGAGCAACGCGAGACTCTTAGCAAACGTGCCGCTGCCGCATTCCCGGGTGGCTCTCGCGAATTGAATTCGGAGATCGCTCAGCTTCTGGTCTATCTTCAGGCTCCGAAGGCTGCTGAGAAGATCGTGCCGGCTCTTGTCGAATCACCCACTCAGGAAGAGCAGATTGATCTGGCTCGAACACTTCGTCATCTCAAAGTCGGCTGGACGCTGGACCTGCGGAAGGCTTACTTCGAATGGTTCGTCCGAGCTGCCAGTTATCGTGGAGGTGCCAGCTTCGCGACCTTCGTGAATAATATTCGAACCGAAGCGATTGCTACGTTGACTGATGAAGAGAAGGTTCAGCTCAAGTCGATCCTTGAAGCGAAGCTCGAAAACGATGCTCCGACATTCACAGCGAAGCCTCGCAAGTTTGTCAAAGAATGGGACATGCAGCAGCTTGTCCCGCTGGTTCAAACCGGCTTGAAGAATCGCGACTTTGACAACGGTCGGCAGCTCTTTGGAGCGGCGGCATGTTTCGCTTGCCACCGATTTGACAATCAGGGGGGAGCCGTTGGCCCGGATCTGACTCAGTTGTCGGGGCGATTCAGCGCTCGCGACATTCTTGAATCGGTGGTCGAACCGAGCAAGCAGATCAGTGACCAGTACGGAGCCGTGCAGATCGTGACGCTCGACGGCAAAGTCGTGACGGGGCGGATTATCAATCTGGCCGGAGACTCATACCGCGTTCAGACAAACATGCTCGATCCCGGAGCGCTGGTCGGTGTCGACCGAAAACAGATCGATGTAATGATGCCGTCTAAAACGTCGATGATGCCGAAGGGGCTGTTGAACACGCTTAGTGAAGAAGAGGTCCTCGACCTGATGGCCTACCTGCTGTCACGCGGCGACAGATCAAACGCGATGTTTGAGAAGTAGGCATCACTAGCCGGAAAAGGCAAAGCGGTTTGTGACCTCTCCCCCGTGGGCGAGAGGTCACGGTCTCAACCGCGGGTGAGGGGGTTCTACTAAACTCAATTGACTGGTGAATATTCTGCTAGGCGAAAACCCTCACCCGGCCCTGATAGGCCGACCTCTCCCGCAAGCGGGAGAGGTGACAGGCTTGTCGAAGGTGCGAATTATGATTCCGCTGCGGTTCGCATTTTTTCGAGGCCAAGTTTGGCGACTTCCAGCGGGTCCTGTTCCCAGAGTGCTCGGTTGAAAAGTTCCAGGGACAGCCAACGGTCGTAGCCGACGTTTCGCAGCATGTCGCAGTAAAGTTTAAGGTCGACGATTCCGTCGCCTGGCATGACTCGGTCGGGGTCTCGCTGAGTTTCTCGTGGTGGATCGGCGGGAGCGTCGTTGAAATGCGACATGGCGATCTGATCGGCAGACAGTTTGTTGATCGATTCCATCGGGCCGCCGCCAACGAAGCAGTGGAATGGGTCGAGGATGACCGTTGCGTCGGTGTCTCCGCAGCTTTCCATGATTTCGAGAGCGTCTTCGATCGTTGTGAAATCTTCGACAAACCCGAGGTACTCGATGGAAGGTTTCACTCCGAACTGACGGCCGAGTTCCAGGAGGTCGCGGTAATGTTTGGCTCCGAGCTCTCGATCAGCTTTTACATGCGGCGGGCCGGCGACGCTGTGTGGTGCACCGACGGCGGCGGCGATTTCGAGTTTTCGTTTGGCTTCGTCCATTGCCAGCTGGTGAGGTTCGCCGGCTGGCTGAAACCAGCCGTGGATGTGAATGGTTGTTGGAACGGCCAGTCCGGCATCGTCGACGGCTTTGCGAACATCTGAGACGCTCCCGCCTGCTTCAACGTGAGTGTCGATGTCGTCGTGCCAGAGTTCGATGCCGACGTATCCGGCCTTCGCGGCGATCTCGATCTTTTGAAGAATCGGGACGGGTTTGATCGTGCTTGAGTTCAGGCAGTACTGAAATCCGGTGGCCATGCTGTTGGTCCTGCGGGAAGAATTGTGATCTGTCATTCTGTTTGGACGCGGAGTCGTGGTAACGTACTGGCCAAAGCATCGTCAGGCAATTCGTTGAATCTGGACCGTGACTGAGATGAAACCTCGACTCTTACAACTTGGCCTGCTGGCAACATTGCTAAGTGCGATCGGCTGCGGATCAGAGCCGGAACCTTCCGACTCTCAAGCCCCACAGAGAGCCGCGGAAACGTTTACGGAAACCGAGTCCATATCCGAATCGGAAGCAGTCGTGGTCGGCGAGTCTGTTCCGCCGCAGTCTGAGCCGCCGATGGGAAATGGCGATGCAACCGCGAACTCACCGAAGACGCTGCAGCAGGAGCCCCAGGAGCCGGTTTACAGGATGTCGTACGTCCGGCCTGAAATCACCGAGCGGACCTTGCACCAGCACGGGTTGATGCGGTTTTCTCAGAAGCATCTCGACTTGATTACCGACCTGGCGCCTGATCTCTACGAGCCGTTGCTTCCGCTGCCCGACGCCATGATGTCGGCCTGGGAAAGTTACTTTGGGAAACTCCCACCTGCGCGGGACGGTTCTGAATATCGCATCACCGGATACTTAATGCGGGATCGGGAATTATTTCTGGACGCAGGGCTGGTAAAAGAGGACACGCTGCTGAGTTATCACGGCCGGCAGATCGGGGCCGAGTTCTGGCTGAATGATCAGAGCTGGGGTTACTACCGTCGGCATCTTTTGCTGCACGAGGCGACGCACGCGTTCATGCGACACTTACCGGGTGAGGCGGTCGATTTGCCGATGTGGTATCTCGAAGGAATGGCCGAGATGCTGTCGACTCATCTCCTCGCCAAAGACGGGACCGTCGAGTTCAACGTGATGCCGATCGACCGAAGCCAGTTTCTCGGTTTCGAGCGAATCGCCATCGTGCAGCGCGACGTCAAGGCGAACGGGATTCGGCCGTTGTCGGCGATCACGCAATTCGGTGCTGAAGATTTCACGAAAGTTCAATCGTACGCCTGGTGCTGGGCGTTGTGTCGTTTTCTGGATTCTCATCCGAAGTACCGTGATCGGTTTCGGAAGATCGCTCGCGAGTTGATCACCGTTCCTTTCCGGCAGAATATGGCGACGTTGTTTGCGCCGGATATGAAGCAGGTCCAGACCGAGTGGTTATTGTTTGCGGCGAACGTCGAGCACGGTTTTGATTTCGAGCGTGCGGCGGTCGAGTTTCGTCCAGGACGACCAATTGGAACTTCCGCGACGGCGATTATTCGCAGCGACTTAGGCTGGCAGTCGTCAGAGATCCTCGTCGAAGCCAGTCAAAGATACCGAGTGGTGGCAAGGGGACAGTTTACTCTGGCGGACGATCCAAAGCCGTGGGTCAGCGAAGCAAACGGTGTGTCGATTCGCTATTCGCGAGGTCGACCACTCGGCCAGCTTCAGGCGAGCGTTCTTGCAACTGACACTGGTGATGGTCCTCCGGGGGCATCGATGCTGCGTGAAGTGGCGTTGGGAAACGAGGCTGTTCTCGAAGCCGTTGAATCGGGAACGCTTTACCTGCGAGTGAATGATGCCTGGGGCGAACTGGCGGACAATCAAGGATCGTTATCAGTGACCGTCGAGCCGATCGTCGACGCTGTCGACCAGGCCGGGCGGAAGTGATACCGTCTGCTGAGTTGAGGACGCTCGCTTACTGTCATGTCACCTCTCCTCCTTGGGGGAGAGGTCGCGGTTTCAGCCGCGGGTGAGGGGAGTGTCTGATGCGAACTTTCAGCCGGGCGTGAAATCTGTGAACCCTCTCCCGGCCCTGAGAGGCCGACCTCTCCCGCAAGCGGGAGAGGTGACATGATTCATCGTTTATTCAGAGAGTCAATTCGTGAGTGGTCAATGGACAACGTGGAATAGTCTGCCGTGGTTGCAGCAGGCTGATGAAAATGGAACGACGGTCCAGCTCGGTGATCGGATCCTGCAGAGTGCTGCGAGCTGCGATTCTGTGGCCGATTTTATCGCGACAACACTGCCCGATATTGCTTCCGAGTTTGGTGTGCAGTGGGTAGGAGTCGTTGATCGGTGGCCCCAGTGGTCAGTTCAGCACGAATTTGGCCGGCAGCAGTTTGAAGGCCTGCCAGTTCGATTCTTCGAAGAAGTCTTTGATCGCGACGGTGGGGGACTTTCGAAACTCGATCAACCATCCGATTGGTCTGCGGTCGCGACGCCGTTGAAGAACGAAGCAAATAATCAGAGTCTGATTATTCTGGCAGGTCGACGAGTTGACTCGGCAGACGTCGGTAGAGTCGTCGCGATTGCTCGCGTTTTTCACTACTGCCTGGAAGCTGTGTCGCAGCGGGGGCGCCGCATCCATCAGTCGGCTCGGCTGCGCGAAACGTTGCGAGTGGCGTATCGACTTTCGGAGATCTTTGAGACCGTCCCGTTGCTCGAAGCGCTGGCTGAAGAAGCGACTCGGATTCTGGACTGCGACCGAGCGAGCATTTTTATCTGGGATCAACCGAACAAGAAGCTGCTGGCCTGTCCAGCTTTGGGAGTTGAAGGCGGGACGCTTTACATCCCGGATAACGCCGGGATTGTCGGCACGGTGATCTATTCCGGAGAAACGATTCGGGTCGACAACGCCTACAACGATGACCGCTTCGACAGCAGCGTTGATAAGAAGAGCGGGTATCGCACAACCACTCTGCTGACCGTACCGTTGCTGGATGGCGACGGACGATTGATTGGCTGTTTCCAGGGGATCAATCGAAACGAAGGCGTCTTCGATGAAGACGACGAAGACATTCTCGGCCAACTGGGTATTCAGGCTGCGATCGCGCTGAGAAATACTCGCGAACGAGCTCGGCTGCTCAGCACGCATCGGCAACTGACCGAACAGATGGCGAGCAGCGTTCGCATCATCGGAGACAGCACGGCGACAGCAGCCGTGCGTGAGAAGATTGAACGCCTGGCTCCGACAGATTTACCGGTATTGATTCTCGGCGAGAGCGGAACAGGAAAAGAAGTTGCCGCTCAGTCGCTCCACTATCACGGTCCGCGCGTCGACGAAGCGTTCGTCGCCGTTAACTGTGCAGCGTTGACCGAGACTCTTCTGGAAAGCGAACTGTTCGGACACGAAAAAGGAGCGTTTACCGACGCGCAGGATACTCGCAAGGGGAAGTTCGAACTGGCTGACGGAGGCACGATTTTTCTGGACGAAATCGGTGACATGAGTCTCGGGGGACAGGCCAAAATGCTGCGAGTTCTTGAGCAAAAAGTCATTACTCGTGTCGGTGGCAGCGTACCGATCCCGGTCAACGTTCGAATCGTCGCGGCAACGAATGTGAATCTCGCCGAAGCTGTCCGCGAAAAGAAATTCAGAGAAGACCTTTACTATCGACTGAACGTCGTAACGCTGGATCTGCCGCCACTGCGCGAGCGTCCGGAGGACATCATGGCATTGGCCGAGTATTTCCTGAGGCAATTCTGCCCGCAGGCTCGGCGACCAGTGCTTGAGTTTACGGACGAAGCTCGACGACGTGTGCTAACGCACGGCTGGCCAGGCAACGTCCGCGAACTTCGCAACCTGATGGAACGCGTCGCGTTCTTGAGTACTGGTGAAAAGATCGAAGTCGAGGATTTGGCCTTCATCCTGAGCCCACAACAAAAAGACGAAGCCGAGCTGGGTGTCGACGTCGGGCTATCGCAAGCGACATCGAGATTCCAGGGGCAGTACATCGAACGAGCCGTCAAACGAGCAAGCGGCAACATGAGCGAAGCCGCCCGCATGCTCGGCCTGCACCGGTCGAACCTCTACCGCAAAATGCGACAGCTCGGCATGAACGTCCCCGACGAAGCCGATGAAGACGTCGAGTAAAAGTTCTCGCCGCCGAAGCCGCTCAGCCTGCAACGTTCACTTTGTTGGAGACGACTTCTGGAGTCTCTGGTCGACTTCGAATCGGGAATCGCGAAGTGCGTTTTTCAACATGCAGCGTGAAGGGCGGCTTGAGTTCGCCGACGGGGCCGACCAGGCGAGCACTGAACTTTCCTTCGTCTCCCACCTTTGACCGCTGCAGTGTGAACTTGACGTCGAATTCAAAACGTTTGCCATTGGAAGATTCAGCAACAAGCATGTAGTAGCGGGCGAGTTCGATCTGTTGCTGAAGATCGAAATCGACGGTCAGTGTTGCGAACGCCCCAGAGCCGCTGTCGAAAACCGGGTTCGCGATCGCAACGACTTTTCCCTGGGCCGATGCTCCAGCCAACTCACGAATGGTTGGAGGTTGCTTAGAGGCAGTGGCCGCTCCGCCCGGCGCCAGTTCACCCGAAACATTCTTCCATTTTCGCGGGCCGACTGGCAGAGCGATGGCCGCTACGAAGTCAGTCCCCGGTCCGAACTGCGGCGGGATTTTGAAATCGACAGTGCCGCTTGCTTTGAGTTCGATTGGTACATCAACAGTATGGAAGAAATTGCCGCCTCCGAGTTGCTTTGACAAGTGCAGAACGTATTTGCCTGAAGCGGCAGGCGATCCACTTGCAAGCTGATAGTCGATCACGAATGGCTTGTTGAAAGGACTCGGCCCCGCGTTTGGTGACGGGCGGAGATTGGACAGAACGACCCAGACGTCCGCCGTCTGGTCGACGTTGTCGAGCGGTTTGACTGGCGGTGTCTGAACGGCCGAATTGGGATTACTGGTTGCCGGTGTCGTTTGATTGGATGGTTGCACAATTCCTGGCTGCTGAGTGTTTCCGCCGCCTGGCATCGTGGCGGCAAGGCCGTTCCCTGTCGCTGCGTTGTCCAGTGGGAGATTCGGCGCGCTGAGCGGCGGCGAGTTGTTCGGTTGAAGCGTAACCCGATCGGGAAGTTGGAATTCCGGGCGATCCTGCAAAGCGATCTGTCCGTTATTTGGCTGATTTCCCTGTGGAACGACGATAGGGGCATTCTGGCCGAATTGTGGTTCAGGATCGTCTTCCAGGATGGCGACAACTACCGCAGCCACACCTGCGAAAATACTTACCGCCGCCAACCCAAGTCCAAGCACGAGTCCGATCTTCAGCGGTGTCCACTTCTTCTTGCCAGGTTTACGTTTTGACCTGGCACCTGACGAACGACGCGGTGAGCTCGAATCTTCCCAGTTGTCCGCGTAAGGATTGTCGTCTTCGTCATCGTAGTCGCCGTACGAATCTCCACTCCATTCATCCTCCGTTTCGTAAACGTCTTCGTCATCCAACCAGACATCAGCCTCAGGGACGGTGATTGATGAGCCACAGCCAGGGCATTTCCCCGACTTGCCAGCCATCGCAGCTTTGGCCTTAAATCGTTTGCCACAATCGTCGCATTCTACTGGGATTCGGTCGTCACTCGGTGCTACGCGACTCGGCGAGTGAGACCGCGTTCGTCCGCTTGGAAGTGGCTCGCCAGCGTCGACGCGTCCTGCAAGATCGAGGCGGATCAATAATTCAAACTGTTCGGAGGGGACATCGGGATCAGGCCCTCCCACCAATCCGGCGACGTTCCGGCAGATCTGGATCGGCGTCATGATGAATCCCCAAGGGAATCCCCACCAGCCGAGCAATCCTGAAGAAAGGATTCCCGTTAGTTGCTTTTTCCGTCCGCAGGACCGGCAGCAGACGTCCGGCGTACTTCGCCAGGAAGTCATCACAAGAATCGACATGACGGTGTGTGACGTATGGACGTCGCTAGGTCCGGGACCGTTGCACTCAGGGCAACTCTTACGCCGTACTTTGGCAATTTCGCCATCAACGACATGCTGAGGAAGACTCTCCGCCGCAGCCATCAACCGGCCTGACTGCAAGCACTCGTCATTGCAGAACCTGCGTCCTTTTTTTTGGACTCCGCTCCACAGCATGAACGATTTGCAGTAGTCGCAGCGTGCCATCGCGATTTCTCCGCCCGGATCGCATTTGAGTATTTATGTTTCGAGGCGAATCATGCCATGACATCAGCCATACCGGAAGTGTCAGCCAGAAGGCTGGTTGGATTCGGTACGGACTTCCCTGGCATGTATTGATGCGCGATGCGGCGAAGTCGTTCCAGCAAATTGGACGGCGCTGGTGACTCATGCACAAGAAACGCCCGCACATGGACTTGCATTGAGAAGTCCACTCGCGGGCGTTGGGTTTCGAAGACAGCGTCAGGTCCGAAACGGGGATCAGGCATCAGCCCCGTAGAGAATGCGGCCGCAGCTCTTGCAAATGACAATCTTCGCTGTGCGGACTTCGACGATGTTCTGCGGTGAAAGCTCAACGAAACATTCTGAGCAGGCGCTTCCATCGACATGTGCGAGTGTCGACGGGCCGTGGGCAATCACCAGACGACGATACTGCTCCATCATTTTCGTCGGGATGCACTTTTCGGCTTCGCGAAGTTCGGTTTCCAGATCGGCAGCCTGCGTCTTGACCTGTGGCTCCAACGCGGTGAAGTCATCTTTTGTTTTCTGCAGAGCAGCTTCGGCTTCCTTCAACTCGCCGTTCAATTCCTCCAAGCGAGTATTTTCCGCGTCGACCTGCTCCAGCAGCTCCAGGTATTCGTCTTCGAGAGTCTCATTTGCCTTTTCGGCTTTGGCGATCTGACCTTTGAAGATGTCGAATTCGACGTTCGACTTTGCCTGGTTCAGTTTGGCTTTCGTGTCGGCGACGGTCTGCTCATTTGTGCGAATCTGCAGATTCTTGCCGTCGGCAGTCTTCTGCAACGCGGTAATGTCAGCTTTATGAGCGTCGATTTCCGCCTGCTTTTTCGCCAGTTTCTTGTCGTGAGCAGCGATGCGGCGCGGGCCATTTTCGAGCTGCTTGTGACACGCATCAAGATCCAGATGTACCTGATGAAGCTCTCTAAGGCCGCCGGTGGCTGAACTCATGACACACTCCGAAGACTCTTGACGGGGACTGACGGGCAATTCAGGTGGAGCTTATTCGATCAAGTCCGGCGTTGCGAGCAGCATGGGCCGGCGAAAATACATGCTGCCGGGCAGAGCCATGCGGTCAGGCCAACCGTTTTCCGTACTGAGTTTCGTAGTAATCCCGGTACTGACCGCTCTGGATTCGCTCGGCCCAGTCCTTGTTGCTCAGATACCAGTCAATCGTGCTGCGAAGGCCAGTCTCAAAGTCCATTTGCGGTTTCCAGCCCAACTCGTGTTCGACTCGAGTGGTGTCGATGGCGTAGCGGAAGTCGTGCCCAGCCCGGTCTTCGACGTGTCGAATCAGTGTGCGAGGTTTGCCGAGAGCGTCCAACAGCTTGAATGTCAGCTCCAGATTCTGCAGCTCGCTGTTTCCCCCGAAATTGTAGACTTCGCCTGGTTCGCCATTTCTGAGCGCGGCGTCGATCCCTCGGCAATGGTCCAGCACGTGAATCCAGTCTCGAACGTTGTTGCCTTTTCCGTAGACTGGCAGAGCTTCATCTTTGAGAGCGTTCGAAATGAAAAGCGGAATCAGCTTCTCTGGAAACTGATATGGGCCGTAGTTGTTCGAACATCGCGTCGTCACCGCCGGGAAGCCGTACGTGTGAAAGTACGACCGAACAAGCAGGTCGGCTGCCGTTTTTGAGGCCGAGTAAGGGCTGTTGGGGGCCAGCGGCGTGTCTTCAGTGAAATAGCCGTCTTCTCCGAGCGTCCCGTAGACCTCATCCGTCGAAACCTGCAGGTAGCGACTGATGTTCGCCTTCCGGCTGGCGTCGAGAAGAACTTGCGTGCCGACGATATTCGTCTGAATGAACGGTCCCGAGTCCAGGATGCTGCGGTCAACGTGGCTCTCGGCGGCAAAGTTCACGACGGAGTCGATTGCTGCCGAATCCAGCACGCCATCAATGAATTCCCGGTCGCAAATGTCGCCACGCTCGAAACGGTATCGAGGATCATTTTCGATGTCGGCCAGATTTTCGAGGTTGCCGGCGTAAGTAAGTTTGTCGACGTTCACAATGGAGACGTCAGGGTAGGTCTGAAGTTGCTGGCGGACGAAATTGGAACCAATAAAACCGCAGCCGCCGGTCACAAGCAGAGTCTTCATTCGACAGCCCTTTGAAGCGTGGTTACACCGGGCGGGCGAAATGGGAATGAGTTCAAAATCGCCGCCGACTTCGCGGAATGGTAGCGGCAATTGGCCAATTGTGTGACAGGAATCTGCCTGATTCAGTCCGCAGAGACACAGCGGTTCTCTGCCCAGGCTCTAAGAGATTTCACCTTCTCAGCAGAAAGCACAGCCAACGGACGCGTCTTTTTGAATTCGCTGAGTATGTGCCTGTCCGAAAGCTCTTTCTTTTCGGTAAAGGCCGCGAAGAGTGCGGACACGACTGCCTGCTCGATTTCTGCACCGCTGAACTCGTGACATTCTTTGGCGAGAGCGGGCAGGCTGAACTTCGACGGATCGCGGTTTCGACGTTCGAGGTGAATGCCGAGCACTTGTGCTCGCGCGGCCGCGGAGGGCAGGTCGACAAAGAAGACTTCGTCGAAGCGGCCCTTTCGCATCAGTTCTGGGGGCAGCGCGGAAATGTCATTGGCCGTGGCCACGATAAAGATCGGGTGGCGATGGTCCTGCATCCACGACAGCAGCGTCCCGAACATTCGCTGCGACAAGCCGCCGTCAGAACTGTCGCCCGATGCGGACGCGAATGCTTTTTCGATTTCGTCGATCCATAACACGACCGGAGCCATCGACTCAGCCTGGAGCAGTGCCTGGCGAAGTTGGTTTTCGCTTTCGCCGATGAACTTCTGGTAGAGGACTCCCGGGTCGAGCCTTAGCAAAGGCATGTTCCAGTCCGAGGCTACGACCTTCGCACACAAACTCTTTCCGCAACCAGGCACGCCGAGCATCAGCACTCCGCGAGGTGGTTCGATGCCGTATTCCTGAGCCTGTCGAGAGAAACCGCCACGACGTTGCCGCAGCCAGCCTTTCAGGTTTTTCAAGCCGCCGATGTCGTCAACGGAAAAGTCGACGGCGATATCTTCGAGGCTGCCCATGTTGCCGAGCAGCTTCCGCTTCGCTTCGACCAGTCGCGGAAGGTCTTCGACGGTTAATGCGAAGTCATCGTAGATTGCAGAAGCGACGACTCGGCCGACATCTTTGAGACTCAGACCACGCAATGTCTGAACCATGTGTTCGGCATCGCGTTTTGTGACGGTCGACATGACGGTCGTTTCAGACGTTTTGCGAATCTTCTTAAACGTCTGCTTAATGACCTGCTCGATTTCTTCGGTCGTCGGCCAGCCTACGTCGAACCTTACAGTCAGTCGCCGCACGTCATCAGGCAGCGACGTCGCGTCGAGAAAGATGATCGTTGCTCCACGTTGTTCGAGGGTCGACTCCAGATCTCGAAGCATCCGAACGACGAATGCGTCTTTGCAGTGCGGAGTCATATCGCGAAGAACGTAGATCGACGCTTCGGTGCTCTGCTCGATAAAGTCCAACGCCTTCGCCGCTTTGGGGCCTTCAACCGTCGGCAGGCCGGGCACTCCGTCGCTGTCGATCTTTCTCAGGCCGCGAGTCATCGACCAGTCGTACAGCGTGACTTTTCGAAGCGCTACGGTTTCCAGAATGACCTTTGTGGCTCGCTGCTCGTCACCTGTTTCGATTGAGACGAGCGAATTGCCCGATTGCATTAGCAGGTTCAGATTCTGAGCGAGTTCAGACGCCATGCGAAGGCTCCGGCAGGACTGGATCGAACTTTGGCGAACGCAACACCTCACTGACTGCGGGACAGTGTTGCCAGACCGGCCGAACGTTCGCTGGCGGCTTCGGTTCAGTTGTTCGCCTGCTTCTGACTAAACTCGGTTCCGGTAGGACTCGCTGGCCTTCATGAGGATTTCGTGCTCATCCTGCGTAAGGGCGTCTTTGCCTTCGCGGTTGATCTTGTCAAGCAGCCGGTCGACGTCACGCTCGAGCTGCTCAGCGGGCGGCTCATATAGCTTCACTTCCGGAGCACGTCGGGGATCAGGTTTGCGTTTCGGCTTGAACTTTGAAAACGCGCCGGCAAGAGAGAATTTCGACCGCTGCCCGAATTGGCTGCTACCAGTCGAAAGAAGTCTGATCCCAGACAGGAAGTACAAAACTCCAACGACCGCTCCACCAAGATGTGCGAAGTTCGCAACGTTTCCACCGGATCCACCCGCCACCTGATACAGGTCCAAGCCAACGTACCCGACAGCGATCCACTTGAGTTCAATCGGAACCGGGATAAACATCAAGTGCATTGGCACTCGGGGAAAGTTCATTGCGGCAAGTGTGACACAACCGAGCACTCCGCCCGACGCGCCGATCACAGAAGTCGGGACGCTCGAAGCTGCTGAGACCGCGATCTGAGCAAGCCCGCTGAGCCCAACTGCCAAGCCAAAGAACGCAACAGTCTCTTTTGAGCCGTAAACGGTTTCGAGCATCCGCCCGAATACCCAGACACCGATCATGTTGAATAGAAGGTGCCGAATATTTGCGTGGCAAATTCCGTACGTGAATATTCGCCAGAGCTGAAAGTCTCTCAGGCCAGCCAGATCCAGTGCAAACAGGTCAGTGACTCCGCCCCGCAACTGCCCGTTAATTGCCTGTGCTGAGGTCGCACTCTGGAGAAAGTAGGTGGCGACACAAACGCCGATGATCCATTTGACGGCCCAGCCATCCTGGCTGAAGCTGCGGGAAGGCTGCATCGAGCCACGCGGCGCGTCGTCGTCACGAAAGTAGTCGCGATTGTGGATGCCCATCGGATTTTACCATCCTGTGGAACGAGATTGCTGCCGAGCCTGCCTCATCCGCACGAGTCACAGGTGAAAGTTTTTGAAATTCTCATGCGAAGCAGCGCCGGGACAGCGGGTACGAGTGATCATACCCTGTGAACCGATTTGCGAGAAGTTCTGACTATCACCATTCGTTTTGCGTTCTTCAAAACCGAACGCGTTTCTTACTCTCCGACAGCCGAGTCAGATGAAGTTGCAACGTCATCATTATTTGGCAGCGAAGCGACGAGCTGGCGGTTGCGATCTCGCAGAGCCTGAACTTCGTCGTGCATCAGTTTCAGTCTATGTCGAATTTTGTCGACTTCGAGCACAGTCAGGTTTCGTTGTTCGTCAAGAGCCTCGATAGCTTTGACCTGCCCGTCGATCATGTGGTCAGGAAGAAGTCCCCGGTCACCAGCAAGGCTGGGATCGCCGTGAAGTTCGATGTCTCGGTAGTTGAGATGTTCGTTGGCGATTTCGACTTCTTTCGCTCGTGCATCTCGAAGGTCCGTCTTTGCCGCCAGCAGCTCGTCCTTGCCCAGCAGCACCTGCGCATATCGCATCAGGTTTTCCGGAGCGTTGGCAGGAACTGAACCGTAGACTCGACACTGATTGCCGAACAGAAACTCGCGGTTCCAGTTGGCGGTCTCAGATTGCCGCAGCGGCCAGGCGGCGACGGCACCGCTTCGGCCTGGATCGACGACGTTCACTTTGAACGGACCAACGTAGTTAGTCCCGCCCTGCTGGCTCGCCCCAAAGACATGGATAATCTGCCCACTTCGGATTCCAGTCGCCGGGCCGATCCCGTTAAGTATGATCCCATACTCGCCGTTTGAAGCGTTCGGCTGAATTGCGACATCAGAGCCGATGAGCGGAGCCCACATCTGCAGCAACAGGTCGTATTCCGCTCTGGTCGCGAAAAGTTCATTTTCAGCCTTGCCGACGTCTGGAATGGTCTTTTCGTAGGCTTCCCGTTTCGTCGTGATGGACTTCATCCATTCGTTTCGGACCTTCAGCGTGTTGGCAGTAGCCCAAGTTGCTACTCCAGCAAGAATCAGCGTCAAACCAAGCAGGATTTTACCGAGAACGTGCATTCGCCCAGCCTCGCGGGGAACAGTGAAAACTTCAGATCAAAGTGGAAGCACGATCGTGAGATTTGATGATGGGATCGGAATTCGACCCCACATTCAACACTCGCGTCGGACTACCAGTTCGGCATCGTCGGCAGAAGATCGTCTACTTCAGTTTAACGGGCCATCTTAGGAGTGCTTTAAAAGCAGGGTCAAGCAGATTCAAATTGGACGAAACATCCCGGCCATGACAGGAATGCCGGTCTCACATGGAAACGTAACCTGTGTCTGTTTTAATGGTTACGCAACTGTCGATTTGGCCGGTTGGAACGATTTGAACGAATGATCGCTGACTGTTGCTGCAAGGCGGCGAAACTCAACCGCTATTGCTGCTGTCGGCCGTTTTCCGCGAGAATCGGGGCATTGGTTTGTAGATTTTTCATTCACCTCCGCAGGGAAGCGCGAGTCATGCGACGATTGTTTGCGATGTTTTTCGGTTTTGGCCTTGGCCTATTCGCGATGTTCATGGCGTTTCAGATGCACGTCGTGAAAACCGACACCGACTGGCACTTCGTCAAGAAGCAGGAAACTCAGTTCGCAGATTTCTACGTCGACATTCGCAAATGGGACCGCGAAGAATGGGCCCGCCATCCGGACTTCCAGAAAGCTCTGGTTGAGGCCGGCAAGACAGACCTACTGCCGACGCCCGAACCGGAAGACATCCTCAACGATGCCATGCGACATTGGGATACCGCGAAGCGTGTCCTCGAAGCCGCCCGGCAGTAGCAGATTCTCAAGACATCATCCGTCGCCTGATACTGCTGGGAAACTTTTTCAAGTTTAGTCGGTCATTCATCTGAGACCTGAGAATACAGGGTTCCATGAGGGAAAAGTTGCCGAGCAAAAATCGTCAGCTCAAGCTGACGGCAAATCGCCGGGACTTTTTGCGCGCGTTTGGCCTGAGCCTCGGCGGGGCGGCGGCCGCTTCGTTTCTACCGGGCTGTCAATCAACGAAGAAGACGGCGGAGTTGCCCGTTGTCAGCTTGCCAGGACGGCATTCCGTCCAAGCGGATCAGCTCGTGCTGCTGAGTGATTTTCGGATCGACTACAACCATGAGGTTATCGCTGACCTGAAAAAACTCAGAGGCAACGTGCTCAGCACGCTTGAGCTGACACCATCCGAACAGCCAGTCGTTGTGTACCTGTTCGAAAACGAGCAACTTTACTACGACTACCTGAAATCAACATGGCCGATGCTTCCGTACCGGCGAGCGTACTTCTTCGGCAACTCGTACGAATTGGCCGTCTACACTTCCTGGGGCGATAAAGTTCAGGAAGATTTGCGGCATGAATTCACTCACGGAATTCTGCACTCGACATTACGAACCGTTCCGCTGTGGCTCGACGAAGGCATAGCCGAATACTTCGAAGAAGCTGGCGATGAACCAGGTACGGTCAAACGCAAAGCGGTCGAGCGTCTGTCACTGGCCATGTCCAACGGCTGGAAACCAAGCATCGCCAGGTTGGAAGGTCTAAAAGAAGTCGCAGATATGGGGCAGTCGGACTACGAGGAATCCTGGGCATGGATCCACTTCATGCTGCACAGCGACCCCGCCATTCGCGAAACATTGATCGGCTACCTGGCCGATCTGAGAACAACGGTTAATCCCGAGCCGTTAAGCAATCGGATCGACGACACGATGCTGGCAGCGACTGATCGTTTTTCGAATTACGTCGCCTCACTTAACACATTCGGTTGGCCTGATGGAAGTTCGGCAGAAGGACGGCACCGCCGTGGCCAACGCACGGCCGACGCGTCAAACGATTCAGCAAACGTCGCCAAGCCGCCGACTAAAAGCGTGCTGGACATTCTGGGCTTCAATCGCTGACTCAGACCGAAGCTACGTACGTCATTTATCTGTTCGACAGACTCTTGAACCCTGTTCAGCGAGAGTCGAAGAACTCTGATTTGCATCGGCTGGCGTTCCCTCAACCCCGCTTCTGGATGCCGTTATTCTGTCTCGTGCTCCATCGTCCAACCGGGCAGCGTCACGGATTCTTGAGGCTCGACAAGCTTGTCATACAACTCTGGACGGCGAGCTTTGATGTAGCGATGCCCTGACGACTGCTCGAGCTTGTCCGGAGTCAATAGTCCAACAACAACAGAGTCTTCCAGCGAATTCGTTTCGACAAGCACTTCGCCAAACGGGTCGAGAATCATCGACAGGCCTGGCTTGACCGTGTCGTAGTCCCAGCCGACCGGGTTACTGAAAACTGCATAGATGCCGTTTTCCCACGCGCGAGCTGGCAGCCATTTCATGAGCCACTCGCGACCTTTCGGGCCGTTGAATTCCTGGCGAAGCCGGACCGGGTCCTGGTGCCTATTCTCCCAGAGTTGGCGATCGATTTTCCCTCGCCCCGGCATCGGTGACGGCAATCCACACGTCACGTGCGGCATGAAAATAATCTCAGCGCCGAGCATCGTCGTCAGGCGGACATTCTCGCACAGGTTGTTGTCGTAGCAAATGAGAAATCCGATCTTGCAGCCGAGCAGGTCGATAACTTTGTAGCCTTCGCCCGGCGTGAGATGCGGATTCACGAATGGGTGTAGCTTGCGGAATTTCGTGATAAACCCGTCCGGGCCGACGGTCACGTAGCAGTTGTAAATGCGGCCGTCAGGTTCGATTTCGAACAGGCCAGCCATGACAATTGTTGAAAACTCCTGAGCGATCTTGACGAGTCGTTTGACCGAAGGTCCGTCGGGTACAGATTCGGCGACATCCGCAAGCTGCTGATACGAAAGCGGCTGCACCCATGTGTAACCCGGGATGCAGCCTTCATGAAAACTGACGATCTCTGCACCGTGCTCAACGGCGATGCGAGTCAGATCGTGAATTCGGCCGAGATTGAACTCGGGATCGTTGTCCCGGTTTTCGAATTGGGCAGTAGCCACTCGGATTTCACGCATCGGAGCCTTCTTTCACAACGACAATGAAGTTTGACGATGAGAGAATGTGAGAGGTTTGACGCGAACAGGGCAAGCGTTGTTTAGCGCTAATCCGCTTTTGTTTATTTTGTCTCAGGAAGCTGCTTACAGTCGATTGCGGACGTCCGTAACGGTCGTACAATCGCAGACGCCTTTCAGCCTAACCCACTAAGATTTGCATCACTCAAGGTCAACCTCAGCCATGTCCAATAACGTTGTCAGCCTGGTCCTTGGCGGTGGCCGAGGAACTCGATTGTTCCCTCTGACTGAACATCGCTCGAAGCCAGCCGTCCCGCTGGCCGGCAACTATCGGCTGATCGATATCCCGATTTCTAACTGCCTGAACTCGGGGCTGAACAAGATTTATGTGTTGACGCAGTTCAACTCGGTGAGTCTTCATCGGCACATGCGGCAGACGTATCGGTTCGACCGGTTCGGCGCTGGCTTCGTAGAAATCCTGGCCGCCCAGCAGACCAACGACGGAGAAACATGGTACCAGGGCACAGCCGACGCCGTTCGAAAACAGTTGCGGTACATCCAGCAGCCCGAAGTTGAACACGTCCTGGTATTGTCAGGCGACCAGCTTTATCGGATGGACTTTCAGGAGATGATGAAGACGCATCTCGAAACGAACGCCGACGCAACAATCGCCTCGTTGCCCGTCAGCGATGAAGACGCAAAAGGATTCGGCGTCATGCGAATTGATGAAGCTGGGCGAGTTCACGGCTTCCTTGAAAAGCCCCAGGAAAAGGCCGACATGGATATGGTCCGAATGGACCCTGCCTGGATCGACGCTCAGGGAATTCCGAGCAATGGCCGGAGCATGCTGGCCAGCATGGGCATTTACCTGTTCAAGCGGGATGTCCTGGTTGAGATGCTCGACAAGTCCGAGTACACCGACTTCGGCAAGGAAATCTTTCCGATGTCGATCCGTGCTCGAAACGTCCACGTTCACTTGTTCGATGGCTACTGGGAAGACATCGGGACAATTCGCTCGTTCTACGAATCCAACCTTGCACTGGCTTCCGCGAACCCTCCGTTCAATTTGATTGACGAAGCAAACCCAATCTTCACCCGTGCCCGTTCGTTGGCACCGGCTCGCATCCTGGATGCGGATGTTAAGAGAGCTCTCATCACGAACGGGGCGTTCATCGAAGACAAAGTCACAATCGAAAACAGCATCATCGGCCTGCGTTGTCACGTCGGCCAGGGAGCATCCGTAAAGAACACAATCGTGATGGGAGCCGACTTCTACGAGAGCGACTGCGACCGCACCGACGAAACCGGAGAACTGCCTCCCGTTGGCATCGGCGCCGGCACGGTCATCGATGGAGCGATCGTCGACAAGAACGCACGCATCGGCCAGAACTGCCAGATCGCGATGCGCGAGGGCCTCGACTCCAACTGCGACATCAACGGCGTCTACATCCGCGACGGCATCATCTGCATCCCCAAAGACGCCATCCTCCCCAACGGCTGGAAACTGTAGCCGGTATGGTTGTGTTTTCGTGGCGAGACAGAACGGTGACTTTGCGCCGTTGAATCTCGGCGTGGAAGGTCTGAGGCGTTATGACATTACCTGACACCACAGACGAAGGCACGACAATATTTTCCTTCAAGACCGCTCGATGGTCGACTCGTGTTTTGTTGATTGGCATATGTGGACTGGTTCTGGCGCGCTCGGTTGCGTTGCTTCCTCCAGCGTGGTTCGAGGGAATGAACCCGTCGGTGCTGATGATTCTCGCAACTTTCCTTCTGCATGGTTTTCTCCTGTCGTTTCCGTTGGTGAAACGAGCTTCTTCCGGTGTCGAAAATTTGCAGTTCCCTACCCTGACTCGATGTGTCGCTGAACTGAGGCCTACGATTTCTGCGGTCGTCGTCGTGCTCGGATGTGCCATAGCAGCTTCTTATCTCATCCAGTTCGTTTCGCCTGCAACCCGCGCAACGTCGAACTCAATAACAGTGATCGCACGTATTCAGGAACCCTTCGCCCTCTATAGTCTACTCGTTCTGATGGTCGTAGTTGCCCGATTTCAGAAGAAGTGTTTTTTCGAGGATTTCTGCTCAACGCATTTAAAGCATGAATGCCCCGTGGGGTGGCTGTCGTGGTTCAGGGAATGCTTTTTCGGGTTTGCAATACGTTTGGCCTGGCCCACGCTCTCGTTACATCAGTACTGGGAATTGGACTTGCGATTGCCCAGTTGGGATGGACACCTGAATTAGTTTTTAGACGGCAAGCTTTGCTTGGTGTTGTTCTTCGAATTCGTCAGGTGTTTTGTATCCGAGGGTCTGATGAATTCTCTTGGAGTTGTAGAACGTTTCGATGTACTGGAAGACGCTGAGTCTTGCTTGAGTGATGTCCTCGAAGGTTTCGAACTTCGTCCATTCGTGCTTGAGTGACCAGAAGAAACGTTCCATGACGGCGTTGTCGTAGCAGCATCCGGTACGACTCATCGAGCAGATCATGTTGAGTGTTCTCAGAGTCTGCTGGTATTCATCGCTGGTGTATTGCGAGCCTCGATCGCTGTGGTGAAGCAGACCGTTCGTGTCAGGCTTCCGCGATTCAACAGCGTTACGAAGAGCTGAGCTGACCAACGGCGTGGCGAGACTTTCGGAAATCGCCCAACCGACAACCTTGCGACTGAACAAGTCCAGGACAACAGCCAGATAAACCCAGCCGGTTGCCGTCGGCAGATACGTGATATCGGTCACCCACTTTCTGTTCGGAGCACCTGCTTTGAAGGACTGATTCAGAACGTTTGGTGCCGCCATCTTTGAAGGATCAGAAACCGTTGTCGTTGGCGAAAATTTCTTTGAGACTTTGCTTTTCAGTCCCATTTCCCGCATCGCCGCTGCGACTGTGTTGCGACAGACTGTTTCCAGAGAGTCATCTTCCTTGAGTCGATCAGCGATTTTGTAACTGCCATAAATCCCGTGCGACTCGTCGTAGACCTGCTTAATTGAAGTGCGGATTCGAGCCGACCGTTGAGCCCTCAAGCCGGGCCCGGCCTTCAGCCACCTGTAGAATCCACTCGAGCTGACATTGAGAGTTCGACACATCGACGTCACTGAAAACGAGTCACGATGCTGCTTGATCCATGCGTATTTCATTGTGACTCCCTCGCGAAATACGCTGTGGCTTTTTTTAGAATTTCACGTTCCATTTCAGCTCGCTGCAGACGCTTTCTGAGATGCTTGATCTCATCCTGCAACGCAGCGGTCGAGGCGTCGTCACCACATGGTTCTGGCTCTGGAGCCAGCTTCGAGTGCCAATCCCTGAGACTCTTCGCTGCAACACCAACAGCGTCCGCTGCCGCCTTGAACGAGTACCCCTGCTTGACCACAAGATCGACGGCGTCCCGCTTAAATTCAGCACTGAATGAACGACGTGCTCGCTTCGTTTTCTCTGACATGAAAGTCTCCTGAAAGAAATCTTAGAAATCCTTCAGGTGTCCACCAGTCATGGGCTACCGCAACTGGCGATTTTCTATGCCCCCCCGCCCGACTTTGATCCATTGCGAGTGAGAGAATCGTGTTAAGTAATTCGACTGTGTTCCGGAGGCTGAGGCGCAGCCGAAGCCGGAAGAACACAGTCGGCCGCATAGGCGGCCGGGGTTTGATAGTCCAATGCACTATGGTTGCGGCGATGGTTGCAATCCAACTGCCGGCGATCGATCATCCAGCGTGCTTCTTCCATGCTCAAAAACAATTTTCAGTTCAAAAGTTCGTCACGTAGCTTGCCATTAAATGACTCTACGTAGCCGTTCTCCACGGGACATCCTTTGGCAATGAACAACGGCCCGACATCCGAACGCCGCAACCAATCGCGAATGACGGTGGCAACGAATTCGGGCCCATTGTCACTACGGATATGCTGAGGAGTGCCTCGAACCGCAACAAGATGCTGGAGCACGCCGACCACGTCCTGCGAGGTGAATGAACGTGCTGCTTCAAGCAGCCAGGCATTCACGAGTGTACTCATCGACGAAAACCAGAATGCGAAACTGACGGCCATCTTCCGTCCGATCTGTCACAAAGTCGTACGACCAGACGTGGTCCTTGGATTCAGCACGGTGACGGACACAGCTATTCTCACTGCAACCAGAAAAACGCCGCTTGCGATGCTGTTTTTTCGGGACTTGCATGTTCTCTCGCTTCCAAAGTCGATGCACTCGCTTGTGACTGACTCGCCAGTGACGCTTCACCAGCAGGTCATGAATTCGCTCAGCTCCGAACCTTGGCGGTTGCCTGTCCAGAGTTCGCATCTCGCGAAGCAAGCTTCGTCATCCGGGCGGCACGACTGGTAACGTTGCGTACTGCGAGGTTGACCGAGTACTCGACAGGCTCGACGTTCTGACGCTTTCTGAGGCGACGAACTTCAGCAACCGTTCCCCGGCGACGTTCGGCGCTTACCAGTGTCCCTTCGCGGCTTCCTTCAGAATATCCATGTCGAGAACCTGGTCAGCCAAAAGTTTCTTCAGGCGAGCATTTTCTTTCTGAAGAGCTTTCAGTTCCTTCGCCATCTCTGGCTTCATCCCTCCGTATTTCTGACGCCAGCGGTAGTAGGTCTGCTCAGAAATATCGAGCGTCTTGCAAATCTCCGGAACCGTCTTCCTCTTACCAAGCTCCACATCCACTTGACGTAACTTCGGAATAATCTGGCCCACGCCATGTCGTCTCCTGGGCATCTAATTCAATCCTTTCCCGGCATTCAGCCGGAGAGGATTCTCTCACCTAACTCTGATTTTTCGGTTCTTCCGGTAAGTCGGGACTGTTGGTTGTGAAGAGCGGACATGCTGATTTCAGTGAGGGGGTTGCGACACCTTCCTCAGAACGGAGAAACCAGCATGTCCACCAGTCTCTTGTATCATGGGTTCGGGATTCGGGGCTACCAGTACCAGGCCACAAAGTTTCACAGTGGTGGCATGACGATTCGGGTGGCTCAGGCTCGTGAGAAGCTGTGCTGCCCGGCTTGCGGGAGTTCGAAGGTACGGATTGTCGAATGGTTTGAACGTCGCTGGCGAACCGTTCCCATCGGCTCGCGGGAAACGTGGATTGAGATGCGAGTGCCGAAAGTCGAGTGTCAGGAGTGTTTCTCCAGGCGGCGTGTGGTCGTGTCGTTCGCCCCGTCGCACAAACAACACAGCCACACAAACAGCCGCACACAACACAGCCGCACAAACAACACAGCCGCACAAACAGCACACTCGGGTCTTCGAACGCTACGTCGTCGAACTGCTGCGGTTCATGACGCCGCAGGATGTGTCGCGTCACCTGGGCATTTCGTGGGACCTGGCCAATGACATTCAGAAGCGACGACTCAAGCGGAAGTTCGGTCGGTCGAAACTCAAGTATCTGAAGCGGCTGGCGGTGGACGAGGTCTACGTCGGGAAACGTCACAAGTACCTGACGCTGGTTCTGGACCTGGACTCCGGAGCGGTGGTGTTTGTGGGTGAGGGACGCGGTTCTGCAACGCTTCGGCCGTTCTTTCGCAGACTCAGGCAGTCTCGGGCGAAGGTGCGAGCGGTGGCTTCGGACATGGCCGGTGGCTTCCTCAAGGCGGTGCGGGAGTTTCTGCCCGAAGCCCGTCTGGTGCTGGACCGATTCCACGTGGTCAAGCTGTTCAACGAGAAGCTGACGAAGCTTCGCCGTGACCTGTATCGCGAAGCCACAGACGCCCCGCACAAAGCCGTGCTCAAAGGGACCCGCTGGCTGCTGCTGAAGAATCCTGAGAACCTGGACGACGATCGCGACGAACATCAGCGACTGCAAGACGCTCTATCCCTGAACGCTCCGTTGGCGACGGCGTACTACCTGAAGGAAGACCTCAGACAGTTCTGGGAGCAAACCACAAAGTCTCAGGCCGAACGCTGGCTGACCGCCTGGTGCCGGCGAGCGGAACAGACCGGAATCCGTGTCCTGCAACAGATGGCCCGGACTCTCCACAAACACCGGCAGAGTCTGCTGGCCTGGTACGACGACTCGATCTCTACCGGCCCGCTGGAAGGCGTCAACAACAAACTGAAACTGCTCCAGCGACAGGCGTTTGGATACCGCGACCTCGAACTCTTCAAACTCCGAATCCTCTCACTCCATACCACTCGTCGGATAAATACTGCGATTGCCCACTTGTGGTGGACACCTGAAATAGTTTTTTAGACGGCTAGTTTTGCTTGATACTGTTCTTCACATTCGTCAGGTGTTCGGTATCCGAGGGTCTGATGGATTCGCTTTGAGTTGTAGAAAGTGTCGATGTACTGGAAGACGCTGAGCCTGGCGTCGCAGATGTTGTCGAAGGATTCGAACTTCGTCCACTCGTGCTTGAGCGACCAGAAGAAACGTTCCATGACGGCATTGTCGTAGCAGCAACCCGTACGACTCATCGAGCAGGTCATGTTGAGAGTTTTCAGAGTCTGTTGGTAATCATCGCTGGTGTACTGCGAGCCTCGATCGCTGTGATGAAGCAAGCCGTTCGTATCGGGCTTTCGTAATTCAACGGCGTTACGAAGAGCCGAACTGACCAGTGGTGTGGCGAGACTTTCAGAAATCGCCCAGCCAACGACCTTGCGGCTGAACAGGTCCAGGACAACAGCCAGGTAAACCCAGCCGGCAGTCGTCGGCAAGTACGTGATGTCGGTCGCCCACTTTCTGTTCGGGGCGTCGGTTTTGAAGGACTGGTTGAGAACATTTGGTGCGGCCGCTTTTGCTGGATCAGAAACGGTTGTTGTTGGCGAGAACTTCTTTGAAACCTTGCTTTTCAGTCCCATTTCACGCATCGCCGTGGCGACTGTGTTACGGAATGCTGCTTCCAGAGAGTCATCCTTCTTGAGTCGATCAGCAATTTTGTAACTGCCATAGATTCCGTGGGACTCGTCGTACACCTACTTGATCGATGTGCGAATTCGAGCCGATCGTTGACCCCTCAAGCCGGGCCCGGCCTTCAGCCACCTGTAGTATCCGCTCGTGCTGATATCGAGCGTTCGACACATCGATTTCACCGAAAATGAGTCACGATGCTGCTTGATCCATGCGTATTTCAATGTGACTCCCTCGCGAAGTACGCTGTGGCTTTTTTTAAGATTTCACGTTCCATTTCAACTCGCTGCAAACGCTTCTTCAGACGCTTGATCTCATCCTGCAACGCAGCGGCCGAGGCGTCGTCATCGCACGGTTCAGGCTCAGGAGCCAACTTTGCGTGCCAGTCCCTGAGATTCTTCGCACCAACGCCAACGGCGTCCGCTGCCGCCTTGAACGAGTACCCCTGCTTGACGACAAGGTCGACTGCGTCCTGCTTGAACTGATCACTGAATGAACGACGTACACGCTTCGATTTCTCTGGCATAACCGTCTCATGAAAGAATTCTTGGAAATCTTTCAGGTATCCAACAGTCATGGGCTAACGCAGGTTGCATCCATGATTGCACCACTGCCTTAACACTTTCTGGCGTCCTGCGCGCGCATGGCGGTGTTTACTGTGGATACTAACAAGCAGCCATCGGGTGCGAACAGTTCCGGAAACTCGACCTGGTATTCATCACGGACTTCGATCCTCGAGACATCCCAGAGGGCAGCCGGTTTTGAACTCGGGGCATTTTGAGCTTACGCGGAGTCCACAAGCCCAATAACAGCGGTGACAAGACTGAGTGTTTTGTATGCATTCGAAACGCTTGGTTTCTCAATCCATGATTCGTGGGTTGTATTGTCTCGGCCCGGCGCGATAGCCGCGGTAGGCGGACTGATCGAGCGGCTTGGGTGTGTAGATGCAGATGTCGGTGGCGGTCGAGTCCCAGAGGACGAGTTCTTCGCGATCGTCTCCGCACAGGTTGGCGGGGATCGCGTGGTAGAAACCCATGCGATGGACCTTGCCGCCGTTCGGTGGCGAGACACCGGGAAGCGGGTTCCCTTTTGCCGTTTTCAGGTCCCACAACCAGCCGCCATTATAAAGCAGCGCGGCCTTGTCGGGGCCGTTCCAAAAGACGGGCTCCATGCCGACGTTGGTCGGAGAAAACTGCAATTCGATCGTGTTGATGATCTTGTTGGTCTGGCTGCTGACCAGATGCACGGTTGGTTTATGCCCGAAGGCTCGTAGCACCATCTCGTTGCCTGCGTGACCGGAGTGAAAATCCGCTACGCGAACTTCCTGTCCGTGTGGAACGATCTGTTTGCCAAGCGACAACTCGACTTGGCCCTCGGCCGTCATCACATGGCCGAAGCCCGAACAAATCGCCCGCGTGTTTCCCTGCCAACGATCGACCGTGACCGAGTCCATGTTCGCGCCCAGTTTGTTCTTCCACATCAACGAACCGTCGTCGTCGATGAGATGATACCCTGTGAGCAGCTCGTCGCGTCCGTCGCCGTCAATGTCTCCGACTGCCGGAATATAGGCTGGACACTGGCTGTACTTGACCCACTGCGTTTCGTATGTCCACAGGACGTTCAAGCGTTCGTCGAGTGCGACGTACGTGTCGCCAAGTTTTACGGCAATGTCACGCGGCTCCGGTGTTCCGCGGAAGTTGGCGATCAGCAATCGCTGATGCACCCAATTCGCACCGACGGGATCTTTGCGTCGTCGCTCCGTGATGGCTTTGGACGTGGCTTCACGGAGCACGTTGCCTGTGTGCCCGTCGCGCAGTTGGACGACAACATCAGCGAGCGATTGCCAATCGGTATTTAGTCCCGTCTGCGGCTTATGCCAAAAGCAGATGACATCGTCGGCTCCGTCGCCGGTCCAGTCTTTCACCGCAACGGACATCGGCCGCGAAGGATGATTGCCACCCTCGCCCACTTGCCAGAGCGGTGTCCCGTCCAGTTCGAACGCGCCCATGAACGCCGGCTTCATCCCGCCCATGTGTGCGCCTCTTGGCGCTCCGTGATTGCATCGATAAACCAGAAAGTCGCATTGCCCGTCACCATTGAAGTCGCCGATGCGCAGATCACCGCCAAACGTGTGTCCCGTGCGTGTGACGAGATATTCCACAGGTATCGCGAGCTTACGATACAGCAGCGCATCCTCTCGCGGTGGCGCTTCGGTGCCCTGTAATTTCGGCTCGTCACCGGTGACCACAGACAATTCAACGCAAAAAACGAACACGAGAAAGATGAGAGACGCAACAGGGTGCGTATGAACGAGCGTCATGATGTTGTTTCTTTTCTGATCACTACTTCGCACGCATCCCATTACTGGAGCATCGGCGCTGTGCTCCTTGGCCGGTCTACTTGCTTTTTGAGCGATCCAATGGGCCAAGTGTCAGGATGCACGAATTTTTAACTGACCGCGACATCACTTCAGCAATCTATCCACCGAATCCAGCGAGACTCGAAACACTTCTGTCTGCAGTTTACATCGCGACAGAGCGATCCACAGATGGCCGTCGTGTTCGATAACGTGCGGGTACTGCAGGCTGGCAATTCCATAAGAGAATTTCTTCCAGATACTCTCAAATCCTTTCGGTGCCGGCGGAGCTGGAACATCGACTTGTGCCATGCGAGTAAAGTGCTTGCCGTCCTTGCTGACTGATAGGTGCAGCTCACGACGGCCCCACTTCGGGTTCGCGTTCGAGACCATAACGCGGTAACCACGGCTCGTTTCGGTGGAATAGATCTTGCTCGTCGATTTGGGGAAGTTCGTCAGAACGGGCGTCGTCCAGGTCCGTCCAAGATCTCGAGACGTCGCGTGGAACAGTCGCCGCGAGCCGCCGTTGTCGCGAAACAGAGCGTTCAGACTGTTGTCTGGCATCCGCCAGAAGATTGGTTCGTCGGGGCGAAACCCCTTCACTTCGGTCAGATCGACGACGCGATGCTCACGCCAGCTGTCAAGCCGACCTTTGCCACCGATCAGAATCGTGACGTTAAAGCGAGAATCGCGCCGAGTCAGAATCCAGTTGCCATCTGGAAGCAGTTGGGGCGGGAAGTTGTTAATCGCGTTGTCATATACTTTGGAAACGAACTCCCATTTCTTAGCTTCCGAGTTCCAGCCATAGGCCCACAATTCGAGTTCCTTGTTCGCGCCGAACGCACCTTTGTCACGATAGTGCGCAGCGAGTGCGAGCAGCTTACCGCCGCGAACCCACAGCCCACGCGATATGAAGGCGTAGGGTGCGTCCGGCGTCCCGGTGACCGATCTGGCTTCGCTCCACTTAAGGCCGTCTTCGCTCGTTGCGTACTTCACTTCCTGCGTCGGCCAGTCCTCAACCTTGGGGCCGTCACTCCAGATGCACCAGAATTTGTCATCGTGGTGAATCAGGTAGTTGTGCAGATTGAGCCGCATTCGGTTCATTTCGAGCTTCTCACCAGTCTTGAAATCCGGCGAGTACGCGACCTGATTGATTATCGCGTGAGTCCCCTTCAAACGCGGCAGATTCTCGAAATCAATCGCTGCCGGATCCGTTCCGGCCCCCGGCAGGTCGAGGATCGCAAGTGGTTCGGCAACGGCAATATGTGTAACTACGAGGACACTAACGACGTTTAATATGGCCAACTTAGTTGGCGGATTCACATCTGAAGTGCAACGGATCAGAACTCAGCTCTGGTTCGGACGGGATGGGCTTCGAGGCGGTTTACTGCTGGAAAGTGAACACCGCAGGGAGTTGGATAGTTGTGCGAACAATGCACTATTCAACGGAGAACCTGCGATGCCGTACCACCAGCTTACTCTTGAAGAACGCGAAGTCATCTCTCAGTTACATTATTCGGGCACTGGTCCGACAAAGATCGCTCAGCACTTGAATCGTTCTCCGTCGACCATCAGTCGCGAACTGTCTCGCAACAGGGATTCGGAAGGCTATCGAGCCGTGGCCGCTCAGGAACGAACTGCCCGACGTCGTCGCGAGCGTCCGCTCATCCGGAAGATGGACGATCCTTTCATCAACGAGTCAGTCCGTAGCGGATTGTCTCAGGAGTGGTCACCGGAAGAAATCGCTGGCCGGATGAAGCGAGATTACCGCCGGACACAATCGAGACGAGTGTCGTATCAGACGATCTACCGCTGGCTGGAGACCTGCGAATACCGCAGCCATTTCCGCTCGTTCCTGCGTCACGGTCGTTATCGCAAACGTCGGGGCATTGACGGACGAGGCCGCATCAGAAACCGCGTCAGCATCGAGCAGCGTCCGGCAAAAGTCGATTCACGCCGCCGCTTCGGTGACTGGGAGGGCGACACGGTTCACGGTGCAGATCACTCCGGCATGATCATGACCTGTGTGGAACGCAAGAGCGGATTTTTGATCACAGCAAAGATGAAAAACGGCACCAGCGCCCGGCTGAACGCTGCCAAAGAACGAGCGTTCCGCATCATCCCGCCAACGCTGCGTCAGACACTGACCGTCGACAACGGCAAGGAATTCTCCGGCCATGAACAACTGAGCAAGCGTCTGCAGATCGCCATCTACTTTGCACACGCCTACTCCTCGAACGAGCGAGCAACAAACGAAAACACCAACGGCCTGCTGCGTCAGTACTTCCCGAAGAAGACCGACTTCCGAGACATCTCACACAACGCCCTTGCACACGTCACGAACCGGCTCAACAATCGACCTCGAAAGAGACTCAACTATCTCACTCCACTCGAAGTTCTCACAAAAGCCGGCTTTGCACTTCAGATGTGAATCCGCCGTTGGATTCATTGATCAAGCTCCGCTGTTGTTGACGCTTGATAGTTGTTGATTTGCAATCTGCGAAGTGAAATCGCAGTCACGAAGACTCATGCACTTCTAAAACTACAAATCAAAATTCATCAAGCGATATCCTCGATCGCCCCAAGGATGCTTTGTGCAGGAACGGGTAAAATACACGCGCAGGATCGTGTAAACGTGGTTCATCCTGCATCTCAAACATCATCAAATTAGTGAACTACCTCGTTCAGCCAGGCAGTGTCGGCTCGATTATTTAACTCGCCACGAGTTTCGACCTGCTGTCACTGTAGTTGAAACTCCCGGCTATGCGCGGCACGAGACACTCTGCCTTTTGCGTCCACGGCACTGACTTCGAATGCATAGATGCTGCCGAGAAGAAGCTGACGGTGCAGATCCAGTTTGCAGGAATCGCCTGGTGTCTGAATGGCAGCGTACGGTTGGACAAGCGTCGTTGGCCAGATTTTGCCGGGTTGAATGAGCACGGGAGTCACAAGGTACGCAACGGCATTCGGCGACGCTGTCCAGGTGAGCGTTCCGTCTTTGAAATTCAGATCAGTGGGCAGACCGAGAGATTCCGCTGGCAAGGGTTGAGGCCCGACTCGAAGATGCCATGCATCAATTCTGCGATTCGCCGCGCTGGCTATAATAAGCTTATCGTCTCCAGCGCTGGTCACCCCGACATTCCCGCCTGTCAGGCTGCTGATGACAAAGGCGCGACTCCAGTTGCGACCGGTCCCATCGTCGGAAAGATAGACACGGCAATGGTTGCGGCTCAACGCAGTTGTGAGTGTGAGGATCCCATTGTTCAGAAGATGCAGGGTGGGTAGCTTGCCCGCAAACGGCAGAACTTTTGGTGATCCCCACGTCCTGCCGCCATCGGTCGAACGCACCGAGACCAGTCTGGATTTCACCGTGCTGCCGCTGCGAACGATTGCCAGCAGGTCACCATTGCTGGTTAGCGAGACGGACGCTTCCAACCAGGGTGTGGTCACCCGGGCTCCCGCCTGAATCATCGCGACGGCTGTGGTGATGGTGGATCGGACCTTCCACAATCGACCACCATCCTCACTCTGCAGCAACACAACCTTGTTGCCGCGTTTGCTCCAGGTATAGGCAGACATAAGCAACAAGCCGTCTTCATCTTCAATGGTGTGCGGTAAAGGCCGAGCGATACCGCCGATTTCCGACGGGCACTCAATCGTGGCTCGTTCCAGCTTCCAGCCCTGTCCGCCATCGCTGGACACGGCGATCTGATACGCGTCGTCGGGCACGTCAGGCCGCTTTGCGTCACGACGCGTTTTGGGATCGGGCACCCATTTGATTCCAAAAGCGAGCAGGTTGCCATTCTTCAGACGGTCCGCCCACAGGCTAATCATTCCCGACATGGGCCAGTTGTCGCGCCCCTTCGTCCAGCTCATGCCGCCATCCGTGGAGATTGCCGATGCCGTTCCGTTCGAGCCGCCGAAGTCATCCGGGTGATTCGGAAAGAAACTCAGAACGCGATTCCCAACCTTCACCGGGCAGCCACCACCGGTGATGCCTTCTCGCTCGACGACCGTGATGCGCGGACTAACCACGACTTCCACTTCGGCGGCGTCAACAGTAGGCAGGAACGACAGAACACTCAGGAGATAAGGAGCAAATTTCATAGCAGGCGTCACCGAAACAATGTTTCTATTCAGTAAATCGGAACGAGTAGAGGTCGGCGTCCTTCAGCGCGAGCAGCAGACGCACCGGTTTTCCGGCAAGCGACGACACGTCTTTGCTGTCGTTTTTCCACACGACTGTTCGAGCGATCGTGTCTCCGAATATTTCCGGACAGTCCGCCAGCGAGTAGCCTTCCAGCGGTTTGCCATCAGCGTCCTGAATCTCAACGCGAATCGAACCCGCTGCGGATGTGGCGAAGTTGAGTTCCAGTTGTGTGCCATCAAACACGACAGGTTTCGTTTGCAGACGTCCGCCTTTCCAACCAGCCGTCGCTGACACGAATCCGTCCTGACGAAGTGTGTAGCGACGAAAGCTGGTCGACTCGCCTTGCCAGTAGCCTTCGGTGGCGTAGAGCGAAATCTCGTCGGGCGCGCCCTCCAGATGTGACTTCGTCTGGACCATGCCCCAGAAGATAAAGTTGTCACCGTAGACCCATGTGTCTTTTGTTGCCGGCCCCGGTCGAATGAAGGCTTCGCCCCAACGCTGGAACGCTACGCCATCGCGGCTGGTCATGAACGCCGCGTCGGTCACCGTTGTGCCGTATCTCCCGGACTGTTTGGAGCGAAACTGTCGCTCTTCCAAACCGGGCAACGTCTTCATCGATGGCGACCAGCCGCGGTCGTTGTAGCGCATGGGGAAGCCCATGAAGATGTGCGGCGCACGGTAGTAGGGCTGCACCTGGTTGGTGTAAAGAGCCTGCTCGGCCGCGCCGGGATACGCGAGCCATTCCGGCTTCGGAAAAATGCCGGCGTCCTTTGACGCGGCAGTCACGATGCCGCGCACGCCTTTGTCAAACTTGCGGTGATACTCTCGATAAACCCCGCCCACCGAATCCCAGAACATAAGGTTCTGTGAATCGAAGGCGCCGTCGGTCGCGAAGGGTTTGTCGCTTTTCAATCGAAAGTGGAATCCATCCGCCGACACCATCAGGTACAAACCACGCGGACTGCCTTTGATCACAATCTTATAGCGTTCCGAATCCGGGCAGTCGGGGTTGGTGTCCTTGAACACGGCGGTGTGCGCCGGGCTACCGCGGATCTCCTCGACCATTGCCTTGTCGAGGATCAGGTTATTCTTCGTTGAACCATCAAACTCGACAATGCCCAGTTCGGGACGCGTCCAGTGAATGCCGTCGTTACTCTCGGCCACGCAAAGCGTTTCCCAGGAGTTCCTGCTGGCTTGATAAGCTTTCGAATTAGGATGATGGCCACCTCGATAGTACATCAGAAAGCGGTCGCCATCCTGAAACACGCTTTGATACGCGCTGCCGTTTCCTTCCCATGCGGCATCAGAACGGAACACGACTTCACGGCGTGTTGGGCGATGCAGCTCCAGACTCACTCCGTCGAGCCGCTCGATCAGATGCTGATCGACGAGAAGTTCTCGTCGACTGCCAATATCGATCGGTTCGACCGCCAGGGAACTGGCGGCGTCCAGCATCAGAATCACAGCCACACTGACTGTGGCAAGTGCGGCTTGAAATCGTTGGCTCTTCATGGCGAGTTTTCTATCCAGAACGCGTAGAGGTCAGCGTGCCGAAGGTGGATTCGCAAAGCCACCTTTCGACCGGCCAGTAAAGACCAAATTGCTTCATTCTTCCAGGCGACGACTTGTTCCACGTCACGCCCTCGGAGTGGAACACTACTGTTAAGGTCAAATCCACGGACGGGATCGCTCGATTCGTCGAGTACTTCGACGCGGGCCTCGCCATCATCATGCACATCAACATTCAGCATGAGACGTCGACCGGTGGCGACGAACGGCTGCGTGACGACCTGCCCTGACTTCTCACCGGCTGTCAGCGACACGAATCCGTCCTTGCGCAGCGTGGCGAGACAAAGTGCCTGGAAGGGTTGGTCGCCGGTCTCGACAGGCACCGTGCCCAGCTTTCCACCATAGTAAATCATTAGACTCCCATCGCGCTCGATCGGCGGATTGGCAAAGATTTTGAAGACCTTGTATCGCCAGGTGTCTTCAGGACCGTCCGAAAAGAAGGGCGTCCGAAAAGGACGAGACCAATCTCGACCGTCGCGACTGCTCAGCAACTCCCAGTTAATGATCGTGCCGCGGTCCACGACGCCCGTCTGGTTCTTTCGCACGCGACGAAGCTCGGCAAAGCCGACCCACTGTGAGCCGTAGGGAAAACCGTAGGCAGCCTCGGCCTCGTCGCCTGGATGGTCGCGGTCGTCGGCCACATGAATCCAGTCAGGTGTGACCGTCCACTGAAGCATGTCACGGCTCCACGCGTAGGCCTGAGCCCGTTTGCCATCATGGCTACGCTTGGCCGAGCCAATAAAGATTTTTCTTTGAGCATCAAACCAGAACATGCTGCGGTCAGAGACGCGCAGAACCGGCTCGTTGTTATTCAACTCGTGCCAGTGAATTCCGTCCTTCGAGCCAAAGGCATAGTGCCCGTGGTGTTTGATGCCGAACGGCGGTGGATCGCCCCACTGCTTTCTGACCAGTTCTTCTTTGTACGGCCAGCGACCAATGAAGGTCATCAGACGATACGGCCACTGCTTATCATTCGGCAGATACATGACCGACGTGCTGTCGAAGTGTGTCCCGGGAGAAACCAGCACGATGTTGTTCTTCTTCGAGCCACGAAACTCATGCAGACCCAATTCCGGCTTAATCCACGTCACTCCATCCTTTGATTCGGCGTAGCAGATGAACGCGGCTTCGTGGATTGGAACGTGATGCTCTTTGCGATAACCACGAAACCCCGGTCGGGAATCGTAGATGTTCATCGCCAGATACCAGCACTTAAATTTTCCTTCTTTCGGAAACCACCGCACTGATCCATAAGGAATGCGCCGATGCTCCCACGGATGCTCGGGGGTGATTACTGGATTGGTGCTGAGGTCGTCAGGCTGATGAACTGTCCGCTTCAGCCCATCCGTACTCTCGATGTTGTGATCGTCAATGAAGAGTTGCGGTTCGTTCAGTCGTCCGCGTGCATTGGATTCCAGATATCTGCCGAGCGCCATGCCAAGCTGAGCTCCGACTTTCATGTAGCCCCGCTGAGTACTGTGCGGGGTATTCCAGACCGTTTCCAAAGTCGTAGACAGAACATGACCGGCCGTGTGATTGCGAACCCAGTTGGCACTCATTCGATTTCGCTCTTCGTCTGTTTTCACATAAGTCGCGAATTTGTATCGGGGCTCTAACGGAAGTGGTCCCGAGATGGTCGATGCACAGAACGCCTGCCAGCGTGCGTGGTTTTGCTGCTGAATCGCAGGGAGCTTGTCGAGATTGGCCGGACCGAAGAAATAGGGGCGGCGTTCACTGCCACCTGGGTTGTGAAGATCAATGAAGACGTCGAACTTGCCGTCGGCATTCAGTTTGAGAATTCGCTTTTGGGCGGCGGCGACTTCCGGATAGTGCGGCTTGTCGTCCCAATCTCGATTGTGATCTCGAGGCACCGCATCTTTGCCACCTGCCCCCATCGCAACGTTGTCCACGTCCATGATCGGCACGTAGAAGACGGTGGCGTTGCGGCGCACTTTGGCGGCGGCTGGATCGTCGCTCGCCAGCCACTCCACGAATCCCTGGCCTACCCAACTGGAACCAGCCTCCCAGGCGTGCTGCCTCGCCTGAATCCAAACTCCGTATCCGGCGACGTCTTGCTCGTTGGCATCGCCGATGCGGATTCCCCGCACGGATCGTCCGCCACGAGTTTTCGCTAACTCGAATAAGGTGGAAGCGGGTAGTCGTGACTTGAGCGATTGCAGAACCTTGTCCGCATGCTTTGGTAGAAACGGTGGGCCCCACGCCAGCCAGAACGCTTCGGCAGGAGCCTCGATTCTGTATGTTGCCGTGCCGTTTTCTTTCTGACACTTCGGTGTGTGAGTCCAGCTCACGTTATCAACACTGACGGCCGCTCGATCGGGTTGAGACCAGGCTGCATTGAGCACCCGCCCCGATCTGTACTCGCTCTCGGCGGCAGTCAGTTTCAGTGTGATGAACTGTCCTTTCTTTGCACCTTCGACTTTCAGATACCACCAGCAGGGCCAGCCGCGTTCCGATCGAGTCTCTGGCGTGACGTGGATGACTCCGGATTTCCTGTCGATGGACTTCACCGTTGCAGAGCCACCTGGAAAATCGGTCGTCACAGCAATGTCTGCTGAAACTGTCTCGGCGTAAACCGTCAACGTTGCGCAGACAAGACAAGCTGCCAATAGAAACTTCATCGGTATTCTCAGTTCGTCGCGGATTCAAGAATGGAATTGCTGAACGAGTTTCCCGACTACGGACGCCAATTGGCATCAACGGGCTCTGACACATCCGCCTTCGTCAACTCCACGAGTTCCGGCAGATCGTAATGACCAAGCACGCCGTGAACCGCGTTGACCAGTTGATTGTAATGCTCCAGTTCCGACACCACTTCGGCCCATGAGCGAATCATTTTCTCAACTCGGACCCGTTGGACTTGCACGGGCGTGAGCGCGGCGGCATGCAGAGCGGGAATGGCCGCCTCTCCGATGCCAATCACTTCGAACCTTGCATCGTCGAAGTGACGCATCCACGAAAGTGCGTCGGTGGTTCGAATGCGGACAAAGGAATCACCCATTAGATACGCGGTGAAGATCTCCTGGTTGTCGAGGCCGAAGCGGCCGTATCCCCAGGTGCGTCTGTCGCGCGGAACGTCCGTCAATCCGATTCCGCTCAACTCGGCGGACAGGACCTGCCGACCTTGTTTTACCAACTTGATCGGTACCTCGTCGGCCGACATCCCTTCGCCGTGCAGGTACAGGACGTGCCCGGTGATTTCACCCTTCGGAACATAAGACTTTGCGGCGAGCTGAATTCCATCCGGGCGGTGCATCAAAACGTCGTTGATCGAGTAACCGTTTTTCTCCGCCGAACCGGTCGCATCGAAACGGACGGGGCCAATCTCCTTCATACCGATCGCACGTTGGATAATCTGTCGTTTCTTTGTGGCGGACGCGGCTCGCCACTTCTCCTGCCGCAACTTCGTCAGTGCGATAGCTTTGTCGGTGTTCATCTCAAAGACGGAGCGTTCGCCTTCCATCAGCATCACCTGGCCACGCTGCGAACACTGAAGTTGTTCAGGCGTCCAAACGGGCTCGCTGAGGGAGCGGAGAAACTCGTCGGTGACCTTTGCCGGCCACTCGGAACGCGGCTTTTCCCAGATGACTTTTTCGTGACCGACCAGCCAGCGATGCATCCAGCGGGCTACGGCTTCGCGGTGCTGAATGTAGTAACCGTGCGGCACATCCGCCTCATGCAACGCGACCCGTTCAGGAAATCCAAGGTGCGAGTAGAAACGGTTGGCCTGCTGAAAGACTTCACGTGTGCCTCGGATGTCGAAAGTTGAATCGCGAGTGCCACCGCAGATCAGAATTGGAGTCGGCGCCCGCATCATTACGTAGTCAGCAGCGTCCATGCCAAAGGCGATCTGGGAGAAGATATTCTGTTCCCCATCCTGTGGGCCCTTCGTCTCGATCAGCTTCTGAAAAGTCGTCAGATAACTCCCGGGCGACGCGGCGATGATCCGGTCATCAAGCGCCATGAGGTACGAGGTCAACGTTCCGCCACCGGAATTGCCTGTGCACCCGATTTTGTCCGCCTGGATGTCCTGACGGCTTTGCAGGTAGTCGATGGCTCGCATTCCGTCCCAGATGCGATACTGAGCGATGTTCTCGCCGAGCAGGATGCTGCCGATCCCCATCAGCGTGTGCTCGGTCGTGCAGAGATGTCGAACTGCGGGATGCGGCACGGCGAGCTTGCGTGGGATGTCTTCGAAATGCGAGCTGCCGCCGTCATGGTCAATGACCTGATAACGCTCCCCCTGACTGACCGGGTCATAACACAACGCCGCCATCCCGTTGCGGGCGAAGAGTATCCCCGCACGCTGATACTGCCCCGAAGCCTTGCCCGTATGACTATGTCCGCACGGAATAAGGATCGCCGGATACGGCCCCTGAGTTTCAGGCAGATAAAGCGACGCCGTGACATGATGCCGCGGGCGACTTTCGAATATCACTTTCTCAACCCGATAATCTTCACCCTGCAAATGCCCAGTGACGCGCGCGTTGAGCGGCGTCCGTTCCGGAAACGCCCCAATCTGCTGCCGAAAGAACGAGCGTCGCTCATCCTGCCACCGTCGCAGCTCCGCTTGTCCATTCAGCTTCTCAAACGCCGCATTCCGTGCCGACGTCATCACGGAGAACCGAGTCTTCAACCAATCACCCAACGTCACCGCCGACGGGGCATTGCGTTCGGAAGAATCGTCAGCCGCATACGAAGCGACATTCGCCAGACAGACAAGTGCAATCAGCAGAACGCCGATAAGTGAGCGATTTGGATTCATGTGTGGGACTCATCGCGGATGCGTGTGATCAGGACTTGTGAAAGCAGATGCAGGATTAGAATCCGGAAGACGGACGTTTGGCAAGGATTCCAATGCGACGCTACCATCGACTGCTAATTGAGCGGGACGATCATGATCGCGACATTGCGAATGAGACCATGCGTCAACACCACGAGATCTTGACTGCGTTGCTGAATAAGAACTGGTCAAAGGCAGGCAAAGCGTTGTCGCATCACATCATCAACAATCACCCGATTTTGAACCGTGTTGACGGTAGGCCAGCGAGGCACCAATGAGCGTTGACGATTTGTGGCACCGCGGTCCTCACCGCGAATTCCTGGTGGAGACCATTGGGCAACAGATTCAGGAGACGAATTTATTGATTCGTCTCCTCATGGTTCTGCTTTCACTTTTCGTTGTGCTTTCGCCGCAGACAATTCACGCTGATGACAGCTCGAATCCAGACGGCGCACCGAACAAGACCGCCGACTACCTGACCGACATCAAGCCGCTGCTGCGGGACAAGTGTTTTTCGTGCCACGGCTCGCTCAAGCAGGAAGGCGGATTGCGACTGGATGCGGCGAGCCTCATTCAAAAGGGCGGTGAGAGTGGCCCGACTTATGCCGTCGGCTCAGTTGCAAAGAGTCTCATTCTGGAGCGAGTCACCGACGACGATGACAACCGAATGCCCCCGACTGAGAACGGCTCGCGACTGACTGCCGAAGAGGTCGCAAAGCTAACAGCATGGATCAGATCCGGAGCCGCCGCTCCCGACGAAGCGATTCCCGAACACCCATCGCGACACTGGTCCTTTCTACCGCCCGTCAAAGCGGATGTGCCGAGTATTTCGGCTGACTGGATTCGTAGTGACATCGATCGTTTCCTTGCTGCGGAGCATCAGCGTGTTGGAGTCACTGCGGTGGGCAAGACCTCGCGGTCGATGCTTCTACGGCGAGCGTCCCTTGCACTCACCGGTCTGCCGCCAACTCCAACCGAACGGCAAGCGTTCCTTGATGACAATTCGGAAGCGGCATTCGAAAACGCCGTCGACTGTTTGCTGCAAAGTCCTCGTTACGGCGAGCGGTGGGCACGGCACTTTATGGACATCTGGCGGTACAGCGATCCGTCCGGCTATGGCAAGGAGATTCGCGACGGCCGAAACCACATTTGGCGGTGGCGAGACTGGATTGTCGAGTCGCTCAACGAGGACAAAGGCTATGACAGGATGATCGTCGAAATGCTCGCCGCGGATGAGGCATCGCCAGAGGATCAGGCATCACTGCGGGCAACCGGGTTCCTCGCACGGAACTGGTACAAGTTCAACCGGAACGTCTGGCTGGACAATATCGTCGAGCATTCATCGAAGGCATTTCTCGGCCTGACAGTGAACTGCGCCCGGTGCCACGATCACAAGTACGACCCGATCGAGCAGGCCGGTTACTACCGGATGCGGGCGATCTTTGAAACGCACGACGTCCGCGATGATCCACTGCAACTGACATCGGCCGGGTCGGCAAACGAAATGCTCGTCCGGACCTACGACGCTCATCTGGATCGAAAAACATTTACGTTTCTGCAAGGCAATGAGGACCGTCCAACCCAAGTTCCGCTGCTTCCCGGTCTGCCGGAGCTACTCGGCGATCTGCCAATCGAGCCTGTTTCCTTGCCGGTGACCACTTGGTATCCCTCTCTGCGGAAAGAAAACCGCGATGCCGCGTTGAAGGCCGCGCGAGCGGAAATCGCTGCTGCCGACGCCGGCCTCAAGAATGCTCGAGCGGCGCTGGCTGCGTCACGAAAGAAGCTTGCGGAGTTCAAGGAACCAAAACCCGCGCCCGGTGATTCTTCAAAGAAGACCATCGTCGAAACGACCGTTGACTCCGGTTTTCCCGTACTGAGCGATGACTTCTCGAAACTGAATGCTGATCAGTGGAAAGTGGAAGGCGGAATGTGGTCAGCGAAGGATGGGCGAGTCGTTCAGTCGACCGGTACGACAAAACAGCATCGTCTGGTTTCATTGATCGAGCACCCGCGAGACTTTCGCGCAAAGCTCCGGCTGCGGATTACCGGCGGTGAGACGTACAAGTCCGTCGGACTCGGCTTTGATGGGCACGGCCTGGCGATGAACTCCGTTTATCTTTCGGCGTCCGGGGCGAAAGTACAGTTCACCAGCCAGGGAAGCGGCGGCCGCTGGCAATACCCGGCCTCTGGAGCAGCGTCTCACTCGACTAAAGTCGGTCAGGATTACTTGCTGGAAGTAGCCGTGAAGGATCAGTTGATGAATGTGCTGATCGATGGTGAACTGAAAGTGGCATACAACCTGCCGAAACGGAAAGCCGGCCAAATCTCGATCTGGGCATTCTCCGCGACTGCCGAATTCGATCAGCTCGACGTCACGACGTTACCACCGGAAACTCAACTTGAGCCTGTTGCGGGAAGCTCCACAGCACCGCCGAAGCTGCTGACGAAAAAGGACCTGCAACTGGCATTGAAAGTTGCTGAAGCAAGTGAGAAGGTCGCGATCGCGCATCGTCAGGTGACGCAATCCGCAGTAGCCTCGCTCGAAGCACGCATTGCGGCGGACACTGTGAAATACGGACTGGCCGAAGGTGATGCCGACGCCCTGGCCGTGATCGCTGGACGCGCGAGTCGTCAACACGCTGTCGACCAGCTTTCTGAACAGCTCGCCGAGGCCCGATTGAAGACAGAGCAGGCGCGGCAGAAGCAGGAGACCTCGGCGGCGGCGGCTCGAGCGAAAGCGACATCAGAACGCCAGGCGGCAGAAAAACAGATCACGGATGTGCAAAAAAAGCTGACCGCTGCAAAAGAGCGACTCGACAGTGGTTCAAAGCAGTACGCGGCGATCGGTCCGCAGTATCCGAAAACCAGTTCCGGCCGTCGTTTCGCCTTCGCACGGTGGATCACCGATCGAGGCAATCCGCTCGCCGCGCGAATTCTCGTCAATCATGTCTGGCTGCGTCACTTCGACACTCCACTGCTGGAACGCGCATTCGATTTCGGACTCAGGTCGGAGAGACCTCGTCAGGCTGCATTGCTCGACTGGCTGGCCGTGCAGTTTATGGAAGACGGCTGGAGTCTGAAGAAGCTTCACAAGCGAATCATCATGTCCGGCGTTTATCGATTGAGTTCTTCGTCCAGCGGAGCGTCGGGCGCGACGCTTACAGCCGATCCGGATAATCACGCGTTGTGGCGAATGAACGCCCGACGGATGGAAGCTGAAGTTGTGCGTGACAGCGTGTTGTCGCTGGGAGGCAGCCTCGACCTGACAACAGGCGGCCCACCCATCGAGCACACACAGGGACAGAAAGTCCTTCGCCGCAGCCTGTACTTTCGCCAGAACAAAGAACAGCAGATGACGTTCCTCAGCCTGTTCGACGGAGCGAAGGTCAACGAGTGCTACCAGCGGAAATCAACGGTTGCTCCGCAACAGGCCCTCGCCATGTTCAACAGCCACATCGCAGCAGGACAAGCTCAGAACATCTCCGAAATCTACAGCACTCTGAACGGCCGCGAGGTGGTCGATGCAATGTTCGAACACGTGCTCTGTCGCAAGCCAAACGCGGAAGAACAGGCGGAGTGCACTCAGTTTCTCATAGAGTTCAACGGCGGTGCAGAGGCGCGACGTCAGCTCGCCCTGGTACTGCTGAACCACAACGATTTCGTGACAATCCGATGACGGGAAATCTCATGAATAGTTTCGCAAGACCTCGCCGACAATTTCTCTCCGATCTCGGAACGGGATTCGCGTCATTGGCGCTCGGCTCGATGCTCCAACAGGACGGCTTTGGTGCCAAGTCCGGCTGGGTGCCACCAGATGGCCTCACGCATTTTGCTCCGAAAGCAAAAAGCGTGATCTGGCTGTTTATGGCCGGAGGCGTCAGCCAGGTCGAGACGTTCGATCCTAAACCGGAACTGACGAAGCATGGCGGAAAAACGATTCCCGATACGCCGTTCGCAAGCGTGCTCGAATCGCCCTACATCAAGAACCGCATCGAGCTGGTGAAGGGTGACGCCAACGGGAAAATCTACGACAAGCTGTATCCGCTGCAGATCGGTTATCGGAAACACGGCGAAAGCGGCATCGAGGTCAGCGACTGGCTACCGCATCTTTCTGACTGTGTTGATGACATGGCCATCGTGCGGTCGATGTGGACGACAGCCAGCAATCACGACGCGCAGTTGCAGTTTCACACCGGACGGAATCGTTTCGACGGATTCTTCCCCACGATCGGGGCGTGGGTGCATTATGGACTTGGCTCACTCAACGACAGCTTGCCTCAGTTCATTGTCATGGGCAATAAGATCGGAGACTGCTGCGGCGGCAAAGCGACGGAGGGAGCTGATTACCTCGGCCCAGAACACGACGGAGTCACCCTGTCGGTCGATCCGAAGAATCCGCTGCCGTTTGCGATACCGGCCGAAGGAGCAGGCTCGCTCGAAAGACTGAAAGCACAGCGATTGCTCGGTCGCCTCAACCGGCTCACGGCCGATGACTATCCCGACGATGCAGCACTGGCAGCCCGAATCAAATCCTACGAACTCGCGTTTCGCATGCAGACAGCCGTACCCGATGTTGTGAATTCGGCCGGCGAGACCGCAGCGACTCACAAGCTCTACGGGACCGCCGGTGGGCCAACTCAGTCGTTTGGCAGACTCTGCCTCACCTCGCGACGCCTCGTCGAACGTGGAGTGCGTTTCGTGCAGATTTATCACGGCGGTGGTGGAGCCGGTGCCTGGGACGCTCACAGCAATCTGCAAACGAATCACGCGAAGAACTGCCAGCAGATCGATCAGCCCATCGCAGGATTGCTGAAGGATCTCAAACAACGAGGCCTCCTCGACGAAACGCTCGTCGTGTGGGGCTCGGAGTTCGGACGAACTCCTGGCGGCCAGGGTTCAAACGGCCGAGGCCACCACAACTTTGGATTTTCCGTCTTCATGGCTGGTGGCGGAATCAAAGGCGGAACGGTTCACGGAGCCACTGATGAACTCGGCTTCCACGCCGTCGAGGATCGCCACTACGTCACCGACATTCATGCAACAGTGATGAAGCAACTCGGCCTCGACCCGCACCGACTGGAAGTCCCAGGCCGGAAGCGGCTGGAAATCGACTACGGACACCCGATTGACGAGGTCATTGCGTAACTGTTCTGTCACCTGGTGAATTGCGAACAATCAGCCTGTTGTCGAGTAGCCAGTTGTGAGCACCGATGCGTGACGTGCATCCATATTCTTGACCACCGTTGGTGAGAAAATTGGTGTCGATTTCTGTCCAGAATTTCCTGGCGGGACTTAGCGAATTCTCTGTGAGCCAGGTTGCCCAGAGAGCTATATGGTCGGTGATTGTTGTAGTCCTGTCGCCAAGCTTCAACCTTGGTTCTAGCATCGTCCAGAGACAGGAACCAGTTTTCGTTCAGACACTCGGCGCGAACCCGTCCGTTGAAAGACTCGATGAACGCGTTATCTGTAGGTTTGCCGGGACGACTGGTCCAGAGCCTTCGACGTGAACTCCGTGCCGTTGTCGACTCGGATCGTTTTCGGAAGCCGACGATTCATTCGAAAGCCTCGGCAACCTCATGGCCTCCCAGACGCTGGTCGACGACGATCGCCAGACTCTCACGGCTAAAGTGATCGACTATCGTTAACAGACCGGAATCGACGTCCGTCGAACAGTTCATCGGCCATAAAATCCATCGCCCAGCAGTCGTTAATGCGAGTCGCTGCGGGGGGATCAACACGCTTCCGACAACTGACTCGACGGCGAGGTGTCTTCTTACAAAGACTCAGTTTTCCTTCGCAATACAAGCGGTAAACACGCTTCGAATTCACCTGCCACCCTTCTCGACGAAGCAGAATGTGCAGCCGGCGATAGCCATATCGAACACGAACGGCCGCCAGTTCTTTCAGACGTATTCGTAAGGCTGCCTCTTCGTCGACTCGTACCGGTAAGCTGAACGAGAAAGTCGAACCAGACGGCAAGCGTAACGCTCACTGATCCGATAGCGCTTGTACATGCGATCAACCACCTGACGAAAGCGGGCAGGCTTCAGAGCTTTTTTTGACAAGACGTCCTGAAGAATCTGCTTGTCCAGACTCAAGTCTGGCTACCAGAGACTTCAGACGACGAAGCTCCTCAACACCCATCCCCGCAAACTTCTTCTTCCACCGATAGATCGTCTGCTGGCTGATTCCCAGCTTCCGACACACCTCTTCAATCGGAGTACCAGATTCCACCTGCCGTAATCCAAAAGCTATCTGCTCGTTCGTAAATCGAGACTTCTTCATCTTCAAAATCTCCTCGTTCTGAAGGACTGATATCTATCTCGATTTTCTCACATTCAATGGACCAGTTTCAGGGAAGCACGTCAGAAGGTGTTGGCTTTGTCTGTTGCCGGCACTTTCGATTGCCGGTGCCGTTAGATCCATCCACCTGCTCCGTTTCCACATCCCGCTCATCAAACCGGACGTGCGCATTTTCCGCATCCGGATTTCGGACAAAGAGTCACGCTGACGCTCACGAGAAGTTACGTTTCAATTAACATAACCGGACAAGACCAAGCTCAACGTACAGGTATTCGACTGAGAATCCTGATATCCCTGTTCCCCGAACCTTGTGCTTCTGGCATAACCACTGGCGGAGGCTACCGCATAAATCGACTTGGCCTGAATCCTACGCAAGCAATTTCTCGGCGGTAGCCGCTGCTAAGACGCTGAAACCCCGTGACAACACAGTAAGCACGAAAATGAAACTGCACGATTCTACATTGCATTCATGATGATTTGGCTGATGTCGGCTGAGTGTCTGGCCCACAGCGACATCAGCCCGAGCGAAGGACTCGAATACCTTGGGAAGGAACTTCGCGTCACGTTTGTCGTCAAGAGCATGGGTATGACCGGAGGCTACGTCCAACTGAAGTCAGAGACGGATTGGAAAGAGCCATCATGCTTCATCGCGCGACTCTCGTCACCCGTGCAGCAACACTTTCTGGAGATGCGAGCCAGTGAATCACTGGCGGAAACGTTCTCAAACCAGAAGATCGAAGTCGTCGGCACGGTCACCGCGTGGAAACTGGGTGAGTTCGTCAAACCGACAATCGTGGCTGAGTCGGCCGACGCGAGCCAACTGGTCGTCCCGAAGCGTGTTTCCGAAATCACTTTGTCCCAGTTGGTGGGTCGCAACGTGGAGCTCCACCTACGGAACGGACAGGGATACGCGAATGTTCGTGTCGTTTCCCTGACGCCGGAATCCGCTACTGAGGAGCAGACTGGACTTGTCGCGCGGATTGCCGGAGCACGCCTAATGTATACGGAAACATCGCGAATTTGCGGAATCTGTTCAGGCTCGATTCACAGACACGCCGCTTAAGGTGTATGAGAATGAGCATTTTCTGTTGTTAACGGATCTCGCGCCGGATCTGACATCTCAGTGCCTCGAACACTTTGATTCGATGTACGAAATGATGTGCAGGGCCTACGGCGTCGCCCGCAGTCGAAACATCTGGTGCGGCAAATGTGTCGTCGTGGCTTTCCAACAACAGTCGGACTAGATCCGATTCCAGAAGGAAGTCATGAACAATCCACGCACCGTGGCCGATTTGCAGACGTCTGGTGGTGGGTCCCACGCGCGGAAGAGCGGTCAGGTAATCATCGCGATCTGGAGAGATTCGTCGACGTTCAGTTTCACACACAAGCTGATTGACGAAACGTCGCACGGCTTTATCGCACGGTATCGCTCCGATGTGCGAATGCCTTCCTAGTTGAACGAAGGACTGGCCGACTGAATTGCGGTCCACATCTTAAAGAGTTCGCACCAGATCGATGCCAGAGGCAAACGCGCGCTGGCAATGGTCCAAACTCAACAATCGTTGAACGGGATGTTCGAGACTCAGCAGATTAAAGGCGATTATTATGGTGTCGCTGTTGTCGTCGTCGACATGTTGCTCGAACGCGACACCAGCAGATTTCGGGATTTCATAATTGCGATCAAGGACGGTCATGCTCCCGATGAGGCGTTGAAACTCTCGTACGAGATCACCTATGCCGACGTCGCCCGGAACTTTGGGCGTCGCATCGGGGGCCCCACACTCAGGCCATAAGGTCCCCGACGGATTCGTATGGTCTGTCGTGATCACAGCGGGCAGTATGGAGACTTCGAGCAGTCGTCAATTTCAGTCGGCAGACTTTGACGACTTCAATCCGATGGATCTCGACAACCGCGAAGTAATCATGGCAGCGTAGGCTTTGTGGCTTTTGGGAATCCGGTCACGCCTTGATTTCGGTAATCTGCTTGGTCGCGATACCGATTGGGCGGTCCAAGGGCACTCCGGCGCATGAGAGCAGCGTTGTGAGCAGGTCGCCCTGGTTGCCTTTGGTGTCGGGCAGGAAGCGTCCGGTGCTGATCGATCCGCCGCCCTTGCCCGCGATGATGAAGGGCAGGTTCTCTCGGCTGTGCTTGTTGCCGTCTTCCAGACCCGAGCCCCACATCATGATGCAGTTGTCGAGCAGCGTGCCATCGCCCTCGCGCAGGCTCGCCATCTTGTTCACCATGTACGCAAACTGGTCGATGTTAAACTTCGTGATCGCCGCCACCTTTCGGACCATCTCCTTTCGGTTCTGGTGGTGCGTCTGCGAGTGATGCCTGTCCGAGAATCCCAGCTCGGGGTAGGACTCGCCATTGGGCGTGGACCCGATGTAAGTGCTGACGCGCGTTGTGTCCGTCTGGAAGGCTAGGACGGTCAAGTCGCACATCACCTGCATGTACTCACTGCGTTTGTCGCCCTCGGGGATCTTCACCTCGATCGGCGGCGAATCGTTGGAGTCACGCCTGGTTGAACGCACTCCGGCCTTCTCCAATGCCGCCTCTTTCTGACGAGACTCGATCGCGGCGATACGCCTTTCGACAGTTCGCACGCTGTCGAGGTACTCGTCGAGCTTTTGCTGGTCGGTCCTGGCCAGCATCCGCCGCAGGTCCCTCGCGCCGCCGAGCACACGGTCGAGCATCTGCCTGTCGAGAGGGTTGGCCTTCGTCACCCGCCCGGCCTTGTCTTTCTTGCCGAAGAGCCTGTTCAAAACATTCCGCGGATCGATCTCAGCAGGGACGGGCTGCGTCGGAGAGCGGTAGCTGCAGTGCGAGTAGTACGCCTCGTGCAGACCCGCCTGATTCTCCTTCCATGTCTGGGGCATCGTCGCCAGTTCGAGCGAGGGCAGCAGTGTGTGAGCACCCACGTAGTTGGCCATGATCTGGTCGGCCGAGATCGCGATGTTGATGCGGCTGCGTGTGTCTGCGTCGGGAAGAGTCGCGGTGAGCCAGGTCGACAACTCCAGCGCATGCGGCGCGCCGCTGAACGGCGTAGTTGGCACGCCGGAAATTCCCTTCATCATCAGGCACTGGTCCAGAATCGGACGTAACGACTCGATCGCTGACGGTGGCGACTCGAGATACGACTCCGGAGTCTTGGGCCAGAACTCGTCCATGATGACGCCGTGCGGCATGTACATGAATCCGAGGCGCACTGGCGGCTTTGTGGAATTACCGCCGGCCGCCCAGGTCAGCGAATCCATGAACGGCAGCGCGAGGGAAACGCCCGCACCTTTCAGCATGGTGCGACGATCGACAAGAGGCTGGTTGTTCATGGCATCTATCCTCTGACTTTGCGGTGCGTAAACAAGTAACTGGTGATGACCTCGGTGATCATCGTCCGCATTCGGAAGCTATCGTTGGCAATCTTCACCATCAGCTGGTCGATCACGATTTCATCGTAGCCTTCCAACTGTCGCCCAATCGCGTACGCCATCAGCCTTTCGGTCAAGTTTCGAGCCATATCCGCCTTTCGCTCCGCCAGGATGCTCTTCAATTCTGCCGGAGTGGCGAACGCTTCTCCGTTTGGAAGTTTCCCTGCTGAGTCAATCGCGACGCCAACGTCATCCTTTTCACGCCATCGGCCGATGGCGTCGAAATTTTCCAAACCGAATCCGATCGGGTCGAACACTTTGTGACAGTTGGCGCACGTGGGGTCCGACTGGTGTAGCTCCGTCCGTTGACGCAGCGTCAATCCCTCGGCGCTCTTCTGATCCTGCTCTTCGAGTTCCGGGATGTCAGGCGGGGGCGGTGGAATGCGTTCTCCAAGGATCTGCTCAAGCACCCAAACACCTCGCCGAACCGGGCTGGTGCGGTTCGGGAACGACGTGGTCGCCAGCGTGGCCGGCATGCCGAGGATGCCACCCCGGTTGGGATTCTCCAGCTTGACGCGTCGCATCGTGGGACCTTGAACGGATTGCTCAAGGCCGTACAGCCTGGCGAGCGGCTCATTCAGGAAGGTGTAGTCGCTGTCCACGAACCGGAACACGTTCTGGTTCTCGCGAACGATGCTTTGGAAAAACAATCGTGCTTCTTCCATCATCGCCGTGCGCAATGCGGGGGTCATCTGAGGGAACACGTCCGGATCAAACGTCTGGCTCTCCAGCCCGCCCACACCCAGCCACTGGGCTCCGAAGCCGTCGAACAGGGCCCGCGAGCGGTCGTGCATTAGCAGCCGCGCCGCCTGCGCCCGCAGCACTTCGGGCTTCTGGAGTTCGCCCTTGTCGGCCAGAGCGGACAACTCGGCATCAGGCGGCGCCGACCACAGCAGATAGGAAAGACGCGAGGCCAATTGATAGTCGTCCAGCGGAACGACGGAATCCTTTGAGTCGACTTCTGCCGCTGGCGTGATGAAGAGGGACTGCGGAGAAACGAGGATCGCCTTCCACATCAGGCCCAGCGAAGCCGTGTAACTCAACCGGTTCTCGCGGCCGAGGTCGAAGATACCCACCAGAACATCCAGCTCCGCGTCGGTGGGAGGCCGGCGGTAAGCATCGCGCGCCAGCGAGCGCGATACCTGTCGGGCTGCCTTGCGGAAATCGGCATTGTCGGATGGAGTCTCGCCAAACAGGCGTTTCTGTACTTCGGTGGGTGCCTTGCCCTCTGGTGACACGACCTGATCGATCACCTTGTTGGCGATGTCGAGGAACAGCTCCGACTGCAGCGGCGAGATCGAGTTGAGATACCCCTCGCCGATGACTTCTTCGGGCAGACCGTCGGTGATCGACGGATCCACGCCGTACAGGTCGTGCAGCGTGTTGCCGTATTCGACCTTGCTCAGGCGACGGATCACAAAGGAGCCCGGGTCGCGCGGTGCCATGTACTTGAGCTTGCCGATCCACTCGATGAACTGGTGGCGTTCATCGTCGGTCGGGATCTTGTCCGTATGTTCGGGCGGCATGTCGTGCACCTTCACGTTGGCGACCGCCTTCTTCCAATGCAGGAACGAGGACGTGGCACCGGGGCTCCTGAGCGCCGACTGGAGATTGATGCCTCCCTCAGGGCGGGTGTTGTGGCAACGGACGCAGTACTTGTTTACGAACGGTCCGACCTTCTCTTTGAATGTCTTCTCGGCATCGGCTCGGAGCGCCGCCTCGTCCTCGCCACCACCGTCGGTCTCTGCCCAACAGGGCGAAACTAAAGACAAGGCCAGAGCCAGACCCGCGGCCGTCGTAAGAACAATCTGCAAAACGCGTGATGACTGCATGCTTGCTGTCCAACTGCGATGGTGGTGGGCACCGACAAATGACCTGCTCCCGTTGTTCGGGCACGTTCTCTATGAAGCTAAGCAATTAGATCGCTGATGACACGGCCGTGCACGTCGGTCAGTCTGAAGTCTCGACCGGAATAGCGATACGTCAACCGTTTGTGATCCAGACCAAGCAGGTGTAGAACCGTTGCATGCAGGTCGTGCAGGTGCACTTTATTTTCGACGGCTTTGTAGCCGTATTCATCCGTGGCTCCGTACGAGAATCCGCGTTTCACGCCGCCACCGGCCATCCACAAAGTGAAGCCATCGGCATTGTGGCTGCGACCGTCTCCGCTTTCGATTTCCGGCTGGCGTCCGAATTCGCCGCTCCAGATAACCAACGTGTCCTCAAAGAGTCCTCGCTGCTTCAGGTCAGTCAACAGAGCTGCGATCGGCTGATCTGTTTCGCGGCTATTCTTTGCGAGCGTGGGTGTTAGCTGCCGATGTTGGTCCCAATTGGTGTGCGTCAGTTGAACGAATCGCACTCCGGCTTCTGAGAAGCGACGGGCCATCAAGCACATGCGCCCGAAGTTGTCGGTGTCCTTACCCTCGACGCCGTACATGTCCAAGGTCTGTTTCGATTCGCGTGAAAGATCGAGAACGGACGGCGCGACGTCCTGCATGCGACGTCCCAGTTCCAGCGAATTAATGACACCTTCGACCTGCGGATCGACTTCGCGTCGCTGCAGCAATTCGCGGTTGAGAGACTGAAGCAGGTTCATTTGCTCGCGACGCTGGCCGGCCGCAAGAAAGTCGCTGTTCAGGTTCGCAATTTCGGCATTTCGCACGGACTGGCCCATCCAGCCGATGCGTGTGCCCTGGTAACACTGAGGCAGAAACGCGCTGCCGAAATTCTGCGGTCCGCCGAGGTCCTTTGAAGGGTTGATCGTCACGAATCCGGGAAGACTCGCGTTCTCACTCCCTAGCCCGTACAGCATCCACGAACCAACCGACGGTCGCGTGAACTGAAAGCTTCCCGTATGAAAAAACGGAACGGCGAACGGATGCGATGAACTGTCCGCGTGCATGCTCTTCACGATGCACATGTCATCAATGTGTTGTTCAACAAGTTGAGGCAGCAGTTCCGAAGCCCACTGGCCACTTTCGCCGTGTTGCTGAAACCTCCAGGGAGTGCCGTAGAGCGTCGCCTTCTTCCTGCCCTTTTTGCCGTGGTCTTTGTTTAACTGAGGTTTGTAATCGAACAGGTCCATATGAGATGGACCGCCATCCATGAACAGCATGATTACGCGTTTCGCTCGCGGTACGAAATGGGGCGTCTGCGGCGCCAGCGGATCGGTGTAATCGGCGCGAGATTCTGACGTGAGTCCCGCAAAGGCGAGATAGCCGAATCCGCAGGCTGACGATTTCAGAAGATGACGACGGGAAAGCGGTGATTCTTGCATGGTTCCAGGTGAGTTTTGCATGGTTCTAATCGGCTTGCCGTTAAACAACATTGCTAATAACTGTGGCGGAACTCGGCACTTGCGAACAACGCCTGGAACATCCCTGCCCAGATCAGTTTCGATGAGACTTTATCGTCCGTCGACTTCCCCAGACTTTGCCTCAGGTACTCGTTCGCTCGATCTGTTTCTGATTCTGTAGGTTTCCGGCCAAACGTACATTGCCACGCGAGTTCGATTCGCGCGGTCTGGTCAAGATTCGGCTCCTGCAGAATTCGGTCCGCGGCAGCTTTGGATTGGTCAATCACGAAATCGTCGTTCAGAAGAAACAAAGCCTGAGCGGGCACGTTTGTTGTGGATCGACTGCCGACAACCAGACTCGCCGAAGCACCGTCAAATACCTGCAGCAGTTCCGGTTCAAAGAAACGCACTGCAGGAAGATAAACGCTGCGGCAACCGGTGTCTGTCAGTAGCCCGTCGGGATTAATCTGACGAACGATGCAGCCGTCCCCCAGTTCAGCAACCACGGAACCGTCGACCGGTGGCGAAAATTCCAAGCGGCTCGCGATCATCAGCATCGTGTCCCGGATCGCTTCGGCATCCAGCCGGCGCGGGGACCGACGCCACAGCAGGATGTTGTCCGGATCAACGACGAGATTCTTTTCGTTGTGAGCTGAACTCAATTGATAAACCCGACTGAGCATGAGTCGCCGGATTGTCTTCTTCACTGACCAGCCATCATCCTGAAAGCGAATTGCCAGCCAGTCGAGCAATTCTGGGTGGCTGGGCAGTCGACCATTGATTCCAAAGTTGTCGACCGTCGATACCAGGCCGCGGCCAAACAGGTGATGCCAGATTCGATTGACCATCACGCGTGCTGTCAGTGGATGGTTGGCATTGACCAGCCACTGAGCTAGCTCCAGACGACCACTGGCTTTTCGGGGGATCGCGGGAGCGTTGCCGGTTGTGCAGCACTCCAGGACCCGGCGAGGAACGACGTCTCCTGGGCGAATACCACTAACACGAACCTGAGTGTCCCGGATCTTCTCAGCATCGCGGACACCCATCACGTAAATCGGAGACTCCGGAGCGTTGTTTTTCAGGTCATCCAGTTCTTTACGACGTTTGCTGGTGCGAGACCTCGCGACTGCAATCTCGGAAACGAGTTGCTCCTGCTTTTTCTTCGGTTGACTGAGCAGTTTCTTCAAGGCGCCAAAAACCTTTGCGTACTCTTTCGTTGCAGCGGCGACCTTTTCGTCGTGCTTCTTCATCACGGCATGTCGCGTTTCGGCATCAGGGCCGATCGGAATCAAATCGGACGGATGAGCATTGTTGCCGCCACCTGTACCCGGCTTCGTGCCGTACAGCGTTTCTGTGCTGAGAAAGATGCCCGCCAGCCCGTAATACTCTTTAGTAGAAATCGGATCGAACTTGTGATCGTGACAACGGGCGCAACTGACAGTCAGCCCCGAAATGGCCCGCATGGTGACGTTGATCTGATCGTCTGCCATGTCGTGCGGAAACACCGCCTTGTTGCCAAGCAAATTCTTCGGACCGAGAGCCAGGAAGCCCGTGGCGGTCAACGCTTCGTCGCGCTCGGCATCGTTTTCGGCATCGTTTTCGGCAGCAAGCTGATCGCCGGCGAGCTGTTCCGTGATGAACCGGTCATACGCCTTGTCTTTATTGAACGACTTAATGACGTAGTCGCGATATCGCCAGGCGTGCGGATGAAGGAAGTTGCGTTCGTGGCCAGTGGATTCGGCGTAGCGGGCGACGTCCAGCCAGTGACGCCCCCACCGCTGACCAAAGTTCGGCGATTCCAGCAGTCGGTCGACCAGTGACTCGAACGCCTGGGGTGAGTCGTCCTGAAGGAACTCAGCAACCTGTTCCTGAGTCGGCGGAATTCCCCAGAGGTCGAAACAGGCTCGGCGAATCAGCGTGCGTCGATCGACGTCGCCGTTGACCGTGAGTCCTTCGCGTTCAAGCCGCGTGAGCACAAAGTGATCGACTTCGCTACGCGGCCATGCTGAGTCCTGTACTTCTGGAAGTGGCTTGCGTTGAGCTGACTTGAATGCCCAGTGGTGTTCTGCAGACTTTTTCGATTCGTCGACGTCGGGTGCGGACTTTGGCATCGGAGCTCCCATCCGCACCCATTGTTCGAAACGCCGGATCGTTTCATCGGGCAGTTTCCCTTCCGGCGGCATTTCGAAATCCTGCTGCTTCATTGCGCTGATCAGCAGACTGTTTTTAATGTCGCCAGGCACGACGGCTGCGCCGCTTTCACCACCGCGGAGCAGTGAAGTCTGATGATCAACTCTAAGCCCGCCCTTAGTCGAGTCCGCCCCGGCGGCGTGACATTCGTAGCAGTGCTGGACGAGGACAGGGCGGATGTGATTCTCGAAGAACTCGATGCCAGCAGTGTCCGGCTCAGCTCCGAGGCACAGCTCGTGCGACATCGGCCCCAGCCCCCACGACAGCAATCCCGCGACGAACAACATGCGCAGTCCACGGCTGATTGCGTTTTCCAGGCCCACAACGGGCATCGGCGTCGACAACCTGAAAGCGGCTGCAACCAAAACTCCATGCGTGCGACGGCTGGACAGTGAAGACGACAACACGGCTGAATCCTGGGGGAGAGTTAACGGTGAGTCAGCGGGACGCGTGATATAGCGTGCCTCGGTGGGGCCCATTAGTCTATCCAGATGCACCGCTCCTTTCACGGGTATCCGTCACTACTCCAAAGGGATGCTGTTCGTGAGGCCTGGTTCATTGAGCAGCAGGCCAAACAAGATTCGTCTGGTCGGTGCGGCAAACACAGGACTGCTGCATTTCTGGACGCCAGATGGCGATCTTCTGAGGACCGTCTTCATCGGCCCACCCGGAGGTCAAATCTCAGATCTGGAATTCACTCCCGACGGTCGATACCTGCTTACAGCCAACGGCAACGGAACAATATTTGTTCTTCGGGGTCACTCAGGCCATTAGGTCAAGGATCAGATAGACCGTTGGGGCAAAATACAATTCTGACGCTTAACACACTGCCGGAGCGTCGCCAACGAGTTAACTCAAATGAATTCTTGGCCGACAGCAGAATTGACGAGCGGCAAATCAAGATGCATGGTGGGAGCTTTCGCCGCCTCATCAGGCCGATCATGGGATTTATTTTGCACCCTTGGCAGCTCTTCTTCATAATCCCTGTCGGCTGGATGAATCGCCAGCAGCAGAAAGTCATCGACAACTTGCGGACGGAGAATCAGGTACCCAAGGAGAAGTGCAGTAAGAAACGCATCCTGCAGAATGATGACCATCGCCGCTGTCTCACGGTTAAGGGCAGGGGTTCGGACGAAAACGACTCGAAGAGGTCGCTCGATTCCAGAAAGGTCTTGAGCTGTTCAACGCCCGAGACTCGCAGCTACTGCATCCTGTTGAAGATGCGTTGAAGATGTCAGCATCGCGGATTCTACCGAAGGAACCTTTGCCGCCGACTCTGATCCTGTTCGGCGACCTTGACTGTCTGGCTCAGTATCAAGACGCATTCGTGGACAAGGCCAAAGAAGCAGGCAAGCACTTCGAATTGAAGGTCTACAAAGGCGGCGGACACAGTTTTATGACGCTGCCCGTATTCGAAAAAAAGAGTACGCAGGATGTTGAAGCGTTTGTCCGGCGACACAGATTCCTGCCAGACGGCGGGGACTGACAACGATGGAATCGTGCTTGGGCGATTGGCGTCAAAGTGTGCAGCTGCGATTGTCGAGTGACTTCGTTACGTTTCTTCTGGAAATGTGAGCCCTACCTGGAGATGAATCAGCCGTGCGACGTTGTTACTTGAATGTTTGTTCGAAACGTGAATTGGGGCCGCGGCAGGGACTGCTGTTGTGCCTTTTCGCTGTGGGGCTGTTTCCGTGCACGACTGCTTGGGGGCAGGAGTCTCGGAATCGGGACGTCGGACAACGCAGATTTGTTGAGCACGTTCAGCCGTTTCTCAAAGATCACTGTCTTCGCTGTCACGGGGCGAAGCGTGCGAATGCCGGTCTCCGTCTTGATCAGCTTACGACTGACTTCAATGCTCCCAATGTGGCAGAGCGGTGGAAGGAAGTCGTGGACATGATCAACCTCGGGACGATGCCGCCTGAGGATGAACCTCGACCCACACCGGATGAGTTTGAGCCTGTCGTCAGTTGGATTAACTCGGGACTGCGTGACGCGGAGCGGGCCGCCAGGAATGCTGGCGGCCGGATTCCCATGCGGCGTCTGAACCGGATCGAGTTTACGAACAGCGTTCGCGATTTGTTTCACATGGATCCCGAAGTGCTTGCACCGCTTGTCGAGGAGCTGCCGGGCGATGGGAAGGCGGAAGGGTTCGACCGTCTGGGAGTGGCCCTGTTCTTTGATCAGACGCAGGTTGAACGGACACTCGCGGTGGCTGAGCGCATCGCCGAGCGGGCGATCGTTGATGGCGAACCATCCGTTCTGACCACACGTTCTGAAGCGGAGACAAATCCGCGCGTGCGTCCCAAAAAGAAAGGGACGAAGAGCCGGTTTGCGGACACGCTGGTCGATCCCGGCCCGAGCGGTTTTGAGATCATTGACGGGGGCGTGAAGTTTGTTCACGGTTATGGGAATCGCCCAACGAAGGACTCATGGGGCCGGATGGGAAGCGCCGATTGCGGGACCGTTGTTGTTCAGGACGGTTACTACCGAATCCGAATTCACGCTGGTGCTAGTCCCGGGGCACGCGCCGAAACGATGCGAGTACGAGCCGTGTACGGCGCCAACACGCCTGTCCGCGCCGAGGTCGAGATTCCGATAACGGCACCACTCGACGAGCCGCGGGTCCATGAGACCGTCGTGTTTCTACGCAGTGGCCCGGACGGTCTGAAACGCAATGTGGCATTCGCGTTTAATGATATCGTCGATCTCATCGTGACGACGCCGGAAAACAACCGGTGGTATCGCGAGGTGCGGGCCGCTCAGGGCAAGTTGCGCGACGCCACGACATCAGGGGCGTCGAAGGCCGAGGTTGATGCCGCACGGGCCGAGCTGGATGCAATTGTTGTGGAGGCGAGTAAGTGGAAAGGGCCGATGCGGCACTTCAATCCGAAGCACGACTCCAGAAAACCGCCGACAATGTTCGTTGACTGGTTCGAAATCAGCGGGCCGGTGGCGAAAGAGTGGCCTCCCAGAAGCCACAAGACGATCTTCTTCGGTGAAGGCGAGAAAGCCGACGACGAGGCAGCCCGGTACGAAAACGAAGGTGCCGAATACGTGCGAGAGGTCTTCACTCGACTTCTTCGTCGGGCCTATCGCCGTCCGGTGAGTCCAGCGGAGATCGATGGCGTGGTCACACTCGTCGAGCAGGCCCGGCGGACCGGAACCGAGCTTCACGACGCGGTCAGACTGGGATTGGCTCGCGTACTCTGTTCGCCCGGATTCCTCTTTATTCAGGAGCCAGCGGCTGGGACGACGCCACGCCAGCTCAGCGACTACGAACTCGCTTCTCGACTGAGCTACTTTCTGTGGTCGAGCATGCCGGACGAGACGTTATTCAACCTCGCCGAGGGCGAGCAGCTTCATGATCGGCAGACTCTCCTGAAGCAGGTCGATCGCATGCTCGATGATTCGAAGGCAGCGGCGTTTGTCGAGGGGTTCGCCGGCCAGTGGCTTCACGTTCGCGAGTTCGGCAACACCATGCCGGCTGCCGAATACCGAAACTACGACGCGGAACTTGAAGAGTCATCCCGTCTTGAAACCTACGCCTTCTTCCGTGAGGTTGTCACTAATAACCTTTCCGTCTCGAATTTCCTCGACAGCGACTTTGTGATGATTAACGAGCGGCTCGCGCGGCATTACGGGATCGAAGGCGTCGAAGGGCCGGACATTCGTCGTGTGACCGTCGAACCGGCTCATCATCGCGGGGGCGTGCTCGGGATGGCGGGGCTCATGACGCTGCTTTCGGACGGGACGCGCACGTTGCCCGTGCGGCGAGCGGCTTGGGTAAAGACAGAACTGTTTGGCGATCCGCCAGGCAACCCACCCCCCAATGCCGGCGAAATCCAACCCAACACGGCTGGGCAGAAGTTGACCGTGCGTGAGCGACTCGACCGCCACCGCAACGAGCCCACGTGTGCCTCGTGTCACGCGAAACTCGACCCGTTCGGCATCGCTCTTGAGAACTACGATGCGATCGGGCAGTGGCGTACTCGGGCAAATGGCGAAGGGTTCCGCTCCAGGAACGCACCGACGATAGATGTCAGCGGTAAGTTTCCGGAAGGCGATGCGTTTGCTTCGCTCGACGAGTTCAAGGCGGGACTGCTGAAGCGGAGAGACCAGTTCACGCGCAACCTCGTCGTAAAGATGCTGACGTACGCACTCACTCGGCCGGTCGGCTACACCGATCGCGAGACAGTTGAAACCATCACCGAATCTGTTCGACACGACGACTACCGGATACGGACGCTCATCCGCGCCGTCGTCAGCAGTGAACTCTTTCATTCAAAGTAGAAAGGCGGATCACCATGCACGATCCTCACTCTGCATCATCTTTATCTTTCAGACGTCGCGCCTTTCTGAGGGGAGCGGGCGTCACGTTGGCGTTGCCGTGGCTTGAGGCGATGAGCGTCTGCGCTCGCGGGGCCGATACGGCAGGCGGTATAGCTGCCGACGAGATTCCTCGCCGCGCCATCTTCTGCATGTGGGGGCTCGGGCTGAATGGCCGGGACTTCACGCCAGCGACGGCCGGACCCGATTACAAACTCACTCCCATACTTCAGCCACTCGAACGTCATCGTCGCGACTTCACCGTTGTCAGTGGGCTCAAGCTGACACACTCCGGCGGCCACGGCGGGGATCGCACGTTCCTGACTGGCACAAACACGCACGACAGCGGCAGCAAGCTGCGCGTCTCCTGTGATCAGGAACTCGCGGACGCGATCGGGCATCAGACGCGATACTCCTCGCTCGTTCTCGGGATTCGACGAGGAACGGGGTTTGGCAACGCACAGGACAACACGCTTTCCTGGAGCCGGAATGGCACGCCGCTTCCGGCCGAGAACCGGCCGCACGTGCTGTTCGACAAACTCTTCCGACCGGAGACTGCCGACACGATCGCTCAACGCGAGGTCGAGTTCGCGCGGCGCTCCAGCGTGCTCGACTCCGTTCGAGCCGAGGCCCGCGCCCTCACCGCAAGCCTTGGCAAGGTCGACCGCGAGAAACTCGACGAATACTTCACGGGGATCCGAGATCTCGAGAAGCAGATGCAGGTCGAGAAGACGTGGCTGTACGAACCGAAGCCAAAGGTCGATGCCCCCGAGTTCGGCGATGAACAGGGCCTCGATCCCAGCCGCAATGGTCTCGACTATCGACGTTACCAGCGGCTGATGTACGACGTGATCACACTCGCTCTTCAGACCGACAGCACACGCGTGATCTCGTACATGGCCCGCATGGACAATTCGGACGGCACCGGAGCCTTCAAAGGCGAGGGCAACCCATACGGCTACCACGAAATGACCCACCACGGCGAAGATCCTGACAAGCTGCGATGGTGGAGCAAAGCTGACACCTGGTACATGGAAGAGTGGGCTCGGTTCCTTGACCGACTGAAGTCGATCAAAGAGGGCGACGGAACGCTGCTCGACCACACGATGGTGGTCTGGGGCTCATCCGGCGGAACGATCAACGCCCACAACAACCACCATTTGCCAGCCATCCTGTGTGGCGGAGGTGGCATCGGAGTGAAGCACCGCGGCCACGTGGTCAAGGAAGACGTTCACCTCGGGAACCTCTGGCAAACCATGTTTGGAGCAATGGATGTCCCGGTTCCCGAAAACTTCCAGGGTGGCGAGGCCAACGGAGTCATCGGCGAACTCGTCTGATAGAACATTGCTATTTGGGACCACCTGCTTCAACGACTACGTCAACGGCCAAATGCGGTAGACGTGTGGTATTTCGATGTGAATCAGTTAGACCGGTGTGTCCACGTTGGAGAGATTCATAGAGTAGACGCTGTCATTGACAAGCTCGTCCGGTCAACAAATTTCGCTTGCGCGTAAGGCATGACGGCTACACCGGAACTTATTTGCTGGTCGTGGTGACAAGAACGAACGTTGCTATGCCATCGCCTGATACGTTCCTGGCCTTACCAGAGTTCGTCGAAAATGTCGGACACAATCTCGATCGTCCGACGACTGTCACGTCATCATCGTTAGAGTGCGGTCACACTGTGGTGGCATCGCGACCGGGTGTCACTCGCGTTGAGTCAGTCCATTGGATCGAGCAAAATGCACCTGAAATTGCAGTCAACTGGACGACACGCAGGTTGGCCTGCCAGTTCCGTTCTATCGACGTGTCGGTTGAATAGGACGGCTGTCCTACCCTTCGTCGTGTTGTATTCAGCCATACTCGCAACGGCGGCGAGTGCTGATGAACGGTCAGAAGTTCCGACAGGGACCGCATTGCTGTTCTCGGCGGACGAGCTGAAGGAACTTACGTTCGGTCTGGCGGAAGAGTACTTTAAACAGTTTCAGCATCCGGAGACGTACGTCCTTTACGGCGCTAAGCTGTCGACGAAGGATCGCTGGACGACTCCCAAAGAGATCAAGGCTCGCCAGCCTAAGCCCTGGGGATACGGATCGCGCATTGCCGACACGGCGCTTCATTGTGGACATACGCTCGTCGCGCTCCTTGACGCACATCGGGCGGCTCCAGATATCTGGTTGGAACGCAAGGCCAGAATACTGTTCTCCGCGCTGAAATTCATCGGAGGAGTCTGCCCGGTCGAAGGGCTCGTGCCACGCGGACCTCACCCGGATGATGCCACGGCGTACTACGATGACTCGTCGATGGACCAGCACACGACATACATCATCGCGCTGGCCCGATACGGCGACAGCAAGCTGGCCTCGAATGAGGATAGACAGTGGATCAGTCAGAAGCTGAATGCGATCGGCCACCGGCTGGAGAAGCATAACTTCTCAATCAAAGCGGCTGATGGGGTCACTGAATCGCACGTCGGATTCTCCTGGAAGGGGTTTCGCAGCAATCACGCGTCGATCCTGATCCCGACCGTGTTTGCTCTCTACAAGGGGACGGGGAATGAGCACTGGTTGAAGCTGCACGACGAACTACTCGAAGATCGTGACGGGCTGCGGTGGGAACTGCTCCACGCTGGCGATCATGTTGAATTGAATGGCCATCCGATCTACGCAAACCAGAACGGCTTCCGACTCAACGCCTATCTGCACTTTCTTGACGATTCGAAGAAACGCACAGTTATCAGTGACCTGCTCGCCCAGAGCGCACAGATGCAACTTGATCGTGATTTCCCGGGCCCCTTCTACCGCCGGTTTCACGAGGACGAAGAGTGGAAAAAACTGGCCGAGAGACGCAACTGGGGCGATACAGAATTGCGGGGCGCTCAAAAGGCGTGGGAATTGTTCCGTCCCGAGATGCTCGATGAACGTGGTGGACTCACAGCTCTTGCCCATGTGCGATTTCCACTCGGTGGCTATCACCTGGTCCTGATGAGCGAGCGGCCAGAGCTGATCCGTCGCGACCTGCCCACCATCTGGGAGATGCTCACAACGGTCGATCTTCAGAAGATTTCGGCAGCAGAAACGCATTACCTGTTCACGGCCGTCGCGCTGCATGCTTACGCGTACTATCACAGGCATCCCGAACTCTTCACCACCGCATCCGAGCTCGGACCGAAGTTGGAAAACACGTTCAACGTCGGAATCGGCCCCACAATGGACGTGACGATCCGGGGAGATCATGCCTTCGCGATTGGCTCTCGATCCCTGCACGTTCTGGACATCACCAACCCCGGAACACCACGCCGGGTCGGCAAGCTCGACGGACTCGGACGCGTGCGGCAGATCGTCGTCGATGGAAATCATGCCTACATTGCTTCCCGTGAGGACGGCCTGTTCATTGTCGACGTGAGCAATGCTGAGAAGCCATCACTGATATCACGCCATGACACAATCGAGTTCGCAACAGGCATCTGCAAATCCGGAAACGTGCTCTTCGTGGCATGTCGCTCGTTCGGCGTGGAATTGATTGACGTCTCTGACCCAAGTCATCCGAAGCACCTCAGTATCGCAAGAACAGGTGAGGCTCAATCGGTCGTCGAGCAGAACGGATTTCTCTATGCCGGAGTGTGGGCAACATCGGAAGTCGTGACCGTCGACGTCCGAAACCCATGGCAACCTCAGATTGTCTCGCGCACTCCATTGGACGGGTTTGGCGACGGCGTCGACGTTGACGGCACCTGGCTCTACGCCGCAACCGGCCATCACTCAAGGAAGAGACCGCGGGCGAAACCTGGAGACCCAGGCTATGGACACGGGCACGGACTGGAAGTCCTGAGTCTCACCGACCCTGTGCACCCCAGGCTCGTTTCACGCGTGAAGTTTCCGCCGGGTTACGACATACACAATGACATGTGGAGCGTAACCGTCGCCAACAATCATGCGTTCGTTGCAGACACGCACAACGGCGTGTTTGTGCTGGATGTGAGCGTTCCGGCCAGTCCGAGATTCAAGGGGCACTGGGTGCCGCCAGACGTGCCATCAAGAAAAGGTGGCGGGAAGGAACGCGGATTTATCGGAGGATTAGTTCCGTGCTCGGATCACGTCTACGTCGCTGGCGGACAGTCCGATCTTCATGTCCTGGCCGCCTCAGGCATTGCCACAGCACCCGCCACTGAAGCGACAACACCGGTAACCATTGAGAAGACGCCACCGCCTGACGTCAAAAACGGTTATCGCGTCTACCAGCCCGGCGGTCAGGTCTACGGTGTGGACTTCCTGGGAGACATCGCGATCGCGGCGTGCGGGACAGACGGTGTGCACGTGCTGAAGGTGTTTCCAGAGTTTGAACGGTTGTCGCAGCGCACGACCATGGGAAAGGCAACGGACGTCAGCGTTAATGGCAATCGGATCTTCATTGCCGAAGGCATAAACGGCCTGGGAATCTACCAGCTCTCCGCCGAAGGCATGCTGAAGGAAGTCGGCCGCTACGGAGTCCCCGACAAGACGATCCGCCAGGTCGAGATTCCGGGCGATGGTCGATACGCCGTGCTGCAGATCGGTATCCACAAGATACAGATCGTCGACGTGTCAGACGCCAGTCGACCACAGAGGATCCTTGAAGATCAACACCCTGGTCTGCTCTACGGAGATCAAATACAGCGAGGCCTGATCGACGACCGCTACACCTGCGCATTCTGGCACGTCTCGGGTCTGCACTGGTACGACCTGCAGGCCGATGGCGGACCGCGATACACAGGCGACAACTTTGCGGGTCGAATCGGATCGAGCAACGGTCTGATTGCACACAGGAACAGCACGCTGGCGATCACTCGTGGAGGATACCTGCTGCTTAATCGTGATGAACGCCGTCCGCTCGCCGACGTTTCGCTCTATAAAATCGACGCCAGACGGCGACATCTCGGCAAGCCCACGATCTCAGGCAACCAACTCGTCACGGTGAACCGGCAATCAGGCCTGGTCACGATTGCCGATATCGCCGACCAACGACAACCGAAACTGATCGACCAGTTCACGCTGCCTGGTAATCCGTCGCGACCGGTCATTCATGAAGGAGTGCTGGTCATCCCCGACGGATATCATGGACTGCTCGCATTCGACCGTTAAGCTGCAGCCACCAGCTTAGTGGCACTTGTGCTCTACGAAGTTCGGCCGTCCGAGTATTTGGTCGTCGGGCGTTGAGCTACTCGATCAGCAGAGTCTCAACCGGGCCGATCTTGTCAGCGTACTTGTTCGTTGTGAACTCTCTAACCTGAGAGCCCGCATCTTGCCCGATGCTTAACCCGTCAAATGGCTGGGCGAGAAACGGACCGCCGACGCTTCCTTGCGCCGCCTGGCGACCATCGATGGCAATCGTTACTTCGCCAGACTTCTCTTGCCGGACGGTGATGATGGACTGCCCCACTGGCACCTGGTCTTCGGTAGAGACCGTCGTGGCAGCGTCATTTCGCGTCACAGTCCAGTGGATGTGGCCGTCTTTGATCCAGAGTGCATAGCCATTCGATGCCCCACCTTGAGCCATCAGCACACCGTCCGTTCCGTTCCATGTCAGCGACACGGTTAGTTGAATGCCTCGGCCGGGCAGATAGGGCGCGGACGCCGCCTTCACGTTGACACCTTGCTTGAATTTGAACTTCAACGTTTTTGCATTGGCATTCGGTTTCCTCTCAGAGACTTTCCCTCGAAGCGGAAGGCCGCCGTTTTCAGGAACGTTGTAGTGCTCTTTTAATCGATCAAGTTCCGCCTTGAGTTCTTTGATCCTGTTCGACTGTTTTTGCTGGTCGTAGATGCTGGTCATTTCAGCGGGATCAGTCTTGAGATCGAACAATTCCCATTCTTCGCCGTTCGGTACGTCTATGCCGTAAAAGCGGATCAACTTGTGCCGTCCGTCGAAGACTCCTTCATGACGACGTACAGAATGCACGGCCGGGTATTCGTAGTAGTGGTAGTACAGAGATTTTCTCCAGTCGTCCGGTGTTTCTCCTTTAAGCAGTGGAGTCAGGCTTTCGCCCTGCATGTCGTCCGGAATCGGTGCGTCCGCGATGTCCAGGAATGTCTCCGCAAAGTCAATGTTCTGCACCAGGTCGTCGTTCCGTTGACCGGGTTTGATCACGCCCGGCCACTTGGCGACCAGTGGCATCCTGAACGATTCTTCGTACATGAACCGTTTGTCGAACCAGCCGTGTTCGCCGAGATAAAATCCTTGATCTGAGGAGTACATCACCACGGTGTTTTGCTCGAGATTATGTTCTTTGAGCCAGGTGAGAATCCTTCCAATGTTTTCATCCACGCCCGCAACACAGCCCAGGTAGTCCTGCATGTAGGCCTGGTACTTCCAGCGAATCAGGTCATCGCCTTCCAGCGGATTTTTCTCCAGCCATGCGGCTCGTTCTGAGTCGGGGTTCACCTTCAGGTCACCGGCCATCCTCATGGTTTTCGAGATGGACATGTCCTGTGCGTGAGCAGCGACACCTCGCCCGGCGTAGTCGTCAAACAGACTGTCCGGTTCAGGGAATGTTCGCTTGCGAAACTTCTCAATGATGCGGGGAGCTGGCAACCAGTTCCTGTGCGGAGCCTTATAATGCACCATCATCATGAATGGCTTGGAATCGTCCTTGCCGTTGTCCAGCCAGTTCAATGCCCGGTCTGTGACGATGTCCGTTGAGTGACCTTCGTACTGCGTTTTTCCTTCCGCGGTGACGAATTGCGGATTCGTGTATCGCCCCTGCCCAGGCAGCACTTCCCAATAGTCAAACCCCTGCATGGCTCCGTTCAGATGAATCTTCCCGATCATCGCCGTCTGATAGTCGTGCTTCTGGAGAATCTTCTGGAACTGCTGCTGGTCGTGATTGAAGCCGCCACGGTTGTCGAACTTACCGTTAAGATGACTGTGTTTGCCGGTGAGCAACGTGGCTCGACTGGGGGCACAGATAGAATTACCGACGTAGGCTCGGTCAAAGATGATGCCATCTCGGGCGATACTGTCGATGTTGGGCGTCAGATTTTCCGCCTGGAGTCTTCCACCGTATGCGCCAATTGCGTTGCAGGCGTGATCGTCGGAAAAGATCCAGACGATATTGGGACGTTGAGCCGCCACTGCGACGCCTGACGTCACGGCGATCAGCGCGGTGAGAGTGACAATGGCTGAACGGTATGGCGACCTGGTCATGAATCAGCTTCCTCTTCTGGTGATGTTCATAAATCTGAGCCACAGAAAATACAGCCTTCGCTGAAACTCGCAAGACGCTCGGGAACTTTTGAAAACTCGCAGACAGCGAGGTCGCCTTCAAGGCGATGACAATGCCACGGTTGAAGCCTTGAAACTGGCCCACAACAATCACCGAATCCATCGCGAGCTGAGTATTCGGAGCCCCGGAGGATTGGCTGAAATTCGCCATAGAACTCTGGCAAAGACGACTATCCTTGATTGCCTGGCCAAAGACGCTCGGGAAGTCAGAAACCGATCAGTACTGCAAATCCTGACCTCTGCGATTGACTCAACGTCCTTCTTCCTTTCCAGCAAGACGCCTTCCATGTCCAAAGCCTTCAGCCTCGCTATTGCCATCCTTCTCACGCTGCCTGTAATGCCTTGTTCTGCTGCGGAAATTCGCATCATCGAGTCAGGCGCCAAACCAGAGATCTCCGGCAAGGAAGTCGACTGGATTTTCGGCGATTTTCTGATGAAGAACGATGAGATTTCGTTGACGATTGCTGCGCCGCTGGCAACTCGAGACGCGAACATGACCATCCGCAACATTGGCGGATCGATCCTGGACCTGACACTGAACCATCCATCCAACGATCAACTCAGTGCCTATACTCCAACGGCTGGACGGTATCTGTTTCGCGACCCGTCGAAAGTTGAAACTGGCCGTGACGGCGATGCCGTTTTCTGGCAGTGTCGATCATCCAGATCGCCAGCCAACGACACGACGACAGCAACAGTGAAGTACCGATTGGCCGACGGGGATGCCTTCGTTGAGTCTACCATCTTGATCGAGGGAGATGGGGCAGAAGACGTCCGTCCGTTCGACGGCGTTCGCGCTGATGGTTGGTTCAAATTCGAGAAAACAAACAATGCAGCCTATTGTGCCGATGCCTTTTTCCGACAAACGATTGGCTTCAAAAGTCCCCTCAGCCAACAACCTCCAAACTGGAAAAGCGGCCGCCCGTATCAATTGAGATTTCTCGACGCTCACGTTGAGCGGACAAAGAAATCGTTGAAATGGACGGTGCAGATCTACCCCGCGACCAGCCCCATCGACCTGGTCTCTGTAACCGGGAATTCAAATTCGCCACCAGTGATGCACACATTCAAAGTCGTGCCCGAGACTAAACCACGCCGCGGTTTTGACTCGGTCAATCGAGCAAAGATTGCCTTACGGTCAGCAAAACTTGAAGAAAACGTTCCACCGGAATTTATCACGTTGCAGACCGACGACCAGGGAGTCGCTCACACGAGGCTCGCTCCAGGCGACTACGTTGCGGTTGCCTCGGCAATCGGAAATGAGAGCTCTGAGTTCCGGTTCAATGCCACTGATGGCCCAAAGACTGTAACGGTGCCTCTGGCAGTCGGCAGCGGATTTGCAGCGGAAGTCAACGACGATCAAGGTCGTCCGATTCCCGTCAAAGCAACAATTTATTCACTTGACGGAGAGCATCCTGACTTCGGCCTCAGCAGCACAAGAACGTTTGTCAAAAACTGCGTCTACTCTGTACACGGCCGCATCCATTGTTCTCTCGACCCGGGAAAATATGAGATCTATTTCAGCCGCGGCCCGGAATACAACAGTGAAAACCTGCAGATCGAAGTGGTCGCCCAGAAGATGACACCACTGAGCGTGCAGCTCGATCGCGTCGTCGACACAACGGGCTGGGTCAGTTCCGACCTGCATAGTCACAGCAGCCCCTCTGGCGACAACACTTCCGATCAGTACGGGCGAGTGGAGAATCTGCTGTGCGAACACATTGAGTTTGCTCCCTGCACTGAACACAATCGGATCAGCAGCTACACCCCTCATCTGAAGCAGATGGGACTGACTCACTTGATGGCGACATGCACCGGCATCGAACTAACGGGCTCACCGACTCCGGTGAATCACCAGAATGCGTTCCCGCTTCACCACCATCCGCATACTCAAAATGGTGGTGGTCCAAGAGCTTCTTATAATCCCGTCGCTCAGATTGAACGTCTCGCCATGTGGGACAACGCTTCAGAAAAACTCGTGCAGATGAATCATCCGAATCTTCATCAGATCTACGGTGACGCGGATGTCGACGGGATTCCAGACAAGGGATTTCGCGAGATGCTGCAATGGACCGACGTCGTCGAAGTCCATCCGCTCGAAATGATCTTTCACGACATTCCCAATAACCCACCCACCGGCCGTCGAAAGCGAATTGCAATATTTCAATGGCTGCAGTTGCTCAATCAAGGTCATCGCATTCCTGGCGTCATCAACACCGACTCACATTACAATCATCATGGCAGTGGCTGGCGACGGAACTGGTTCGCCAGCAGCGCCGATGATCCCTCAAAGCTTTCGACTAAGGAGATGGTTCACGAGATTGAGCATGGTCACATCATCATGTCGAACGGGCCATTCCTTTCGGTCTCGGCCGTTACGGACAAAGATAAGAACGCGGCAATGCCGGGGGACGACCTGCTTCCGAAGGACGGAAAGATCTCGCTCAAGATAAGAGTTCAGTGCCCGAATTGGCTGGACGTCAATCGTGTCCAGGTCTTTATCAACGGCCGACCAAGTGAGAAGCACAACTACACACGAAAAAACTCTCAAGCGTTATTTGGAGTCCCGAGTTCCGTCGTCAAGTTCGACTCATCACTGGATCTGACGCTCGAACGCGACGCACATGTCATCGTTGCGACGATCGGTGAAGAGCTGACAATGGAGAACGTCATGGGACAGCGGTATGGTCGACGGGCACCAATCGCCGTCAGCAATCCGATCTTCGTCGACGTCGACGGAAACGGTTTTCAGCCCAACGGTGACGAACTCGGATTGCCGTTGCCGAAAACTGACGACTGACACTCGCCGGGCCTTCTGGATTCATGCAACTTGATTTCCCTTCAAGGAGATGCCGTGAAAACGTTTCTTTGCAATATGACTCTGATCCTGGGTGGTCTGGTCGCAGTTCAGACCACTTACGTTCAGGCGGATGATAAGGCACTTCCGAAAGGGTATCGCGAGGTCGGACAGGGTAAAGAAACGGCTCTACGAGAATTGTGTCAGGCGACAGCCGATACCGGCCTGTTTTCAGGGGCAGTGCTTGTGGCGGACAAGGGCAAGGTCATTTACAGGCAAGCCTTCGGCATGGCTAACCGTGAGTGGAATGTCCCCAATACAACTGACACACGGTTTCGTCTTGCCTCCGTCAGTAAGCAGTTCTGCACCCTGCTCGTGATGCAGTTGGTCCAGGAAGGCAAGGTCAGATTAGATGACAGGATTACTGACCACTTGCCTTACTACCGCAAAGACACGGGAGACAGAATCACGCTGCACCACCTGATGTCACATCAATCTGGTATCAAAGATTTCACTTCGAGCTTCAGCTACCGAGGAACGACGTCTCGGTTGTCGTTCGGAAAAGACGAATTCATCAAAGAACATTGCAGTGCAGATTTGGTAGATGATCCCGGAACGATCTACAGCTATTGCAACGCGGGCTACATCATTCTGGGAAGAATTATTGAAAAAGTGACACGTAAGACGTTCGAACGAAACCTGCACGAACGCATATTCGAACCGCTCGGCATGACGAACAGCGGATACGATCGCAATCGATACGTGCTTGCAAAACGCGCCAGCGGATACACGTACGGTCCATTTGGTCTCGACAACGCAGACTACATCGAGCTGGGTTCTTCTCCAGGAGCGGCGGGGGCACTCTACTCCACCGTAGACGACATGTTTTTATGGGATCGGAGTCTCTACACAGACAAGCTCCTGAACGAGAAGCATCGAATGTTGATGTTCACGCCAAACCGGGACGTTCCAGAGGTGAAGGCAGCGGGAGGCAGGCCTCATAGCGTCTATGGATACGGATGGCAGATCTATACTCGCACCCATCCTGTGACGAAAAGGCGAACCAAAGTCATCAATCATGGAGGAGCCATTAGCGGCTTCCGAGCCATGGAGAATCGACTGGTCGATGATGATGCTTTTGTGATCGTGCTCTGCAATCAGGGAGATACCTACGGCGACTCAAAAGTGTGGGGTTCCGTTGTGAATTTGAACACTGAGCTGATCCACGTGGTGACTGGGCAGCCCTACAGAATGCCTGGCAAACCACGCATCAGTCAGGAGCAACGCATGTATGAAATTATCAAAGCCGAAGGTGTCGAAGCCGCAATCGAATGGTTCAAAACCAAAGGAAAAAAAGCAGCGTGGGGAGGCACCCATCAGGTTCTGGCGAAGCAATTGATTGAAGATGGGCGAGTTGATGATGGGCTCAGGCTCATGGAGTCTGATGTAGAAGCGACGCCCGGAAAATTCTGGCTCCTTCGAAAGATCTCTCAGGCTTGTCTGGACAACGGGCGTCCAGAAAAAGCGTTAATCTTCCTCGACAAGGGATTGAAGATCAGGCCACAAGATGAAGAGTTCATCAGACTGAAGGCGGAAGCCAGCGACCAGCAGAATTGACGAGTTCTTCGTTGACTGGTTCAAGTCATCGCCGGGCAGCGCGATTTGCGCCCGGTACAGGCGACATTAACGGTCCACGCCAGGCACTTTGCATCTCGTTTCTTTTTGAAACCGCAAATAGAAAGCTCGGTTACTCCGCTGAACTCCTGATAGCCAGTGTTTCTCCAAAGAAATCTATTGCCGACGTCAACGAGTACTCGTGCCCTCCGGGTGAGATTGTGACCACGGGAACTGGTCCGCTGTTCTTCTGGTAGAGTGGAGTGATCAGATCGACGCAGCGTTGTGCTTCCTGCGGTGAGAAACCGTCAGTGCGGCCGTTGGAAATGTGTAACGGCCGCGGCGTAACCAGGAGAGCGAGTTCAGGGAGGTCAAACTCGGGCAGCAGGTTTGGAATGGCGCCGCAGGTGCAGTGCCGATGTCGGTCGCGGATGAAGCTGACTCGCATGCTTCCGAAGATGCCCTGGACACTCGTCGCAGCGATCCTCGGCTCAATGACCGCGGCACTGAGGGCCAGCAGACCACCTGTCGAAACTCCGGTGGCTCCGACTCGGAGTGGATCAACGCTCGGATCGGCGAACACGTGATTCAGTAGAATGCGCTGATGAGCGAACAGCAGACTGTACCAGCCGTGGCCTTCCAACCGCAGCGACTGGTCGATGTCGTGGTGAGTGTCTTGACCGGGCTCCATTCCGACATTCTCCATCGCGTACACGAGGTAGCCCGCTTCCACGAACCTGGCGGCGCACGCGTGCTGGTAGCTGTCCTTGTCATCGAGAATCTGCGTCACCTTGCCGTGCCCCATAAAGCAGGCAATGGTCGGTAGCCGCTTTCCTACCTCCACGGTGAGAGGTTCGAGGCGGAAGAATCGAAACAATTTTTTCCGATTCAAAGTGACATGAAACTCGCGACGCCGATGGGTTTCATGCACCGAGTCTGATACTGCCGAGACCGCGACCTTTCCGTCGTACGGATAGAGCATGCGGTCGACATATCGCTTTCGCTGACGAGTCTGCCACTGGCCGAACGCTTTAACCGACTCGAACTCAGGAACCATCAATGGACGAGGCCACGCTGCTGCCGCGGCATGTGAGAAGCGGCGAACTGGAAGCGGTACATCGGAAGTCAGGCCCGGCTTGAAGCCCTCGATCTGCTGCGCCTTTGCGACATCGCTGATACCCAGACACAACCACCAGCGAGGCAGCCCGGCCAGTTCCTGTCCGGCTTTGAATTCCCGGAACCAGATCGACGCGCGATGAGCCTTACCGTCTTTAGTCGGATTGCTGGAACCTCGATAGCCGTCCTTCCGCCACAAATGCCAGCCGACGTTATTCGGTGGTCGACTATCTTCAAATGACCACGATCCAGATTTGTTGTATTCAAACGCCGCAAAAACAACGGCGGCCTGACGGAACTTCAGTCGCACCTGATCGCCAGACCCACCGTCGAATACGAAACGCGGCATCCCAGCGAGCTCATCGGGCAATTCCATCATTCGGTAGTCCCGATTGAGAAACGTCGAGGCTTCGACCTGTGATTCTCCGATGTCTAATTGCGTGCCATCAACCTGTTCAACAAAAGTCTCAAGCCATTTTGATGGAATATTGCCCGTGGCAATTCTGCCGAGCGTACTTTTCAAACGTGCCGGATGGTCCGACGACAGAGAATCCGGCTCGAACGCCAGCAACTTGAGTGTTTCATCAGACTCACCCATCGTCCCGTTCAGATGCAGTTTCTTGCCGGTTGCGCGAACTCGCTTTACAGGAACATCACTGTCTTCCAGCCAGCGTGGCCACAGTCGAATCGTGTCGACGCCAGCCTTTGCAAAGTCTTCGATCGACTCCACCGACGGAATGAGCGCAAGCTGTTGCGACTTTGGCAGCAGCTTACGAAATCGTTCAGCCTGAGCGACGCTGCGCACGCCAACGATCGTCTTTTCCTGGTCACCGTGCTTAAGGATGACATCCACAACTCTGCGGTCGTACTCGTCTCCCTGTTCCTTCAGGTCGAGCAACAGGTCGATCCGTCCGCGACACTCCGTGGCCGCTTGAATCAGCGACGGAATCCTTTCGCCACGATACGCCTCGTCAAACCACAAACCTGCATCAAGCTGCTGAAGTTCGATCAGCGTCAACTCGTTCGCCTGCCCTTTTCCGCTGGTCGTTCGATCCAACGTCGCATCGTGGAGGATGAACAGCTCTCCGTCCCGACTCGTTCGGACATCGACCTCCACCGCTGTAGCACCGACCTCGATCGCTCGCCGAATTGCAGCCCTCGTGCATTCAGGACGTTCAGCACTGGCGCCGCGGTGCGCGATGATCTGCGTGACACTTTTTGCCGCTCCCTGCAACTTCGGATCGGCAGCGTGGGTGGGCAGTTGCTCTGACAACAGCAGAGCGACAGCAAGCGTCGTTGCTGTCAGCACAATTCGGGTTCGGGCAGATGGTTCGCACATGGTCATTCTGTATCCTTCAACTGCTGCCGGCTTTGGTCAGTTCGCTGCCAGTTTATCCTTTGGAGCGTCACGAATCCGTTAGTCATCATAGGAAGAGTTCTTGACGTTCCATAGAATCCCAGCTTCCGCGCAATGTCACCAGGTCAGGAATCAACATGCTTCAAAAAAAGAGAGACACACGACGCTACGGAATAGAACGACGCGAGTTTCTTCGATACATGGCAGCAGTCTCGGCGATTCCGACCATCGCACTACGGGCTGAGGGACAGGTCACAGACAAGCCTCGTTTCAGCGGGAATCCGTTTACGCTGGGAGTGGCCTCAGGAGATCCCGAACCGAATGGCGTTGTGATCTGGACGAAGCTCGCGCCGAATCCGCTTGATGGCGGCGGGATGTCGCATGAGCCGGTGAAGGTTCAATGGGAAGTCGCCACGGATGAAGCGTTTGGTGATGTTGCCCAGAAAGGCTCGGCGCTGGCAATGCCGCAGCTGGGACATTCGGTGCATATAGAAGTCGAAGGACTCCAGCCGCACCGCTGGTACTTCTATCGATTTCATGCTGGGAACGAGACGAGTCCTGTTGGCCGCACGCGGACGGCTCCGGCCCCCGACGCCATGCCAGACCGGATGCGGTTCGCGTTTACGTCGTGTCAGCACTACGAAAGCGGATACTTCAATGGTTATCCTCATATGCAGAAAGAGGACCTCGACCTGGTCGTGCACCTTGGCGACTACATCTACGAGTACAAGGGCATCGACAAGCGGCCGCGGAAACACATCGGCAATGAGATTGTAAGCCTCGACGAGTACCGCACGCGGTATTCTCAGTACCGGCTGGACATGACGCTGCAGGACACGCATCGACTGTTTCCGTGGCTCGTCACGTGGGACGATCACGAGTTTGACAATAACTACGCCGACCTCGTCTCCGAGGAAGAGGGCATCTCTCCCGAAGCGTTTCTCGCGCGACGCATGAATGCATACCAGACTTACTACGAGTTCATGCCGCTGCGCCGGCAGTCGTTTCCGCAGGGACCGCACATGAAACTGTATCGAGGCTGCCAGTACGGTCGACTAGCCAACTTCCACGTCCTCGACACCCGGCAGTATCGCACCGACCAACCAAACGGCGACCACCAGAAGCCAATGACCGGCAAGGTATTCGATCCTCAAACGACGATGCTTGGCTCGAACCAGGAGAACTGGCTGATGTCGAGCCTGCTCCAGTCAACGTCAACATGGAACGTGCTGGCTCAGCAGGTGATGATGGCTCCATTGAATCGCGGCGAGGGCGAAGATCGTCGCTACAGCATGGATCAGTGGCCGGGCTATGAATTCAGCCGCCGTCGTCTGTTGCGTTTCTTCCACGAGCGGAAGATTCCGAATCCGGTCGTGCTGACCGGCGACATTCACCTGAACTGGGTCAACGATCTGCAGCTTGATTTCCAGGACCCGAAGTCGCCGCTGGTGGGCACGGAACTCGTCGGAACGGCGATGACGTCTGGCGGAAACGGAGGCAACGTCATCCCCGAGTACGAACGAGCCGCCGAACAGAACGACTTCGTGAAATGGTACAACTCGAATCGTGGCTACGTGACTTGCGAACTGACTCCCGACGCATGGACGAGTTACTTCCGAGCGACTCCATTCGTGGACAAACCCGGTTCTCCAATTCTGACAAAGGGGACGTTCGTTATCGAACAGGGAAAACCCGGAGCCCGGCCGGCATGATCGAACGTTGTATGATCAACAGGCCTGGGCAGGGAGCGAAGGCACCATGTTGTGGCGTCAACGATTTCTTGGTGTATTCAGCTTCGCTGTAGTTGCGTCTCGGCTTACTCAATCCGTTATAGAACCGGCGGATAGACTCCGAAATAAGGGATGCCTCCTATGATTCGTCAGCTAATCGTTGCCGTGTTGCTTACGTTGTGCACGCAGGCTAACGCCCAGGATGTCACAGACCAGTTCCCACCGCACCGTTACATCACGTCGGGGCCGAGACATCACTGGTTCGGGTACTACGACAAGCTGCAGTTTGATCCGACGGGGCGGTATGTGCTGGGAATGGAAGTGCCGTTCGAGCACCGATCGCCCACCGCAGGCGACGTCATTGAAATCGGAATGGTCGACCTGCACGACGGCGACCGCTGGATCCATCTCGGACAGAGTACGGCATGGAACTGGCAGCAGGGGTGCATGTTGCAATGGCTGCCCGGGACGGACTCGACCGTGATCTGGAATGACCGCGAGGGCGATCGCTATGTCTGTCGAATTCTGGATGTGAAGACGAAAGAGTCGCGAACGATTCCTCATGCCATTTACAGCGTGAGTCCGGATGGAAAGACAGCCGTGACGGCAGACTTTCGTCGTATCACGGACGTTCGTCCCGGCTATGGCTATAACGGGCTGTCTGATCCGAATACGGACGACCTGGCTCCAGCGGAGTCTGGAATCTTTCGCATCAACATGAGCACGGGCGAGTCGACGCTCATCGTGAGCCTGAAGGAGATCGCCACATTGGGCGCGATTCCGAATTCACAACCGGGAATCAAACACTACTTTAATCACTTGTTGTTCAGTCCCGACGGAAGCCGCTTTATCGCTCTGCATCGCTGGCGATATCCGAACGGCAAACGCCTGACTCGCATGATCACCGCTTCGCCCGCTGGAGACGATATTCGGATTGTCATCCCGAATGGCTACGCGTCTCACTTTATCTGGCGTGACCCTCGCCACATCCTTTCGCAAAGTAAAAACCTGCTCGGCAACTCCAACTGGGGCAACTTCCTGTTTGCGGATCGGGAAGGACCACCGCTTGAAGAAGTCGGCCGCGGCGTGCTCGACGGAAGCGGGCACCTCACCTATCTTCCCGATGGTCAGTGGATTTTGAACGACACCTACCCCAAGGGGGCAGACAGGCTGCAGACACCTCACCTGTTCCATATCAAATCCGGTCGCCGCATCGATCTGGGACACTTCCATCTTCCAAAGCCCTACACGGGGGAATGGCGTGTCGACACACATCCCCGCCTCAGTCGAGATGGTCGGTTCGTCTGTATTGATGCCGTCAGAGAAGGCGAAGGGCGTCAGTTGTGCCTGATCGACATCAGCAAGCTGGTAGGACTCAAATAGCATTCTGTGTTCCGCTTCCAAAGCGATGATAACTGCGAATACATCGCGAGCCTCGACGTCGGATGTAAAGTGAGTCTCGATTGTGTCACCAAAAGCCGATCCCAAAACGGGTGCGACGCAAACTCTTGAACATTCAGCTCGAGAGCCGTCGCGGTTAATGGACAGGTCATCGTTTTCCAAGGGGATTCCGTTCAGCCGCCGTTCGGCTGTATGGCTCTTGCTATGCCAGGCCGGACGTTCATGAAGCACACACTTTCGCCGGGACGTGTAAAACTCCGCAGACCGGACTCCTGGACCGTTGGTTCCGGGTGGTAAATAACCTGTCGGACTGTCTCTGCCTGGAACCCAGCCTGCGGTAGATTTCGGATCGAGTTCTTGAACGACGTTTACAGTGCAATCTGACAGCACCGAGTCGTTAACGCTTAAGACTGAATCTCGCTTAAAGAATCGGTGTCGTCTTTCCAGATCGCCTCATGTGAACGACCGCTCGAGAACTGATATCGAGCGGTCGCTTGAGCAACGTCGTTTAGCTTCTCACCTTGTCGCCGGCCCCTCCGATCAGTTCGTCTGTTCCCCGCCCACCTTTCAGAATGTCTCGGGCGGCATCATCGGAGATCGTTCCAAGGTTGAGCAGAGCTGCAGACAGGTCTCCGTCTGCCCACGCAGATAACGCTGCATCGAGAGATGCCATATCGGATGCGTTCTCTGCCGATCCGCCGATCAGTAGATCGCCACTGTTGCCACCATTCACTCGATCGCTACCCGTTCCACCAATCAGAACGTCACGTCCACGACCGCCGTCGATGCGATCATTACCGCCTCCGCCGACGATGAGGTCATTGTTGAGATCACCATTGAGCCGATCGTTGCCAATTCCTGCGATGATGATGTCATTACCAGATCCCCCGCTGGCCCAGTTATGGCCATCGCCCGCGTTGATCTGATCGTCGCCAGAACCGCCGTGGATGCAGTCGTTACCGTTTCCGGTCGTCACCACATCGTCACCATCCCCGGCATGTACGTAGTTGTCTCCCGTCAAATCCACGATTACGTCGTTACCGCCGCGGGAGGAGATGAAATCGCTCCCGGCTCCGCCGTCGATGGTGTCATTTCCCTGGCTGCTGACGATGTGATCATTTCCGTCTCCGCCGAAGATCACTGCGTCCTTTGCCGTGTTGCCAAAGAAGTATCCACCGACATGGACATGGTCGTTGCCGGCAAGAGCGTGGACGACAATCTGGTCGACATCAGCCGCGGCATACGTCTCATAAACGTGAGTCGACGTTGCGTGTCGATGCCATCGTCCGCGGTGCTGAATGTCCAGATGCGCGTGAACCGTGATCCTGTCCCGGCGCCAGTGTTCGTGAACGTGAATGACGTCTTTGCCGTCGGTTCCGATCACAAACAACGTGCCATTGACCAGTCCAGCTCCCTTGACCACGGCCGATGTTGTTTCTGTGTTCGAGACGGCTCCATCGCTGTCCGTCACTGTGACGGTGATGGTAAAGATTCCGCCGCTGGCGTAATTGTGCTCTCCCATAAAACTATCGGCTGACTGATCAACCGAAACATCTTCCGAAGTTCCATCGCCCCAGTTGACGGTAACAGTGTGAGTGTCCAGTCCTGGATCGCTGAACGAACCGCTGACAGACACAGTTCCGTCACCTGATGCGTTCTCCACATCCGCATTTGTTGACGACACACTTGCAATAGTTGGAGCCACGTTATTGACGCATAGCTCGAAGCTGGTTTGCGTTTCTCCACCGTCATCGTCGCTGGCGGTGACGGTCACCGTCTGCGAGTCATCCGGACCATCGGTGGTGTCGAAGTTCCAACTCCACGTTCCGTCAGCGTTCTGTGTCACTGTGCCGATGGAAGCTGAAACGACAACGACGTCATCGCCCGGATCACTCCATGTACCCGAGTTGGTCGCCGTAGCCCCTTCATCAACTGTCACGTTTCCGTTACTGGTAACAGTCGGTGCAACGTTCTGGACGATGGTTACAAACGACGACTGACGTGTCGCGCCGTCGCTGTCGACTGCTGTAAGAACGACGTTGATCTTCTCACGGCCGTCTACCGTGTCGTAGGACCAGTTCCAGGTTCCATCGGCGTTGGTCGTCACGGCCCCAACAGAAGCGGAGACGGTGACAACGTCCGCTCCGGGATCGCTCCAGTTTCCGCTGTTCGTCGCGGTTTGGCCTTCGTCGACTTCGATGACGGAGTTGTCACTCGCCACTGACGGAGCAACGTTGTTGACCGTTATCGGGAATGAAACGTCGCTCGAAGCTCCGTCGCTGTCGGTCGCGGTGATGGTCACCGTCTGCGAGTCTGCCGGACCATCGCTGGTATCGAAGCTCCACGTAAACGTTCCGTCCGCGTTCTGGACGATGCTGCCCACAGACGCTGACAGCGTGACCGTGTCATCACCTGAGTCTGACCAGGTGCCGCTCGTCGTTGCCGTGTCCCCCTCATCCACTGACAACGACGGTTTGACTTTAAGAGATGGAGCCACGTTGACGACGGTGAGGTCGAAGCTGGATTGTGTTTCGGCACCGTCGTCGTCGGTGGCAGTGATCGTCACCGTGCGGGAATCTTCCGGGCCGTCATTGGTGTCGAAGCTCCAGTTCCACGTGCCGTCGACGTTCTGAGTGACGGTTCCGACTGACGCAGCAAGAGTGACAACATCATCACCAGGGTCACCCCATGTTCCCGAGTTTGTGGCCGTTGCTCCTTCATCAACTGCGACGTCGCCGGCACTGGCTACACTCGGAGCTACGTTGTTGATAATAAGGACGAATTCAGCGGAACTGCTGCTTCCCGTCGTCGAGGCTGCTCCGCCCCCAGATTTTGCAGGTTTTGATGCCGTTGCCGCTCCGGTGGCAGTTTTGGTCGCCGGTGCCATTGCCGCCGCTCCGCCTGCACCGCTGCTTGTTGCCGAGTCACCATCTGTTGCCGTGAGTGTTACCCGAATCTTGTCACGTCCGTCGGCGGCGAAGTAGGACCAGTCCCAGGTTCCATCGGCGTTGGTCGTCACCGTCCCGACAGAAGCGGCCACGGTGACAACGTCGTTACCCGGATCGCTCCAGGTGCCACTCATCGTTGCCGTCTGGCCTTCATCGACGGTCACCGTCGAGGCATCAACCGTGAGACTCGGAGCCACGTTGTTGACCGTCAGATTGATGTTTCGGACTGTCGCCGCTCCGTCGCTGTCGGTCGCGGTAATGGTCACCGTTTGAGAGTCTTCCGGACCATCGCTGGTGTCGAAGCTCCACGTGAACGTGCCGTCCGCGTTCTGGACGATGTTGCCCACAGACGCTGACAGCGTGACCGTGTCATCACCTGAGTCTGACCAGGTGCCGCTGGTCGTTGCCGTGTCCCCCTCATCCACTGACAACGTCGGTCTAACTTTGAGGGCCGGAGCCACGTTGTTAACGGTGAGGTCGAAGCTGGATTGTGTTTCGGCACCGTCGTCGTCGGTGGCAGTAATCGTCACCGTGCGGGAATCTTCCGGGCCGTCATTGGTGTCGAAGCTCCAGTTCCACGTACCGTCGACGTTCTGAGTGACGGTTCCGACTGACGCTGTGAGAGTGACAACGTCAGACGCATCAACGTCACTCCAAACCCCACTGTTTGTCGCAGTTTGCCCTTCGCTGGCTGACACGTTGCCAGTATTGGCGACGATAGGAGCATCGTTTTCACCAGTGATCGTCACCGTAACAACCTGGCTAGCCGTGCCATCAGTAGACTGCACCGAAAAACTGTCAGAGACGACCTCACCGACAGCCAGGGACTGCAGGTCAGCCGTGCGTGTGTACGACCAGTTTCCGTCAGCGTCGATGCTGAATGCCCCATAGTTTCCGACTGTCTCAGAAACTCGGCTAAATTCGACTTCTCGAAACTCCCACGTACTGCCCACACCAGCCTGATTCGACATCACGATGGAAGAGACGTTGCTGACCGCGGCAAACGAAGCAGACTCCGTTGCGCCGTGCACACCAGGAACGTTCACGGTTTGCGTGGAGCCAATCTGAGTGCCGAGGCTGTCGAAGAACGTCAGGTCGAACTGGGCAATGGCCTGATCCGGGCTATTCCAACCATTGTAGATCACAATTTCATCGAGTGTCTTCGGCGAACCGAATGTGAAAGTCAGTGGAGAATCGTCGGTGTTAAAACCTCCGACAGAATTTCCCGGACTGGTCAGTCCGGTATCGCCATCAATCAAAGCTGCCGCAGATCCCTGGATCGGGCTACCACTCGCGCCGTCTGGAGAAATGTAGGCTGTGTCTGGCTGGACCTGAAAGGTGTTCTCATTGTCCACATCGATGACAGTCAGGGAGCCGGTGACGTCGGCTTCGTCTTCGGTCATTGCTCCGGCGATGTCACCACTGATCGAGGCGGCATCGTTGACGCCATTGACTGTGATAGACACGGTCGCCGAATCGGTTCCACCGTTTCCGTCGTCAACAGTGTATTCAAAGCTGTCCGTCGTCGATTCTCCGTCAGTCAATGCATTGAATATGGCCGAGGTTGTGGGGTCGTACTGGAACGTTCCATCGGCGTTGAGAGTAACGGTGGCTCCGGAGGCCAGAACAGTTGCCTGTCCGATGCTTCCGGAATCACCATTTAATGCTGAAACGGTCAGTGCGTCGCTGTCGGCATCGGTGTCGTTTTCAAGGACCGATCCGCCCGTTCCACCAGCCTCATCGGCCGCCTCGAAGTGGGCCAGCACGCGGTCGGCGGACAACGCATCACCGTAGAGAGCAACTTCATCGATTTGCCCACGGAACTGATGTCCGGAATTCGTGCGTCGACCAATTTCGAAGTTCAATGCGTCGTTGCCGGAAATATTCCCGGAGAACGAACGCGTGCGGTCAAGCACGCCGTTCACGTAAATGCTGGCAGTTGTCCCGTCGTACGTCCCGGTGATGTGCGTCCATTCGTCGACGGGGACATCAATCGTCCCGTTGAAATTTGCTTCGCCGGAGCCGTTGTACAAATTGAAGTGAGCAACATTGCGTCCACCGCTCGACACGAGCCAGAGCGTGTAGTCATTTCGGCCGCTCTGTGTCTTACCAGCGATGGGCATTGTGGCGACGGCAGACGGATTGACCCACGCTTCGATCGTCAGCGTGTCGTCACTGATGTCGAGTTCCGCCGGATTGCCAGCATCGACATATCCCGCCGTATTGGTCAAAGAAATCGATGTGTCGCCATCAGCAATCGCCCCGCCAGTTCCGAGCGTGACAGCACCGTTGAATGTGCCGTCGTTCCCTCGCCCTGAGGAATCAATGGCGGTCGAACCCGAAGCTTCGCCCAGTCGCCAGTAGCCCAGAGGATTATCTGCCAGCACAGCGCTCGCATAGGCAGCCGTTCCTGTCGGGGAAACCGTCGTGTCTTCGTCAGTGCTGTACGCGTCATCGACTGCGACGGGTGCCGAATTCGGCGGCGTGAATCCCTGATTGAAGTAGACGATGTCGAAATGGTCTGTGCTACGGCGAAGGATAATGGCATCAAGGTCGTGGTCACCATCAAGATCGCCCGTAGCGATTCTCCAGTTCTGGTGATCTTCGGCAATGCCGAAAGGACTCGCCAAGGCAACCTGGCTGGTGAACTGCCCATCGCCTTCATTCAACCAAACAGTACCTGGGCTCTGTTCCATCGCGGCAAGAATGTCGAGATCTCCGTCTCCGTCCATATCTGCCACAGTGAGATCTCTCGTCCGGTTACTGTAGACATTGCGTCCCGGAAGTCCCTCGAGTAGCTGGCCGCTATCGGTAAACGGCCCAGTCCCGTCGTTAAAGTACACATGATCCCCTGCGTCATGCTTGCCGGCAACGAAATCGAGGTCTCCGTCATTATCGAAGTCGCCGAATTCAACATCCAGCGTGTATGGCGAGTCGACTGTGTTGCTCGGATCAGTCAGTCGAAATTCCTGGCCACTGTCAGTAAATCCGCCAACCCCGTCGTTCAACCAGATGCGATCAGACGAATACCTGCCGTCCAACAGGTCGAGATCTCCGTCTCCGTCGACGTCGCCCAGATCGAATGACGTTGAGAAGTAACCTCCATCGACTCGCGATGCGAGACTGAAGCCCGCAGTTCCATCGTTGAGCCAGACTTCGCGTCTGGTATTTGTCCAACGGGTGCCGGTCTCGACGATGACATCCAGATCTCCATCCGCATCGACATCACCAGAGACCATTGCGTACGTTTCCAGTGTGGCGATGCTGGCGCCAACGCTGAAAGCTCCGTTTCCGTCGTTGACATAGAGGCGGTCCGGTCCTCCAAGGCTGCTGACAAATGCATCCACGTCACCGTCACGGTCGAAGTCTCCAAGCTCAGCTCCCGCGCCACTGACAGCCGCTAAGCCAGTTTGATCTGAGCCAAGCCGCTGTCCACTGTCCGTGAAATTCCCCTGACCGTCGTTAAACCAGACCGACTCACTGCCATCCTGACCGAGAGACGACGAAGGACTGGACGAAATAAACGCATCAAGATCCCCGTCACCGTCAAGGTCCGCGAGATCAAGACTCTCCGGATCGAACGGTGGGTCGAACGATGCCGCTACGCCCTGAAACGTCAGCAGCAACCGCGGCTCAAGCGCTTCCATACTCTTGAGTTGTTGCCTTTCTCGGACAACTCTCCGTCCTGATTTCCGGATTCGTTGTCCCGAAGCACGCAGTGATCTCAGCCAGTTTGAAAACTTCATGGATGTTTGTCCTGTGATAATCATAAATCGGCACGCCACTCCCTTTCGGTGGCGATGGGCCGTAGTTGAAAGCGGAAGCCGAGGCGGGTTGGGGTCAGCAATTCCGAATTAAATTTCCAAGCCACAATTCCGAGTCACGCCTGTGCGATAAGCTGAAAATGGACTCTAAAAAGAGACAACAAATTCGCCGCATGGATCGTCTGTTTTCTGTTCGCAAACTGCTGACTGAATAGCAGCATCCACCGATGGCAACATCACTCTGATCTGCATGGCGAAACTCCGCGTCCAGACCGGCAATTCGCATTCGTCGACGCTTTTTTATTTTTTTTGTGAACCCGAAATTGCTCCGCTTACGCTTTACTCATTGGAGGCTGATATGCTCCGCGTGAAGATGTCTGAATCTGATCGTTTTCAATACTTTGGCGGGCCCTTCAACGAGATGACCATGAGTCCGGAGGCGGGACAAGCTGAATCTTTTGCACAATTGCTGTATCTGGGCGCACAGGGCATCGACGAGGTCTATGACGACCTACTCGGCCACGTGGCAGAACGCCTGCACGAACTATCACGTCGAATGCTTCGCAGTTATCCCCGACTAAGGCGGTGGGAGCAGACGGACGACATTTTCCAAACAGCGGCGCTGCGACTACACCAGGCTCTGGCGGATGTACGTCCGGAATCACCAGCGCAGTTCATGGGGCTGGCAGCAACTCAGATCCGGAGAACCTTGATTGACCTTGTCCGCTATCACTTCGGCCCTGAAGGCAAACACTCGCGGCACCATTCCGATGTGATAAGTCAGAGCAACATACAGAACGATCAGCCAATACATCAGAAGGCGAGTCACGCTGACGAACCCGAGACGCTCGAACAGTGGCTGCGGTTTCACCAGGGAGTAGAGGTGCTGCCGGACGAAGAACGACAGGTCTTCGAGGCAATCTGGTACGGAAACCTTACTCAGCAACAAGTGAGTGAGCTCTATGAATTGTCGGTAAGTACCGTGAAACGCCGCATGCGGTCGGTACGGCTGCGACTGGGAGAACTCCTCGAAGAAGAGATACTCGAACGATGAGTTACGAAGTAGACGATGCTCGGATTGATGAACTTCTCGATCGCTGGGAAGATTGTGACGAATCCGGAGAACGTCTGACCGTTGAAGACCTGTGTCGAGAATGCCCCGAGTTGCTCAGCGAAGTCCAGCGTCGATTGCGGTTGCTATCGGCCACGCAGTGGATGGCCGATGGTGATTCGTCACTTACAATTCCAGACGACAGATCGGAAAATTACGGGACAGGTACGCTTCCTGGTTCAGGATCAACGAGGACTTTTCGTCGCACGCAGCCAGGCCCCGAATTGACGATCGACGAATTCCTATCTTCGCTCTGCTCGAGCGGACTGATGAGTGATTCCGCTCTCGGGCAACTTCGCCAATTCGAAACAGCAACCAGCAATGCGGACTCGATCGCGGAATCGCTGGTTGAGCAAGGGGTGCTGACCGGCTGGCAGGCCAGTGTGATTCTTGATCAACGGCCTGATCCACTACTGGTCGATCGATACACAATTCTTGACGTTCTTGGGTCTGGAGGCATGGGAGTTGTCTTCAAGGCTCTTCACAAGTCGATGGATCGCGTTGTTGCACTCAAGATGCTCCCCCCGGAGCTGGTCGATTCGCAGGACAAGGTCACGCGATTCAAGCGAGAAATGAAAGCCGCGGCACGGCTATCTCATCCAAATGTGGTGACAGTATTTGATGCCAGCGAAACTGACGGATCCCACTTTCTCGCGATGGAATATGTGCGAGGATCGAATCTGGCAGACGACGTCCGGAGCCACGGGCCGATGCAAGTATCGCAGGCGGTGGAAAGTCTCCGTCAGGCAGCCAAAGGTCTCCAGCACGCGCATGAGAACGGCATCATTCATCGTGACGTCAAGCCAGGCAACCTGATGGTTGATGAGGAAGGAACCGTCAAGGTAACTGATCTGGGACTCGCTGTACTGGAGTCCGATTCAGATTCGCTACAGGCGTCGGTGGAGCCAGAATCGTCTAAGGTCAACTCGGGCGAGCGGGATCTGACTGGCGAAATGATTCTGGGAACTGTCGCCTACAGTTCGCCGGAACAGGCTTCAGATACGAGTCAGGCGGATGCGCGATCCGACATCTACAGTCTGGGAGCAACGCTGTATTACATCCTCGCAGGGCAACCGCCTTACAGCGAGAAGACTCCAGTAAAAACAATGCTGGCTCACCAGAACCAGCCGATTCCTTCGTTGCGCAGTATCCGCGGTGATGTTCCGCAAGAGCTGGACGACGTCTTGAGCAGAATGCTCGCCAAGCAGCCAGACGATCGTTTTCAGACGATGTCCGATGTGGATCTGGCGCTTTCGCGAGTGCCAGTCGATCCAGATGCCCTTGTTCCGAATCTGACGGTCGTCGATGTCGATGCCGACACTCACCCCGTCATGGCGCATCACGATGCAACCGAAGAATGGGCAAGGCCAGACACGGCAACATCAGAGAAAGCCGGTCGCCCGCAATCCAAAGTTGGAGTATTGCTGCGGGCGGCGGGAGCTCTAACCTTGCTCGCCGGTATCATCATCATCATTTCAAGCAGGGATACGAAAACTCGATTTGAACTCTCCGCATCTAACTTCGCCGACATTCATGTCGACACGGGCGACGGCGGAGCCGACAACGATGGTGCAATGACAATTTCGATTTCTCCCGAGTCATCAAAAGCTGAGGAGGAAGCAGATTCCGCCAACCGGGCGAAAATAGAAATAGAGGCTCCACCGAAACTTTCCCCGCTCGTCGACAGTGGGCAGTTACTTGGAAAATCGACCAGCACGCATGTTGAGCTAGGTGATTTTGATGGCGACGGAGATGTGGATGCGATGGTCACAAATCAAAAGCAACCGAACACTGTCTGGCTTAATGGCGGAACTGGGCATTTTGCAGATAGCGGGCAACGCTTAGGAGAATCCGATAGTCGTCGTTTTGCATTGGCGGACCTCGACAACGATGACGACCTCGATGCCTTTATCTGCAACTATCAGGATCAACCGAATCGAGTCTGGTTAAACGATGGAAATGGATCGTTTGAAAGCAACGGGCAGGAACTGGGAATGTCCAACAGCCGTGACGTTGCACTGCGCGACTTCGACGGAGATGGCGACATCGACGCCTTCGTTGCGAATAAAGGACGACCCAACACGGTGTGGATGAATGACGGTTCGGGTAAGTTTTCCGATACCGGCCAGGCGCTCGGTGAATATGACAGTCGCGGACTGGATTCTGGGGACTTGGACGATGACGGAGACATCGACGTTTTCGTAGTAAACGGGGGAGACGACTTTACCGCCGATCCAAATCGCGTCTGGCTGAATCAGGGCGACGGAACATTCCGCGACAGCGGACGCACGTTTGGTGACAACTGGTCACTCGCAGTCCAACTCGGTGATCTGGACGGTGATGGCGACCTGGATGCGTTTGTCGCAAACACCATCGGCAGACCGGCCAACACAGTCTGGCTCAACGATGGCTCGGGGCGATTTTTCGATAGCGGTCAACAACTCGGTGAGTTTCATTCCCAGAATATCCTGCTGCGTGATCTCGACAACGACGGTGACCTGGATGCGTTCGTCTCCAACGTGCAAGCCAGTCAAGTATGGATAAACGATGGCATGGCCGTCTTCGGCGATCATTTCTATCCCGGCGGCGGGTCCGCAATGGCAAGCGCGCTCGCGGATTTTGATGGCGATGGAAATCTCGACACGTTTGCAGCAAATGTTGGTCGTGTCCCAAATCGAGTGCTGTTCGGGCATACAAAGATTGAGCGTCAGCCGAACACAATCAGGATTCAGGTTTCAAGCACCGTCAATGCTGAGACGATCGAAAAAAGTGACTCAGGCGAGCAACAGACTTCCCCGGCTGAAATCAGTATCGATCAAAGGGCAGCCCGCCCTCATCCGGATGCCGCTCCCGGAGAGCCATACACGAACGCTGTGGGGATGAAGCTTGCATGGGTGGAAAGAGGGAACTTTCCGATGGGCGGCGGCAGTGAAAACGACGAGACAATCAACACTTTGGTTGCACAGGATTTCTACATCGGCATTCATGAGGTCACGCAGGGCGAGTGGCAGGAAGTGATGGGTGACAATCCAAGCTACTTTGCTCCGACTGGTGAAGGTGCCGCGGAAGTTTCGGAATTCACAGATGACGAGCTAAGAGCGTTTCCCGTTGAGAATGTGAACTGGTACGACTCGCTTGAGTTCACTCGCAAGTTGACGAAGAAATTGAAACCTGCCGCCGGTTGGGAATATCGAATGCCGACCGAAACCGAGTGGGAGTATGCTTGTCGAGGCGGCGGTGGACACGACATCGATCACTACAACCATGATTTCTACTTTGACAAACCGCTCGACAGCCTTTCGCAGAAACTTGCGAATCATGGCGGAATCGACAGGACGACATCGGTCGATTCCTACATGCCGAATTCCCTGGGGATCCACTCCATGCACGGCAATGTCCGCGAATGGTGTCTTGATCTGATTTACCTGAGCCCCAGGAATGCCAATCGTCCCCGCCGAAGTTCGCGTGGCGGGGCGTGGCTTCAACGACGATCCAGTGCTGGCGATCGTGGTTACCTATCCGCCCGCGATCGGCACGGAGCCTACGGTCTGCGAATCGTTCTCGGGCGTGAAGTGGACGTTCCGCAGCAAGTCGTGCACGAAACGCTGGCCCCTTGATCGTCGATTCTGAACGTAGCAGATTTCAGCAAAATTCGGCCGTTCTTCCTGACTGCGATAGCGTCAGAAGAATTGATGCAATGAGGGCTGACCACGCTCACACTTTGCTGGGCGGCGAGCAAACCGAGTTCACCACATTTCCGGTGGCCACCATCTTTCCGGCGAACTCTTTCACCCCTACCTTCTCAACGAATGCCTCACTCTCCGGGAATGCCACGTCGGTGACGTACAACGCCACGAACAAAGGCCCCGAAGTCCAGAAGGACATCGGAGCCTTTGTGTGAGTAGCGGGTTGAAATACAGCGACGCTCCGTCCTGATCCAACTCATGAGACTGCGTCTGTCTGAAGGTACTATTTACGAGAACAGCCCCGTGCTCCCTGAGGACCACGAGGCTGTTGAGAATCAGATGCGTGGCTGACGGCCACGTCGTTGCACTTAGTCTTCCGTGTCCAGGTTGAAACCTAGAACGTCATCCGGACCGATCGACCGGCGGTCTCTTGTGGCAGCCTCAGCGAACATGTTGACTACATATCCGGCACGGTATCTCGACCTGATCACCATCATTGTAATCGTCGTTTTAGGGTCGATGATTCGGATTTTCCAAGCTCTCGCTCTCTCTGCAATCCATCCGCAGAGATCGTCAGGGTGCGGCAAGGATGTTCCGACCTTTATCGCGAATCGACCTTTCATTTCCTTCGATAATCGCTCCGTCCACTCGCCTTTTCGACTCCCTTTCTTTCGTTTGAGCGAGACAGCAGAAGCAATCCAGATGGCTTCAGTCTCGTCGATCACTTTGAGTAACCTTCCTTCCAGGCGACGTCTCCGCAACGCCGCGACTTCGTCGAGGTAGATGATCGTAGTCTCGTTTTCCAATTCGACTTCGGTTTGAAGCGAGTCAAGTTCATCTGCGGTCACAGTTTCGCAATCGACGGGGTAAAAGCTGTATTCGCTACCCGTGATCGCGGTAAAAACACCGGCATGAACCGTTCTGCCCTCATCTGTCGCCTTACAGGCTGCACACTTTCCACACGGGGAAAGTAATTCGGTCCTGTTTGGGCAGAGCAGTGCACGAATTCCCAAACTGATCGCCCTCTTTTTACCGGATCGGCTTGGCCCGGTGAAAAGAGCATTACAGAGGCCATTCGCGATGAAGTTTTTCCAGGTTTCTACAACCTCGCTGTTGCCAGCTATTTCAGACCAGCAACCTGGGAACCATCGCCGAATCTGTTGAGGAGTTGGAAAGTCCTTCATTATGCACCTCCTTTCAGGTCGGAGGTGACTTGAGATTCTTGACAGGTTTCCGTGACCGTCGATTCTTCGCTGGCAGCAGTCTGCCTTTTTGAAATCGGTAGATCGACCCGGTTTTCACCGTCAGAATCGTCAGTCGGCGGTAAGTCTTTGCCCTGCCTTGTCGTTGCGTCTGACGATGAGCCTGACGCTTTCGCTTGGATATCGTCAGCAAGAGGTTCTCGCTTAAACGATTCGAGTTGCTCAAGAGTGCAGTGGCTCCCCTCTTCCTTGTGCGCCATCGTCACGGCAACGCCGTAGCCTCTGAGAACAGGGACCAGCCTCCGAAGACGTCGACTGAAAATGTTCGTGAAGACCGGGACGGACTCCGCCTCGGAAATCTGACCTGACTTCTGAACCTCGTGAAGAGCCTTCACGAGATCGACTGTTCGCCCCGTGAAAGAACCGTTCTTGTTCACGTGGTAAAGAACAGCCTGCACGATGACGTCCTTGTCCGTCTCCTGAGACTCAGCCTCGATGCAACGCCGACCTCCTTTCCGGCACTCCTCCCGAAGTAAAGCCATCAGAAAGTCTCGTTCCGATGTAGTGATTCGATCACCGGTCATTCCGTAAAACATTGAGATGACCAGGTCCTGGATCCGCTGGCTGTCTGCAGGCCATTCCTGCTGGAAACCATCGTCGGGAATTTCGACGGTCGGCTTGAGTTTCAAACTCAGGAAGAATTCGCACCCGTCTTCTCTCATCTGGCTGAAGACCTCAGTCAGCGGGCTCTCCTTTGTCTCTTCGGTCGTTGCTTCTACGCTCGTGTTGGACGACATAGGTCGTTCCCCTTACTTTGCGGTAGCCCATGACTGGTGGACACCTGAAGGATTTCTAAGATTTCTTTCAGGAGACTTTCATGTCAGAGAAAACGAAGCGAGCACGTCGTTCATTCAGTGCTGAATTTAAGCGGGACGCCGTCGATCTTGTGGTCAAGCAGGGGTACTCGTTCAAGGCGGCAGCGGACGCTGTTGGTGTTGCAGCGAAGAGTCTCAGGGATTGGCACTCGAAGCTGGCTCCAGAGCCAGAACCATGTGGTGACGACGCCTCGACCGCTGCGTTGCAGGATGAGATCAAGCATCTCAGAAAGCGTCTGCAGCGAGCTGAAATGGAACGTGAAATTCTAAAAAAAGCCACAGCGTATTTCGCGAGGGAGTCACAATGAAATACGCATGGATCAAGCAGCATCGTGACTCGTTTTCAGTGACGTCGATGTGTCGAACTCTCAATGTCAGCTCGAGTGGATTCTACAGGTGGCTGAAGGCCGGGCCCGGCTTGAGGGCTCAACGGTCGGCTCGAATCCGCACTTCAATTAAGCAGGTCTACGACGAGTCGCACGGGATTTATGGCAGTTACAAAATCGCTGATCGACTCAAGGAAGATGACTCTCTGGAAACAGTCTGTCGCAACACAGTCGCAGCGGCGATGCGGGAAATGGGACTGAAAAGCAAAGTCTCAAAGAAATTTTCGCCAACGACAACGGTTTCTGATCCTTCAAAGATGGCGGCACCAAACGTTCTGAATCAGTCCTTCAAAGCAGGTGCTCCGAACAGAAAGTGGGTGACCGATATCACGTATCTGCCGACGGCAACCGGCTGGGTTTATCTGGCTGTTGTCCTGGACTTGTTCAGTCGCAAGGTTGTCGGTTGGGCGATTTCCGAAAGTCTCGCCACGCCGTTGGTCAGCTCAGCTCTTCGTAACGCTGTTGAATCGCGGAAGCCTGACACGAACGGTCTGCTTCACCACAGCGATCGAGGCTCGCAATACACCAGCGATGAATACCAGCAGACTCTGAGAACACTCAACATGATCTGCTCGATGAGTCGTACCGGATGCTGCTACGACAACGCCGTCATGGAACGTTTCTTCTGGTCACTCAAGCACGAATGGACGAAGTTCGAAACCTTCGAGGACATCACTCAAGCAAGACTCAGCGTCTTCCAGTACATCGAAACGTTCTACAACTCCAAGAGAATTCATCAGACCCTCGGATACAAAACACCTGACGAATTCGAAGAACAACACCAAGCAAAGCTTGCCGTCTAAAAACTAATTCAGGTGTCCATCCCAACTGGGCAATCGCACTTTAACGTCCCACCACTTGAGGCAGGCCAAGCGGCTTTGCTCGACATAACTGCCCGTTGCTCGGGGACACAAGGGGGCACCGCATTCAGAATGCAGCGGTGGTTTGAAAGCTCCAAAGTCGTAACTGCAAGCAAGAGCAAGGATTGGGAAATACAAAAAAACTTTCTGATGATTCAATTTCTGCCAGTCCCTGAATATTCAGTATTTGAAACTCGCCCAAACCACTTTTTGCGGAGTCCCGCAGTGGTGCCAGACGGCGATCTGATCCAGAAACGAAAAAGGCCCCCTGACTTGTACCTGGGTACAAGTCAGAGGGCCATTTGTCGTAAGTCTAGTACACCCGGCAAGATTCGAACTTGCGACCTCCGGTTTCGTAAACCGGCGTTCTATCCAGCTGAACTACGGGTGCAGAACGTCCGAGCTGAGTTTGCTCGCAAAAATGCGAGAAGAACTAGACGGGCGTCTGGCGCGTCTTATATCAGGGCGGTTAGACGATTTGTAGTCAAATCAGTCAATGACTGAGTCCACCGGCGGAGCTCACCAGAAACGGGCCGTTTGTGAGGAATTCATCAGAATTTCGGTGCTTCAGCAAGCCGGGCCATGCAAACCGCGGAGGTTAGGTCGTACGGACATTCAGACCATGTCTGTGATTAGTGCTGCGAGCCAGATGAAGTCGGCGAAGTTCGCCGGCTTTTTCTCGTAGCGTGTGGCGATGCGGCGGCAGCGTTTGATTCTTCCAAAGAATCGTTCGATGAGATTGCGGTGTTTGTAGACCGTCCTGTTGTATCTCTTTTTCTTTTTGCGTCCGGCATTTGGCTTGATACATACTTTGGCCCTGAGCTGTCGGGCACGCTTGCGGATCGCGTCTGAATCGTACGCGGCGTCAGCGATGATGGTGCCCACATCACCGCGTTTGAAGTCTTTGAGCAACTGTTCTCCCAAAGGAGCATCGCCACGTTGACCGACCGTCAGCTGGAAGGTGACAAGCCGACCGCTCCTGCCAGTTACTGCGTGAACTTTGGTCGTCAGTCCGCCACGAGAACGGCCAAGGCAGCGTCGTTCGTCAGCGTCTTCTTTTTTTCATCTGCCAGGCGGCGTCCTGTGGAAGCGACCGGGTGAGCTTTGATGCTGGTAGAATCGATCTGTACTTCCTGCAATTCGTCTGTCAGTCCTGACTCACCGATGGCCAGGAAAATCCGCTCCCAGACGCCTCGGGAACACCAGCGATCGTACCGCTTCCAAACCGAGTTGGGTTTTCCGTATCGACCAGGAAGATCTTCCCAGGGAATGCCAGTTTTCAGCACAAACAACACGGCGTTGATAAACAATCGATTGTTACGACCTGTCCGCCCTGGATCACTTTTCTTTCCCGGGATCAAACTCTTGATCACATTCCACTGTTCATCGCTCAGTTCATGACGTCGGACCATCGTGCTCCTCCTTGAGACGATAGACATCCTCATTCAAACTAACGACAAACAGCAAGATGAATGTCCGTACGACCTAGGGCGGAGGGTGTTGCGTTTCCAGAAGTTCCGTTTCACACCGGAAACGATCCGGCGTTGCGGTTGCTGCTCGAAGTTTGGGACGAATTTCCTGATTCCGTGAAGAATCAGATTCTGCAGCTAGTCAATAGTGCTACCGCGACGGGGTGGTAGAAGTTCACAAATCGTCGCCGCCCACGTTTGACTTTCGCTGCTGGCAACCAAATTACATGATGGTTGGCACTCAACTTGATACTGGCCAACTGCTGTGGAAGGGCTCTGCCTGCAATGTCCGTTGAACAAAACTTATTGTTTGCCGTTCTAGCGTTTGAAGATGAGCTGATTGACTTGCAGCAGCTCACCGCCGCCTGTCGTGCCTGGGCCGGTGACAAGTCGAAGCCGCTCGCTGACCTGCTGGTCGAACGTGGCTGGATCTCGGCAGAGGATCGCGCGTTCCTGGACCGGAAGGCCGATCGCAAACTGGCGAAGCATCAGAATGATCCGCAGACGACACTTAACGTCGTCACACGGGGAGACCTCTGCGATGTACTGCGGAGCGAAGTGAACGATACTGAGGTTCGGCAGTCTCTGGGTAAGTGGCCATCGACGGCGCCAGTGTTGGTAGAAACGCTGGTCGATACCGGTCAGTCGCAGTCACGATATACGTGGATAAGCCAGGTTGGGGCAGGCGGCTTGGGGCAGGTATGGCTTGCGAACGACAATAACCTTTCGCGCGAAGTTGCAGTCAAGGAAGTCAAGCCTGACTCGTTATCAGACGAGGCAGTGCGGCGGCTCATTAAAGAAGCTCAGATTACAGGGCAGCTCCAACATCCAGGTATTGTCCCAGTCTATGAAGTCAATCATGAGGGACGACCATTCTACACAATGAAGCTTGTGAAAGGTGAAACGCTCTCGAAAGCAATTCGTGAGCACCATGCTGAAAAGCAGGAGGGGAAGGCGAACCTGATCAATGAACGCAGGTTAATCAATATCTTTGTCACTATTTGTGATGCGATCGCCTATGCCCATTCCCGAGGCGTGATTCATCGTGATCTCAAACCGGAAAACATCGTGTTGGGTGACTACGGTGAGGCCGTCGTGCTGGATTGGGGTCTGGCGCGTCAGATCGGTACGGACGACGAGGATGCTACGCCAATTATAGTGTCGGTAGAGGGGCGGACTGACGCGACTCAGGCAGGTCAGAAACTCGGAACACCGGCTTACATGTCGCCAGAGCAGGCCGCCGGGCGAGTCGACCACATGGACGCCCGCACCGACATTTACGGTCTGGGGGCGATTCTCTTCGAGATCTTGACCGGCGAAGCTCCACACAAGACACACACGCCAGATCTTCCAACTGGAGATTCATCGACACGAGTAGACTCAGCCATGTCGCAGTCACCAATTGTGGTTATGTTGCACCACATTGCGACTGAAGAAGCACGACGAGTTCGTTCTGTTGATGAAACAATCCCCGAAGAACTTGACGCCATCTGCGGAAAAACTCTGGCGCTTCATCGTAATGAGCGATACCAGACGGCTAAAGAACTGAAAGCGGCCGTGCTGGAGTTCCAGGTTCATGAAGAGAGCATCGATCTCGCTGTCCGAGCGACTGAGGATCTTGAGAAAGCTACTCAGACTCAAAACTACGATGATTTCTCACGAGCACGATTCGGGTTTGAACAGGCCATCACGATGTGGCCAGACAATCGCAACGCATTCAACGGACAATCAAATACGTGCCTTGCGTTTGCCCGTTGTGCTCAGGCCAAAGGAGATCTGGATCTCGGAATGTCACTACTCGATCGTGATGAGCCGAAGCACTGTAAGCTCTATGACGAATTGCTTGAGACGCGAAATTCAGTCCTCGCTCGTGAACGCCAGTTACAGGAACAGACGGCGGCTCGCGCGAGAATGCGGCGGATGATGGCAATCGGCACGGTCGCCGCACTGATAATGATGTCTGGTCTGGCCGGTTGGGCGTGCATGGAACGTGAAGAGGCCATCAAGCAGGAAATAATTGCGACAGCTAATGCCAAAGAAGCCAGTCGACAGGAAGGCCTCGCAAATGAAAATGCGAACAAGGCCGTTCGGCAAAGGGGACTCGCTGAATCGAACGAAAAGAAAGCTGTTGCGAGTGCAGTCGACGCATTACGACAGAAGGGCATCGCAGACGATCGTTTCGAATTCGCCAACGAGGCGGTGTCTGACATGCTTCTTGAGGTCGGAGCCGAATCACTTAAAAACGTGCCGCAGATGGAAGGCGTTCGAGCAGCCCTGCTTGAAAAGGCACTATTGCTCTACGAGAAAATTGGCGCGACAAGCGATACCGATCATTCAGACGCTCGGTTTCAGACAGCCATGGCAAACTTCCAAGTCGGTGAGATTTACCGTCTCCTGGGAACAGGAGTCGCACCCGATAAATCAGAAATCGCCTATAAGACGGCCGTCGCGCAATTCAAAAAGCTGAGCGAAGAATTTCCGGACGATGTCCGCTATCGGCAACAACTGGCCCGCAGCTACATGTGGCTTGGTGAGTTGCTGCGCACCTTTGCAGATCAAAGTCGCACCAACGAAGCAGAGCGACAGTACGACGAAGCGATTGCAATTCAAACAGCACTTGCTTTGGAAGCATCGGACGAGAACCGAATCCAGTATCAGATCGACCTCGGCCGCAGCCACATGAATCGCGGCATCATTCGCAAAAACAAACGTGAGTGGAACAAATCCCGCAAGGATTATGAAGCGGCAGAGCAACTCTTGACACGGGTTTCGGCCGAGCCGCCTCAAACAACTGCTCAACTGCGCGAAAGTCGTGTGTTGCTGGCAAAGGTTCTTCTTAATCGGGGCGTACTTTTGCGGGAACGCTACATGGCGGAACAGAACAAAGACTTTCTGGATGACGCGACGGCGGCCTTCCGGGGAGCGATCGCCACGTTGACAATCGCTCCAGGGAAGGGGCGCCGTCCTGGCTTGCACGCATCGATGCACGACGGTCTGGATCTCGCCAAATATCGCAATAACCTTGCCGTCGCGCTGCTGACGGGGCTTGATCAGTTGTTAGACGACGGTGAGAAGCAGCACCATCTGGAAATGGCGAGCGGGGAAATTAACGACGCAGTAGCCTTCTGCGAGGCTTTAAACGTTGGAACGCGCGAAGTACGGGTTGAACTCGCCAACTTTTACAACACACGGGCCTATCTAGCTTCCCGGCAACAGGCCGAAGGAGCCCTTGCCGAGTGGGAGAATGCGGCGGAAGTACTGGAAACCGTGTGGGAACAAAATCACGATGACGCCATCGCGACTGAGAAACTCGCCATGATCCGATGTAATATTTGCGAACACTACCAGAAACTAGGCAAGCACGATGAGGCACTAAAGACGATCGAACAGCTGGCGGAGCTGTCCTGCGGAGTGCCTCGCTATCAGCGCGCTGCTGAGCTCATGCGAATCGGCCTGGACGAGAGCTTGGGACAGGAACTCTCTGACAAGTATCAGAAGATGCACGCTCTGTTTGATTCACGAGCACAGCAATAACGCTAAGAAGTGTTTAGGAGATTTAAAGAAGCTGGGTTCGCATTCATATTGACCCGAATTCTCCGATTCGAGTAACTGTCTCCCGCTCACTGCGGAGCGGCCACGGAAAACCAGACCTGTCCGGCCGACGAAACGCTGATCACCAAATCATCCAGGGCAAGGGAATGCGTTTCGCAATAGAGAATCGACTGCGATGGCCTCCTCCTTCTGGCCCACTGGGTATCGATCAGCGTTGGTTCCTGGTCTTTGCCTTTGCAGTCGCGGCTCTTTCGCACGTTGCCATTCAGCCGGCAGTCGGCCAGGAGTTGGGCACGTCGGACGCCGGATATATTGACGGTGCCATTGTCCGGAATCAGCTGCGGTTCAGATTCGACGCAGGGTATGACAATCCATTCCCGGATCGCGCAGAGTTTTTCTATGCAAAGTGCGGATGTTTCACGAATGGCAATGGACCTGGACCGCCATTGCAGGAGACCGGCCTCGATTATCAGGAAGTGGAAGCCTATCTCGAGTATACATTCAGCTCCAGATTCTCAGGATTCGTTGAGGTACCATTTCGTTTTATCAATCCAGAAGCGAATGCGAATGCAGCTGGGCTAGGTGATGTTCGGGCTGGCTTCAAATACGCTCTGATCGACGACGCTGATCGTTGGTTGACCTTTCAATTGCGAAGCTATTTTCCGAGCGGCGATGGAGTTCGAGGACTGGGGACCGAACACTTTTCACTGGAACCCGGTTTTCTGTTTCAGCAGAATTTCGACGGCGTTTCTGTGTTCGGTGACTTCAAGACATGGATTCCGTTTGATAGTTCAAAACAGAACAGCACAACGAACGGTGGACTTCTGCTCGGTCCAGCTGCATTGGAAGTCGACTACTCCGGCACTGTGACTCGCTACGGAATTGGATTCAGCTACGACCTCTTTCGCGATACAGGTGTGATCCGGGCGCAGAACTCTCCGTACCCGACGCACCAGAGCACAACCCCGTTTCAGTCGGGCCGCTACTCGCTTCAACCGGGATATACGTCGTACAGAAGTATACCCGCCACATACACGCAAAATGGTTTTCGGGCACCGCAGAAGCACGACGAGTATCAGAGTCCCGAAGTAGCTGAAGACGCGATCTACCGCTCTTATTCCGCCGGCAGCCGATTGGCCGCCGTCGTGGAAGTTGTCGGCTGGACGGTTGGCGGCGGCCTGAAACTATCACCGGAAGGTACGTTGCGGGACGCTACAAATGACACCATTGTCAATCTGAAGCTTGGCTTAAGATGGAACACGGCAAGTAACACCTTCTATGTCGGCTACGGGCGCGCTTTGACAGGCGAAATCTGGTATCAGGACTTCGTGCGAGCGGAATATGGAGTTCGGTTTTGAACTTGATCACGGAGCGTCTTCCAACAATCTGCCCGTTGGGGAGCTGTCGATTTTGAAGCTACAGTTCGGTGATTCACAATTGGTAGATATTCGGTCGGACGTGCCAATCAACGACATGTTCGGCAGCAGTTTCCCAACTGGGCAGAGCTGTTCTGGATCAACCGTAATTCCAAGCGACAAGAGAGCTGACGCTACAATTCGGCAGTGATGACGACCGCGAAACTAAGTTTGGAGTTGACTTGCTAGGGCTGGAAACGCCGCTGTCCGATCCCGTGATTACTCAGTACCAAAAGGCGACTCAGCATCTCGGCACGGAAGGAAAACGGATTGTTCGACGGGCTGGGCTGGAACCGTGTCCGAAGCTGTTTCAGAACCTGCGGAGTCCACGCGAGACGGAGCTGGCGGAAGAATATCCCATGCACGTAGTTTGCGCGTGAATCGTAAACTCTCAATCGATCGCCGCGAAGCACTATCTTCAGGTGACCGACGCCCATTTCGCGAGAGCTGTTGAAGGTCCCGAATCAGGTACAGCGCCAGCGCTGCAGAATCCGGTGCAGCAGTCGTACGAAACGGCTCGAGATGCCTCGCAGATAGTGAACACCGCGCAAAAAGAAACCCCGACAATTGCCGGGGAATTCAGTAGTTTGCGTCGCGATGCAGTGAGCAAAAGTTACCCGGCCAGGACTTGAACCTGGAATGGCAGGATCAAAACCTGCAGTGTTACCGATTACACCACCGGGCAGCGTGGAGCGGCGGAATCGTAGCGAACACCTGGCTTGTCAGTCCAGGCAACTTTGGGGGTGATTCGGGGACATTTTTGAGACACGGGGCAGGAAGTCTGCAAACTCGTGTTTCATGTGGCGTCAGTTCGAAAAAATACTGATCGAACCGTTGCCGCCGTTGATCTCCCAAGACAAGGGACGAGCCGTTTGCTGAATCAGCTCGGCGAGGTTTTCTGCGTTCTGCAGGCTATTGCTTGAGCCATTTACGGCTCCGCTTCCGCTGGAAAACCCTGTACCGCCGAATTCCCAGCAGTCGGGGGCGACGTTTGACTGAATCAGTGAGATCAGACTGTCCATCGACTGTTGCTGCCCGCCGCGGAGCACGTTCGCTCGCGATTCTCTCACTGCCTGTCGGCGCTTCAGAATTCGTTCTCTGGACGTCAGCATTCGAACTTTGGCACGCGGAGTTTCCGATGTGGCCGCCAGAGCTGGATGCTCGGCATCTTTTTCGACCGTCGGAGTGACTGGGGCGGGTGACAAGCTCGACGTGATCAGCATCAGAGCAAGAATGTGGTGCATGTGGAATTCCTCGACTCAGGCCGGAGTTGTGGACAGGCTGGCGGCGGATTTGTCCGCAGTGCCGAACATTCTGAACGCGATTGCGACTGTCGAATCAACTCGAAAAGTCAGAGAAACAGCCAATTGTCCGACGTCTCGGTCTGGCGAACTGGTCGTGACTCGGTCGAAACGCTTGCGATACACTGCCGTGTGCTGGTTTTAAATGGGGCTTGAAAGTCCGACCGCACTCAGCACGGCGGTTTGGAGCAGGATGCCTGTGGTTCACCGTTTTGGACGCGTGGGCCTGCCACTTTCTGTCCGAGCCAGTCGCTGGCTGTTTAGCTCAAAAATTCAATCACGAATAACTACGGTCGCCAAACGGCGCATCGGGCTTTTTGTGAATTCATTCGGAAAACGGAGTTTCCCGATGCTGACGCGTCGTTCGTTCGCCATCCTGACCCTCGCTTTGTCGATTCCATGCGGATCGCTTTTCGCGCAGACGCCGACTCCCGAGTTCGCTTTGCAGTATCGCCCCGCTCAAAAAGACATTGAATACGACAGTCCTGCCAAGGCTGATGTCGCCAGATGCAAGGTTGAGCTGGAGCGGAACGAACTTACATCCGGCTTCGCTGTGTTTGATCCAAACGGTCTGATTCTGCGTCGCTTTGTCGACACTAACAAAGACCGCTACATCGACCAGTGGCGCTACTACAAAAACGGGATCGAGGTTTATCGCGACATCGACACAAACGTTAATAACAAGCCGGACCAGTCGCGCTGGCTCAACACGCATGGATCCCGCTGGGGCATCGACAAGAACGAAGATGGCCGCATCGAAAAGTGGATAGTTCTGTCCGCCGAAGAGGCTTCGCGGGTGGCGATCTCTGCGATGGTTGCCAACGACGCGACGCTGCTTGCGTCCGTTCTGGTGACGTCCGACGATCTGCAGAAGCTCGGCTTGATACCGGAGTTCTCTGGCCAAATTCTGCGGAAGGTCCAGGAACCTGCTGCGGCGATGCGAACAGTGCTTGCCAAGTCGCGGACGCTTTCCAGCAATTCGAAATGGAATCGTTTCGATGGAGCAATGCCAGGTGTCATCCCCAAAGATGATGGCAAAGCGGCTGAGGACCTGATCGTCTATGAAGGAGCGATGGCCATTGTTGAAACGGCAGGGAAGCACGGCTTCGTGCAACTTGGCGAGATGATCAGGGTCGGCAATGTCTGGAAGCTGACTCAAGTGCCACGGCCAGCTGAGGGGGATTCGATCCAGGTCCAGGTCGGCGGAATTCTGATGCAACCTGCGAACCCGGTTGGCGCTTCAGCCGGTCAGGAACTGACGCCAGAGATGCAAACTCTGATCACTCAACTTCAGACAATTGACGAGAAAGCTCCGCCGCAGAACGCCAAACCGGCTCAGTTGATTGAGTACCTCCGACGCCGAACGGCGATCATCGAGCAAATTGTTAAGGCGTCTCGACCGGGACAGGAAACAGAAACCTGGACGAAACAACTGATCAACAGTTTGACGTCAGCGTTGCAGGCCGGAGACAAGCCATCCGGCGTTCGGCTCAACCAATTGCTGGGCAGCCTCAAGCAGAAAACACCTGATTCCAACCTGGTCGCTTACGCCGAGTATCGGCAGCTCTTTGCCAGCTACAGTTCTGATATCGGTAAAGCATCCAACACTGAACAGCAGCAAAAGATTCAGACGGCTTGGCTGACCAATCTCAAAACGTTTGTGTCAAAACATCCAAAGGCTGACGACGCCCCCGATGCGATTCTTCAGCTCGCTTTGAATGCCGAGTTTGCAGCGAACGCTGCCGATGCTAAACAGTGGTATGGGCAACTTGTCAGCAAGCATGGTCAGTCTCCTCAAGCGGTGCGTGCTGCGGGGGGCGCTTCAGAGAATGGGTTTGCGTGGTAAGTCGTTGACATTGAGTGGCCCCGATCCAACCGGGCGAACAATCAACGTCACGAATCTGAAGGGCCGAGTCGTTGCCGTTGTGTTCTGGGCGACGTGGTCGACTCAGTTCGTGGCGGACGTGCCGGTGCTCAGAGGCTTGTACGAACAATACGGAGACCGTGGCTTCGAAATTGTCGGAGTGAACCTTGATCAGCAACCGACCGACGTCACGAAGTTCGCGAAAGAAAATCGGATTGCGTGGCCAAACATCTTTCAGCCTGGCGGACTGGACGCTCCTCTTGCTCAGAAATTCGGTCTGGTCTCTGTGCCGACGATCTTCCTCGTTGGACGAGATGGCCGAGTCATCTCGAACGGGCTGACGATCAACGATCTGAAGACGCAACTTGGAGAGGCGTTCCGAAAGTAATCGCTTGGCGAGATCGTTTTGCTGAGATGTGGTGCCTCGCGTCGCCCTCTACTAAACTCGACTCATTCCTTCCCGTCGCGCTGCAGAGCGGCGGCATTCACCAGCTAACCAACGACCGAGCAGATTCATGTGCGGAATTGCGGGTCTAAGCTGGCATCATCCTGAGCGACTTCCCGACATCGCCGAGGTGCGGCGAATGGTCGACGTGCTGGCGCATCGCGGCCCTGACGATTCTGGCATTTACCATTCAGGCGTTGGACTGCTGAACGGAGCGGCGGATTCTGGAGTTGCTGCGTCGGATCGAGGCGCAATTCTGGGGCATCGTCGGCTTTCGATCATCGACCTGGCCGGCGGACGGCAGCCGATCAGTAATGAAGACGGCACAGTCTGGATCGCTCTGAACGGTGAAATCTATAACTACCGAGAACTCCGCGCGGACCTGAAATCACGAGGCCATCGCTTCGACACCGAAAGCGATACCGAAGTCATTGTCCATCTCTATGAAGAGTTTGGCGACGATTGCGTATTGCAGCTTCGAGGCATGTTTGCGTTCGCGATCTGGGACGCTCGTAAGTCGAGGCTTCTACTGGCCCGTGATCGGCTTGGGCAGAAACCTCTGGTCTACCGACATCATTCAGGACGGGTTGAGTTCGCGAGCGAACTGAAGGGGTTGCTCCAGCTTAAAGATGCCCGCCGCGAGATTAACCCGATCGCCATCGATCATTATCTCACCTATCAGTACGTGCCGCACACGACGTCGATTCTGAATGGCTATTCAAAAATGGCACCGGCGCATCTTGCAACTTACGAAAATGGCGAACTGACTGTTCGTCGATACTGGACTTCGCCCTACGAACCTGGAACTTCTAATTCTGCAGGCAAGGTTCGGTCAGATGCGGCTACACAAAAAGAGGTAGAGACTGAGCTTCGAGACAGTCTTACCGAAGCAGTGCGGCTTCGCATGCGGAGCGATGTTCCACTGGGAGCTTTCCTTTCCGGCGGCATCGACTCGACAATTATCACCGGACTGATGCAGGAACTGTCCGACCAGCCGGTGCATTCGTTTTCGATCGGGTTTCCGGTCGCCAAGTTTGACGAGCGTACATTTGCACGGGAGGCCGCGGAACACCTCGGCACGATCCACCATGAAAAGGTCGTCGAGCCGTCCGCATTGAGTATTCTGCCGAAATTGATCTGGCATTACGATGAGCCGCTGTCAGACAGCTCGGCGATTCCGATGATGTACCTCTCAGAAATGACGAGAGAATTTGTCACCGTGGCGTTGTCCGGCGACGGAGCCGATGAACTCTTCGCCGGTTATGACCGTTACCCGCGCGGTGAAGCTGGCAGGCTTCTTCGATTGTCTGCCGAAGCCCTTCCGCTCGTTGTTTTCTTCTGGCGTTTGGCAACGCATTCCGGCGTCTGTCGAGCAAAAGTCATTCAGGCGAAGGCTGAAACGTTTCCTGGATGCACTTGGCGAAGAGCCGCAACGACGATACCTCAACTGGATCAACATTTTCGATCATTCGCGCCGCCGTGAAATCTATTCCGACAGCATGCTGGAACGGCTCGGCGATGCCGACGCTGCTTCGTTTCTTCAGTTCGCGTACGCCGAATGTCCGTCTCGCGACTTTGTGTCTCAAACCACGTGCGCCGACGTCATGACCTATTTGCCGTGTGATATTCTTGCCAAAGTTGACATCGCCAGCATGGCGTACGGCCTGGAATGTCGTAGCCCATTTCTCGATCACAACGTCGCTGAACTTGCTGCCTGGATGCCGCTTAAATTCAAACGAAAAGGTAAACAGGGAAAGCAGATTCTGCTCGACACGTTTGGCGACTTGCTGCCGGCATCAATCCAGAACCGCCCTAAGATGGGTTTCGGAGTTCCGCTCGATAGTTGGTTTCGGAATGAACTGAAGCCGCTGCTGTTTGATGTGCTGCTGGATCAAAAGTCGCTGGATCGAGGATGGTTCCGCCCCGAGGCCGTGCGAAAACTTGTCGACGAACACGTGACAGCGAAGTGGGATCACAGCTACCGTCTGTGGAACCTGCTCATTCTTGAACTGTGGCAGCAGACGTTTGTGGATTCGACAACCGTTCCAACACAGCCGGCTTCCTTTTGAAATTGGGGCTCGGCGATCTCTTTCCCGAAGTTGTGCCGATGATGATTCGCCCCTGCTTGATACTTCTTGGAATTGGGCTGTTTGCCGGCGCTGGCTCGACCGCGATCGCGGCTGAATTTGACATCGTGATTCGTCACGGTCGGATCGTTGACGGAACGGGCAATCCCTGGTTCCGTGGAGACGTTGCCATTACCAATGGTCACATTACGAAACTGGGGCAGGTTGCCGGAAAAGGCGACGTCGAAATCGATGCCACAGACCTGGTGGTGGCCCCAGGGTTCATCGACATTCATTCGCATTCTGATTTGAAGCTGCTGCAGGACGGGCACGCCCAGAGCAAAATCCGACAGGGTGTCACCACTGAAATCCTTGGTGAAGGCAACTCGGCAGGCCCAAGAAAGAACCAATTGTCTCCCAGGGAGTTTACCGTCAATGGCAAGACGAAGTCCTGGTCGACACTCGGAGGGTATTTCGACGTGATCGATGAAGCTGGTGTCTCGGTCAACGTCGCCTCGTATGTCGGATTGAACAATTTGTGGCGCTCGGTGATGGGGGAATCGTTTGATGCTCCGACGCCTGAGCACATACAGGCGATGAAGCTACTTCTCGACGAGGCCATGCAGGACGGAGCGTTGGGGCTTTCGAGTCAAGTAATGATGCCGCCCGGTTCCCTGGCAACAACCAGCCAACTGGCCGATTTATGCACCGTCGTCGCCAAACATGGCGGGATCTATTCGTCGCACATTCGCAACGAAGGCGACGGTATTTTCGCATCAGTTCGCGAGGCAATTGAAGTTGGACGCCGCAGCGGAGTGCCCGTTGACATCATCCATTTAAAGATCGCAGACCAGAAATTCTGGGGACGGATGGACGAAGTCGTCAAGCTGATTGAAGACGCAAGAACCGAAGGACTCAACATTCAGGCGAACGTCTATCCGTACACGCGAGGCAATAACAATCTTGTCAGCATAATTCCTCCGTGGGCACACGAGGGAGGACGGCAGAAACTGTTGGAACGGCTGCGTGATCAAGACACTCGATCCCGACTGAAACGCGATATCGAGAACGGCGTCACCGGCTGGTACAACCATTACACCGCCGTCGGTCGAGACTGGAGTCGAATGCTTGTCAGCGCGAACACTTCGTTCCGCGGCCTGACGATGGACCGGGTGATGGATTTTCGAACGAAGGGACGGAAGGACGCCGACCTGCTTGACGAATTGTTCGATCTGCTGCTTGAAGAAGGTGGCTCGGTCAGCACCGTTTTTGCTCACCACACAGAAGATGACATGAACCTCGCTCTGCTGCAGCCGTGGTGCTCGGTAGGTTCGGACGGCTCCGCTTATGCCGTCGAAGGGCCGCTCCGAATCGGCAATCCGCATCCGCGTAACTTCGGAACGTTTCCACGAGTGCTGGGCGTCTACGTTCGTGAATTAGGTCTGCTCCGTCTGGAGGATGCCGTCCGAAAGATAACATCGCTCAATGCGGCGAAGGTGGGATTGCACGATCGAGGAATTCTTCGAGTCGGCATGGCGGCAGACGTGACTGTCTTCGATCCTGCAACGGTGCTTGACCAGGCGACTTACACCGTGCCATTTCAATACAACAAAGGAATTCAGCACGTTATCGTCAATGGTCAGTTCGTACTGAAAGACACCGACCACACTGGCAATAAGCCAGGAAGAGCGTTGCGTTTCCATTCGGCGGTGGGCGCAGAATAGTCGAGCACGAAAAACATCACCGGCGAACGACAGCCACTGTGTCGCGACGATCATTGTTCGTTTTTTGATTCGCCGTCGGCTCCGTGCTCAAAGCGGTATCCTGCACCGTGCACCGTGCGGATGATTCGCGGCGACTTTGGATCGACCTCGATTCGCTTGCGGAGTTGCGAAATATGCTGGTCGAGCGTCCGGCTGTTGGGGAAGTAGTCTTCGCCCCATGAGTGATTGAAAATGGTATTTCGATCGAGAACTCGGCCGGCGTTTCGGTGCAGCAGTTCGAGAATCTGCACGTCACGTAGACTTAACTCGATGGTCTGTTTTTCGCGAGTCGCTCGAAGTTCTGCTGGAAAGATTTCGAGGTCACCCATTGTGAATGAAGCGGCCGGGTTATCGCCGCGAGCGACATGGCACCTTCGCGTCACCGCACGGATTCTCGCCACGACTTCCCTGACGCCGAACGGTTTCACGATGAAGTCGTCGGCTCCAAGTTCGAAGCCAACGACCTTGTCGATCTCTTCAGACTTGGCACTGATAAAAATGATGGGAATGTCCGGGTGTGTCGATCTGATCGACCGACAGACGTCGTAGCCGCTGCGTTCGGGCATCATGATGTCCAGGCAGACGAAGTCTGGAACTTCTGCCGCGAAATGCTCCAAAGCGGCAGCGCCGTCAGAAGCTTGGACAACCTGGTAGCCTTCAGAAGCGAGTACTTCTGCGAGGCCGTGTCGTGTCAGTTCGTCGTCTTCGGCCAGTAGGACTTTCATCACTTACGATCCTCTTCTGAAGTCCGTAGTTCCACACTGAAGCTGGCTCCTGTGGCGGAGTCGGCTATGCGAAGGTCGCCACCGTGAAGTCGTGCAAGGTCGCGCGCAATGCTTAGTCCGATACCTGTTCCCGCCGCGTCTTCAAGACGGCTCGAAACGCGGACGAATGGTTCGAAGATTGCATGCTGCATTGCGATCGGGATGCCCGGTCCGTCATCCGCAACGTTGATAGTGACCGACGTAGTTGTAAGGCTCGATGAAATTTTCAGCACGCCGCCGTCGGCCGCGTATTTCTCGACGTTGCTGATCAGGTTGACGAGGATTTGCTCGATGGCATCGTCGTCGAGAGAGACCGGCTGTGCTGCATTGAGTGTCAGTTCGGTTGTGATTCCCAGCCGCTCCAGAGTTGGTGAGAACTGTTCGACAACCCGCCGCACTAACTCGTCCACAGATGCTTGACGGTAGCGCAGCACCAGAGCTTCACGTTGCTGACGGCCGAATGTCAGAACGTTACTGATTAACCTGCTAAGACGCTGACTCTCGGACACGATGACACGTAGCCGGTCGGACGCTTTGTCGCCAGAACCGTCGTCAAGATTGTCAAGATCGTCGGCAAGTAGATCAGCATACATCCGGATGTTTGTGAGCGGCGTTTTCAGTTCGTGCGACACTTGATTAACAAAGCTGACGCGTTGCGATGCCTGCCGTACTTCGCGGGAGTATTCACGCCAGAAAAACGTAGCGAGTACTGACAGAGCGACAGTGGCTGCGACGATCCCCGTGACCAGTTGAAACAGGATTCCGCTGCTCTGTACTGCGATCAGGTTTTCGGGCACAACAGCTTGAAGACGCCAGGAAGCAAGCGGTGCAGACACAGCAGATTCGACCAGGGGAGCGGACTCTTCCGGCGGTTCGTACTCACCCCATTCGTACACAGAATCTCCCATCGAATCGACCAGGCGAAACCGAGACGTTGAGCCGACAGGGATTTCCTCGTGCTGCTGGTCGACTGTTTCGGGCAATGCGGCAATCAGGTCTGCCATCCAGCGACCTCGTTCGACAAGCAGGCCGACGACGTTCCCATCCGCTCGGCGCTGCCAGAAGATCAGGTGAACGCCGCGGCCCCAATACCAGACGTGCCACCCTTCGGATGCACTCGGGAGATTACTCGCCGCAGATTTTTCCTTATCCGTCTTAGCAGCCGGAAGTCGTTGACTGTGGTCCGAGTCAGCTCGCCATGCGTGAATCAGATCTCGATCTCGAATGAGTTCTTGAGCTTCGTGCAGGAATTCTCGTTCGCTGAGATTTAACTCCGTAGCCGGATCTGGGTGCAGGACTGCTCCCGTGGTATCAACAATGATGATCTGCCGAACTTGTGGCGATTCACGAAGGAGTGCTCGGATATCGTCAGGGTGATCTTCGACTTTCCGTGCCGTCGCGCTCAGCTCGCTCGAAAGCGTTTCGAAATGTCGACTGATGATTCGGTCAATGTCACGAATCTGAATCGCGAAAACATCCTCGAATTTTCGCTGCAGGCTTGCTTCGTCGTCCCGCGCGACGCGCATGCCAAGCCACGTCAGCCCGGCCAGCGGCAGGACGACAATCAGTATCAAAAGTATGAGCGGTCTGACTCGCAGTTTTTCTGGCTTTCAACTGGTGCTCAAGTTGAGCCTTACACACGAAAACGGCAGCGCGAACTGATTCGCTCGCACTGCCGAATACATAGTAGCTTTGAGAGTTGCTTATTTCCTGGTCGACTTCTTCTGAGCCGGTTGTGGACTCGCTGACTGAGGCGTTCCGGGATACTGATTCGAAGGTTTCAGATCAACTGCGCCGTAGGTCTGTTGTGTGTCGGCCCGATACTGCTCCAGGACCATCCCTTTCCGGAATCGAGTCCACCGAACGTCCTCCAGGTTTCTCGATTGGATCGTGTTCAAGTTACATGCGGCGTCAAGTTGAAGTGAGCCGAGGTCAGCCGCGTACCTTTTCAGGTAATCGGCATTTTGAAGAAGCATTCGCCGAGCAGCCTTGATGTCGCCTTTGTCCCTTAGAATCGTGGCTGCTTTGTTTCGCTCGTTTGCAAACAGCAAAACGCCAGCTTCAAGCACTTCGTTGTTGACGCACGATGCAATGACTTTATCCGAGCTGCTGAAGTTGACACTGGCCTTTCCGGTGAGTCGGTCGGATGCTCGGGTCAGCATGTTGTCATAGTCAACGTTGACCTGAGCGATATCCAGCGGCTTGCCTTCGGGAGATGCCGGGACGTCGACCTCAAGCACCAAAAACTTTTCCTGCTCACTGTAGAGCTGCGTTAATGTGGCAACGACTTTCTGGCCATTGATCTCCGCCTGGTTGCCGAATACTCGCACCGGACGAACTCCCTTAGCCACTTCAATCGTGATCGAAACTTCCTGCGCAACCACTGACAGAACGGTATTGAATTCCTTGTTGAATAAAGCGGCGATTTGAGTCTCATCTTCGATGAAAACGTGATTACCGCCACTGTTACTCGCAAGGTTGACCATCAGGTCTTCGTTATAGTCGAGTCCCAGGCCCATCGCTGTCACAGAGATGTTCTCTTTCTTGAGCGATGCTCCCAGCGATCCAAGTTCACTCGGAGCGCTCGGGCCAATGTTTGCCATCCCGTCCGACAGCAGAACGATTCGGTTAACGTGGTCTCGATCTATAAATTTGCGTAACTCGGCTGCCGCTTTGCTGACGCCTGCGAAGAGAGCTGTCCGCCCGCCGGGCTGTACCTGAGAAATCTTCCTGCAGACAGCATCCTTATCAGTCAGCTTCGTCGAGGGCACGAGTACTTCGACCGTTGAGTCGTACACAACCACGGAGACGATGTCGTCAGCGTTCAGTCGTCGGACGGCCTGAATAGCAGCTTGCTTCGCTTCGGCAATCTTTCGTCCTTTCATTGAACCGGACTTGTCGAGGACCAACGCGACGTTTACGGGAACTCGCCGACTCGTGACCGGCATCTTGAATCCGTTGAGTCCAACCTTAAGAAATGCCGTCTGTTTCTCGTCTGACTTCAGAACGGGATTCGACATCGCCACACTCAGGGCGACCTGACTCGCCTTCGTCGGTGCCGACAAGCACGTACTCAACGCGACCGCTGCTGCAATAGTCTTACCGATTCGTCTCATGACACGCCTCCGGGATTTCTGGGACACACTTCACCGGCCATGTAAGGCCGGGAAGATGGCAGTCAACGTCGGAAGGCTCCCGACCGACGCGGTACGGCGAGTATTTCACTCTATGTCGGCCGGTGAGTGGTCAGGCCACCGTCAGAAGTTTGTCAGAAGTTTGTAAACTTTTTCGAACATCGTATCAGTGCCCAGCGTCTGGGCGCCGTCAGTTGGCTGTCACACGGTACCGGTTTAAGAGAACTCCGTTGATTCACAGGCGGAATCCTTCGATATCGGCGCTGTTGCCCTTACTCTTCGATCTGTGATGCGAGCTGTCAATTCGGCCATTTTATGACTTCCGGCGCGATGCTCAGCTCGTCCGGTAAGTACGCATCATTTGTTCAAGCGGCGAACAATTAGTCGGTGGTGGCGAGCATTTGTCCGTACGATTCAGCCAGATTCGATTCTGAACAAATTAGCTTTCTTGTTCTAGTCGCATCGGCATCAAGGGCTGAGAACCTTTTCCCGGAGCGAATGGACCGGGCGTCGTCGTTTCGGTGACGTCGCGAGTTCCGGGAAAAGGTTCCCGGCCCTTTTTTGATGTATCTATGATCGGCGATCGTATTGCCGAGGACGGCTGAAAACTCATTCATTGCGAAATCTATCCGCTGTGAATTCGAGTCGTTGCGACCACAGACGGTATCCCCACGGAGAGTTTTGATGCGGAAGCGGACTGGTTTCACACTGATCGAACTGCTCGTCGTGATTGCGATCATCGCGATTCTTGTGGCACTGCTGCTGCCAGCCGTGCAGCAGGCTCGCGAGGCTGCAAGACTTAGCCAGTGCAAAAACAATATGAAGCAGCTTGGTGTCGCCCTGCACAATTATCTCGACACACACAGCGTCATGCCGCCCGGAGCGACGATCGATTTGTCTGTCGGAACGACGGGCAACAACACGTCATGGGGCGTCCACGGTCGCATTCTGCCCTTCATTTCAGAATCCAATCTGGCCAACGAAATCGACCTCAGCCAGGCGTGGGATTCGCAGCTGCCGATCAGCGGAATCAAGATCGACACATTCGCCTGCCCGAGTGATCCGAAGAGTGACATCGCACGTGATCCCGGCTCCGGGCGGCCGATCCTTTACCCCACGACCTACGGTTTCAACTATGGCACATGGTTCGTGTTTGATCCGACGACCGGAGCCACCGGCGATGGCACGTTTTATCCCAACAGTCGCCGGCGAGATTCGTCCATCACGGACGGGAAGAGCAACACTCTGGCGGCGGCTGAGGTCAAAGCATGGACCGACTACACACGCAACGGCGGGCCGGCTTCCACGACGATTCCCGCCACGATCGCCGATGTTGAAGCTGCCGTCGCGAGTGGTGCTCAATACAAAGGAACGGGGCATACAGAGTGGCCGGATGGGCGAGTCCACCACACCGGAGTCACGGTCACGCTGACTCCAAATTCATTCGTTGGATATTCCGTCGGCGGCAAGACCGTCGACGCCGACTACAACTCCTGGCAGGAAGGCCGTAACGGAGTGACCGGCAGCCCAACGTACGCTGCCATCACGTCACGCAGCCACCACATTGGCTCAGTCAACATCCTGCTGGCTGACGGCTCATCACGATCAGTCGGCGACACCGTCGAACTGTCAATCTGGCGAGCCCTTGGCACTATCAACGGTGAAGAGTTGCTTGGCGACTTCTGAACTTCAGCAATACCCGTGAGAATTTGCCCTAGTGCTTCGTCAGTCTTTGGAATTGGGGTTCCCCGGTACTGTTGATTTTGAGACAAGTCTGGCAACCATGGAGGGTTGCTATGCAGAAGAAATATGTGGTTCGTTTGGCAGATAACGAACGGGAAACGCTTCTGAGCGTGGTGAAGAAGTTGAGCGGGTCATCGCAGAAAGTGCGGCGGGCACAAGTGCTCTTGAAAGCCGATGCTGATGGTCCGTGCTGGACGGACCGCAGAATCGCGGAGGCCTTTGGTTGTCGAATTAATACGGTAGAGAACATTCGGCAGCGGCTGGTGACGGAAGGTTTCGAAATTGCTTTGAATGGAAAGCCACGCGAAACGCCGCCACACGAGAAGCTCTTTGATGGTGAGCAGGAAGCGAAAGTGATTGCTCTGCGTCTGGGTAAACCCGCCCAAAGGTTTTGCCAACTGGACTCTGCGTTTGCTCGCCGAGAAAGTCGTGGAACTGAGCATCGTCGAATCGGTGAGTCACGAGACCGTTCGCCAGACGCTGAAAAAAACGGCATGACGCGACGGAAAATTCAGTACTGGGTCATTCCACCGGAAGCGAACAGCGAGTTCGTTGCTTGTATGGAAAACGTGCTGGACACGTACGCCCTGCCTTACGATGCAGACTTTCCAGTGCTCTGTATGGACGAGCAACCGGTGCAATTGCTTAAGGAAACTCGCGTCCCGATCGCTGCCAGTAGACAGCATCCACGCCGTGTTGACTACGAATACGAACGCAACCGCCAGCATTTTCATGTTCACCGAACCACTTTCCGGCTGGCGCACGGTGCATGTTCGCAAGCAACGCACCAAGGTCGATTGGGCTGTTGAGATGGAAGAACTTCTCCGCACGCGATACGCGAATGCACAAAAAGTGATTCTGGTCTGCGACAATCTGAATACGCACACCATGGGAGCTTTCTACGAAGCCTTTCCCGCCGACAAAGCTCGCGAGCTCGTCCGTCGCCTGGATTTTCGCTTCACTCCAAAGCACGGCAGTTGGCTGCCCCTTAATCATGAACAGGGCTCAGAGAACGAACTCAGCTCCATGACGCGTCAGTGCCTGAAGGATCGCCGCATCGTAGATATCGACGAACTTCGAACAGAAACGAATGCCTGGTCCGCTGCCAGCAACGACAGGCAGCGAGGTGTCGATTGGCAATTCACAATCGACAACGCACGCACCAAGCTCAAATCCCTCTACCCGCAAATCAAAGTATGACGAAGCACTAGTTTCATCACTTCCGCCTGCACTAACTGCACCGGATTCTGCAGCGTCTATAGAGTCGAAAACGGTTTCGTTCACGTTTTCAGTAGGTTTCACGCCTGGCTCTTGCGTATCTGCATGCTCCGTTCCGTGTTAAGAAGCAGAACAAACTCCGTCACTACGCTGCTGATCAGATCGCAGGGCCATCGTCACGCATTCGGACGGAGTTACTGAGTTTGCCATGAAATTCGGATAGTGGTCTCGTCGCTGAAATGCAGGAAAGGTCTCATATTGTTGAGCAGAATCAGCAATCGAGACTCGTCAGAATCGGCGTCACTTCGACGAAGGCGGAATCCGTTGCCTCAGTCGAACCAGAGGCATCAGCACCATCGTTCGGCCCTTGAGCGTCTCCAGTCTTGTTTGAACTTGCAACCAGGTCAGCGTCGTTAGATGTCGGCGTGATTGCGGCACTGAAAGCTTCAAACGAACCATTCACGATTCCCTCATTGACTGGAGCATCCCGGTTCACGGAATCGAGTCTTGGGGTGACTCCGTAGAGGATGTCTTTGGCAGCTTCGTCCAGACTCAGTCGGTTGTTGTTGTTCGTGTTGACGATCATTGCGTTGGCGGCGGCCTTCGCTTCGGCGGGAGTCAGGCCTGGTGCGAGCTGAACTTTGAATTCGCCAAGGTTGTGGCCTGTGTGCGAACCGTTGTTGTTGTTCGAGATGATCCACACTTTCCAAACGCCGTCACCAAGGTCACCAACCCGCGTCCAGTTCCTATCCAGAGTGTGCGTGTAACCGAGGTCGATCCTCGTGTCGGGAGTCAGCACTTCATCGATGTTCCCGAACGGGATCGGTGAGTGCAGCAGGTGATTGATCGTCGCTTCGCGTTCCGCTTTGGTCATCGCACGGAAGTCGATCCCCGTCATCTCGATCAGCTTGTCCTGCGTCACCGTCTGCAGCTTCTCGAAGTCGTTGAGGTTCGTGAGACGGTTCGCGATCTTCGCTTCCAGGGCCTCGCCCTCAAGACGAGGATTGCGTGCAATCTCACGATCGATCGCTTCTTCGATCACCGGACGCAGACCCGTGATTGGACTGTTCCCACGGTAAAGAGTGTCGCTGACCTTCTCGAAGCCCTTCGCGTCGTACTCCGTCTGACCCGGAGCCATCAGGTCAGTGCCGTACAGGCGAGAAACGTGTTCAAAGAAGTTGTGAGTGTGACGACCCGCCGAATCGAGGTGAGCCTTCATGTGGTCAGACACCAGACGCACGTTGTCGATCACCGCGCCGGAACCGTTGTTCTGACCGGTCACTTCCTTGAACAGGATGCTGTGCTCGCCAGCATCGATTTCGTAAAAGTAGGCCTGGCGGATGTCGTGTCTTCCGTTCGCCGTGGGCGGAGTCACCGTCTCAACATAATCACCGTCAATGTAGACCTCGATGTCGCTGCTGCCAGCCTTCCTCGCGTAAGCCGCGAACATCAGGTTCGTCGGCACGTCGGTCGAGAACTTCTGGTAAACACCGTCAACAACGTTCCCACGACCATCAAGTTCGATCTGATTCTGGCCGTCATAGGTCTTCTTACCGATGTTTCGCCAGAGCTCGATACCGTCAGAACTCGGAAGCTGATCCGGATCGACACCGATCTTCCTGATTCACCGTCTGAGCGCGAACACCGAACCAACCGTCCACATCGTGAGTGATCTCCGAGCCACGTTCGCCCGGATTCGCCTCAAACGAACCATTCACGATGCCGTCATTGACGGGAGCATCCCGGTTCACGGGATCGAGTCTCGGGGGTGACTCCGTAGAGGATGTCTTTGGCGGCTTCGTCCAGACTCAGGCGGTTGTTGTTGTTCGTGTTGACGATCATCGCGTTGGCGGCGGCCTTCGCTTCGGCGGGAGGTCAGGCCTGGTGAGAGCTGAACTTTGAATTCGCCAAGGTTGTGGCCGGTGTGCGAACCGTTGTTGTTGTTCGAGATGATCCACACTTTCCAAACGCCGTCACCCAGGTCACCAACGCGGGTCCAGTTCTTGTCCAGCGTGTGCGTGTAACCGAGGTCGATCCTCGTATCGGGAGTCAGCACTTCATCGATATTCCCGAACGGAATCGGTGAGTGCAGCAGGTGGTTGATCGTCGCCTCACGTTCCGCTTTGGTCATCGCACGGAAGTCGATCCCCGTCATCTCGATCAGCTTGTCCTGCGTAAACCGTCTGAAGCTTCTCAAAGTCGTTGAGGTTCGTCAGACGGTTCGCGATCTTCGCTTCCAGGGCTTCGCCTTCCAGACGCGGGGTTGCGTGCAATCTCCCGATCGATCGCCCTCTTCAATCACCGGACGCAGACCCGTGATCGGACTGTTGCCACGGTAAAGTGTGTCGCTGACCTTCTCGAAGCCCTTCGCGTCGTACTCCTTCTGACCGGGGGCCATCAGGTCAGTGCCGTACAGGCGAGAAACGTGTTCAAAGAAGTTGTGAGTGTGACGACCCGCCGAATCGAGGTGAGCCTTCATGTGGTCAGACACCAGACGCACGTTGTCGATCACCGCGCCGGAACCGTTGTTCTGACCGGTCACTTCCTTGAACAGGATGCTGTGCTCGCCAGCGTCGATTTCGTAAAAAGTAGGCTTGGCGGATGTCGTGTCTTCCGTTAGCCGTGGGCGGAGTCACCGTCTCGACATACTCACCGTCGATGTAGACCTCGATGTCGCTGCTGCCAGCCTTCCTCGCGTAAGCCGCGAACATCAGGTTCGTCGGCACGTCGGTCGAGAACTTCTGGTAAACACCATCAACCACGTTGCTGCGACCATCCAGTTCGATCTGGTTCTGGCCGTCATAGGTCTTCTTACCAGTGTTTCGCCAAACTTCGATTCCATAGGAATCTGGAAGCGTGTCCGGATCGACACCAATCTCCCGGTTGACGGTCTGAGCACGGACACCGTACCAGCCTTCAACATCGTGTGTGATTGCCCGTCTGCGAGGACTTACATAAGACTCGAATGACCCGTTGACAATTCCGTCGTTGACTGGAGCGTCGCGGTTGACGGGGTCGAGTCTCGGGGTGACTCCGTAGAGGATGTCTTTGGCCGCTTCGTCCAGACTGAGCCGGTTGTTGTTGTTCGTGTTGACGATCATCGCGTTGGCGGCGGGCCTTCCGCTTCGGCGGGAGTCAGGCCCTGGTGCGAGCTGAACTTTGAATTCGCCGAGATTGTGGCCGGTGTGCGAGCCGTTGTTATTGTTCGAGATGATCCACACTTTCCAAACGCCGTCACCCAGGTCACCAACG
>CALSLT010000002.1:205000-391253 GCA_943787265.1 uncultured Planctomycetaceae bacterium | reverse complement strand
GCAGACCGGGGTCACGAAGCGAATCGCGGTTAAATCACTTTGACTGCGCATTGGGCGAGAATTCTAGCGCCGACGTTAATCCGAATGATCGCTACGTCTGCGGACCTCGCCTGCCAAGGCTCGCCTAGTTTGGAAGACAAGCTGCTTATTCGGGCGGATGCAAGATCGGGGCTCCGAGTGCACCATTCGCGACCGATTCAACGGCAATCCGGCATCTTGTATTCTGGGGTGAGTTTCTTGCTCAGCCTGCAATGCGAAAGTCAGCGAAGGCGGTCGGAATGTCTGGTCGATTAACAAATTACACGAACGAACTGGGTGCCAGCAGATGCACAAGGGTGGTGAGTGCATTGGCGCCAGCCTCGGAACGTCGAAGAATTGACGCATGAGGTCAGGCAATTATGAATACGACATCAATCAGCCTGCTGGGTCGAGCCCGCGTCGATTCTGAATCGGAATCGTGGGAGCGACTGGCGTCCATCTACACACCGCTCTTGCGCGTGTGGATTACAAAGTATGGGTTACAGGACTCAGACGCGGATGATCTTGTGCAGGAGGTTTTGCTGACTGTCTCACGCGAACTGCCGGCGTTCGAGCATTCTGGACGAACCGGCGCCTTTCGACGCTGGTTGCGGACCATTCTGCTTCATCGCGTGAAGAGCTTCTGGAAATCCAGAAATCGGTTACCGAATGCCAGAGGTGGCAGCAGCGTGCTGGTAGAATTACGCGAACTGGAAGACGAGACGAGTAACGCCAGTCGTCTCTGGGATACTGAGCACGACGAACACGTTCTGGCACGACTGCTGGAGCAGATCCGACCTCGATTTGAGAAAACAACCTGGGATGCATTCTGCAGACAAATGTATCGACGAGAGAAAGGCAGGGACGTTGCAGAGGAACTCGGCATCAGCCTGAAAGCGGTTCAGCTCGCTAAGAGTAGAGTCCTCAATGCTTTACGTGTTGAAGCGGCTGGCCTCGTCGATGATGTGTGACCCGCCTCATTGCGACTTCTGGTGGGAATTATCAAATTCTTATCAGTTCTGGAGAGGGTTTTTTCGGAGTTCGTCACTTCTCCTTGAGAGCCCTGACCATCCGGGAGAACTGATGTGAGCGACACCTCAAGAAAACACCCTGACCAACAGCAGCTCGTCGACTTTGGTCATGGCAAACTCGGCCCCGACCAGACTTCGGAGATCGAAGAGCACTTGGATCACTGCGCCGAATGCAACGATACCCTGCTGAATCTCGCAGACGATACGTTTACAGGTCTCGTGCGATCTCTGCCCGAGCCTGACGATGCCTTGGTGGTCGAAGTTCCAGGCGGCAAATCACCGGCCGACACGGAACACGATACTGGGGTCGACAGGTTGCGAGTCGAGAAGGAGCTGGCAGACGGAGCCGTTGTTGCTGACAAGCCCAGTCATGCAGCAACAATGTTGGTGCAGCCCGGGGCTCCCATTGCGGTTTCGGAATTGCCAACCGAACTGCAGGATCACCCGCGCTATCAGATCATTGATCAGATTGGCCAGGGCGGCATGGGGTCGGTTTATCGGGCACAGCATCGGCTGATGAACCGGCCGGTCGCGCTGAAGCTGATAAACTCTCAACTGGTCCGGCATCCACAGGCAGTCGAGCGTTTTCGGCGCGAGGTGCAGGCGGCGGCTCAGCTTGCTCATCCCAACATTGTGGCAGCTTACGATGCTGAGCAGGCCGGCGACGTGCACTTCCTCGCCATGGAGTTTGTGGAAGGGACGGATCTGGCTGCGGTCCTGTCGCGACGGGTGCAACTGCCGTTCAACGAAGCGTGCGACTACATCCGACAGGCGGCGCTCGGTCTACAGCATGCTCACGAGAAGGGCATGGTTCACCGCGACATCAAACCGCACAACCTGATGCTCAGTCCGGACGGGCAGGTCCGTATCCTCGACTTCGGACTGGCCGGGTTTGCGACCGAGTCGGCGATTATCGAATCCGACTCGAGAGGCGGAACTGAGGGAGAAACCACACCGCTGCACCTGACGACATTCGGCAGTGTGATGGGGACTCCAGACTACCTTGCTCCTGAACAGGCTCGTGATGCTCATTCGGCCGACATCCGCGCCGACATCTACAGTCTCGGCTGCACGCTGCATTTTGTTTTGACCGGGAAACCTCCGTTTGAAGCGGACTCGGTCGTTGACAAGCTGAAAGCTCATGCGGAGGCCGAACGGCCAGAGCTGTCTGAAGTCCGCGATGATATTCCACCGGAACTCCAGTCGATCCTCGACCGGATGCTGGCCAAAGAACCGGACGACCGATTTCAGACGCCGGTCGAAGTTGCCACGGCGCTCGAATCCGTGGCGGCAGACATCCAGATTGCGACGTCTGCGCCAAATGACCGACAAGCTGGAATCTCGTCGCCACGAAGGCGTCCGGTGGTCCTCACGACCACCGCGGCACTCTTCCTGACTGCAGTCGCGGCAGTCGTCTTCTACATCGTGACCAACAACGGTGTGGTGCGGGTCGAGGTGACCGACCCGTCGCTGCAGGTCACGATCAGCGGCCAAACGATCACGATGGAGAACGACGACAGGCCGCTGACAATCCGTGCTGGTGACCAGAAACTGATCGTCCACCAAGACGGGTCTGATTTCCAACTGGTGACTGACAGTTTCCAACTCCGCCGGGGCGACCAGGTTGTGCTGAAGGTCGAACTGCTGCCCGGCAAAGTCATCGTCAGCAAGGACGGCAGGCGATTCGGGTCGAAACCACTGGTGCCAAAGACTCGCGATGATCCGACAGACTTCTACCACGCTCTCAATGAAGCCCGCCTGGCGGAGTTTGTGCGGAAGATTGCCGAGGACGAAAAGGACGGCACAGTTGTCGGCGGGTGGACTGCTAATCCGCCATATTCGATTCGGGAGACGTCCTGGATCGACGACATCGACACGCGGATCATCGTGCACGTCTACGCCAGGCTCAGCGAACTCGCTGGCGACCACGGCCTGACGATCGAGGGCAGTCAGCAGCGCGAACTGGAGCTAAAAAGTTTCAAGTACTCAACCGCGGTTCGTGAGGGCGAGGTCGTCCTGACCCTTGCCAGCCGCGACGCCGATGGTCTGCCGCTGGTCAAGGCAAGAAGAGTGACTCTTTCAGTGGAGGTCAACGAATGGCCGAAGGGAGAGAGGCCACGGAAGAACGAATTTCGCGTGGTCATCTACGCACGCACCGACAGCGAAATCGTCGAGATCAGCGGGCCGGGAATTCGAATGGCGGGTGACCTGACTCTGGTGACAAAGGAACTGCTGCCGCTCATTGCGAAATACACGGAACCAGTCGTCGTGCTCGCCGCCGGTCGGGGAGAACGGGCGACCACCGACGAGCCGGCGCCGTTACTGGAGTCGGTCCAAAAGATGCTCGTCGCCGCCGGTGCCGTCGTGAAACTCGACCCTCGGCTCAGTTCGACAACTATTGCTGTGATGGAACGTCCGAACGCCCGTGCGAATCGGCGTACCGCGCGTCTAAATCTACTCAGGCAAGTCGGCATCGGACTGCTCAACTATCACGACTACAAGGATTCCTTTCCGCCGGCGAAGCAGAATGCTGACGACTTCGACGACGAAGGCCGGCCACACCTAAGCTGGCGGGTTCACATCCTGCCCTACATCAATCAAGAGGAGCTGTACGATCGGTTCCGACTCGACGAACCCTGGGACAGCGAGCACAACCGGACACTTCTCGATCAAGTGCCTGACATTTACAGAACCACGGACGCCCCGACAAAGACGACGGTGCTGGCAGTCGTTGGCGAAGGAACGGCCTACGAAGGCAGGTCGGGATTGAAGATGTTCGAGTTCGACAGGGGCGACGGCCGTAAAAGGACGGCATACGTCGTTGATGCTGGTCGCGAGCGTGCGGTGCCGTGGACTAAGCCGGAAGATTTGTCCTTTGATAAGGATGATCCGATCCGCGCCGTCGGCACGTCGGACTTCGGCGACGAGCTCCTTGTGCTGATGGTCGACGCCTCGGTGCAGTCGATCCCGTACGACACCGCGCCCGAGTCCCTGCGTGCCCTGTTCACCCGCGCAGCTGGCGACACGTTCGACGAAACCGCGAAACGAACAACACCGCTGCCGGATCCCCGGACCGCATTCACTCTACCGACGTTGCCCGAGCCAAAGCAGGATGACGACCCCGCCACGCAACAGAAAAAACAGGCCGCACTGACAGCAGCTCAGGCGTGGCTCAAGCTGGTAGACGCTGGCGAATACGGCGACGCCTGGGAGGCTTGTGCCGAGTTAACTAGAAAGGCCGACGACAGGCAGACACTGGTCACCGCCTACACGCGCCTGTTCCAATCAACCGGGAAGCTCGAATCGAGAAAGCTCCTGACGAACAAGTACACGGAGGAGGAAGGTCAGGAGTTTGTCAACATCCAATACGACACACAGTTCACCAGGACACGAGTCACCGAGACGGTCGCGCTCATTCGGGAGAAAGACAAAAAGTGGCGTGTATCGGGATACTTCTACATACCGCGAACGCCCCTGACACCGCCACCGTGGCAACCCGAATATGGCAAAGGCCCGATCAAAGCCGGCGTCAATCTGATCAACGATCCGTCTCTGGAAGGCACCGCTATCGGCGAGCGATTTCCAAAGACGTGGGGAAATGGAAACCTGATCCCCAAAGACGCCTGGAAGTTCGAAGTCGTCGAAGGTGGCAGGACCGGCAAGCGGAGCTGGAGGATCGAAGGTGACGGAAGCGCCGCCACAGTGCCCACGAACCGGCCGCCGGTGGATCGCGGCTTTCGATACGCGGCTCGCGCGTGGGTCAAAGTCGAAGCCGGCATGGCGCGTCTCGGACTGCTCTACTTTGACAAGAATTACCGTTACATCGACGGCAGAAGCAGCAGTACAACAACCATCAGCCGGAGCTGGCATCAGCTCACGATGATCGACGACTTCGAGAATCATCCCAACGCCGCGTATGTCAGCCTGGCGTTCGTCATGGTCGGCCCGGGAAAGGCCGTGTTCGATGACGTTGAACTGCTCGCCTTTGACGCAGACAACCTGCCCGAGGATTTCGAAGCCGAATATGCCTCGCCGAAACACGACCCGGGCTTGTTCGATTGCTGGGTTGGTCACTGGGAATTGGCCGCAGAATTCAAGGGTGCTGATGGCAGTTTGCGGACAGTCACTGGATCAGCCGATGTCAGCAGGATTCTCGACGACCAGTTCCTTCTTTGGCACTCAACCAGCGACACAGGCGACGATGAGTACCTCTCGTTGACGGGTTTTGACCAGCACATTGGTACGTACCGCAATTGGGGGTTCGATTCGCACGGTGCCGTCCACGAACGCGTCAGCGGCCGGGCACCAGAAGCTGTCCGCGATGCCCGTGGCCTTACGGCCAACGGCTCACCGGTTAATTAATTCAAGGATGCGTTATATGTCAAAGCAACATCAGTTGCTCTTCAAGAGCGTGTCGGTGGCAATGGCTGTTGCCGTGCTGTTCTCAAGCACGACTTCATCCGCAGCAGACGACGCAGACCGCGGAGCCTTCCAATATCCTCCTCCGCCCAAGGAGGGAAAAGGCGGATTCTTCACCATCGCCGAAGATGGAAAGCCGCGCTGTGTCATCGTCAAACCCGTACGGAAAGTCCGTGAAATTGACCACGCATGCCAGATGCTGAAGACCTATCTTGACCTTTCCACGGGAGCGTCATTTGAAATCATTTCAGAGAGAGACACTTCTGGTGGTCTGGGGGAGATTCATGTCGGCGATACCAGGGAAGCGCTGAAGACGGACCTCGCGCTGCCGAAACTGGTTTACAACAGTTCGGAGTTTAGAAACATCAATGGATACCTGGTCACAACACCGACCCCTGATGTTCTTGTCATACGGGGCGAAACTCCGCTTGCGACAGTTCTTGGTGTTGCCGGTTTTCTGAAACGATACGCGGGCATCCGCCGATACTGGCCGGATAATCCCGGCGGCCTCGGTGATGTCGTGCCGCGACACAGAACGTTTCGGCTCCCACAGATTGAATGGCGCGACTGGCCGTATTTTTTGAGCCTGGTCATGTCCACTCCGGACACACGCGGCCCCCAGGGGCCACTCAGCCGAACCGTGAGGTTCTCGTATTTCTGGCGCTTCCACTACACCATCCCCTCCAACGAAAGCTATTACCGGCTGATGAGGGCAGTGGACAACATCGGCCGAGAAGAGCTCTTCCCGCTCATCAACGGCAAGCGATTCATTCCGGATGTCTACACGCGAGGAACGCGCAAGACAGTGAGACACGGCTGGCAGCCTTGTGTATCCAACCCGGAGGTTGCCCGCATCATGGCCAAATCGATTGTCGAAACGTTCGCCAGAGACAAGGACAAGATCGCCGAGAGCCTCTCGGTCAATGACGGCTACGGGGAATGCCATTGTGAGAACTGCAAAGCGCTCGATTTGCCAACGACCGACATCAACGGACGCGTGGACATCAGCGACCGCTACATCCGCTTCAACAATCGCGTCGCGGAGAAGGTCTATGAGCAACACCCGGATCGGCTCCTCGCGTTCCTGGGATACGGCCCGGTACGGCAGCCGCCGAAAACCGTAAAACCCCATTCCATGCTCATGCCGGTTTACGTTGGCAGTGAGAACACCTTCGAGGTGATCGACCGATGGGCGGCCACGGGCATACGGCACATGGGCATGTACTATCATCACCACGGATATTGGCGAATCATGCCGATGCTGTATCCCGGATTGATCAAGCGACGGATCGACTACCTCGTCCAAAAGGATCTGGGCCGTCATTTCTACATGGAGTATGCCGGCAATTACCCTCTCGAATGCATGGTCGGCCATACCATCAGTGAACTGACCTGGGATCCAAGAATCGATCCCGATGCGTTGCTGGACGAGTACTGCCGACTCTTCTTCGGGCCGGCGAGCGCCGAGATGAAGGAGTTTCATCAAATCCTGGAACGCGGCTTCGAAGCGTATCTCGAAGCGAACGGCACGACGCATCCGTTCGGACGTGACCTCATGGTCTCCCTGCGTGAACGCATGGAACAGTTCGAGGTCCTGCCGCCGGCTTCATCCGCCCGCGCCCTGTCCCGCCTGAGTGCCGCGCTTGAACGCGTTCCCGCCGACTCCGTGTTTCACCAACGGATCAGCATTGTCCGATCCGTCTTCACGTTGGCCCATCACGGCACCGTGACGCATCACGCGACTGAAAATGTTTTTCGCGGAAGCCAAAACGACAGCAGTAGACTTTCCCCAAATGAACTGATCAACGAGGCATCCAGAGCCATCAAGGCGAACCGTGACCTCATCGCTTTCAAACATTCAACCGTCGAAGGCAAGGCACCCGGAGCCTACGCCGACTTTGATTCCCGGCGCGGCCTGTATCGGAAATTCATCAAAGGCGATCTCTTGCCGGAAGTCTTGTCCCGGCTGGTAACCGGCCTCGAAAACAATCTGACCAAACAACCCGACGCTTGGTGGCGGAAAGTCATCGCGGCCGAAGATGATCCCATCCTGCAAAAGATCTACGCCGATGTCCGCCAATTCAACGCTGGCGAAACGATTGAAAACCGGGCGGCCGATCCGGGCTTTGAGCAAAGCGGGCCGACAGGAGATCTGGCGGATGACGTGGTCGAAACCAAAACCGGCCGCGAGCTGGTCACCCAGTTCCGGTCGCAGGGAGTCACGTTGTTCCAAAGTCCGGGCACACCGTTCCGCTGCAATTTTTCAGATCAGGAAAAGCACGGCGGCAAGTACTCGTTCTCCTTCTGGGGAACGCAGAGCGGCTCGGTGATCAAGGAGGCGAGAGGAATCAGCCTGGAGCCCGGCGACCGCTTGCGCTGCAGCTTGTGGTACAAACGGAATGCAGGAGCAGGCAACTACAGCGTGCACATGATCGCGCGCGACCAAACCGGCGGTATCTTTTCGCGAACCGTATTCAACCTGGAAGAATCGGCCGATCGCTGGAATCAATTCATGCTGTACTACATCGTCCCGCAAGGCGCGAAGCAGGTCAGCATGCTCGTCATCGTCAAGAACCAGGAACGCGGCGCGAGTTTCTATGTTGATGATTTCTTCATCGGCAAATATCCGAATTAGCCAGGCAGGCCGGATCAAGGAGCGAAACAACGCCGCACATAGCAGTTACCCAGGGTTCGCACGTAAGACGTCGCGTGTTGACTGGGTTCAGTACGATGAATTGCACAATTATTGGCAATCGCAAAATGGCGGAAAAGACCCTGCCGCCGCTTATCGACAATACGTCAAGGCAGGACGCATCGATCCTGAGAATCCGCTCACGTCGGCACTCATTGGCTGGGTGCCTGGCAGCGAGTCATTCTTAAAGAAGGCGATCGCACTGGCGCAGTCGGACGACGATCAAAAGCGACAGCGGACAAGTCGCCGACTCAAAGCAGTGACAGCAGATCGTCGAGGAAACGGCATTCTACCACGAGGTCTGCTCGACCGAGTACATTGGCTTCCGAAGTCTGGCAGCGGGACGTGAAATTGCAGCCTTGTTGTGTCGACGTTGGACAGGCGAGACGATTGCGAGCTTGTCAAAGAGATTCGGTTTGGCTCACCTCGACAGTGCATCCAATCTGATTCGCCGTGCCAAAATACGTTTACAGAAATCGACAGAGTATCGCCTGGCTATCGAAGACATCGAGTACAATTTAGACCTAAAAACCGAAACCCCAGCCTGAACCCCGTGAAGCGTTCCCGAATGAACACGGAGAAGACACACATGAAGAGAATCACATTCCTGTTCGCCGTCATCAGCAGCTGTTGCACAGCTGCCGCGGACAAACCCAACGTCCTTATCATCGGTGATTCAATCTCGCTGGGCTACACGCCGCATGTTGTGAAGCTAATGAAGGATGAAGCCAACGTCGTTCATAATCGTGGCAACGCGCAGCACTCAGGCACCGGTGTCAGGCAGCTTGACAAATGGCTGGGTGACACGCAGTGGGATGTGATCCACTTCAACTGGGGGCTGTGGGACCTGTGCTATCGCCACCCCGAATCAAAGGTTCAGGGCCGCCGGGACAAAGTTCGAGGCACGCTGACAACGTCTTTGGAACAGTACGAAAAGAATCTGGATCAACTTGTCACGCGGCTGCGAAAAACCGGGGCCGTACTGATCTGGGCGAATACGACAGTCATTCCTGAAGGCGAAGCGGGTCGCAAACTAAATGACGACCTGAGCTACAACGCCGCCGCCGCGCGAGTCATGCAGAATCACGACGTACAATTCAATGATCTCAACAGGTTGACGCGTTCGTTCGCCCCTGAGTTGTTCACGAAGCCCGGTGACGTCCATTTTAAATCAGACGGCTACAACAGGCTGGCGGAACAGGTGGCGGCTTCGATTCGCACTGTGCTGCCACAACGCAGTGAATCCACGACGGTCAGCCGAATCCTGTTCGGCTCCTGCATCAAACAGGACAGGCCGATGCCCATCCTGGAAACGCTCACGGATCAAAATCCCGAGCTGATGATCTTTCTGGGCGACAACATCTATGGCGACACAGAAGACATGGATGTGTTGCGAGCAAAATACGCAAAACTGGGTGCCGACGCGGGATTTCAACGACTTCGAGCCAGCTGTCCGACTTTAGCCACCTGGGACGATCATGACTTCGGCGTCAACGACGGCGGTGCTGATTACCCGATGCGAAAAGAGTCCGAACAGATCTTCGAAAACTTCTGGCTCGGCGAAGCGGACGCCGAATCACCCGCATCACGATCACGTTCCGGTGTTTACGACGTTCATTTGTTCGGACCGACGGGGGAAAAGCTGCAGGTGATTCTGCTCGACACGCGTTTCTTTCGATCTCCGCTGAAACGAGGCGAAAAGCGCGTCGGCGGGTCATGGATGCCGGACGATGATCCGGCAAAAACGATGCTGGGTGACGCACAATGGAAATGGCTGGAAGCACAGCTCCGTCAACCGGCGGACGTGCGAATCATCGCCAGCAGCATACAGTTCATCGCCGAAGATGCCGGCCAGGAAACATGGTCCAATCTCCCGCGAGAACGCCAACGAATGCTGAACCTTCTGAAAACAACAAAAGCCAACAACGTCATCTTCATCAGCGGCGATCGTCACTGGTCAGAACTATCAGCGCTGGACGATGTCGCGCCCAACCGTCTATACGATTTCACCTCTAGCAGTTTCAACCAACTGCATCAGCGCGGCACACCCACAAAGAATCGGTTCCGCTTTCTGCCAAAGACGTACCACAAAGAAAACTACGGCGTCATCAACATCGCATGGGATCAGCCGACGCCAAAGATCACATTCGAGATCCGAGACATCAACGGTGATGTGCAGTTGCAGCACACGGTGAAATCTGCCGACGCGACAGAATGATGCGGCAACAATGGAACATTATGAATACATTGTTTGGCCACAGATAATACGAAACCCGCATCGGCCAAATGACATAGGAGTGAGGGCAATTCGATTCGCGGCGTACAAGAGCGGGGAAATTAGGGGCGCTTCACGGGGGGGAGCAGGCTAGGTGTTCGGTTTTCGCTCCGTTAGACTGATTGGATCGGCTTCCATCCTCTATCAGTCGCGAGGGCTCTGCGATGGCACGGCAACTTCGTGTTCTTTTCGTCGGCCAGTTCCGCGCAGTGAGCGCGCGATGTAATCGACCCATTCCTTCCAGTCTTCGCTGCGAAAAAACGGCCAGCCAATCCCGTTGCGCGCGGATGTCGGATCGACCAGCAGCAAGTTGAGATGAGAGAAGCATGTAACTGCTGTGATCAGATTGGCCACACAATCAATGGCCTCTTTGCTCCCGACTGTCGTCAGTTTTCGGCGCGTCGGTCGACCAGCCCGGAGCAGATTCGCGGGCCGTGTTGGCCGAGACCACTGACTGATCGACCTACAGTTTGAGTCACCGTGGCTCTTCGGATCGGCACACCGCAAATGCGGCTCGACGATTGCTGGACGGACTTGGCAGGATGGTTCTCTGTCTTGGATCTTCAACCACACGTGACGGGATGTCCGGCAGGATGCACAACAGAGCGGTCGACGGACTGGATTCAGCATGACGCGCAAGTTGGCGGCTCGGGAGCCTGCCGATGTCGACAAACCTTGAGTCCGCTGTCGAAAACTACATCCGTGCCCGAAGTCTGTCGCAGGGAAGCCGTGATGAACATTTTGCGACGTTAAGAAAATGGAACCGCTGGGGTGGTGGAGTGCCCGTCGAAGAATTGACGCGTCGAGTCATCCGGGAATTCCTGGACTGGGTACACGAACATGCCGTTCTGGACGAAGGCGCCAATCCCGAACGCACAGCCAACAAGGCGCGTGAAAATCTGCGAGCTGTGATCTCATGGGCATGGGAGCAGGATTTGATTGAGTCGCTTCCGCGTTTCCCGCAGCCACGGCCGCAGCGTGACGTTGCCGGACTGCACTACCTGACCAAACCGGAACTCAATGCTTTGTACTTCGCCACGTACAACATTCCTCGACCACGGGGCTGGGACCTTCCGCTATCAGTGGGTCGATACTGGCGAGCGGCACTTGTCCTTTTCTTTAATTACGGTTTGGATACTGGAACGATCTGGAAATCCGCACCATGCCATGAACCAATCCTCTGGCGCCATATATCGTGGGACCGTCAATCGCCCGACGGCCAGGCGAAGGGTCAGTCGCGATGGGGATGGATCTATTATCGTCGCGTCAAAACCGGCAAGACGTTCTATAGGCCCATGAATCGTACGGTTCATGCACACGTCAAAAGTATCATGCCGGATGATCTCGACCCAAACGCTGCGGTAGTTTCTGGCGGCAGTTCCCGCCCGAATACGAGATTTCGTCTGCTTTGCGATCTTGCAGGAGTGAAGCCTCGGCTGAACATCGAATCCGGCAAGGAAGAACCGTGGCAACTCAAAGACCTTCGCAAGACCTGTGCCACGTACTACGACGAACACATGCCCGAATCTTCGATCGAGATCCTGGGACACTCAGTCGGCGGAGTCACCTATCGCCACTACGCGCATCGCGACCCACTGGCTTTCAAAGCGATCATGACAATACCTCAGCCAACGGCATTCATAAGTCTTGCCCGAGGAATCGACGGCGAGTGCCCCTGCTGTCGACGCCCATTCACAAATGCAGAATGAAACGACCGATCAACCAGACACTCATCACCCATTCGGCGCAACTCGCTCCGGGCTGGTGTAGAGTCGAGATGTGGCGCGGTGGTTTAGGTGTTGGCTTTGTCTGTTGCCGGCACTTTCGATTACCGGTGCCCTAAGATCCTTCACCCTGCTCCGTTTCCACATCCCGCTCATCAAACCGGACGTGCGGATTTCCCGCATCCGGCTTTCGGACAAAGAATCACGCTGACGCTCACGAGAAGTTACCCTTCATCCGTTTTAGTCGGACAAGACCAAGCTCATCGTACAAGTACTCGGCAGAGAATCGTGATATTCCTGCCCCTCGTACCTTGTGCTTCTGGCATAACCACTGGCGGAGCCTACGGACGGTGTGGTAGTCCACGGCACCATAGGCTTCGCTCACCGGACCACGGGAGAAGTAGTTGGACCAACCGGTCAACTTGCGGTTGATGGCGGCTACTTGCTTCTCCACGTCCTTGAGCAACCATCGGCGACTTGTCATCTCGCTGATCTCCCGGCAAAGCCGTTGGACCTTCTTCTTCGACGGACGCGTGCCGATGTAGGCACGTCCCGTCTTCGGCGAGTAACGGCGGCCGAGGGTGTAACCCAGGAAGTCGAACGATTCGTCTGGCAGCTTGCAGAGTTGCGTTTTGGTTTCGTTCACCGTCAGCTTCAACTGATCCATTATGTTCCGCATGACGTGCATGGCCTCGTCGGCCGTGCCGCGGCAGCAGATCACAAAATCATCAGCGTAATTGACGATTCTGGCACCTAGACGTTGCTGGTGTCCCAACGTTTTCCAACCCAGGATGAGCCTTCGCATGTAGAGGTTTGAAAGCAGCGGCGAGATCGGAGCCCCTTGCGGGCAACCCCGACGCTCGTCTTTGTTCCGAGTCGTTCGATGGCGACGCCCACGATCATCGATCTCTTCCACCGATGTTTCGAGCCACATCTTGATCAGACGTAACATTTGCTGATCGCTGATGCGGCGCGATAACGATTTCAAGAGTTCTGGATGTGGGATCGTATCGAAATAGCCGGACAAATCTGCGTCCACGACCTCCGTATAGCCTGAGTTCAACAGCGAGTGGACTTGGCGAACCGCGTCCAATGCACTGCGTCCAGGTCGGTAAGCGTGTTGCTCCGGCTGCAGGTCGGCCTCGAAGATCGGCTCCAGGACCAGCACTGCTGCCATCATCACCACACGGTCTTTAATCGTTGGGATTCCCAACGGTCTCTGCTTGCCATCCGGTTTGGGAATATAAACTCGCCGCACCGGACTGGGACGATACGTTTTCGTCCTGAGTTCTTCCTCCAGTTCACCCAGCCACTTCTTCACACCGTAGTCCTTGAGGTCGTCGAACGTCTGACCGTCAACGCCCGCCGCCCCACCATTAGTTTGGCAGCGACGGTGAGCCATCCACAGCACATCGGCTCGGAACACCTTGTCGTACAACGTGTAGAAACGAAATCTGGGCGATCCCTTCGCTTTGGCGTGCAACGCATCCTGTAGTTTCTGAACCTTTGGTAGAGTTGGTAGGCTCATTGCCAATCTCACAGCTCTCTCGCCACTTCGTGCGTTAACCTTGAACTAAGGCCCCTTCGCTCGACCAGCATTACCCGGCGTCATCACTACTACGGGCCTCTCCGTCACCTCACACGACCGAGCCTGCTCGTCACCGAGTTCTCGTTGAGGGTCACTCGCCCTCATCGCCGAGGCTTCCCGTGTTGCCTGTCGATTCTTCTTCCACACATGCCATCGCCAATACCCCGGTGGGACCAGTCGAGACTTGTTCGCTCGTTACTCGACCAGCGGCGGCCTTCCCCATCGGTCGGGCGGGTCGGCTCCCACATTAGCCGTTTCGAGGATTGCTCAGCGTTTACTCACGTTATGGCCTGCGTGTTTGCTGACTCCCTGAAGGAGCCTTTTCCAAGAGTGCTTCAGTCCAAATCGTTACCTCATTGAACCGCCCCTGGTGCTTCCGGTCGGAGCGAAAAGTTACCGGGTGGGATTTGCACCCACTAGAATCAACACGCCTTTCACGGCACACCGACCGACGCGGCGAAATATGACAACAGCTGGGACCGAAGAATTCAGTTGTTGCGTCATCAATTGGATGACAGCATCGGTATGCGTTCCCCAACACAATCAGCAGTTGGCCGATCAGGCCGGAGTAGGTTAGCTAATCGACGAGCGGCCTGTTCCCGCTCGCATGAAACGGTCCTTTTACGGTTTGTCTGGGCAACCCCGTGAGTTCGTTGGCCAATGTGGCGATTCGTTGAAAACGCTCGGTGCTACCGGCTTCCTTTCGCTCTTGAACTGACATGTAACCTGGTTGTGGATCCGATCGGAAAGTTCCTCAGCAACAGCCATCTCGACGACGTCCTAGCTGTTACTGACTCAGATTAAAATAGTTTCGAGAATTGGATGGACGTCCTGGGGGGATGCGGTCCGCAGGTCTATCACCCTTGACCAACTGAAAGGCGATCCCCAGCGGTTGGAGGCCAATACGAGATGGAGCGCGTCTGCCGTTACCAAGTCGGCCAAAATGCTCGCCTAGTGCAACGATGTCGAACCGTGTAAAGTTTTGCTTCTGCGGGTCGTACTCCAGAAAACCGAGCACTCGGGGCTCAAATCCCCATTGATCAAAGCTGGCGACCTTCCCTTCAACGACTGCGGTTGGCGGCACAGCACCAAGTTTACCAAAGCCATCAAGTCGAAGCCGGACCCTATCGGCCGCGACGGAATCCACGATCAGAGTTAGATGGCCAGCTCGAATATCCTTGCGATCGAGCGCGTCTGGACCGTACCGGCCGTAAAATCTGAGAGGGTTCAAGTGCCATCGCAGAAAACGGTCAATGATGCCCGCAGGCATCGTGACAACGTCGCCCTTCTTTGGGTTGGCCGGCATCAACGACTGCCATTCAGCTTCTTTGATCCACATGTGATGAGGTTGGGCTTCGTGTGCAGCAGTACGTGCCTGCTGATAGTCGGCTTCTAAGGTCAAGTCCCCTTTTTCACCGTGCCTGAGTTCTTTACCTTTCACGTAGCGAAGCGTGCCCTCTTCGTCGTGCATTAAAACTCGCGTATAAGCTTTGAGGATCAAACCGCCCGCAGGTGGAGCTGGCCCGAGACTTTGAGAATCAACCGAGCCCTGCTTCGCCACCTTGACAGCACCGGGGCCACGCTCGGATGTGGGCAGGGACTTCCATTTTTTCAGCGTCTTCTCCAGGTTAATTCCCGAGAAGCCAGCCTCACCAAGAACCTTTCCGCTCGCTGTCAGGCAAACCTGCCTGGCTTCAAACTTGTCCAGATTAAGACCGGCCTCGCGGTAGAATTGGCCGACTGCATCTTTGCGATTTTGATCCGCACCGTAGACGGAGAGCGGGACAAAGGATTCAGTAATCAGCTTGACATTTTCTTTGGACCAGTAGACGGGCACACGGCCCGCGTCGATACCGCCGCTTCAGCACATTCCGATGCTGATGCCTTTACCTGATACCATCAGAAACAAAGGCTTTCCTTCGGCAGCAGCTTTCCGGCGGGCTTCGTGCAGGTCGGTTAACCAGGGAATTTCCATCCAACGCGACTCGCCGTTCTGCGGCCTGATTTTCCTGTGGATTGTGGCGAATGATTCTGCATTGAGTTTCGTATCATTGGTTGCCGATTGAGCCGGTGCGGAATCGCCATTCATGAACATGGCTGTCGCAAGCAAGAGACCGGAGGCACGTTTCAGGTTGGACAACATCATGGTTTCTTCACTCCTTGTACGAGCATTGTCGGGACTCGACTATAAATTGTGTAACCGTCACGGAACGTCCACAATCCTGAGTCGAATAGCAAGTGCCAGAGATAATTGTGCCCATCTCTTTCTCGCGTTTCGGGATGCGTCTGGAGCCATTCGTCATTGATACCGTACCCATATAGACTCCCAGAAATGGGTCCATTGATCGTGCGTCTCAGCCACCACGGGTTTCTGGAACGCGATCTTGCTGTTCCGACTTGGGTCGATCTCAACGACGCGCTGGACGACGAAAGCTTGAGTGCTTATGACGATGTGCTCGAATGGAGCTTGAGACGCATGTGCTGCCGGACCAAGATTGTGTGCCAAAACAAGTCGTGCTTAATGCTTCGTCCAGTTTACGCAAGCACACTTGGCGGTTGCGTAATTGGGAGCCGCCATCCGTCGTAGCATCCTGCACATTCAGAACAGCTCGTGAATCGGTTCACCGTTTTCCTCGACGATGTAGTTGGGCCGTCCGTTCGTATCGAGCCAGGTTGTGTCGAGGGGCACTCCCATGTGCCGATAGATGGTCGCGGCCAGATCGCCGGGTGTAACCGCGCGATCATTAATCTCGCCGCCATGAGGGTCGCTCGAACCGATCACCTGGCCGTGGTTCAGACCTCCTCCGGCAATGCACATCGACATGACTCGCGGCCAGTGATTGCGTCCACCTGTAAAACCGCCCTGCGTGCCGATAATCGGAGCGCGGCCAAAATCTCCAAAGGCGAGAATCAGCACATCGTCGAGCATTCCCCGGTCTTCCAGGTCGGCGACCAGGGTGGTGGTCAGATGGTCGAACACGGGGAGCAGTGGCTGTAGACCTCTGGTCCCAAAACGCTCATCGGGCCGTGCTTCTATACCGCCAAAGACATGTTCGTGACCATGACTGTCCCAGTCTCCCGCGTTCACGCCCATGCTGAGATCGATCGTCACGAAACTTACGCCCGCCTCGACCAACCGTCTTGCCAGCAGCGCCTGTTGGCACCACAAGTGTTCCCCGTAACGTTCACGTACAGCGTCAGGCTCGCCGGAAATATCAAACGCTGAGCGAGCCCGGCCCCCCAATACCATTTCGACCGCCTGCTGCTGAAAGTGGCCGAGGGCGTCCATAGTTCCCGATTGATCGATGTCGCGGCGCAGTCGATCAAGAGAGGCAGACAGTTGGCGACGATTCCGCATCCGCTGGCCGCTCACTCCCTCGGGCCGTGTGAAATGCATCGCGCGATCAACTTCAGCCCGATGCCCGATCAGCCGACCGAACCCATGGTAGGCTGGTAATCCGGCTGCCCGGTGCCCGTTCATTGGATCGTATTGCATGCCGATGAATCCGCCGCCAGGCACGTGGTCGGGGTCTCGGTTGAACGATACGTAGGCGGGCATGGTCGGCTGGTTGGGCCCCTTGAATTTTGCGACGACCGAGCCGATTGCGGGGTAGAGGGCACCGCGGGAATTTATCCGCGGACGGGCCATGCGATTGCCAGTCTGCATGACTGCCGATGGAGAATGATCGCTTCTACCGCAATCAACCGAGCGGATTATCGTGAACTTGTCGAGCATTGATGCCTGTCTGGGCAGATGCTCACAGACCGCGACGCCCGGAACTGCCGTGGGAATCGATGCAAATGGCCCACGGTTCTCACGCGGGCGGTTTGGCTTTGGATCCCAAGTGTCAATTTGACTAGGTCCGCCGGCCATCCAGAGTAGAATTACACTCTTTCGGCCGCTGTGTTTTTCCAGCCCGACGGCGTCGGCCCGCGCCTGCAAGACTTCGGCCGCAGTTAGACCGGCCAGCCCACCGAGGGCGGCCTTAACGATATTGCGTCTTCGCAAGTCCACGCTTCCACCTTGCATTACAGAGCCGAGTGGGCCTCTTCGCACTGCAGTGAACGTGACCAAGAGATAGCCAAGTTCTTATGACTGATGTCAATTAGCTAAGAACGCCAGTTGTCTCACCGACTTGTGTCTGCAAATGCAGTCATCCTGTAGTTCATCTCGCGCTTACGACTGTCTCCTCACTCATCTCGTCGCACGCGTTGCGAGACACCTCCGAGATTCGGCCCGCTGCCGGTCATTGACTCAAGGCATATAGGATTGCCTGTCTTTCGTCTGTGCCAATCTCACATCTACTTTCCTTTCCCCTTCCCGTTGTTCCCGCCCGCTTTCTCATCAGAGTCGCCGCGAGACTTCTCCGCGGTTTGGATGTCGCCGGCAAATAACCTGAACCAGTCGTCTCCTTCGGAACCGGTCAGATGGTCTGCGACCAGATCGTCGACGAGGCTGCTGAAGTACACTTCGAGCTCGTCCTTGCGATCATCGATCGGCTCGTCGACGTTCCAATTTCGTTGAGCAATCAGCAGATCATCCGCGTCGTCGAGGATGGAATCAAGCGTTGCACCGGCATCCGGCAGCGCGGCCCCAGTGATGATGTCCTGGTTGGGACCACCGACGATGCGATCGATTCCGGATCCGCCGATCAGGATGTCACGTCCGGTGCCGCCGTTGAGGTTATCGTCGCCGCCCCGGCCGAGAATGACATCGCTGCCACCGCCGCCGTTGACATGGTCGGCACCGCCACCCGCGTCGATCATCGCTGCGACAGTGACATGGCCGGAGACCGTCATGTGGTCGTCGCCCTCGCAGAGAATCGCGAACAGTCGATCGACATCGGCCAGGTCGAACGATCGCTCATCTTCGGGAAGGAAACTGGCATGCACTTTGAGCTGCCCGTTTCCGGTTCGATTGACGCTGATCTGATCGGCACCGGATGTCCCAATGATCTGCAAGACCTCTTCGCCATCGACCGTGTGAATTCCGACGCCCGTGATGATCGCCAACGTGGTTTCGACGTCGATTCCGGTGTCGTCGTCCGTCAGCGTGACTGTGATCGTGTAGATGCCGCCGGTGGCATAGGCATGACTGGACGGGCCCAACAGTGATGACGTCACCATGCAAAAGCTGGACGCGAGTTTTTCGCCGTTTACAAAGGTTCCGTTGCGGCTTCCGGGGTCTTCGATCTGAACTGTGCCTTCATGCAGGAGAAGTTGACAGTGTCGTCGGCTGACATCTAAAGACTTGATGCGCTGGCCGCTTGGAACATCATCGCGACCGATGACAGCGTTTCGGTTCTATCAGGCTCCACATATACTTTGAGCCGCTGCATCCTGCTCGATTCTCGTTCCACATAACACAGCAATAGTACGAGTTACCGACAACGACTTGCTCCTTCGTTGACACAGCAAGCTGACAACAGAGTCAATTTATTTCGACGGCAGATCAACTCACGCAAAGGGACTCTCCATGCGCACGCTTCTCCCATTTCTGATCGTATCCTGTCTGGTCACTGGATGCTCGAACCAGACGCCACAGACAGAGACGGCCGGGACACACAACGATACAGATCAGGCCGAAGAAGAGCCCACGACTGAATCCGTCGAAGCGACAACGGAAACGTCGGAACAGACGGATGCAGCGACACCGCTCGTAATTGACGTTCGGACGCAGGCTGAATGGGACGAAAGTCACCTCGAAATAGCGACTCACATTCCGCTGGACTTAATTTCGGAAAGAATTGGCGAAGTAGCTCCCAATAAGGACCAGAAGGTCTATTTGCACTGCCGGAGCGGCGGTCGTTCCGGGCAGGCAAAAGATCAACTTGAGGCACTGGGATACACCAGCGTGGAGAACGTAGGCGGCTTGGATGATGCCCGCGAACGATTCGAGAGTCGTGGGGATTGAATGCGACTACGTCAGCGTAGAGCAGAGTCCAGCCAGTCACATTCACGTCGTCTGGCAAGAAGGCTCGTAGGCAACAAGCGATAACGTGTCGGTACTGCTCGCTACGAACTGCCCCCGGTGGCGTCGACGTGGTGTCGTCCGCCGCGAGACGGAAATCGAGTCCCTGATATCGATGAGTGAATTGCTGATGGTCAAGGCCGTGTGGTCAAAGAATAGGAACGACATGCAAGCCGTGTGGACATCGGACCTTTAAGTGTGTCGTCGGACGTGATTGTCGACTGAAATGAGTGATCAGTCGAAGTGCCGGTGCTACGTTGCAGGACCACAAGATGCGATCAATTGCCTTGCTCTGCTCCCACGGAAGTCGGGCGTCGTGGTCGATCGGGCCGTGTGTCGTTGGCTGGTTTCGCGTATTCGGCTTGACTTCCTCGGCCTCCCCGCCCACGACGACGTACGTCAGTCAGTGCTGCCTGCACGTTTGCGTTGTCCGCGTTAGCTACGAACGATTCTCGTGGGAGCACTGTTTCGCTCTTATCAGAAATGCAATACAGGTGCTTTGAACTGCGCAAGACCATCCGGCCATTGCTCACCGCTGGCGATCCCCAGAATACCTCCCGGTCAGTCGTGACCTCGTTCACCGCCAACTGTTGCACATCATCGCCAAGACCGAAGACGTACGTCTGACCGCTTGCGTTCAAGTAAAACAGCCGGTCACCAACAACGACTGGAGAAGCGTAGTCGAGCGAACCAAAACGAGCGTTGCCTGTTATCCTGGCGTCCTTCAGACGCATCTGCTTAAGCCGCTTACCGGACTCAGCGTCAACAACAGTCAGAATTCCACGAGAGACAACATAGAGCTTCGACTTGTGGCGAATGGGTGACGCGTAGGTCGCGCTGACCTGCCCCCTCCATACCGCTTTCGAATCGTCCAGGTCTCCGCTGCTGCCCAAATCAAGTGCAACACTACCGGCTCCGGAAAACGCGAACACTCTCGCCCGATGAGAGATGACACTCGCATACGCCTGAGCTGAACTGGTCGCTTTGACATGCCAGCGTAATTTGCCATTCTCCGGGTCCAACCCCCACAGCTCTTTGGCAACCAGCATCACAAGATCCGTTCTTCTCGCGTCGATTCTTACAATCGCGGGCGTTCCCCACATGCCGTCCAGCCCCGTTGCTTCCTGTTGCCAGACCTTCTCCCCGTTGGCTTTGTCGAAACCAATGATCGACTGGCTTTCGGCGGAAGCGGTGACAATTACCGTGTCCTTGTAGACGAGAGGACTCGACGACGATCCCCATCGCGGCGGGTCAGATTCCTTCCCGGCACCAGCGTTCCATAAGTTATTGCCGTCCAGGTCGAATGCGTAGACGCCGCCCTTTCCGAAGAAGCAGTACACGTTGGTGCCGTCCGAACAGGGTGTGTGCGACGCGTATCCGTGGGACGAGACTCCCGACTTGTCATAAGGGTCTTCTGGCAACGACGCCTTGATATCTTTCTGCCAAAGCGTGTCACCGGTCGTCAGGTCGACACACACAAGATGCCGAACAAGGTCTTCGATCTCACCTGGGTTCTTTCGATCCAGGCCGTATCCGGAATAACAGGTCACCAATACCTTCTCGCCAACGATAATTGGGCTGGAAGCTCCCGGTCCTGGCAGCTGCACCTTCCATGCAAGATTCGAATCCGGCGACCAGGCGTTGGGTAAAGAATCGGAATCAGATGCGACGCCCGAACCGGCCTGTCCGCGGAATCGAGGCCAGTCGTCAGCGATTGCGACGGTACTTACGAGAGTCAGCCAAGCGACGCAAAGTTGGAAAACGCGGTTCATTCTGGTCCCAAACGTCACTGAATGGATGAGCTGGCGTGTCGGCCGTGCGGTTACGAGCCGAGCGGCGAGATACAAACCGGGCAAGCCGACACGGTAGTTCACTGTTTCAAATTGGCATTTTCCGGACACCGGAAACATCGGCTTCACTGTCTGAACCTGGAACCTGTCACTGTGGTTTCAAACGATAGACGGAGCTGAAGTAGTCTCGCACTCTCACTCTCTCTTTCTCCGTTACTTCGTCCCGGTAGACGGCCAATGCTGCGATGTCTCCCGCGAAGGGATCCTGTTTTGCGAAGCCCTGTCCCTTGTTGTTGTTGAAGAGGAACATGAACACGAAGGGCAGCTCGTCTCTCGGATTTCCCACGGTCACGTCCTCTCCGTTGATCACGCACCGTAGGTTGTGTTCGGTGTCGCGGTGAAGTTCCACAAGCTGCCACTGATCGGTCTTCAGCGTTTCGTCACCGGAGACAGGAATTCGCTGTTTCAGGTTTTTCCACTCGAGACGATTCTTCCGGGCACTCTGAATGAGAACGGACCAGTGAAACTGACCCATGATGGTGGCATCGTTCTCCTGCTGAATCGGACGGACAAGGAGAAAGAGTCCGAATGGTCCCTCGATGCTGAAGTCGCGACTCTCAAGTTGCAATTCAAAATAGCAGGGCTGCTTGTTGTGCTTCTCGCCTTTGCCTGTGCCGATCAGTCCGCCTCGCACGCAGGGCTTCCCGTTACAGCCATCGGGGATGTATCCAGGTCGATCATGATCGTCCTGCCCAATGTCACGACCGGTCTTAAACGCACGGCTTGGTCTGATCTTCTTGTCGTTCGTCGTATATGGCGACTGGTCCAGCCACCATCGAACAGTGCCATGCGGAAATCGATCTTTGTCTGACCAGACTTCTTCGAGGACCGTGTTCTCGCCGGTCCTGTCATAGGCCTGTTGTGACGTATTGGTTGCGACAGCCAGACCTTTGACGGACTCAAGAAACATCTCAAGGTTGTCCAGGTCTTTCGGGTTGAACGAATCCTTCTTGCTGGAATCATCCTGCGCCGTCGATCCGGATCCGATGACTGACACAAGGAAAGACACTGAGATTAGCTTCAAGATCGTCATGGTGTTTTCCTGTTTCTTCTCCGTCACGATTGCCTGAAGTTTCGCCCGACGCTCGCGAGACAGCTTTACAGTATTCTGTCGCAAGTCGTCGACCAGCTCCGTATGTCCGTCAGTCATTGGGACGACGACGAAGGGAGATTCAGTGAGCCCATTCGAACGTGGCGGCAATCAGTCTGTCTCGTCATTACCTCGGAGATGCGTCTCGAAGAACTTGAGCATGGCCGGGGTCGTTGTCCTGGACTTCTGTCCCATCACACTGTGAGTGCCGTCGTCAAAGCGAAGGTACTCGATATTCGCTCCTGCGGACTTCATGCGCGTGTGAAAGTCGTCGGTTGAGTCGATGAAGACCACGGGATCCTTTGCTCCGTGGATCAGCAGAATCGGTGGAGTGTCTTTCCTGATGTAGGACGACGGTGACGCGCGTCTCATTACTGCCTCGATCTCCGTCTGAGTCGTACCGCGAACGAGAGCACCGGCGAGGTTACGGTACACCGTCGCAGCTCGCCGGCTGTGGTGCTCATGGATCATGTCTCCGACGGCTCCTGAACACACAACAGCCTGCAGCTCGCTTGAGAAATCGCGAAATGAACCGTCGCCTTCCAAATCAGCTTCATCGGCGGTCATGGCGACAGTTAAGGCCAGTGTCCCGCCGGCAGAATTCCCATATGCTCCGATCCTGTTCGGATCGACGTTATATTTCGTGGCGTGTGCACGGAGCCAACGAACCGAATTCTTGACGTCGTGCAGGCAGGCGGGAAACGGCCCATCCTTGATCATGCGATATGTCGGCAGGATCACGACGTATCCCTGTTGGGCCAGCGTGAAGCCCATTCGAGAAAAACGATAGTGGTCGCCGCCGGTCCAGCCGCCTCCGTGGACCAGCACGATCGCCGCTCGCGGCTCTGTAGACTTCTTGCGAGGCTGAATGACGTTAAGCATCCAGCGGTCGTGCCCATTCCGATAGGTGATATCTGTCTCGAAGATGACGTCGTTGGGAGCCTTGGGGATATTGGTTCGACTCGGCGGTTGAGCGACCGCAGGAGTCGTTCCGATTACCCCAATGATGATGAGCGTCAGGCTGAAGAGTCGCATCGCAGCTCAATCTGTTTATGTTATGACGATTCCAAAATGCTACGGGCCAGAGAAAGTAAACTCGTTTAATGTCGAATTCTCCAGCCCGCAGTCGAATCAGTCAGATGCACGGGCTGATCTTAGGTATCAGCTTCAGCCTTGGCGTCACGGCACTGATATGGTTCGCTGCCGGACGGCTGGATGAATTCGAGCTGCGTCCGGACCGCGACGTGCCATTCTGGTATCCTTGGGTGACAGCCACTCCGACGATCTGGACGCGAGTTTCGGTCTGGGGATTATACGCCGCCCACCAGGTGACCATCTGGTGGCTGATCTGGGAGGCTCAGGCTCAGAAAAGTGGCTACAGCAAATCACTGAGTCGCCTGAACGTGCTGGCGATTCTCGCTAACGCAGGCTTCATTGTGCTTCATTTCGTTCAGACACACCTCTTCTATGACGGCCTGGCCCTGGATGTTCCGGAGCAGAGTTCGCAATGGTCGGTGATTCTGCTGCTGGTGATTGTCTTGTTGATGGAAAACCAGCGGCGTGGCCTGTTCTTCGGCCGGAAGGTCGGTGGTCGCGTGATGAGCGAGTCCGCGCGGGTACTTCGCAAGTACCACGGTTACTACTTTGCCTGGGCGACGATCTACACGTTCTGGTATCACCCGATGGTCAGCACGCCGGGACATCTGCTCGGCTTCCTTTACATGTTCCTGATGCTGCTTCAGGGAAGCCTGTTCTTTACGCGAATCCACACGAATCGCTGGTGGATGCTCACGCAGGAAGTACTCGTGCTGATCCACGGAACGATCGTGGCTCTGAGTAACGCTCCCGATTTCTGGCAGATGTTCTGCTTCGGCTTCGCGGGTCTATTCATCGTAACGCAGATGCATGGCCTCGGATTGTCCATCAGAACTCGATGGCTCTTTCTTGGTACCTATGTGCTGTCCGTGTGCGTGGTCTATTCTGACATCGGGATGAGCCACATTCATCAGGTGACGTGGATACCCTTGACCGAGTACGCCGTCGTGTTCGCGCTGGCCACGATCCTCTGGGCCGTGATGAGAGTGTCCGGATGGATCACGAGGGAGAATGGGCCATCGACCTCGCGAAGCAGAACGTCCCCTGACGCGGAGAAACGCGACTCTTGAGAATTTAGACCAAGCTACAAGAAAACACACTGATCGTCTTCCTTGTTGCTTTGGGGAGCTTTTTTTTGTTGACGCAGAAACCCCGAAACTGCACTCGGTTTGGTCGACCGATGCGCCCAACGTTGACTACAGCAGAAGGCGACGGGACAGATGGTGGCGTCGTCAATTGGACAACAAAACAGAATCAATGTACGGTCGATTGATCAGGCTGAAAACGGCTGGGATCAGCAGTCACAAGGTTGCTCAACCAAAGGACTCGAACCCGTTTTTATGGCTACAACCTTTTAACCTTTTTGCCTGACAGGAGCTTACAACGGATTGGAAACCGTCGACGCGTTGAGAGCTCCGACCGCGAATTCGTTGATGCCCGATGGATGGATGCTGTGATATTGCCAGTGGCGATCGCCGCACATCAGAAATAGGTTGTCGATTTCGGCTCGCTTTACCCAATTAAAGAAAGCGTCGGCCTCGTGGCGAAAACCCTGCAATGACGCATGGTTGTCTTTCTTATAGGCGTCATCCGGGCCGACCATCGGCGTTGGGCTGATGACGAGTTTCCATTTGGCGTCGCTGGCTTTTAGCGTCCACTTGAGCCACTCACGTTGTTCCTGCCCCCACATGGTTTTGTCGGGACCGTCCTTAGACTTGTTGGCCGAACGGTAGTCTCGCCCTTCCGTCAACCAAATCTGCACATCTCGACGGACGCGGATGGTGCGGTACGTCTTCGGTGCCTGTGCACCGGGAGCCGCGATGGGGAGCTGCTCATGAAACAGACTGATGCCGGTGTCGGGCAACGGCTGGCGATCGGTTTCGTTGTCCGAATCGTTGTAACGAAAGTCGTGATCGTCCTTGGACCAGTATGTCGGAACGTACTGGAAGAAGTCGATCATCGCGGAAATTGGAACTGTTCGCGCCCGCATTGCCGCAGCTCCTTGACGGTTGAGGGCGATTCACTGCTTGATTCACTGAGCGACGGAAAGCTTGTGACCCACCACGGAATTCCTCCGACAGCGAGCTTCGAGGTCTGATCCAAAAGCCCATCGTTGTCAATTCGGTAACTCACCAGATTCCCCGACTGCTGACCGGCAGCGATCAGGTGTCGTCCATCCGGCGAAAAATTGAATCCGCGAACAATGGGCTCGGACTGCGTGCGTTGGAGGAGCCGAAGACGGCCGCTGGTTTGATCAATGCCAAATACAGCGATACTGCCTTCGGAGCGATTGGCGATGTATACAACCTTGCCACTGGGATGCACTTGCACGCGGGAAGTCGTTCCCTTGCCTTCAAAGCTCTTTGGGAAACTGGACAGCGATTGCAGGTGCTTCAGCGTGCCGTTGTCGGAATTGAATTGGTAGGCCGATATGCTGCGTCCCGATTCGTCGCTGCCGTACGCGAACTTTCCGCTCGGGTGAAACCAAAGGTGACGCGGCCCGGTCTTTTCGTCTCGCTGAAGCCTCGCAGGAGAGTTCAGTTCCAGTTTGCCGGTCCGATTATCGAAGCGAAACTGCGTGATCGAATTGGTCGCGGTGTGCGAGACGAACACGCATTTGCCGCTGGGATCGATCGCGACGCTGTGAGCACGCGGGTCGATCGTCAGCTTCTGCACGGGCTGTTCGGATAACCGTCCTTCCCCGATGATGCGATGAACTGTGACCTGTCCCGTCTTGTAGTACGACGCCAACAAGAAACGGCCTGTTGGATCGATTGCCAAATACGACGGCTTGGCGTCAACGGCAACGCTTTGGACTTGTTTGAATCCATCAGTCTGCGTTTTCAAAACACAGATTGCGTCGGGCGTTGCAGTGGCGACGTATAGATGACGTCCCGTCTGATCGAACAGCGACGCACTCGGTCCACCATCCAGCGATGTTTGCGTCTCCAACTTCAAACGTCCTTCTGCGTCGACACCAAAGACATCGAGTCGCCGGTCGCCGGCCAGTGAAACGACCACTCTTTGGATTGCTTCCGTTTCCTCTGCTTTGGACTTCTGGACCGGATCCATGGGGGCGTCGGTTGCTGGCAAGTGAACAGCGAGTTGTTTGATGACGTCGCTGTTTCCCGGCTTATCTGCGAGGTTGTGAAATTCCTGAGGGTCATTGCGGTGATCGTAGAGTTCTTCGGAGCCATCGGCGTAGCGTATGTAACGCCAGTTTTGAGAGCGGACGGCGTGATTGCCTTTGGCTTGCGTCGTCACGACGGCACGCTCGGACGGCGTCAATGGATTGACGAGTAGCGGTTTGAGGCTTTGCCCTTCGACGTGTTTTGGAGAATCCAAATCGCAAAGATCTGCCAGTGTTGGGTACACATCCAACAGGCTGACTGGTCGATCGCAACGTCGGCCAGCTGTATCGATGCGACGATCGGCAATCACGAGCGGAACTCGCGTTGCCTGCTCCCACAACACTCGTTTCTCCCAATGTTGCTTGTGGCCCAGGTGATAACCGTGGTCGGACCACAACACCACGATTGTGTTGCCAGCCAGCGGGCCATTGTCTAATGCATCAATCAGTTCACCAACCATTGCATCGGCGAAACTCACTGAGGCCAGATAGGCCTGAACGGCTTCGGGCCACTTGTTGTTGTGGACCAGCCATTGATGCCACGCATGTTTGGACATTTCCTGTCCAGCCGCGGGAATGTCATCGATGTCTCCCGTCAGGGTCTTGGGAAGCTGGATGGCATTCAACGGATACTTGTCGAACCACTTCTTGGGCGTATACCACGGAATGTGGGGTCGATAGATGCCGACGCCCAGAAACAGCGGTTTGTCGTGCTTCTGTGACAATTGCCCACGTGCCCACGCGACGACTTTCGCATCGCCCATTTCGGCGTCATCGATATCCAGAGCATTCCAGTCAAATCGACCGCCGTAGAAATCGTTCGATCCATTGACGGAGTGTTTCGCTGGCACAAACTCATCAGCGAGTTGTCTGGACTTGGACGGAAAGTACTCGTGCCATGGTTCTGCATCGAGAAAACCTTCCAGTCCCGCTTTGGAAAGATTCGCCGCGTGATAGAGTTTCCCGCCTCCCTTGACTTCGTAGCCGTGCTCACGAAACAGCTTCGGAAGTGTTGTCAGACCTTTCAACCGCGAGCATTCTCGCCAATCCTGACCATTGAGATACACGCCACTGGTCGACGGTGAAACACTTGTCATCACGCTAACTCGTGATGGATTACAAGCCGGTGCAGCGCAGTGAGCATTGGAAAATACGACTCCGCGCTTTGCCAGACGATTCATGTTTGGCGTCGCTGCCGCAGAGTAGTCACTGAGTCCCATCGCCCATGCGTTCAGATCGTCCACTCCAATGAACAGCACGTTCGGGCGATTGGTTTCATCGGCAAGCGTCGTGGCCCAACTTGTAAACTCGAACACCATTAAAACGCCGAAAATGGTCAACAGCCATTTCGAATGAACGCAAGGTGATGTATTCAAAGCGAGCTCGCCTTTGGGGTGTCGAGTAAGTCCATTGGTGCAATCGTCAGATTTTGTTTAGAAACTGCTCAAATGAAAGCTGCGTAACGCGATCGAACCGTGTTGTAGTTCCAACTTACTGGTGAGTTTGTCCTGATCAATACGATCGTGTTTGACCGTGAACGTCCTGTGGTTCACAACGACGATTGCTGTGTCGTTGAGTAATTTGACTTCGATCCGATTCCATTCGCCGGCCTTCAGGTTCGGAATTCCTTCCGTGATCAACGGGAGGGTCTTCGCCTTCTTCGCTCCGTCTTCCTTTTCAGAAAACGTGGAGATCGAGCCCGGTTGAATCCCCGCTCTTCCTCCTTCGACATTCGCGCGAACTCGAAAGACGTGTGTTGTCGGGGCGGAATCAATCGTCAACACGATTGCATCTGCGTCGGTCGGTTTAAATTCCAACGCCAGCGTACCGTTTCGAAATTTGGCCGTATACGACGCTTTGGGGCCGTGTTTCTTCACGCGTTCGCCGGGCGGAGTTTCATGCTTCGCCGCTGCGATGCCGTCCGCAAAAGTCCACTCGCCCGCGGTCAACTTTCGAGAAGCCAGATCCTCTTCTTGGAGATCATCCTTGATCAGTGTTGTCATTCTTTTCGGATAGACGACCGACGGGCGGATCGCAGGAGCTTCGGGCGAACGCATCACATACGATTCCCATGTCGCTCGGGCGGACTGCCAGTCTTCAAGCGAACGCGTCGGGTACCACGCGGGCCAGCCATGCTTGTTGAAATCGAATTTCTTCTGGTTCGTTTCCACCCAGTCATTCACGGTGCCCAACGGGTTCGTTTTGGGAAACACATCGGCCGCTCGGAATTCGTCAGAGACTCCCTGGTCATCAATCACGTTGGTGCGCCAGTTTTGCAGTTCGGCCAACAGCGTTTTTTTGATGGCGGCGTAAGCGGGGTCGTCAGCCACGTTTGCGACTTCGTGCGGATCCTTCTTCAGATCGAATAGTTCCACTTCCGGCTTCGATTTTGCAAAGAACGCGGCCTGCTGAGGCGTCAGTTTTCCCTGCAGGTTCAAAATATTCATCTCGGCTAGCACCGGATACGAAGCTTCTTTGTAGCGATTGAACTGGCACCATGGTCGTTCGGGCATCAGATTCAAAATCAGCTTGTGATTCTTCGTGCGGACCGTTCGCATTGAATCGTGCGTTTCGTCCATCTTGTCGCGAGCGGCGAAGATCTGCTTACGGTTTTTGATGTCGTCACTCAACAGGTTCTTGCCATGCAGCGGGACCGGTGGTTTCGCACCGGCCGCATCCAGAATCGTCGCACAGATATCGAGCGACATGACCAGGTCGGAATTCACTTGCCCCGCCGCAACCTTGCCAGGCCAACGCATGATCATCGGAATACGAATGCCACCGTCGTAGAGAAACTGCTTACCGCGGATGTGACAGCGACCGTGATCGCCGATGAAGAACACGATGGTGTTGTCGGCCAGGCCTTCATCATCAAGTCGTTTTAGAATCGCTCCGACTTCACGATCGACGAGTTGCATTTGTTCCAGGCCGTTCGCCCAGTCGCGGCGCACAAACGGCGTGTCGGCGTAATACGGTGGCAGTTCTACGTCTTTGATGTCGATGGGACGCTGCGGGTCGCGGTTCCACGAGCGATGCGTTCCGCCGAAAGTGATCCGAGCGAAGAATGGCTGATCGGGTTTTCGCTGGTTCCAATCCGTGCCTTCGAACAACTCGTGTTTGGTGTTGGGGACAAAGTTGCAGTCGGTTTTGTTACTCATCAACGCCGTGAAGTACCCGACTTCACGCATCAGGTGCGGAATCGGTCTAATTCCATGTGGCAGCGGTTGCTTGTCGTATTCGCGGTGTTGATTGGCGCGAATGTAGTTCTGGTAAAACCCAGTCATCATCGCGGAACGAGACGTGGAACAAACCGGAGACGTCGTGAAAGCTCGTTCGTAACGAATTCCTTCCGCCGCAAGTTGATCCACATGAGGCGTATAGATTCCCTTCGTGCCGTAACATGAAAGGTCCGGAGACCAGTCCTCAATCGCGATCCACAGCACGTTGGGCCGCGACGTAGCTTTTGGCTCGCCGGTCTGGTCCTGGGCAAAGCCCGGACTGCCGAACGAAGCGATACACAGTATCGCTGAACAGAGTTGAAGAAACGGACGTTGAATCATGATTTAGTATTTTCCGTTGGTGCCAAACATCTGTTTTTTCGAGCGGCGTGGACGCACTCGCACGCTGTGATCGGGTTCACCGGTGACCCGGTCGAATTCATCCGGCGTTCGTTGACCGGGAATGTAGTCTCCGGTGTCTTTGGTCCACTCGCTCAACGCTCTTGTCAAAGATTTCCGAACGGTCGCATAGGCCGGATCGTCGAAACGATTCGTCAGTTCGCCCGGATCGCGTTGCAGGTCGAAAAGTTCCCATTGTGGCCGAGGCGTACGAAAACACGTTTGCTGTTCGGGCGTGAGTTTCCCCTGCTTCTGCAGGTCCAACATATTTTGCCACGACAACCCTCGCCCGGCATCTGCTGATGGTGTCGACGGCAGATCCGTGTAATCGTTTCGAATCAGCTTGTATCTTTGATTGACAATGCAGCGAGCGTGATCCTCGTAGTCATGCCAATGGTCTTCGGCAAATGCGAAGTCACGATGCCCGACAGTTGCAGCATCCAGCGTCGGGGCGAAGCTCTTGCCTTCCGAAACGACCGCATCCGGACTGCCGCCCGCCAGTTGTAGAAATGTGGGAGCAATATCAACGGAACTCACAAGTGCGTCCGTCGTCTGGCCGGCGGAAACCCCTGCAGGCCAGCGGACGATCCACGGTGTGCGAATGCCGCCATCGTACAAAGTTGTTTTGTCTCGCGGAAAAGGACGACCGTTGTCACTGATGAACAAAACCAGCGTGTTGTCATCGACGCTCTGCTGCTTCAGCTTTGCGATGACTCTGCCGACGTAACGATCAAGACGTCCGATTTCGTCGTAGTACAGTCGCAGGTCTTCGCGGACATCGGGCGTATCCGGCAAATGAGCCGGCACAATGACGTCGTCAGAATCGTGCGGTGGATCGAGAGCACCTGCTGTGTATTCACGATGAGGATCGAGCGCTGCCAGCCACATGAAGAACGGCTTCGATTTGTCGCGTTCATCGAGGGCACGTTCCCAGTCTTCACAGCCACTGGGTTGTTTGGCGATCATCTTTGGGGGCTCGCCATCTTTGCCCGATGGCAGAACGAATCCCGCTGTTGACGCTTCATACACTTTGTCGAAGTCCGTTCGTGCTGCGTCGCCCAGATGCCACTTTCCGGCCGCTGCTGTGTAGTATCCCAACTGGCGAAGTTTCGAGGGAAACGTGGGAACGCCAGCCGGCAGAGGCCAGTGAAGCTGTTCGGCTCCGGTGTTGTGCGGATACTTGCCGGTAATGATGCTCGATCGCGACGGACTGCACGAATTCGTCGTCAGGTATGCGTGTTTGAACAGAAGGCCTTCGTTCGCCAGCCGATCGATGTTGGGAGTGCGGATCGCCGGATGCCCATACGCGCCGCAGTCGTCCCAGTTCATGTCGTCTGCGATAATCAACACGAGGTTGGGGCGGGCTTGTTCGGAATTCTGACCTGCCGCGAAGTCGACCAACGTAGAACTCACGACACACGCCATGAACAAAACGGAAGACCGACCTTGTAGGCTGAAAACTCTCATCGTTGTCGAACTTCTTTCCATCTACACGAGTGCTGATTCTCAAACATCACGTACGTCATCCCAATTTCCACTGCCTTGGTCGTCTGTTAACGCTGCCGTCGAATCAGTTCGTATTCCGGCCCTTCGGCGCGGATCTCGGCGTGCAGCTTGACCATCTGATCACGAAGTTTTTTGAAACGTGTCGGCTCGCTGGTGGCAAGGTTTGTTGTTTCCGATGGATCTTCCTTGAGGTTGAACATTTCAAATCGATCAAGGGCTGCCTGCTTGATGAATCTCATGATCGTCACACCCTCAGGCGGCTTTGCGTCACCGATGTCGCCGGGATCGGCCTGGGGAGTCATGCTTGCCAGCAACTTGTAATCACCGACTCGCATCGCGACTTCGAATCCGCCGCGAGCGTGGTACAGCCACCACAACATCGGCTCATCGCGATGAACAGTTTTGCCGTGCAGCAACGCGGGAAGAACATTCGTGCCATCCAACGTTCGTCCCTGCGGCAATTTTGCACCGGCAGCAGCACTGAATGTTGGAAGCCAGTCGGTACCGTTGATCGGTTCTTCGTTGGTTGAACCCGCCGTAATTTTCCCTGGCCAGCGGATGATGCCCGGTACGTGCATGCCACCATCATGAATGTGCCCTTTGGCTCCGCGAAGGTGACCGGAACTTCCAAACGCTGTCGCAGTGCGATGTTCGGGACCGTTGTCCGACGTGAACACGACGATTGTGTTCTCGGCGAGCCCCTTCTCATCGAGGTAGGCCAACAGTCGGCCGATGTGATGGTCGAGCATCGTGACGCAGCCAAAGTACACATCGGGATCCTTCAAACGCCGTCGAATCACCTGAGGCCCGCCCGACGTCGCCAAAGCTTTGACGTGGGGCGCAATTTCCTGATCTGGATAGAGTTCGCGAAACTTATCAGCCGCCATGACAGGGGTGTGTGGCTCACTGAACCAGAGGCACGTAAAGAACGGTGTGTTCGTGTCTCGCTTGTCCAGCCAGTTTATTGCCTCGTCAACGACGAGCTCGCTCATCCAGCCTTCCAACTGGCCAGTTTGATGACCATTGCGAAGAAAGCCGTCTGGGTCTTTTCCAAAGTTGCCTTTGTGCGCCAGCCAGTGGTCGAATCCATGATCGCCAGGGAATGGCTGCTTGCCGGATTCGAAATCGCCGGAGCAATGCCACTTGCCAGCAAACATTGTCTGGTAGCCAGCGGATTTGAGTTGCTCTGCGACGGTCGTTTCTGCAACGGGAATATGCAACGGCTTGAAGCGTGCGAAGTCGTACATCCCCACACGATACGGGTGACGTCCGGTTAGAATGCCTGTGCGTGCCGGGGAGCAGTTCGGGCTGGCTGGCTTCGGACTGATGTTCGGAACGAGTTACTCCGGACTGTTTGGAACATCCGAATTTCTGGTGCAACTTGGAGACGACCCGTGGCTTCCCGTGTTCTTCGTATTTCAGGCGGTATTCTGCGGAACAGCCGCCACGATTGATTCCGGAGCTGTCGCCGAACGGACACGTTTCGGAGTGTATCTGGTCGTCTCAACGATCACTTCAGCATTGGTTTATCCGATATTTGGCCATTGGGCATGGGGCAGTTTCTACCTCGGAGAAACACAGGGGTGGCTGGAAGCGATGGGATTCATCGACTTTGCCGGTTCGACCGTTGTCCATTCGATCGGCGGATGGGTCGCACTTGCTGGCCTGATCATCATCGGCCCCCGACGCGATAAGTTTACTGCCGATGGAAAACCTCGCCGTATCCAGCCACACAGTTTGCCGATGGTTTATCTGGGGGCATTCATCCTTTTCTTCGGATGGTTTGGCTTCAATTGTGGCAGCACACTGGCGGCAACGACTGACATTGCAGGAATCGCGTTGAACACCATGCTGTCAGCCTGTTTCGGAGCCATCGCGGCGGCCGCTTTGTCCTGGATGGGGCCCACAAAGCGTCCGGAGCCTGACATGATCGTCAACGGACTGTTGGGAGGACTCGTTGCTGTTACCGCCGGATGCGCATCGGTTAACACCGGTGGAGCCGCAATGATCGGACTGGTCGCCGGGGCGCTCATCTACTTCGCGATGTGGTTCATCGAACACCAGCTCAAACTTGATGATGTCGTGGGGGCAGTCGCGGTTCACGGTGTCTGCGGTGCTTGGGGGACGCTTGCAGTGGCTCTCTTTATCAGGCCCGAGAATCTGGCTGAAGGCGTTACGTGGCTGAGTCTCCTCGGTGTGCAGGCCATCGGTGTGGCTGCGGCGTTTGCCTGGGCGTTCGGATGCTCAATGACAACTCTGCTTGTTGTGCGGTGTTTTGTGCCGCTGCGAGTGACTGAAGCGGACGAACAGATCGGTCTGAACGTTGCAGAACACGGTGCCACATCCGGCGTGTTGGAATTAGCCAATGCGATGCAGCAAGCGACCGAAAACTCAGACTACAGCGACTCAGTTAAGGTATCGGCCGAGTTTGGCACGGAAGTTGGTGATCTCGGCAATTGCTTCAACAAGATGGTCGATGCCGTCCAATCTGATCGCCAGCGTCTCGAGCAGGCAAGAATCGAGCAGGATCGTCAATCAGAAACGCTTGCTCGCAACGTTGATCGTCTCGAATCGGCCGAGGCAAGAATTAATCAAGACAAAGAGCTGCTTCAAATTGAAGCCAGTCGCGCCGCAGACGAAGCAAGCAGACTGGCAGCTGAAGGAGATTCGGCCGTACAAAAATCGATCGAGTCGATGGAACTCATCGGTAAGAGTGCCGAGTCGATCAACAAAGTTCTGGGAGTCGTTTCGGGCATTTCCGAACAGACAAATTTGCTATCGCTGAACGCGTCCATTGAAGCGGCGCGTGCGGGTGATCATGGAAGAGGATTCGCGGTCGTCGCCCAGGAAGTGCGCGACCTCGCCGCTGAAACACGAGTCGCCGCGTCTGAGATTTCCGAATTGATGGACGAAACGGAACAACGAATTCAGGACGGAACCTCGCACGGTCAACAGACTGCTGACGTTCTCAGTCGGATCATCGAGTCGAGCCATACTAATGCCAGCAACGTCGCTCGAATTGCTGATTCAAACGAAGACGCTTCGCAACTCGAATCCACTTTTTCGTGATGCTCATGAAACGGAAAGTGAACGGTGCGTGATTGGATTTGAACCACTGTTGATTGGCATTCTCAGCTGTGCAGTTTTCGTACAGCTCGTAGTGCAAGGGCGAGGTGAGGCCAGTGATTGCAACTCATACTCTCGCAATTATCAATATGGGATCGGGCTGGGCGGTCCAGTCGGAATTCGGAATCAGACCGAACGGTCAGCTTCGGAACTCGTATCTGGACTGCAGATAGCTGAAACGATCTCAGGTCATAGTCCCGCGAATAAACAACTGGCTACACAAGGTCTTAAGCGCCGGCGTCAGATAAGAGAGCCAGGCAAGCACCAGAACTACGACAAACCAAAGTGATCCCGGTGCTGGTGCGTCTTTGGACTTATGTCGGGCTGCAGCAAGACAGCCCATTGCCAGAATTGCCGTCCACGTGGCGATCACGAGCACTATTACACGCGAAAGTTCGTTGCCCTGATTGAAAGAACCAAATGGTGGCAGAAGGTGACTGTACTCAGCCTGCATCATTCGAGTCGCGATTGAAGCGAGAACGAGGTAGGCATCCGCGATCAGAGTCCCGTAACCCATCACGAGATATATCTTCGTTCGCATAGTTAAAGCGACCCTTGTGCATTCTGACTACTTTTTCTGGACTCAAGTCCAAGTGCCGCCGTGATCCTGCCAATTGTGTTCCTGACAGATTATGTCCTCTTCGACAACAACGATGTATCAACGCTGCGGATCCTGGGAATCGGCCGACTGGAACCAGAGAGCGTTCTCAAGTATTCGGAGCATCGTGAGTTCATCAACAAGATCATGCGCGACCAGCTCAAACCAGCGTGATTCGCTCATCAGAGTTTTCAATCCAGGCCAACGATTCGCCCCATGTCAATCCAGGGAACTTTAGTCCAGGAACGTACAACCAACTCGCTTCGGATCAAAAAGACGGCAGGACAAAATACGATCATCTGGCACAAATCTCATACCGTTGGCCGGATACTTCTCAAATCAGTTCTTGGTCAGCCTCTTAGGCCGAAACTCAGATTTTTGAGTGTCGCTTGTAGAGCGGTTCACGCAACCTCCTCTGAATGAGTGATCTGTCAACTCCCATGAATATGTCACTAATCCGTGCTACTCCCACCCTTGCCCGAGTCTGAATTACTGGTTGATTTCAGACCCTGCTCAACTGTCGGGGATGCGTCTGATGCCTTGCGATGCCAGACACCGTCTCCATTGAGAGCGATTGTGATCCCAGAGTCAGGAATCGTGAATTCGACCACCTGCACTCGTCCGAGCTGGCGTCGTGCCACGAAGTCCACTTTGCCCGCATAGAGCATCGGTGCTTCAAATTGAACGGTTCCCTGCAGGAGTTTCGACTTGGCATCGACGTGAAGCGTCGTGCCGTTGATGTAATCCGGCTGAATCACAGAGACATAGCCGTGCTCCTGACTGAGAGACAGGGCTTCGTGCAGTTCACTTGGTTTCGGCGAACGTTCGGTCAACAGGCGGAATCCTTCAAAAGCATCGCGGTCCTCCTGGGAACCACCGCCGGGAGCATGCAGAAGCAGCACACTGGAAAGCGGTTCTCCTTCGATGACCTCGGCGGGATTGACTGCCCGCTTGCTGGTGGCGAGCTTCTCCCATTGCACGTTTGGAATACTCGCCGCCTGGCTGAGTGCTGTGTTGAGCTTCGTTCGGAATGCCGCTTCGCTCTGGCCCGTCGCGTCCTGTCCTGGTGTCGCGTTCTTGTCAACAGGCTTCCAGCCGAGCGTTACAAACAGAAAGGTGACCTTGCCGTCTATTGTCGCTTTAGTCATCGATTCCATGGAATCGCCGTGAGTCATGTCTCCTATCCAGTAGCTCCTGGCGAGAAGCAATGCTGTCTCGCCAGGAGCTACTGGATTCACCTGCGATTGGTCCAGACTGTTGCTGAATGGTGCTTCGACGGAGATTTCGAGTTGCTTGTCTTCATTGATAGTGGTGCTGCGCGAGTTTATGGGAGATTCTACATAGAGAATCGCGTTGACCCTTCGCTTGCGGTCCGCGCCGGTCGCCGTATCTTGAATCTGCACCCGAACCTTGCTTGAGAAATCAGCCGGAAGCTCTTCGAATTCAAATTCCTGCACCACATCGGCCTTGCCGTTCTGAGCCAGCAGCAGTCTCGCCGTCATACCACCGACATTACGACCGCTCAATTCCCACTCGTGCACACTCGGCAGTCCGCCATTGCCTCTGTTGACGGTCTTGCTGGTAATCCTGAGTTCGGGCCCTTCTATCGATGGCGAGACCGCCTGCGACGGTGAGTTTGGCTGATACGACTGAAAGATCGCCTCTTCGCTGCCCTCCAGATAGACGCGTTCCGATTCGGGCTGCATATCGTGAAGGGTGAGGTCCCCCGTCTCGCGATCAATGACTATGAGCCGTCCCGGTGATTCCGCGGGGTTGCATAGGTACATTTTCCCCGAGGCGATGTCGTCACCAATGAGGATGCGTCCGTGCGTCATCCGAAACTTGAAATCAAGGAACTCGCAGTGCGTCTCGCCATCCGAGTACTGCCACTTGAAATGGTTACGTCCGTCTATCAGCCGACTGCCACCCCTGTCCTTCTTCTCGCCTTGAATCGTGACCGGCTGACCGTCAACCCAGCCCCTGACGCCTTGAATGTTCTGTCCAAGGAGAGCAATGCGCCACGTTCCAAAATCGCAGATCGCCGCAGGCTTTTCTCCGTCGAGTGCTCCGGCTTCAATCGTGTAAACAAACACCGGGACCTGATTCTCCGACGATGACAGATTGACCGCCCCTTCCGGGCCCTTCATTCGAGCCAGTTTGTCGGGCACGGACTCCCGGTAGCTCAGAAAGACTAGGAACGAGAAGAACGCCGTCAGGGCAATTGTCTCGAAGTTGTCCCAGGTCAGAATGCGATGACGATCATGACTGCTTTGAACGCTTTGCGATCTCAATCTGTGCCCTGCGAACAGAACTCCTGAAACCGTTGCCAGGAATAACGCACCACCGAGGTAGTACTCGAAGAATCGGCCTGCCTCTGAGGCAGTGGCTTCGTTAAAGGTCCATACGTCGTACCAGATGAGAGCGACTGGGATAAACGCGGCATAGAAGAGGCACCGGGCAATGATTACCAGCCAGTCGCGTTTCATCGAATTGGAACCAGGCTGCAATTCACTCGCATCGACCTTCCGGTCCCCATTCGATGATTCGGAGAGTGCCGTTTGCTTCTGCTCATGCGTTGATGAATGCAGGATCGATTCCAGTGCGTTGGCAACCTCCGCTGGAGTCTGAAACCGTTCGTCGGGGTTCTTCGCCATCACCTTTGAAATGAAGGCTCCAAGGTCGTCTGGAACGTCGTCGCGAAATGACTCCAACGGTTCGGGGTCATCCTGAGCGTGGCTCTGTAACTTGTGCATCACACTCCCCTCAGCAAAAGGCGGTTGTCCGGAAAGTAGAAAGTAGAGAGTGGCTCCGAGGCTGTAGATGTCGCTGCGAATGTCAGCCTCGCGCGCATCTTCCGCCTGTTCGGGAGAGATGAAATCCGGCGTCCCCATGATTGAACCGGCCGCCGTCAGGTCGCTGCGGGCTTCGACCGTTTCAGCATCCGGCACAGCTTCCGGTGCGAGTGAAGCCAGACCGAAATCGAGAACCTTCACCGTACCATCAGCCGTGACCATCAGGTTGTGGGGCTTGATATCGCGGTGAACCATCCCCTGTTCGTGAGCGTGCTGCAGTCCGATTGCTGCCTGGCGGATGTATTCGCAAGCTTCGGCGACCGGCAACGCGCCGCGATCTTTTACGGTCTGAGATAGGTCGATTCCGTCAACGTACTCCATCACCATGAAGTGGAAGTCGTCAGCCTGATCAGCGTCAAACGCGGTCACGATGTTGGGATGAGACAGTTGCGCGGCGGCCTTCACTTCACGGTGAAAACGATCGACGACTTCGGTCTTCCGTACCAGTCCACGATTGATGACCTTCAATGCAACCGTACGTTCCATTTTGCGGTGCGTGGCTTTGTAGACATCGCCCATGCCGCCCTTGCCGATCAGGCCGACAATTTCGTAGCGAGGATGCTCGGCCAGCGGAGCGGGCACTTCCTGAGCAAAGGTAGTCGCGGCAGTCGCACCCACGTCGACGGTTTCATCGGTCGGCAACTGCCGAGCTTCCTTCAGAAGGCCGACGAACGTGTCGTCTGATGACAACCCGATGATCGTCTCGCAGCACGGCTCGCAGTCGCTGATGTGAGTCTCGATGGCGACCGCTTCATCCGGTAGCAACTGCCCGCGGTTGTAGGCACTCAATTGCTCGTGGCTCGGGTGGGTGGTTTGTTCGGGCATGGGATGACTCTTGAAGTCTTCTGATCAGAGGTACGTGGTCGTCCTTAGTCGCGGCGCTCGTCACTCGACTCATGCGGTTTGCATCAAACGCCGCCAAGTACCAAGACCCGATCGCCGCGAGGTATTTCAGCTCTTTGCGAAAAAACCAGAAGCAGACTCGATCAGCCCATCAGATTCCTGACGCAACCTGTTCAGAACACGACACTTAGCAATAACGACAGCATTCCGGGAAATTCCCAGTTCCTCGGCAACGAGTTCTGGCTTTGCCCCATCCAGCGCCACGCGACAAAACGCCGACCAGGTAGCGGACTCGAAGTGAGGCTCGGCGAGCGTCAGCAGTTGCCGCAGCACGTACTGGTCGTGGTCACGATCCCAAATGCGACTCATCTCGCTTGCCGGGTCGTCCAACTGGGCCAGTCTGGCGTCGAGGTCGGAGTCGGCTCGCGCCCCTGGGCGGCGGTCTCGCGCTCGCCAGAACTTCCTCAATCGATTGACAAGAATCGCCCGCATCCAGCCACGAAACGCGCCGGGCTGCCCTCCATGCTGAAACTTGCGGACATCATTCGACACCGCCAGTAGAACTTCCTGAAGAAGATCATCGGTGTCGCTGTTCTGCACGTCGTATTTCCGCAACCACAGCCTCAGCAACGGCGTATAGATTTCCACAAGCTGATTCCAATCGTCCGAATCAGGTGAACGCAGGCGGCTCAACAGGCTGAGGGACGTTTCATTCATCGTGACCGGTCACTACATCTTATCCTGCTGGCAGCATCGCGTTGGTCGCCAGCTGCACATTCCGCTGCTCGCAAGTTTATCCGGGCGAGGTGATCGAGCCAGGTGTTTTTTCAGGCTGGCCGCAAGTGTAGAGATAGTTTCGATAATTACACGATGGCGGTCGCGACTGGCGACTCGCCGAAGCGTTCGGCTAGTTCCACGTAATCCGGTCGATCGGAGGCCTGAGAGTGCTGGAAGCCGCCGTGGATCTGGCCACAGTGATAAATGTAGGCGCCGGGCATCTGGAAGCCGTTGCCTTGCAGACGGCCGACTCCGTGACCATTGAGGACAGCCGCAATGAAACCTCGGAGCCAGACGCGTGGACCAAGCAGTTCGGTAAACGAACCAAGGTCGAGTCCGAACAGGCGGTACAGTCGACAATGTGGGTCAGCGATCCGTGGAACGTCGCCCATCGAATACTTTTCGAAAAAGGACGCGTCGCGATCGTTTTCTCCCATGTGCACAAGGACGATGCCGCAGCCTGATGCTTCGATGTCGGCTCGCTGCCGTGACAGGTCGGCGAGGGCTTCGCGGCAGAAGGTGCATCCCGCATGTCGGAGAAACATCACCAGTTGCGGCTGCCGGTTGGCAAGTTCATCGAGGATGCTTCCCTGATTCGTCCGGAGTTCGCTGAGCGGGTCGTCGGCCTCTGGCGTGTCGTATGCCGTGTTCAAACTCTGATGGTAGCGAATCGCGCCCCACAGGATGGCTGCGAAGGGAAACCACCAGATGAGGTCGTTGGTGATGATCGTCCAGCCGACACTGGTTGGCAGCGTCCCCGCGTTGATCGAAAACACGAATCCGATGGGGCCGAACACTTTGCCAAGGAATCCGACAAGCGTGATTGGCCAGTGACGGTAAGCGTCTCGGGAAGCGATCAGATACCCGATGCCATACACGCCAACGATCATGCCGATGCATTGCCAGAGTTGTTCAACCGGGGCCGCAGATTGCAGTCCCATCAGATTCAGCGATGTCTGCGGCGCCAGAACCGTGAATGCACCCCACACAAGGTTGTAAACGCCGGCCGCGAGCAGAACGGTCCGCATCCACGGACGTGGTTTCAGATTGCTGTTCATGGCCGTCTCCTTGAGCGTGTCCCGTTAAGCGTCTTGAATACACGGCAGGGATTGTCACCTGGCATTAAGCTCTGTCTCAAGAGCGTGTGCCAGATTGGGCTGAAGGGAACGATAACCGGACGCTTCAAGTTGAGTGGGATTCATGACTCCACTATTGGGACTCCGGATCACGTCATTGCTCGACACGGCCAGCGTGTTCCGCGTGACTCTCATAACGGGTGAGTGGCTCGCGGTCAGTGCTGGTCCAAACAGCTCGGAAGCTCCGGACACAGCAAAGAATCGCGTTGATTCCCGATCGGCAACCAGTTCCGGCAGGGCGATTGTGGCGGTCATCATCCTTCGTGTCTCCGAGTCATAGCAGGTCGGAGTCGATCGATGTGACTCGCGATAACTGTTTTGTAGACACGATTAGGTAGAAGCAAAGATGGATTCAAAAGGTTTGGCGACTTCGCCGAGTTTTTCCAGGCTTCGTTGAAGCAATTGACGGACTCTCTCCTTGCTGAGTCCGAGTTGTTCTCCAAGCTCGCGAAACGTCAGGCTCTCACCCGAGCCGTCCAGTCCGAACCGACCTCGGACGATAAACTGCTCGCGCTCGTCGAGTGTGTCTTCGAGTTTCGCGATCACGGCAGCAGCAGCAATTTTGATCTCGTCCTCAATCAATTCAGTCGGATCAGTTTCGATCATCGGTTCCTGAGCCATTACTTCGGCCTGACAGGCGTGTTCGCGCTGGGCGCGTTTGCGGCGGCGATCAATCACCCGGTACAGATGCCTCTGCACGGCATGTGTCACATAGGTGCTGAAGCGGTATCCTCGTGAGTAGTCAAACTTATCAATCGCGTAGATCAGGATTCCGTTACCTTCGGCGACGAACTCATCGAACTCCTCACTGGAGATCGACAGCTTGCCCGCGATGGATGCGACGAGACGAAGGTTGGCTTTGGCCAGCTCTTCGCGAGCCGCCTCAGCCTCAACAAGAAGCCGTTCCATCTCTCGGACCTTCTTCTTCGCCGGTCGCTTCGGATTGAGAGTCGCCTGAATGGCACTCGCCCGGAACCTCAGGAAGTTCAGCTGCTTGAACAGAAGTTGCTCACCTTCAAATGTCAGCAGGCGGCTCTCCTGCAAAGGTGCAAGGAGCGACGCTTCAACGCGATTCGGGTCGAGCGATCCCGGCGCTTGTGCTTCTTCCGCGTAGAGATCGAATTCGATGTCGTCAAAGTCAGATTCGAGCGTGTCGTCAAAGTCAACGTTGGGAATGAAGTCGATCGGTCGATCCGGCATACCGACCGTGGTCTCATTTTTACTGTCTCGAATTTGAGCTGTTGCAGTCGCCATTTGGTCCGTCCTTATGAAATCTGGCAAAACAGTCATTGTCCGGCACTCCTGTGCCGTAAGAATATCCGCTAAACGACACGTCCAGCAACACATAAAACATTCAAATCGTCCACCTAATCAGGATTCGATGATATGGTCAGAAACAATTCGGGAGCTTTTGTACTCAGTACGCAGATCTGGGTGCCACAAAAACGTCCTGATGTGTTCGCACTGTTCGCTGATGCCTTTCAGCTGGAAAAGTTGACTCCGCCGTGGCTGCGATTTCGCGTGCTGACACAACCACCGATCGAGATGCACACGGGACGACTAATCGACTATCAGCTCAATCTGCACGGATTCCCGGTCCGCTGGCGGACGGAGATCACGGATTGGGAGCCGCCATTCCACTTCCAGGACTCCCAGATTCGTGGTCCCTACTCGCTGTGGGTTCACACGCACACTTTTGAGGAAGTCGATGGAGGGACACTCGTCCGGGACCGAGTTGTGTATCGCGTGCCCGGCGGATCACTGGTGAATCGGCTATTAGTTCAAGGCGACCTACGGCGTATTTTCCGATATCGCCACGAACAGCTGCCGGAACTCCTCGGCGTTAGCGAGGGAGAGTGCGAGCAAGGGGAAATAGGGATTTCCCGTGAAGGGGAGGGCGAGCAGTGCGCTTGCGCCTTGTGAGTGCCCTGACGAGAGATAATCGTTCAAGCCGTCCACCGGCCGATTTTATGCGAAGTGCGCAGAACGAATCGCGGCAGCATCAAGCAACGCCGGGCCGAGCGCTGCTTCGATAACTACCGCGATTCACGTAAGCCTCTCAATTGGTAGATTTCTAGACATGATTGCCTGGGTGACCACCAGATTTCTTTAAAAACAAAGTTTTCGTTCCCAGCACGACAGACCGACACGTTCACGATGGGAGCTGCTGGCAGTTTCACGAGCAGCATGATCGCTTCTCAAGTGGATGGTCGATTTGAATGAATTCAAAGGTTAACGACTGATCATTACGATGGACGAAATAAGAACGTCAAAGGATATCTCGGCAGATTTTCTGCCAATCATCCCTGCCAGGCTCTATTGGTCATGAAGAAACTGATCTCCCCGAAACAGGTCGCAAGAGCGATTGGCGTCAGCGAATCAACGCTGAAACGCTGGTGTGATCGCGGGTTGATTTCCATGACAAAGACGGCCGGAGGCCATCGGCGCATGGAAGTTGATGCTGTCGTCAGGTTTCTCCGGGACAGCGGTCACGAGATCGTCGAGCCCGAGCTACTCGGACTGCCCGCTGCTGTCGGTCAAACCGGCTGGACACTTAACCGGGCTTGTGAGCGGATTTCGTCGGCACTCGTCGATGGCGAGGAAACCGTCGTACGTCAGGTCGTCTTCGATCTACTTTTGGCTGGGCACACGGTAACAGCGATCTTCGACGATGTGCTCGCTCCGGTCATGCATCAGATCGGCGAGGAATGGGCCTGTGGCGAGGCAGACGTGTATCAGGAGCGGCGTGCCTGTGAAATCTGCATGCGAATCCTGCACGAGCTGCGAACGACAACAGAAAAGACAAGACAGGAAGCCCCGATCGCCCTTGGAGCGACGCTCGACAACGACATTTACACAATCCCAGTCACGATGGGCGAGGTTGTCCTGCGAAACGTTGGATGGCAGGCAACTTGTCTCGGTCCCAATCTTCCGGTGGACACGTTAATCAAGTCGATCCGCGAGACATGCCCTCGTCTTTTCTGGGTGAGTGTCTCATACATCGCCAACGAGACCTCATTTATCACGGCCGTCAATTCACTTTTTGAGACTGCTGACGCGGCCGGAACTGCACTGGCCATTGGCGGTCAGGCGTTGAATCAATCCTTACGAAAACAGATTCAATACTCGACTTTCTGCGAGTCGCTTCGAGACTTGGAACTCTTTGCCCGAACACTCAATCCTGCCCCCAGTCACCCGACTCCACCGCCGCCCTCGGAAGCGACGTCACTCGATTCTCACTGACTTCCGGTTGCTGTCCTCTGCCTGAGCAAGATGAGAATCCCCTCCCGGGCCGTTTCTGCCTGGATGTGTTTCCACAGTCGGACCGTTCCTGCCTGGATGTCTTTCCACAGTCGGACCGTTCCTGCCTGGATGTCTTTCCACAGTCGGACCGTTCCTGCCGAGAGGGGACAAAATGCGTATCAACGGGTTGGTAGCCAGCGTCTCGCGTCTGCCCATCCAGCTTCATCGATTATTTGCATCACGATTCGAATCGGGCCGTCTTGCGCCGACTTGCCTCTGGGGACGCGGGCAGCAGTCCAGTGGACAGACATCGTGGTTCGGACCGAACTGGCCTGCACACTCCGGCGTATTCCCGCGCAGCCGCTCTTCTATGAGCTTGCGGATCATTGTAATGAAGCGAGGGTGAGTCCCGACTGTCCCAGCCCGAACCATATTCAATCGGATCTCGTTGCAGACCTCACGGGCTTCTTCGTCGAGGTCGAACATGACTTCCATGTGATCGGACAGGAATCCGATTGGCATGATGACCATGTCTTCGACGCCGGTGGAGCGGATGTCTCGGAGGTGGTCACTGATGTCCGGCTCAAGCCAGGGAATCTGTGGCGGGCCGCTGCGGCTTTGATAAACCAGCTTCCACCGGTCCTCGGCAACTCCCACAGCATTCGCGACGAGTCTCGAAGCTTCAGTTAACTGCTGCACGTAGTCGCTCGAATCGGACATGGACGTCGGAATGCTGTGTGCTGTGAATGCAATGTGCAGGTCCCCCCGACGCTCCTCGGGAATCTGATCGATCGCCGCATGCACCCGGACAGCATTCGCGTCAATGAAGTCTGGGTGGTTGTAGAAGACGCGAATCTTGTCGACTTCCGGAGCCCCATCACCAACTGCTGCCTGAGCATCGGCAATGTTCTCGCGGTACTGCCGACAGGATGAATACGAACTGCACGACGACGTCACGAAGGCCAATGCTCTTCGAATTCCGTCTTCCTTCATTTGACGCAGTGTCTCCGGGAGCAGCGGGTCCCAATTGCGATTGCCCCAGTAGACAGGCAAGTCGATCCCGTGTTCCACAAGATCAGGCCGCAAGGCGTCAAGTAGATCCCGACACTGCGCGTTGATCGGGCTGACGCCACCAAAGTGTTTGTAATGTTCGGCGACTTCCAGCATGCGCTCACGGGGGACGTTCTTACCTCGCAGCACGTTCTCAAGAAATGGCATCACGTCGTCCGGACCTTCCGGACCTCCGAACGACACCAACAGGATAGCGTCGTAGGCCGCTGCGTCATTGCAGGGCTCACCATTGGATATCTGCAGCTGGGCTGTAGTTCTCGTCATGGTCTCAGTTTCAATCGGACGTTTATTTAATTAAGCAATTATTCTGATGCCGACGAGACAGCCGGCGCTGCCTTTTTCCAGTTGAAAACGGCGATGGCTTCCAGTTCCCTAACGAAGACCTGGCCACCAGCCACGGCGACGTGTGCCCATGTCGGTTTAGACGAAATTTCGCGGCGGTCGATCAGATCAAACTTCTCCGGATTCGCGCGAATCAGCAACAACTCGCCGCGCTCGTCCAGAGCCAGGATTCGGTCACCAGTTGCAATCAGACTCCAGTACTTTCCGAACGGAGTTGTGATCCACGCCTCATTCCCAGTCTCAAGATCGATGCAGGCGAAGCGCTGGTTCCGCAAGTGCAGATACACAAAACCATCAATGACAACGGGCGATGACATGTAGGCCTGCACTTTGTTCCGCCAGAGCTGCGTGGCCTTGAATCCATCATCGGCCGAGCCGGTCACCTCGAACAAAAAACTACCGCCTCCGTAGCTGCTGGTAAAAACCCGGTTGCCGATCACCGTCGGCGTCAGAATATTCATTCCGCGGAATGCTTCGATGTCCTGCGACCACAGCACTTTTCCACGTTGCAGGTCGACACCGCAAAGCTGCTTGCGAGTCTGCACAACAGCCTGTCGGAGGCCGGCAATCGTGGCAATCACTGGCGATGAGAACGCGCTACCAAACATTCCGCCGCCGTCGCCGACTGACTTCCAGACAATGCTGCCATCAGTTCGGTCGAGTTTGACGAAGCCACCGCCGGCCTGCATGTAGACATGACCTTCATCAACCAGCGGTGAGCACACGCAACCAAAGGACGGCAGTGAAGCCCCTGTGTCCTTCACAAAGTCGACCTTCCATTTGACTTCTCCTGTGTCGGCGTTGAGGCACACGAGCACGTCTCTTATTCCGGCGACGAACAGATCGTCTCCGTCGAGAGTTGGTGTCGACCTGATCCAGCTTCCATTCGCCGCAGCAAAGAACGGCACGGACATTGAGCCGGCCCAGTCGACCGCCCACACTTCCTCGCCAGTCGTGCGGTCCAGGGCGCGAACGACTTCGTCTTTCTGATCGCGAGTTTCGGTCACATATACTCGATCCTCAGTAACCAGCGGACCGGAGTAGCCAGGGCCAAGCTTCCGTCGCCAGCCGGAATCCAGCTCGCCAGCAGCCAGAGTGTCAGGCCAGCTGTCGATTGCGATGACACCGGTTCGCTCAGGCCCGCGCCACTGACGCCACTCCTCAGCATGCACATTCGCGACCGATGTGCAGACGACGAAAACCAGATAGCAGTTGAACAGATTCCGTCTCAGATTCATTGGACTCTCCGGGGATCACAACAATCAGGATCACAGTTGGTTGTAGACCCTTTGCCTGATGTGACCAGAGAGGATCTCTGGGCCGCTTCCAGCGAGCGCAACATCAAAATTCAGAGAGTTGCGATTTATCGGTCATTGTTGCGGTTCCGGATGTGTGGCGGTGGTTACAAAGTCGAGCGTCGTCGTCGGCTCTCCATCCCGTAGAATCCGCCCCTGCAGAAAGAAAACATCGTTCAAGCGGTTCACCAGCCTCACGTGGACGTCGAGCTGATCGCCGGGCCGCACAATCCGCTTGAACTTGAGCCTGTTGGCCCGAGCCACGACCGGGACTTTGTCACCCGTCGAGACGCCCAGTTCCGCAACCAGAATCGCCGATGCCTGGAACGCGCACTCGCACTGCAGCGCAGCCGGAAAAACCGGGTAATCGGGGTAGTGTCCTGAGAATAGTTCCAATTTCGGATCGACGAACTTACGCGTGTGAATGCTCTGATCATCTACATTGACAACTTCGTCGACCCATAGATACGGGGGGCGGTTCGGGATCAGATCAAGATAGTTGGGCTGCGACATACGGTCCTCACATCAGATATACCAATGGATTTGTAGCCCCCACCTTGCCCGTGACCATTGACCGTAGAACGGATTCCACCGAATCGTCCTGCATCGGGGAGTGCCCCTCATAGCTCGTAACACACCGCAACCGTGCCGTTTCGAACGAACAGGCGATTGTCGACAAGAATCGGATGGTTCCACGTCTTGTCCTTCAATGCAGAGAATCGACCGAATTCCAGGTGGCGATCGGGATCTGCTGCGACGAGAACCAGGTCCCCCTGTTCAGTCACGACGATCATTTGATCCGTTGCAGGCAGAAGAATGGCCTGACCGAATCCGTACCGACCTCGCTTCCAATTACGCTCGCCGGTCGCTGCGTTGAGGCTGACGAAAATGTGCTGGTCAAAGCCAAAGATCTGTCCCGAATGCACAAAGAAATCGTTGAATGACGGCTTCAATCGATTAGTGGTCCAAGCCTCACTGATCCGCCAGTTGTCCGCCTCGTCGATTTCGAAGTCCAGCCGCGCGACGCCCACGCCGTCACCGAGTGGAACGACGAGACTCGCTGGACCTGCCTGCTGAGGCTGACACATCGCCGGCCCATTCCATTTGCTCGGTCGAAACCGCCAGATGACATCGCCGGCAGATGGGTCTACGGCGAAGAGTCCCTTCGAGTCACCGAAGACCACCTGCTGGCGACCAGCCAGGATGATCAGTTGCGCCGAGCTGTAACTCATACCGCCAGCGGGTGAAGCAACTCGCCACGCTACTTCGCCGGACATTGCGTCGAACGCGACGAGACCGGCGTCACCCTTTGCTCCAGCAAAGACGACAACTCGGCCAGCGATCACAAGCGGGGAACTGGAGCATCCCCACATGAGGACCGGAGCGTTCAATTCCGCCGGGAGATCGTGCTTCCACAGAACGTCACCGTTCGCCGGATCAAGACATTGCACTACGCCGGTCGCCCCGAGTGTAAACAGCCTGCCGTCAGCGATCGTCGGAGTTGCACGTGGCCCCGCGCCCGAAACGATCTCGACGAACCGGGCCTTGTTCGTTTGCATCCAGATGAGCGTCCCTGTCTCAGCGTCGTAGCAACTCACTGCTTCGTCTTCGGCCCGCTGCTCTTGTGTGAAGAGCCTTCCTGAAGCAAAAGCAAACGAAGACCACCCCGGCCCGATTGGAATGCGCCAGCGTTCGCGGGGCGGTGTTGTTGTCCAGTCCAGTCGCTCCCCACGCCAGTTCGCCTGACCATTCCGGTCTCGTCCACGAAACCCGGGCCACTCCACATCGACAGGCTTCCATGCCTGACTCGGCTCGACCGCTGTCGACGGGCGGATGTCCACAAGCTGCTGTTCCGAAGTTGAGGTCCAGCGCCATGAGAATTCGGGCAAATAGTCACCGCGAAACCCATTAATGCGTCCCAGAACAAACGGACTCCAAACGGTCACGAGACCAAGCGCGATTGTGATCATTCGGCGTCGTTCGCTGGCCCTCATGGTCATCCTGAGCCCGACCACGGAAATCAGCATCGAGACAGGGCTGCCATAGAGCAACAGTCCCAGCATGATCGACGAGTGCACAAGAGGTGCAATGGCCAGGGGAAAGGCAATCATCACCGTCGCCAGAATCAAGCGATGTTTCCACGGCAGACGGCTTGCGAGGAGCAGCCAGATGGCGAACAGCACTACTCCAGCCGATGGTCCGAGCATCATGAATCCAAAACGCACTCCGTTGCTGATTCCCGGAGAAATCGACAATCCGAAGGCGATGACTTGCAGGACCAGAATCAAGACCGCTGGCCACAGACGAAGCTGACTGCTTTCCGTTTTACCGATGGATTCTTCGGGTTCCGTGTCAGTCATTTTGATGTTCCTGAGACTCAAGGAACAGGTCTCGGTCCCTCTGACAAGTCTGATTACAAGTTGAACGCATCATCCGGACTGCCTGTGGAGGAAGTAGCTTGACCAGCTGTCGCACGTCACTTCGTTATCCACATCACGTTAAACCGGATGTCCGTCACGTATCACGCGGTGGCCGCTGCTTCACGGCCAGCGTCGTTGAAGTAGCGATTATCCGACACCCAGTCTTCGCGCGTGTATGTAATCACGGAAGTGTCAGTTTCACGCAGCTCAAGTCGATTGAGACGGAAGCCGAGAGCAGTGATCTCAGTAAACAGCACGTACGAGAGGTTCTCGACGCTTGTCGGGAAGTCGAGCACTTTCAGTCGGAATTCCTCGCCGGTCCGCTCCGCGTGCATCTGGAGCGTTTCGAAAAGCGTATCATGTCGGTGTATCAGCATGCCGTGGTCGTATTCGTTCTTGAGCAGCGGTTCGATTTGCTCGTCGAAGTCACCGAAAAGAGTCGTCAGGTTACCGGTACGTTCCACCTCGAAGAAACAGGTCAGTCCGTAGCGGTGACCATGGAGATTTCGGCACTTGTCTTCCAGTTCTTCGTTCCGATGTGCTGCGTAAAAGCGGTACTGCTTTTGAATGATCATCAGTTTGCTCCGGGTGGTATGAATGTCCTGCCTGGTTTGCGGTGCCGTGATCGATCAGCGTCGGTTGATCAGCGACAGGATCTCGGTACGACTGGCCTGACTGGTGCGGAAGATGCCGCGCAGTGAGCTGGTGACGGTCAGCGTTCCGGACTTTCGTACGCCGCGCAAAGCCATGCAGGAATGCTCAGACTCAATAACAACCGCCGCGCCTTTTGTGCCGAGTTTCTCTTCCAGCATGTCGGCCACTGTTTGAGTCATCCGCTCCTGCACCTGAGGACGCTGGGCCACTTCTTCGACGACTCGGGCCAGCTTGCTCAGGCCGACGACCCGCCCGTTGGGCAAATAGCCAACGTGAGCAACCCCAGTGAACGGCAGCAGGTGATGCTCGCACATGCTGGTGAAGGGAATGTCCCGCACGAGGACGATCTCGTCGTAGTCCTCTGGGAACGTTGTTTCGAGATGCCGGGCAGGATCGAGATGCAGTCCCGAGAACATTTCTTCGTACATGCGAGCCACACGTGCCGGAGTGTCCAGCAGGCCATCACGTCCGGCATCTTCACCGACTGCCTCGAGAATCGTGCGAACCGCAGCTTCGATCGCCGGTTTGTTGACGGGCTGCTGTAACTGAGCAGCTTGCTTTGACCGCACTGCGGATTGTGATTCTTCGGAACGGGAATCATTGATTGAGTACGAATCGAATTCTGCGACGGATTCTGATGCAGTCATGAGATCAAGAGACATGAGGAGCATTCCTGCTGATAGTGAGTAAGTCGTGTTTAAGAAAAGAGGCGAAGCGGCATTTACCGACTTCGCCTCTTGAATTAGAGCGGATCGGGACTTGCGTTCGACTAGCGAATGTCAGTCATCATCACACGGTAGGCAGCATCGAGACCGTGTCGCATGGTCCAACTCTGCGAGTCACTGCAGGTCGTTCCCTTAGCGTGCTGCATGGCTGTCTGCAGGTGACGGACTGCGTGAGCGGGCATCTCGTGATCGCTGTCAAGGAGCGAGATCGCAGTTGTCATATAGTGACGGGCACAGGCTTCCGTGTGGCCGGCGTTGTAGAGGGCCGTGCCGCGAGTTACCGCGTGATGAATCGTAACTTTCGCGTCGGCTCTGCTCACCTTCTTTGCCGGCGGCATCAGCACAGCGTCGATGACGTGAATCACACCATTCGAAGCTTCGATGTCGAGTGCCGTCAGCTTCGACTTATTGATGAAAGCACCCTTCTTTCTGGCACTGATTTTCAGCGTGGAACCGGCCAGCGTCGGAGCCTCTTTCAGCTTCAGAGCCTGATCGGAATACACCCGACCTTCAACGAGGTGGTAGAGAAGAATCTGCTTGAGCTGATCAATGTTCTCTGGCTTCAGCAGGCTCGCAACGGTTCCTTCCGGCAGGCGAGCGAATGCTTCGTCGGAGGGAGCGAAGACAGTCAGAGGCTTGTCACCCGAGAGGGCGTCAACCAGCCCAGCAGCTTTCGCAGCAGCGACGAGCGTCTTGAACGTCCCGGCTTTCACGGCGGTTGCAGGAATGTTGTCGGAGGCAGGCAGAATGACGGAGTCGATGACGTGAATGACTCCGTTCGAGCATTTGATATCAGTCACCACGACTTTCGCCTTGTCGACCATTACTGCACCGCCCTTTACCGCGATATCGACGCGCTGACCGTTGAGTGTTGTCGCATTCGACAGTTTCACAACCTTCGCGGCATCGACGGCTCCAGGCACGACGTGATACTTCAGAATTCCAGTCAAGGCCCCCTTCGCCTCAGGTTTGAGCAGCCCCTCAACAGTGCCTTTCGGAAGTTTCTCAAAGGCTGCGTCAGTGGGAGCGAAGACCGTGAATGGCCCTTTACCTTTCAACGCGTCGACGAGGTCGGCGGCCTGAAGAGCGGCAGCCAGAGTCTTGAACTGACCCGCGGCGACGGCGGTGTCAACGATATCCTTCTTTTCTTCAGCACGCAGACTGTTCGTGAACGAGACACTGAGAAAGGTGAGTGCGAGTGCCATAACTGCACGGCGATTTATCAACATGGTTCAAATCCTTACCTTGAATCGGGGTTCGAGAGGGCCAGCCTGGTCCTCACTTTGAAGCTGATGTACTTGGTCTGTTCGAACAAATTAGTTGTAGGCGTGATCGCTTCTTCGACCACAGGAAGAGCGCGTGATTTCGACTCTTTTGGAGATCGATCCGCTCGCCTCTTCACACAGACGCCACTTTGTCTGGCGATCAAGGAATTACTCTGCCCATTTCAGAGTGAAAAGCAGATCCTCAACCGAGACGATCAATGGGTTGCATGCAGCACGACACCACGGGACTCATGCGGTCGCAATCTTTTCGGCGCGAACTGCATCCGCCAGTTCCGCTGTCGAATGCAGTTTGAGTGCGGTCACGGCCACATCTGTCGTCCGATTGATAACGCAACAGATTACTTGCCCGTTCCCACCTGCAGTCGATTTTCGCGGCGTCGGTCGACACCAACCGAGTGGAGTTTGAGAATACAACTTTATTCGCCTTGATTGCAGAGACCGAAAGTAGTCGCGTTGATCGCTGTTGCGATCTGGCCTATTTCATCGGCCACACATCGCGTCTACTGATGGGCTGTAGACCAACGCCCCGATTGAACTTCAGAGGAAGGAAGCCGGTACGGAATCTGGTACGGAATGCTTCCCAAGACATAGGAATTCGAATAAAAGGATGAAGTAACGGGTTGTCTGAAAGGCAACGCAAGACAAGCGTAAGTCATTTCGAGGTAATAACATCCAACAAACTCGCTGGATGGATCCAATCGGATTGTGATTCCGGAGGTCGCGGGTTCGAATCCCGTTACTCACCCCTTAACAGAGACCCGATGTCAGCAACTGACAGCGGGTCTTTTTCGTTGACAGGCATTGAAGTTACGTCGATCGGTTCGTCTTCCGAATCTTCAGTCGATCGAAACGCCAAACTGACAGCAGATGACTCAGAATACCCACTTTGGGCAGTGCCAGGGGGAAGTTTTCGAGACGCTCCTTTCTCACTCCTGTTGTCGGTACCGGACAGTGCAACTCGTTCAGACTCTTGGCACTCATCATCTAGCTTGAGCGTCGGCAGTGCATCCAAGGCACTTGACACATCCAGCAATCTTGGGTCAGTGTAGACGTTCATAGTGAGATCGATTTTCGAGTGTCTCATCGCTGCTTGAGCTGTTCGTGGCGCGACTCCATTTTGACTCAGCATGGTTCCGAAAGAGTGTCGCAACGCATGCACGTCGATCGTCCGCCCTCGGTTGTCTCGCTTTGGAATCCCAGCAGCTTTCAGGTCACGGTCGAGCATGCGTCTCAGCCCCGTCGGGACATAGAACAGCGGGCTGTCGTCTATGAGATCCACAGTACCGTCGACAGGCAACGTTGATGGCGTCAGACTGTGTCCGAGCCATTCTCGAATATCAGTCGCCAGATCACCTCTGAGAGGTAGATCGGAGCCGTCGCGATTCTTCTCGTCACGGGCAGCGAGTTCAATGTACGGCATTCCTTCGTCGAGACGAAGCTGCCCGATGGTGATCGACCGTAGTTCGCCTGACCTCAATCCCGTCAGCAGTAATGTTTTCAGGACGAGTGCTCGCTCTTGGCCCTTCGCTTCCAACTCAGCGATGCGTCCGTGCTTGTCTGTGAGGCGTTCGCGGGCACGCTCTGCCGATGCTTCGATCGTTTCGTAGACCAAAAGCGCAGGATTCCAAGTGTTTCGTTTGGTCGAGTCCTTACCGTGCGATCCCTTGTGGTACACGCTTAGGCAGAGAGATGCTCCGTTAGGGCATTTCGAGGACGTTGGCGGATTATCCGGGAGCATCCATTCGAATTTCCGCACAGCAGCATCTCGAACGGTTCTATTCTGAGTTCGGTTTTGAAACGGTTTCCGATGCCTACGTGAAGGATGGAATCCCGTATCTGGAGATGTTGCGAAATTCGTCACAGTAGGATTTGAGTAGATCGTCAGGCACATTGCAAAACACTCACACGTCACCAAAACCGCTGTCGCCCGAGCCACTGTCACCGAGAATATGGATGGCGTCGAAACTCTGATCGCTGCCATTCGAAACTTCTGAGAATTACGTACGAATTTGCAGTTACGGCACTATGACCGTAGGTTCGACAGTCTCAAGTTCCTTGGGGACAAGGATGGTGGCGGGCCGCTGCTCTGGATGACGCCTGTCTGTGAGGTTCGCTAACGCGGGAGAGTCGGCTGTTGGGGCTGGCTCTCCCGTTTCCGCTTCAAGGGGCGAATCCACTCGGCGCCTGTCGCGACTTTGTTTCGGGGCCCGAATATCCTGAAACATCGAAATCTCTTCGTAAGGTTGGTTTATCTGATATCTTGGAATCAGACCGAATGCACCTAAGAGGGTGGCCTCACGTCTATTGTTCATTGGCTACTCTCTTCCCTCTTCACGATTGGCGACACTATGCGAGTTCTGTGCTGCTTGCTGCTGGTGTGGTCAGCGTTACTGAGCGAGGCGAAGCCACAGGCGACGAAAGAATCGCAAGATGCTGCCGTTGCTGCGATCAAGAAACTCGGTGGCAGAGTCGAGTTCGATGAGAAGGATCCCGACAAGCCACTCATCGGCGTCAATTTCTTCGGCACCGATCTGACTGACGCCGGACTGGTTCATCTCAAGAGTCTGACAAGCCTGAAATCGCTGGATCTTTGGAGCACCAAAGTGAATGGCACTGGGCTGGTGTATCTAATTGGACTAACGAGCCTGGAATCGCTGAATCTCCAAGGCACTCAAGTGACTGACTCCGTGCTGGAAAATGTCAATGAAATGACAAGCCTGAAATCACTGAGTCTCAATGGCACTCAAGTGTCTGAAGCCGGGCTGGCGCACCTAAAGGGGCTAACGAGCCTGCAATCGCTGAACCTCGGCAACAGCAAGGTGACTGACGCCGGGCTGGGGCATCTCATAGGACTGAGGAGTCTGCAAGAGCTGGATCTCCTTGGCACTACGGTGACCGACGCCGGATTGGAGCATCTCAAGAAACTGACGAGCCTGACATCGCTGAGTCTCAGTGCCACTCAGGTGACTAATGAAGGGCTGGTGCATCTCAAGGGCCTGACTAACCTGCAAACGCTGGATCTCTCATACACTCAGGTGTCTGATTCTAGGCTGGTGCATCTCAAGAGTCTGACAAACCTGCAAACTCTGGTTCTCTCATCGACTCAGGTGACCGACGCCGGGCTGGCGCATCTCAAGGGACTGACGCACCTGAAATCGCTGAGTCTCCATGCCACTCATGTGACCGACGCTGGGCTGGAGCATCTCAAGGGACTGACGAGCCTGAAATCGCTGTTTCTCTCGTACACGCAGGTGACCGACGCCGGGTTGGTGCATCTCATGGGACTGACGAGCCTGAAATGGCTGAGTCTCCATGCCACTCATGTGACCGACGCTGGGCTGGCGGACCTTCAATCCGCATTACCCAAGTGCACACCTCTCAGAAGACCGCTGTTGCAGTAGACCGCTGATTGCCTGAATCGACTGGTATGCTGACAATCCTACGTTTCCGGATCGCGTTTGCGTTCTCGGACATCTTCATGATGGCATTCGTCGGCGTGATCTGCACCAACTCACGACACCAACGCAACCACGACATTCTGGCCAAGATACAAGTGACCAAGCCTGAGCCGCAGATGGAACAGCACATCGCTCAACCGTTATGTTTCAGGTGTCTTGTAGCTGAAGCGGTTCAGTTGCCCCAGACTCAGAGTGCAGGGTCTTCTGCCTCAGCCAGCAATGGCGTATGCGTACCCATCAAGGACAGGTTCTGGCGAGGTTCGAACGTCAGGTATCGAAGTGCTGCGGCTCCTATTGCGAGAAGTGCAATGAGAAGCACATAGACGAGGAATGCTGTTGACATTGCCTTTGAAAACTCTGTGCGAAGTGTGAGATCATCAATATGCAGGAGCGCAACGTCTTCGAGACCTTCGCGGTGGGCGCGTTCAAGTGTGGCAACTTCGTCAGTCGCTTGGATGACGAAGCTGCCGACATCGCCAGTTAAACGGTAATTCCCGGTCGCGGCGTAGTATTGCATGCTTGTAAGTTCGTCGAAGCCTGATGCTTGGTATAGCCTGGAATGACCGAATTGCTGTCGCCACATCGCTCCGCCCAATGTTTCAGGTCGTCTAGGTCGTACGGACATTCAGACCATGTCTGTGATTAGTACAGCGAGCCAGATGAAGCAGGCGTAACGAATGAGCTGCTACACAACTCAGCGCAGAACAAAGATGCCAATCGGCGAATGCAGCGTGCTTCCTGGCATTCACCGGCGTGGCCGCAAGTCCGAATCAAGCGAAGCCAAAACCTGGCAGACCAATAGAAAGACGATCCGTTGATTGGGCAATGCCGACCTCTTTGAGTCTCCCGATCCAGAACGAGTACAGAACTGGCAGTCCACTGATTCCCGCCATAACTCGGGCCGCCATCCTTGATGACGGGCTAGCCCCAGTCGAGACAATTCTCGTCAAGAAGCCATTGAGAGCAGCGTTGAACTTCGAAAAACAATTCGAACTCAGCAGCCGTTGGCGAGTCAAGATCTACTTCCACGTGGCGGACTCTGTAGCGTTCGACTGTATTGCAGTTCTGAATTCTGCATGATTGTCGCAACTGAACATTCTATCCAGTCGTCGGCAACCAGTGTGATGTCCCCACTCACGATGTTGTTCTATCGATCAACTTTCGTCTCGTCATTCGGCTCCACTTCCAGCACCTGGTCGGTAAATCTTTTCGGCATCGGAGACGACCAGGACCGAGTCCGACCTCCTTATCATAGCTGAACCGGATTGTCAGGCTCCTTGATTCGATAAAGCCCCAACCCGCGGCCTACGCGAGTGGGGCTCCGCGAGCACGATGCCCTCTATTAGCCGTAAAAAAACGAAATCTACGGCCAGAAATTCCCCGAACTTCTAAAAATCCAGAAAGACCACTATTCACTTGTGTTAAGCTATCCGTTCCCTATATTCATGTGTGACCTTGCGAGGGCATTCGGTTTAATCGATTTGATGTTTTGCCGTACCGGAGTGCCACTCATGACCGGCGATCGCCTAGACTTTGCTGATCTGGTTGCAAAGGCACGTTTCGGGGATCCTGAGGATTTGCAGCTCGCTGTCAGTCAGTTCGAGCCGCATCTCAAGCGTGCAATTCGCCGCCGGAGACGGAAGCAACGCGAGCAAACAAGGCCGTTCTGCGAAACGAAGAACTGCCTCCAGTCGGTGATCGTCGTCTTCTACACGAAAGTTGCCGATCAGCAACTTGAAATCACGAGCTTCAAAAGCCTCAAGCGATTGCTGCTCAAGATGATTCGAGACAAGCTGACCGACCACGAACGACAAGGCAACGCGGCGAAGCAACGGAGGTATTCCGACAGTTTCTACGCACCGGTGGACACTGACACGCCCAGCACAATAGTCTCGCGAAAAGAAGAATTGGAATCGCTATCCGATGGACTTTCGGAGACGGACAGCCGCATACTGGAACTGTCCAGAGAAGGCCGCACGAGTGTGGAAATTTCGAGCCTTATTGAGAACCACAGCAGACGTTCGATAAGACGATTCCTTGAACGCTTGAAAAGACGGTTTCTGGATAAGACGCAGGGCAATCAATGAATGGTCTTTTTCGAAAACTGAGATCGGCAACGCGTCGACCATCCGGCGTCAGTGCCGTGGATGATGAGCTGATTGTCGACCTTGCAATCAAGGAGTTTTATCAACTGCGCGAACAGGGCTGCGATCTGTCGCCAACGGAATACGCGAAGCAGTATCCGGCGGCCATCAAATCGTTGCTCCTAACCGACCTACAGTTTGAAGAGTCGCTTTGCGAACTGGATGCCACGGGCGTGATCGACGAGTCATCCAGCTCAGGGGGATCGAGCAGTTGGTCGCAAAGACTGCTGCAAAGTGACGATGAAATGACTTGGCCTCAAGTTGGTGACAAGGCTGGAAAGTTAACGCTGCTGGAACAAATCGGCGGTGGGAAGTTTTCTCGAGTCTTCGCCGCCAGCTCAGGGCCGGACGGCCCGGAACTCGCCATTAAGTTCTGCCGCCGCCAAGGGAACCATGAAGCTCGAACGCTTGGGGAGGTTACACACAGTGCAATCGGCGTCGTGGATGGAGTGGAAACCGTTCCGGAGACGGACCTGATCGCCATTCGAATGCCACTAAAGAGCCGCACGACCTTGGCCGACGTGCTGCGAAGCGTCGCCAGAAGTGGTGTCATACCCACGTCCGCCGGCATCGTCTGGGACGAGGTGCAATCGAGAAACAAACTGATCGCTTCTCCGCCGGCATGGGCCTGCAAGAGCTACATTGTATGGGCTCAGCATGTCATGAGTACTCTGGCAGAAGCACTTTCGGCAGCACACAGCCAGAGCACGGCTCACTGCGACATCAAACCGCCCAATGTGCTGGTCAACGCTGAAGGCAGTCCGATACTGATCGACTTCAACTTGTCGTTGAGATGGGACGTCGAGAGTAGCTCGCCGAACATCGGCGGTACATTGCCGTACATGGCACCAGAGCAACTTCAGGCTTTTGGCACGAAGCAGCAAGGCGATATTGGGCCTCGTACAGACATTTACGGCTTAGCTGCCACGATCTACCAGTTACTCACGGGTGAGCTGCCATTCGAATCGCCACCGAGCGGTAGCATCAGCGAGACGCTCAAGCTGCGGAAAATCCGGCCGCGGTCAATCCGAGTCAAAAACCCACACATCCCCCCGGCCTTCGCTTGCGTGATCATGAAGTGCCTGAATTATCACCCGAAAGACCGGCCAAGGACCGCCGCTGATCTCGTTGCTCAACTCAATCAAGTGGCAACAGCACCCGGCAATTCCCACGCACGTCGCCTGCGAGCTTTCGCGACAGCAGCGGTGGCCGTAGTGATGTTCGCCCTGACTCTTGCGACCGCGTACCCACCGGGTTCCTCGCCACAGCTTCCTGATCTAGCAATCACGTCGCCGTACCCCAATGCAGTGGCAGCAGTGGAGCCGGTCGTCACTCCAGAGCAAGAAATAGCGGATCTTCTCCAATTGCTGGACGACGGATACGATGAGTACGAGGCCGGCGATTACGAGAGTGCTGCTGCCACGTTCATGAACGTACTGACGATCGATTCAGGCCACGACGGTGCTGCGATTGGTCATGCTAGATCGCAGTTTCAGCTAGGCGATTACGAGGCGGCAGCGATAATGATGGCGACCCGTATTCCGAATGATGGTAGCCCGGAATCGGAGGCAGTTCAGGGACTACGATTCGCCACGAGTGCAGAGTACGTTCTTGCAATCCCATTTTTCACTCGTGCGAGAAAGGCCGGGCTCGCTACCCGAGAAGTCTTGACTAATCTTGGGGGCTGCTTGAGCCAGATTGGGCAACATGAAGACGCAATAGAAGTGCTTGAGCGAGTCCGTGACATGGGTGGCGATACGTCAATGGCCAATCTGCTACTTGCGAGAACTTACCCGAGGATCTGGCGTCTCCGCGTTAACGGCAAGCTGATCCATCAATACGATACAGACCTTCTGGTTAGATTGATCAACAACAGCACCCCAAGCTCAGCAAGGTCGTTGACGGCAACTCTGAGTTACACAACCTTGGCATTACGGTTCGGCCGCGATGACAAAGACGTAAAAGCGTACTGGGCTCGGCAGGCACTTGAAGAGTACACTCAAGGTTGCGAGCTCGGACTGGACCCCAATTATTGGAGTACTGTTAAACGTGTCCTTCCTGAGTCAGCAACGCCGCCAAGCGGAGTCGAACCGAGCGACGTGCCCGTTCCGCGGAAGCGCGAATTTTTCTTGCTAGAGCCGCTTGGTGGCACTCGGCTCGACCGATGCAAAGAACGAGATTTGCGACATTCTCATTCATAGAGATCGAACTCTTCTCTAGCTAATTCAATCGCGCCATCCTTCAGTACAGCCTCAGCGACACCAGATATTGCAGGAAGTGTCACTAGGAAAGCTCCTGAAGCAGGGTCGACACTCGCCGAACCGGTAACATCGCCTTCAAAGTGGACTGTCAATCCTGTGAAGTCTCCGCCGTCGATACTTCCAGAGATAGTGGCGGTACTGCTATTCACGGGGCCATCGAGATCGTTGATCGCGTATTCGGACTCTTCCTCTTCCGCTGTAGCAGCGAGTGGCACAGAAACTGCCACCGTTAGGATGAGCAGAGCAGCACACAAACGGTAGACGCGGTCCTTCGGTAGCATCGTACACTCCTCCATAAGCTAACTGAAACAAGTAGGGCAGATTGCCTATCCCGATTCATCGGCTCATGGAGAAGGTGTACACCAGTGTTTTCAACTTACGACCGGTCGTTTTTTGCGTGGCCCGCGCGTGGCATCCACTTGCCAGCATGCGTGAACTTAATTGGCACGTCAGCATGATCGTGCGGTTCGTCGTCGGTAGGGGGGGGGGATGTCGCCCCATTTCCAACAATCACGGAGTTGGTGATCATGACAGACGGAGCAGCGCAACGACTTAGGCCTGCCACAGGTCCGTTTCACACAAGATAGGATGCGGCGATCGTCTGGGGCTGGACGGTGATCCACAAGTTGATTTGATGTTCAAGTTGCGATTCATGGCCGGCGCTCAGTTTTGAGTTTTTTGCGGAATCCGTGTAACCGTGCTGTCACTCGCGGTAATTTATCCCGGCAATCGACCGCCGGGGGATTTTTGGGTGACAAGCACGGACAAAACAGAGCACTTTGTGCAGCAGTTGGCGACGCATCAGAATCGTTTATACGGGTATGTATTTTCGCTTTTGGGTGATCACAGCCGCGCGGCGGATGTTCTGCAGGAAACGAATATCGTGCTGTGGCGGAAGATCGACGAATTCCAGACTGACAAAGCATTTCTGCCGTGGGCGTTTGCGATTGCTCGGTTTCAGGTACTCGCTCATTTGCGGGATAAGAAACGAGATCGGCTGTTGCTTGATGCCGAGCTGGCCGAAGCGATCAGCGGAGAGGCCGCACGTCAGGCCGACCAGTTCGATGAGTTTCGAGAAGCGCTGCGACCTTGCCTGACCACGCTGACGGCTAATAACCGAGACCTGGTTGAACGGCGGTATTTCAACTCGATGTCGATCACGGACATCGCCGAGGAATTCGATCGAACAGCTGGTGCCGTAAAGGTCGCCCTGCTGCGATCTCGGCGGCACCTGTTGGAGTGCATTCAGCGGCGGCTAGTGGCAGAGGGTGAGGCATGACTCCTGACCGCTTCGAGGAATTGGAATCGCTGCTGCTTAATTGGGAAGACGATACGCTGGACGACGCTGGCGTCGAACGTGTGCGTGAGATTCTCAGAACAGACGAAGACGCACGTGCTCATTTTGTCCGACTGCAGATGTTGAATGCAGCACTGAAGACGGACGACGATGCGGGGCTTCTCGAGCAACAGACTGAGGACGTCCACTCTGTCTACACCGAAGATGTCCCCCTGACAGTCAAAGTTGTCAACGTCTCGCGTTTCTGGCCAAATCGCCGCTGGATTTTCGCGGCTGTGACTTTGATGTTCGCAGTTCTCGCGGGGCGAGTGGTTCAACTTGAGCTTGCCAGTCGCGTACCTGACTCAGAAGAAACGAAAGAGCGCGGCGGGACCATCGTTACCGTCAATGATCGCGACGAATCGAAGGAAGCAACTTCACAGGGCGTTGCACTGATTACTCGACTGGTCGACGTGAGCTGGTCCGATAATCAATCGCCGCTCGAAGTCGGAGACGCTCTGTCCCCAGGGCGATTCGAAATTGCTTCCGGCTACGCTCAATTGGAATTCTTTTGTGGAGCGACCGTCATTCTGGAGGGGCCGGCGGAACTCGATCTGCAATCTCCGTTGCTCGCCCGAGTTCGAAGAGGAACGTTGCGCGCTCAAGTGCCACCGGCAGCTCGAGGGTTTTCGCTGGAAGTTGACGATATGACCGTCGTTGATCTTGGTACGGAATTCGGACTTTCAGTGACCGACAAAGGTGCCAACGTCCAGGTTTTTGATGGCGAAGTCGAACTCCAACAACCCGAGACTGCCAAACGCTTGCTCACGGCAGGCAAGGCTTTGCTTCGAAATGCCGATGGCTCTTACGAATCCGCCAAAATCACTCCTGACAGTTTTCTGGACATCGACAAGCTGGAATCAAGAGCTCAGGGCCAGGAAGAAGCTCGGTATGAACGATGGAAAAACTGGTCGATGGAGCTGCGACGTGATCCGAGGCTGATTGCCTGCTACGCGTTTGATGAAAAAGGCGGCTGGTCGCGAAGGCTCAGCAACAGCCTCGTACCTTCCAACACCGAACTGGACGGCGCAATCGTGGGGGCTCGTCGAGTCGCAGGCCGATGGCCGGGTAAAAGCAGCCTGGAATTCAAGCGGCCTGGAGATCGGGTTCGTGTCCATATTCCTGGAGAATACAGCTCGCTGACGTTCTCGTGCTGGGTGAAAATCGACAGTCTGGACCGCTGGTACAACTCGCTGTTCCTCACCGATGGTTACAACAAAGGCGAACCGCACTGGCAGATTCTTGATACCGGCCAGCTTTACTTTTCCGTTCGCCCGGTTGAGCAAGGTGAAAAGGGGCCGGGAGATTTCAAAGCCCTGTCGCCACCATTCTGGAAACCATCGCTGAGCGGAAGATGGCTTCACCTGGCGACGGTGTACGATGTCGAGGGAGCTTCGGTCACTCACTACCTGAATGGCGAAGTTCTCTGCAAAGACCTGGTGCCTGGCGAGAAGCTGGTCGAGGAAACTCGAATTGGCACAGCATCAATCGGAAACTGGTCTGTGCCGACTCAGCCTGATTCAAGATTTGCAATTCGCAACCTCAACGGCAGCATGGACGAGTTCGCACTCTTCGAGGACGCCTTGACTGACGACGAGATCCGAGAGATTTACAATAATGGCAAGCCGTGATTGCATCGCGAAGCTGCAAACTAATTTTCAGATCGATTTTGAATATCGAATATCGAATAAGGAATGTCCAAATATGAAGTCTTTGACCGCACAACTACTTCGCCATTCGAAGTTCGATATTCGATATTCGATATTCCTTGCCTTGCCCGTTCTCGCTGGGTTGGCACCGTCAGTCTGCTTCGCTGCCGAGCAGCAGTCGGAACGAGGTCAGACAGCCGCAAACCGCCTCTTCACGCTAAAGGTATTGCCGCTTCTCAAGGTCAAATGTTTCGGTTGTCACGGTATCGATCCTGAGGATATCCGCGGCGATTACGACTTGATGACTCGCGAGAAAATGTTCAAAGGCGGCGAATCGGAGGATCCTCCGGTCGTGCCTGGGAAGCCGGAAGAGAGCCCGCTCTATTTGGCGATCCTGTGGGATGGCATGGAGATGCCGCCAAAGGAAAACGACCGACTGACGAAAGAAGAGACAGAGTATTTTCGAAAGTGGATCGCCGCTGGTGCTCCGTGGCCGAGTGCCGAAGATCAGCTCAAGATCCAGAAGAAGGAATGGTCGGTCCGAGAAAACGAAGACGGAGTCATCGTTGATACCAGCGGCGGGCTCGCCGACGACTGGACCTATCGCCGCTACCAGCCGGAAGACACCTGGGCTTTTCAGCCCGTGAAACGTCCGGACGTTCCTGCGGGAGCAAAGAATCCCGTTGACGCATTTATCGCGAAATCTCTCGTGGCTGCAGGATTGAAGTCGGCACCTCAGGCAGACGCCAGAACGCTGATCCGTCGCGCGACGTACGATCTGACCGGACTGCCGCCGAGTCCTCAGGAAATCGCCGAATTCACCAGCGATTGGAAACAGGATGCTCAGCAGGCATGGAGCGATCTCGTTAATCGCCTGCTGAAAAATGATCACTACGGAGAACGGCAGGCTCAACACTGGCTCGACGTCGTCCGCTATGCCGACACTTCCGGATTCTCGAACGACTACGAACGTTCCAACGCCTGGCGATATCGCGATTACGTGATTCGTTCGTTCAACAAAGATAAGCCGTTCAATGAGTTCGCGATGGAGCAGATCGCTGGCGACGAACTTCGGCCGGACGATCCGGAAGCACTGATCGCGACAGGCCTGCTTCGCATGGGGCCGTGGGGGACTCAGATGATTCCCCAGAAAGAGTCTCGACAGATTTATCTCGACGATCTGGTCCACAACGTCGGTCAGTCATTCCTGTCGATGCCGATGCGCTGTTGCAAGTGTCACGACCACAAATTCGATCCGCTGCCGACCAAAGACTACTACAGCATGTACGCGGCGTTTGCGACGACTCAGCCTGCGGAAAGACAGGCTAAGTTTCTGCCCGAGGAGAACCGAGGCGGCTTTGCCGAGAAGCGAGCGTTGGTCAAAGAGTTGCTTGATTACGCGAAAGCCGAGCAGGCAAAGATTCAGAACAAGCAGGAAGCCGCGGCGAAGAAGTGGTACGAAGAGCACGATCTCCCGTACAAGAAAGAGAGTGCTCGTAAGAGTGACCCGGAAGACAAGAAGCCGCCACGCCACGTCGGGCTGACCTACGAAGAGAAAGGGATGAAGAAAGTCCGCGAGCAGGATGTCTGGATCTGGGCACGCCGATTGGAACGATACCTGCCGATGGCTCAAGCCGTTTACAACGGGCAGGACGACTATAAGAACGGTCGCAAACTCCGAGAGCCGAAAAAGATCAATGCAAAGTGGCGGCCGGAGAATTTCATCCTCGCAGGTGGCTCTCTCGAAGCACCAGTCAAGTCGGTGACACCGGGAGTTCTCAGCGCAACTGGACTTCCGGCTGATCCAACGAGCGATGATCCCTGGCGAATCACGGACGAATTAAGTGGACGGCGCCTCGCTTTTGCAAAGTGGGTGACCAATGACAAAAACCCGCTGACCGCTCGCTCGTTTGTGAATCGAATCTGGCAGTCGCACTTTGGAACCGGATTGGTCAAGACAGCGAACAGCTTTGGTGCGAAAGGCAGCAAGCCAACTCATCCAGAATTACTGGACTGGCTGACTGCTGACTTCATCGAGCATGGCTGGAAGATTAAGCGACTGCATCGCCTCATCATGTCGTCCGAAACGTACCGCCGTTCGAGTAAACCAGCAGATGTAAAGAAGCAGGCCACCGTCGATCCTGATAACAAGCTGCTGGCTTCATTCCCGTCACGCCGCCTGACAGCCGAGGAACTTCGAGACAGCGCACTCCTCGTCAGCGGCGAGCTGAATCGAGAAATGGGCGGCGTGCCGATTATGCCGGAGATCAATCTCGAAGTCGCATTGCAGCCGCGAATGATTCAGTTCTCGATTGCTCCGGCTCACCAACCGTCGCGTACTCCGGAAGAACGAAACCGACGGACAATTTACGCATACCGAGTCCGAGGTCAGGCTGATCCGTTCCTGGAAATCATGAATCTCCCCAACCCGAACGAGTCCTGCGAGATTCGTGATGCAGCCTCAGTCAGCCCACAGGCCTTCACGCTGATGAACAGCGACGTGATGACCGATCGCTCAATCGGCTTCGCGATCCGAGTTCAGAAAGAGAAACCACGCGACACTGCTGAATGGATTCGCCGCTCTGTTCAAATTGCTTACGGCCGAGTTCCGACTCAGAAAGAACAGAGGAGTCTGCATAATTACCTGATCGAAATGCAGGCTTACCACAAGGAACACAAGCCGGAAGAAGTGAAGTATCCAACTCAGGTAACGCGATCGCTGGTCGAAGAATTCACCGGCGAACCGTTTGAGTTCATAGAAAAGCTAAACGTTTACGAAGACTACGTTCCTGACGCCAAACCGTGGACCGTTGATGCAGATGTCAGAGCACTGGCCGACGTGTGTTTGCTGCTTTTGAATTCGAATGAATTCTTCTTCGTGTATTGAATATCGAACAAGGAATGTCGAAATCAGAAGTGGAGATGGGGACGGACGGCAGGCAGTTTGATTTAGAAGATCGTCTCGTTGAGTTTGCTGTGCGAGTGATCAACGTTGTCGAATCGCTACCAGATACTCGGGCAGGAAAACACGTTGCAGGACAGCTCGTCCGTTCCGGCACGTCGCCAGCCCCGAACTATGGTGAAGCTCAAAGTGCGGAGTCTCAAAAAGACTTCATTCACAAGATGAAGATTGCATTGAAAGAATTGCGGGAAACTCACATTTGGTTACAGATCATCGAGAGAAAGCCATTATGCGATCCGGAGCGAATGCAGGGCATCACTGCCGAGTGCAACGAACTCATCGCAATCTTTGTCCAGAGTGTTCGAACCGCGGAAGCCAACAACAGAAAATGAAAACCGACTGAACGAGGCCGAATTAGAAATCAGCACATTGACTTCTAATTTCGACATTCCTTGTTCGATATTTGATATTCAAAGGAAGCCCACCATGACAACCGCATCCACCATCCCTCGTCGTGATTTTCTATACGGACTTGGCTCGTCACTCGGAGCTCTAGCTCTCACTGATTTGCAGGCCGCTGAGAAGAAGTCTGCCGGGCCTCTGGCTCCGAAGCAGACGATGCATGATCCGAAGGCGACAGCTGTGATTATGCTCTTTATGGAAGGAGGACCATCTCAGGCGGACACGTTCGATCCGAAACCTGAACTCAGCCGGCTGCATCTCTCTGAATCGAAACGGACAGCCGGGCTGGCCGGCGGCAAGCGGTTCTACGTTGGCAGTCCGTTCAAGTCACGTAAAGTCGGTAACGCCGGCATCGACATGTCAGATCAGTGGAAGTTTCTTGCTGATCCGGAAGTCGCCGACGAGTTGTGTGTCTATCGTGGCTGCAAAGCAGAATCGCTGAACCACCCTGAAGCGCTTCTGCACATGAATACAGGCAGTCGTCTTGGTGGCGATCCGGGACTTGGTGCCTGGACGACGTACGGGCTGGGTTCTGAGAATCAGAATCTTCCCGGCTATGTCGTCATGACCGAACTCGCTCTGCCGCAGGCCGGACCTGCCAACTGGACGAACGGTTTTCTACCGGCTCACTATCAGGGAACAAGGCTCCGATCGACCGGTTCTCCAATTCTTGATCTGAATCCTCCGAAGTTCAAATCGCGAGAACATCAACGCAAGGCACTCGATCAACTCGCAATGCTGAACGCGAACCATGCTGAACAGCACCCGGAGCACGCAGAGTTGAAAGCTCGCATGGAGAGCTACGAACTAGCCTACCGAATGCAGATGTCGGTGCCCGGCATCATCGACATCGATAGCGAGCCGGAGCACACTCAGAAAGCCTACGGCCTTGACCGCAAAGAAACGTCTGCATTCGGGCGTCAGTGCCTGATGGCTCGCCGCCTTGTGGAAGAGGGCGTCCGCTTCGTGCAGATTTTCTCAGGCGGCTGGGACAGCCACGATTACCTAGAGAAGGGGCATTCTTCCAGGATCAACAGCGTCGACCAGCCAATCGCTGCGTTAATCAAAGATCTGAAAGCTCGCGGCATGCTCGACGACACCCTGGTCGTCTGGACTGGAGAATTCGGTCGAACTCCGGACAACAACTACCGTGGAGGAGTGACGGCTCTCGGTCGAGGTCACAACGCAGACGCCATGAACATGTGGTTTGCAGGCGGTGGCACAAAACGCGGTACGATGGTCGGAGCCACCGACGAGATCGCCGCCGAAGCTGTCGAAGTCGTTCACCCGATCCGAGATGTCCACATCACGATGCTGCATCTGCTCGGCCTGGACGATAACAAGCTGACGTATTTTCACGCCGGTCGCTACAAGCAACTCTCACAGTTCGGCGGTGAGTTGATTCCAGAGTTGATTGCGTAGGTCACGGACTATGCCAGGACTTCCTTGATCGCGTGGCCGTGGACATTCGTGAGACGACGTTCCAGGCCGTTGTGGTAGAAGGTCAGCCGCTCGTGGTCCAAGCCCATCAGGTGCAGAATCGTGGCGTTGAAATCGTAGACCGATGTCTTGTCGACGGTGGCTTTAAATCCGAACTCATCACTCTCGCCATAGCTGAATCCTCGCTTGACGCCGGCACCAGTCATAAAGCAGGTGAATGCTCCAGGATTGTGATCCCGGCCCGTTCCGTTTGCCTGAAGGAAAGGCATCCGGCCAAATTCCGTCGCCCACACAACCAGGGTGTCTTCAAGCATGCCTCGTTGTTTCATGTCAGCGATTAACGCGGCTGTTGGCTGATCCATAATCTCAGCCTGCATGGCGTGCGTGTCCGCAATGTTTGAGTGCGAGTCCCAATTCGTGATGCCGTTGCCGCCGGCGGGGTCGCTACCGTTGAAGAGTTGAACCACTCGCACGCCTTTTTCGAGCAATCGCCGAGCGAGGATGCAGTTTTTTGCGTATTCGCCTCGGAGTTCACTACCGCCTTCGACGCCGTACGCTTTGATGGTCGACTCTGTTTCGCCTGACAGGTCCATAACTTCTGGAACCGAAGTCTGCATTTTTCCGGCGAGTTCGTAGCTGGCGATACGGCCGGCGAGATCGGCGTCTCCGGGAAACTTTTCAAGGTGTCGCGCATTCAACCGTTTCAGAAGGTCGACTGTCTTGCGGTCTGCGTTTGACGAAATTGCGTCTGGTCGTCGGAGATTGTTCGGCGGATTCCTGGCGTTGAAGTCCGTCCCTTGGAATGCCGCTGGTAGAAAACCGCTGCCGAAATTGTTTTTCCCACTTCGAGCAAGGCCGCGAGGATCGTTGATCGCCACGAACGCTGGCAGTTCCTGGTTTTCAGTGCCCAGTGCGTAGGTCACCCAGGCCCCGAACGACGGAAAGCCTTCCATCGTGAACCCTGTGTTCATGAAATTCTCACCCTGGGGGTGAGCGCTGGTGCTCGTCGACAGCGCGTGCAAAAAGCAGAAGTCATCGACCTGGTTTCCCAGGTTCGGCAGTAAATCGGAAACCATCTTGCCGGACTCGCCACGCGGTTTGAAATCCCAGAACGGCTTCGCGATGTTTCCGGATGGCCCCTCGAAGGTGACCGCCGGCAGCCCCGGTGGCTTCTGGCCGTGCAGCTTTGATAGTGCCGGTTTGTAATCGAACGTGTCGATATGGCTAACGGCTCCGGGACAATAGATGACCAGCACCTGCTTCGCCGGCACGTCGAAGTGGGCGTTTCGCGAGGCGTAAGGATTGTTCGGATCGACTGCCGGTCGAATCGGATTCTTGCCACTAACCGTTCTTGCAGAGTCAGCCAGAAGACCTTCGTCGGCAAGCATGCCCGTCAGCGCCAGTCCGGCTGTCGACAGCCCTGCCGTTTCAAGAAAACTGCGACGATCAAGCAACCGCCGCCCGTGAGTAGAAAGTGATTCGGCATGATTCATGATTAAGAATCCTCCAGCAACCAGAGTGTCGGGCTACTGTTTACGTGCTCTTAAAATCGAGATTGTTGAACAGGAGAGAACGGAGATAGCAGAGTCGGGAATCGAATCTTGTCTCTGTTTCCTCTGCTTGCTGCTGTTCTTAACTCACAGATTTCAGTGGTTCTTACGGAAGAAAGGCGAACTCGTTTGAGTTCATCAATGCCCGACAGACGAGTGACAAATCTTCGCTCTCGGCAAGTTGCAGACAGGCGTCTCGTTCCTGATCATCGGGGACGCGGCCGAGCAGCAATGCAAAGCAGCGATTAACTGCCCCAACGTCGTCGTTGTTTGATTCAGCTTTTGCGCGAGCTGCAATCTTCTTTGATTGTTCAATCACGAAGTCGCTGTTCATCAGGTTCAGAGCCTGAAGCGGCGTTGTCGACACAGGGCGTTTCGCTCGAACCTGTCCGCAGTCTGGAAAATCAAAGGCAGTGAAGATCCCATCGTCGACTCGACGCATCCGTTCCTGGTAGAGCAGACGTCGCCAGGTTTCGGGACCGTGGTTATTCAGGACCTGCCATTGAGCGTACGTTTTCTTCTCGTTGTGAATACGGTAACTGCGGCCGCCGATTGTGCGGTCGAGCAGTCCAGAAGCCTGCAGAATCGAATCGCGAATCACTTCGGCTTCGACTCGCTTCGGCGGGAACCGCCAGAGCATTGAAGAGCCGGCATCCTTCGTGAGCCCCAGCTTGTTGGGAGCACTTGACTGGCGAAACGCGTCAGACATCACGAATAGACGGATCATCGATTTCATCGACCACGGTTGCGTCTTGGACGTCGTCGGGGCGATGAATTCAGCAGCCAACCAGTCAAGCAGTTCTGGATTCGACGGTGCGGCTCCCGCTTTCCCGAAGTCGCTTGTCGTCGACACGATGCCGCTTCCGAAAACGTGATGCCAGAGGCGGTTGACCATGACTCGCGAAGTCAGCGGATTGTCGGGGCTGCTGATCCATTTGGCGAACTCAGCTCGGCGTTTGGAACCCGGAGCTGTTGTGGGCAGCTTCAAATCGCCACCGAGTATTGCGGGACCGGCTGGGGCAACTTCATCGCGAGGGTTCTCTGGACTGCCGCGTAGAAGGACTCGCGTGACCGCAGGACGAACGAAGCGTCCCACGAAACTCGGACGAGGCCCCTCTTCTGCCAACAACTCGATCTGTTTCTGAATCTCGCCGAGTGCCTTTTTTCGTTCGGGATTCTTTTCGTTCAGTTTCTTGTTGACGAACCACGTTCCCACCCAGGGCTTCCAACTACCGTCTTCCTGACGGACATCCATGTCGTATTCGTATCTCGGAAGATACGGCTTCTTCGTCAGGTAGTCGGTGTCGTAAAAGTATTCACGATTGGTGGAGAGGCGCAGCCGATTGACCTTCTGGGGTTCTGCAAAATCGAACTGCACCCATGCCCGTTCTTTGGAGTCTTTCGGAAACTGAGCTCTCCAGGTCATCGTTCCGAATTCGCCATTGATCAGACGTCCCACCGGGTAGCGACCATCGACGCCTTTTTCCGCATTGCTGGAAACTCTTGTGCCACGGTATTCGCGAGCCAGGTTTTCATCCTTCTTATCCGGACCGAACACTTCCAGTTCGTCCAAGCTCACGTTTGCCATTTTGAAGCGAATTCGAATTGCCTGAGTCTTGACCGGTTTAAAATGCAGTTCGCGGAACGCACCCCAGTTTTCTTCCCAGCCGCCGATGTCCCGCAGGATACGGCGTTGTTTCGCGATGGCTTGCCAGAACTCCTGACCTCGCTGACGGCGGGGATGCTCTTCCGAAAATTCTGGGAAACGACTGCCGAATTCGACATCCTGAAAGACTCCGGTCATCGAGTAGTAATCTTTGATCGTGATCGGGTCGAACTTGTGGTTGTGGCACCGAGCACAGCCCATCGTTACTCCCATCATCGATGCGCCGACGGTCTGCATGATTTCGTCCATGCGGTCAGATCGGGCCTGACGAATGGCTGATGGTTCGCGTCCGACGGTCGCCGCTGGAACGTGAGGACCGGAGACAAGAAAGCCAGTCGCCTCGCCCATGCCCAATGAGTCACCCGCAATCTGCTCGCGGACAAACTGGTCGTACGGCTTGTCTTCATTGAACGCCCGCACGACGTAGTCGCGGTAAATCCAAGCGTTCTTGCGGTAGAGGTTTGCTTCCGACCCGTTGGTCTCGGCCCAGCGAATGACGTCGAGCCAGTGCTGCGCCCAACGCTCGCCAAAGTGTGGAGAACCCAGCAATCGATCAATCAGTGCGACGTAAGCGGCCTCGTTATCAGTCTTGTGAGCTTTCTCAAACGCAGCCGTTTCCTCGGCGGTTGGAGCGAGGCCAGTCAAGACGATGGATGCTCGACGAATCAATGATCGCGCGTCGGCACGGGCGGAGATTGCCAAACCGTTCTCCAGAAGTGCTTCCAGTAGAAACGCATCGACAGGATTGCCAGATTCGCCAGGCACTTTCGGAACGTCTGGGCGCACGACCGGCTGGAATGACCAGTGGTCCGACTTCTCTTCGACAACCGCGTCCATCTGCCCCGGCCAGACAGCTCCCTGCTTAATCCAGTTCGTCAGCAACGCGATCTCTTTGGCCGGCAACTTGTCTTCATCCGGCGGCATTCGCATTTCATCATCGTTGTGATTGATGAGTTCAATCAGGTAGCTCTTGTCCGGTTTGCCAGGCACGATTGCGGACAATCCAGAGTCGCCACCTTTCAAGATGCGTGGTCGAAGATCAAGACGCAGGTTCGATTCCTGCTCATCCTCACCGTGGCAGTACCAGCAGCGCTCTTCCAGGATCGGAGCGATGTCGCGTTCAAAGTCGACATCCTGCGCCCGCAGACCGGAAGACACGGCAATCAGAATGATGGCCGCGCTGATTGTATTCGTAAGGCGTTTCATGATTCCGGCACTCAGGCATCGAGAAGCCTGTTGTTTATGCAAGCCTCTGTTGATTCACATTTTATTCAAAAAACGGTCGAAAGGCCGATCTTACGATCGGTGCAGCGCGCTCTCAAAGTGCCATTTTCCAACCCGCATCGTGCTGCTTCGTGAGAGCTTTGACGATCTTCGGATTCTTGCTGGCGATGTTGGTCGTTTCGTGCGGATCGGTCTGATGGTCGAAGAGCTCCACGTAAACCGGAGCGGCTTTGACATCGCGATGATCTCGCCAGACGACCAGGCGGTAACGATCGGTTCGCATCGTGTAGCCCATCAGGTGTTCTTCGAAGAGTTCACGGTCCCACTTGTCGCCCTGTTGATCGATGATTCGGCCTTCGACTTCTTTGATCAGCGGTCCGAACCAGGTTTCACGCATACCTTTTGACAAGGGATTGGCTGCCCACTCGCGAAGTGCCGGGTTTGGATACTGGCTGAAAGCAGCCTTCTTCCACGGCTTGTCTGGCTTGTCGAGCAGCGGCACGAAACTGTGCCCTTCGAGGTGTTCTGGTCTGGGCACGTCAGCGAGGTCACAGAGCGTCGGGAAGATGTCGACCAATTCGACGAGAGCGTCCGACTTTGCACCACGAGTCTTCATGTCGGGCGTCCAGATCATCATGGGCACTCGAGTCGCGATCTCGTAGTTGGTCGCTTTGCCCCAGACGCCCATGTCTCCGAGGTGCCAGCCGTGATCGCCCCAGACGACAATGATCGTGTTGTCGCGAACGCCGGCATCTTCAAGGGCTTTGACCATCAGGCCGATTTGAGCGTCGACGTAACTGGTACTCGCAAGGTAAGCGTGCTTGAGAGTTCGCGACAATTCTTCACCGAGCGACCCTGACTTCGGAATGCCGGCTCGCGTACGAAGTTCGAAAGAAGCATGCAGCCCCATTCTCGCGCCATCAACCGGAGCTTCGACCTCGGTCGCCATCGGAATCTGGTCTCGATCGTAGAGGTCCCAATATTTTTTGGGAGCACACCAGTTGAGGTGCGGCAGTTTGTAACCCATTCCGAGAAAGAATGGCTTGTCGTTTTTTACCATTTCTTTCAGCGTGGCGATGGCCAGCAACGTATTGTGACCATCGGTGTAAGCATGATCGGGGACGTCAGCCTTCTCATACGCCGGCCCGCTGGCAAGGCCACGCTTCGCCGCTTCGCCGTACCTGGCAAACATCTCTTTAAAGTTATCCGCTTTGAGTTTGGCGTTCTCGGGTAACCGGTAACCCCCCAGCGGCTTTTTGATTCCTTTGATCCACTTGGCAGGCTGATGGCTCCATGATTTATCTTCGTCGGTGTCACCCTTGTGGAAGATTTTTCCGACGTAAGCTGTGTCATACCCATGAGCGATCAGGTGCTGAGGCAACGTCAGAATGTTTGGCTGCAGCTCACGCAGAGACACGTAATTGTGAAACAACCCTGTCGATTCAGGTCGCATTCCGGTCATCAGACTGGCCCGCGATGGCCTACAGATTGCCTGCTGGCAGTACGCCCGGTTGAACAGAAGCCCGTTTTTCGCGATCGCGTCGAGATTCGGTGTGGCAGCGATCGGCGATCCGTAGCAACCGAGTTCCGGTCGAAGATCGTCGACGGCGATAAACAGGACATTCGGTTTTTCGGCTGCACGCGTCATACCGAGAGACGCAGGTAGCACAAGCAAGAGGCTTGCGACGATTCGATATTTCATGTTGCTGACTTTCCAGATTAATTCAAAACATTGCACCCGGCAGAGAAGCGTAACTCGTCGCAAAGCAGTCGTCACTTCGAGACTCGTTTGAGCATTCGAGGCGAATAAAGTTGCTCTATTTCTTCGACTCCGCGGCCTTCCTGGCAAACCACGCCTGCCGCTCTTTCCCCGAGGCAAGTCCGTCCTCGTTGGTGTCGACTTCTTTGAAGTTGGACTCGACCTTGCTCTTGTTCCATCGCCAGCCGTTCTTCGCCCACTTTGCTTTCTCTTTCGCGATGTACTCGTCCTTCGTCCAATCTGTGGGCAACTTCTTCGCAATCGTTTGTGCCGCCAGGTCGCCGGGCTGTTGCCAGACGCGAACATAATCGACCGACATTGTTGTCGGAAAACCCTCGCCGGTTGTCTTCTCCGGCACTGCAAATCTTTCGGCACCCTTGTACCCGACAAACGGGTAACGAAGTCCGAGTGAAAGCGTGACGTGCATCGGAAGGTGCCAGTACAGGTTCGCCTTACGTCCAACTTCCTTCCCATCGATGTACCAGATGATCCAGTCTTTGGAGTTGCGGACACCGTAAACGTGGTAGTCCGCACTCGGGTCCCAGGGCGAATCAAAATGGGTCTTACAAAGGTTCGGGCGATTGTTAGGACGAGCCCAGACTCGCTGGCCGTCTTTGATCAACGTCGAATGAAGATTGCAGTCGATCCGCGTGACCGGAAAGTGTTTCTTCGTTTCGAAGTCGTACTCACTCTGCTGCATCTCGACGATGTCGATTTCGGAGTACGCGACAGTTTCTCCGTCGCTGGCAATGTGGCGATTCTGAGGGCCGATGCTGTAGAGCCAGAATGATGGGCACGCACCGGGATACCTGGAGCAGCCTTTTATCCGAGCCTCAAAGTATCCATAGATGATCGTCCGGTCGTTTCTCGCCATGCCCGACGTGTAGTGCAAAGCCTGCTTCCCACGCTGATGCTCTTTGTGAACCATCTGCAGGTGTATCGAGCCTTCCTTCTGCGTGACGTTCTCTGGTTCCCAGCTCCAGGGGCCATAGTCTTTCGTGTCGATATTCCATTTTGTTCGATTGACTGTGTCGCCGCTGAACTCGTCGGACTGCCCGGCAACGAACTTCCAGCTTTCGGAAAGTTCCTTCGCATCTCCAAACGGCAGCATCCTTGAGGCCGTCTTTGCTTCCGCTGTCGGCGTCTTCTTTGCCGGAGCAGTCGGCTTTGTCGGTTGAGGTTTGGACGAAGGCGGAGAGGTCGACCGAGGGCCGCCAACAGCGAATATTGAGTCGTACCTCGGCATCTTCGTTTCCTGCCAAGCTTTTTCTGCACCCTCGTTGTCGAACCAGCGGGGGGCAGTATGTGACTTGCTCCACTGCCGAGCCGAGTCCACCATCATTTCGACAATCTCGGGATGCTGACTGCTGATGTCGTTCGATTCGCTGATGTCCTGATTAAGGTTGAAGAGTGCCCACGGCGAGTTCGGCCCACGCTTCGAGACCTTCCAATGGTTTCTGCGGATTCCGACATTGTGAAAGCCTTTGCAATGTCGCATCGCGAAGATCGTTTCATCTTTACGTGGACTCCGACCGGCCACGAATGCGTCCCAGATATCTTTGCCGTCAAGCTGCTTGTCGGTCGGCACTTTGGCTTTGGCAAGCCTCGCAAACGTCGGGTAAAAGTCGAGCGCTGACACGGGGTGATCAAATCGTTCGCCAGCCGGCACTTCTCCCGGCCAGTGGAAGAACATCGGCACTCGAATTCCGCCTTCGCAAACGCTGCCTTTACCCTGATCGAGTGGCGTGTTGTTAGCCCCGGCTCCGATTTTTCCGCCGTTATCACTCAGGAAGACAATCAGCGTATTGTCGAGTGAATCGGTCGCCTTCAGTGCTTCCACAAGTTTGCCGACGCCTCTGTCAACCGCGTAAACCATCGCTGCATAAGTGCGACGTTTCTCGTCCTTGATTTCTGCGAACCTGGCGAGGTCTTCTTTCTTCGCTTCCAGCGGCGTGTGCGGCGCGTTGTACGCAAGGTACAAAAAGAAAGGTTCATCCCTGGTACTCGCTTCGGTCACAAAGCGAACAGCTTCCCGCGACAACCCATCAGTGACGTACTCGGTTTCCGTTATCGGGACGCCATTATGTTCCAGCGGGACGATGTACTCGTTGAAGAATTCTTTTTTCGACTTCACCTGGCGTTCGTAAATCGGGCCGAACTTTTCCGGAAAGTACATGTGCCCGCCACCCAGGAAACCGTAGTAGTCATCGAAGCCACGTTTGTTGGGATGAAACTGCGGCTCAATACCCAGGTGCCATTTCCCGACCGCTCCGGTGTAATAACCGGCATCCTGCATCACAGTGCTGATCAGTTTTTCGTCGACGTCGATCCCTTGATTGTTGTAATCCTCGATTCCCAGCCCGCTGTTGGGCAGGTTGAACGGAGCACCGAACGAATGCGGATAGCGACCGGCCATCAGGCCCATCCTACTTGGACCACAGAACGGATGAGTGACGTATGCCGATGAAAAGATCGTTCCGCTCTTTGCGAGACGATCGAGATGCGGTGTTGTGATATCCGTTGAACCGTTGAAGCCGACATCCGCGTAGCCAAGATCGTCACACAGAATGAGGACGATGTTCGGCCGCTGCGTAGAAACTTCGTCCGCGCAGCATGTCGCAGCCATTGCGGAAACGGCGAAGAGGAACGCACTGCATCGTGAGCCGATGGTTTGCGCCGTCGGATGTGGTCGTCGCTTAGTAACCACGAGGTCGCCCTTGCTCATAAAGATTCTGCATCTCGTCTGACGCGAGTGCGGCGTTGAAGATGACCAGCTCGTCGATTGCTCCGTTCAGATTTCGAACGGCGAACCACGGTGACTTGCGAAACGGCTGACCCCAGTTCCCGATTTCGGCCGGCCCAATTCGGAGCGTTGAGAGATGGAATTTGTCGACAATTTCCTGGCGACTGAGTTCTTCGCCGTTCACGTACTGGACGACCTTGCGACCGGCGGGATCGTAGACGGCGGCGATGTGAAACCACTGCCCGCTTTGCGAGATATCCCAGAACGGTTCTGAGTAATAAACGCGATGCAGCCCCGCGTGATTCACGACCCGCTGCTCGACTTCGCTGAAGTGTTCAATCTCCTGAGTGTCGTCGACCATGACGGAAAACATCAGTCGACCATCGTCGCGAATTTGCCAGTGAGGCTCGCCGTTTTCGTATCCGTCGCCCATGAACAGAGCGTTGTAGCGATGCTCCAGACTGTCGATCTTTGCCCAGCACGCGAACGTGAATGCCTGGAACTCGCCGTCGATTCGAACACGGACTCGCGATCCCGGCCGGTCGAATTCAAACCCCGACGTCTTAGCACCAAACCGACCGGTTACTCGATTAACGAGCCCCACCGTCTGGCCATCCCGCTCGCTGCCCGCTGCCGATTGGTTGGGCACTTGTCGACCAGACTGTGATTCCAGGATCGGGTAGTAGGCAATCAATCTGTCGTCGGTTCGCAATTGTTGCGAATGCTTCTTCCATTGAGCGAAGCGTGCTGCCTGAGCGGTGTCTCGCCGCCGCCTGACATCGCCGATCGTACTGAGCCCCGTCAGCGAATCATCGCCGCCAGCGGCTCCCCTTAACCAACGTTTCTGGCCGGTGGTGAGCAAGCTGCCGTCGTGTTCTCCACCGCGAAGTTCAACCTCTCCGTCAATGACTTCGACGTGTGCATTTTCTGCTCCAACGTCGAGAGCGAACTCTGTCCCCAGATCGACAATCGTCGAGCCCGCCGCCTTCACCATAAATCCGCGAGCGGCCGGCGGCACGTTCGCTCGAAGTCGGCCACGAGCAACTCGAACTAACCAGTCTGATTCGACATTCAATATCGCCGGACCTTCGACGATCAGAGTGGCGCCGCAAAAGAAATCGATCTCGGCAACCCCTTGATCAAACTCAAGCATGCCAGCCGGCAGAACGTCACCTTCGCGATACGACTTCGATTTCTCTGCCCATCGCACATCGACTGAACGCCGCAGCGTAGCATGCCCTGCGATGACAGATTCTGGCGCTGAGTCCGTACCAATTGCTTCTCCTTTTTCGATGACCGATTTTTGGTGCCTGACGCCGTCCCTAACCCCGAACCAGAAGGCGATCGCGAATACGACTGGAAATGCTCCTGCGATTGCAAAACGCAAAGGCCAATTCACGGTTGCAGAAGGGCGACTTGATTTCCACTTTAAAAATCTAAACCTTGACGCCCCTTGGACGACTGCCGACTTCTGATCCTGGCTGGCTAGGTGTTCGTCCGCCGCAATCTCGCTCAACGATTCACACAGACCGATTGCACGCAAATACTCAGTACGAACCTCATCGCTTTGCTCAATCGCGTTCTGCAGACGTTCAAAGTCGTCGGCAGAGATCGTCTCGTCGATGGCCTGGAAAATCAAGCTTCTAATTGAGTCATCCATTGGTGGCTTCTCCTGCCAGGCGTTGCTGAACGCAGTCAAGCAGCAGGTTCCGCAGAACGTTGATCCTACTGTAAAGCCTTCGTGCCTTTTGCCCGGTTTCGGCCGCAATCAACGCAATGGACTCGCCCGGTGAGTGGACACTCAGGACGAGCCGCCGTTGGTCGTCCGGCATGGTTTGCAGGCAAGTCTGGATGGCATGGCGTTCGGATTCCTGTCGATCCAGACCGTCCATCGCCGCTGCGGCCAGCGCCTCGATAACGCCTTGCCGAAAGACCAACCGATCTCGACCTCGGTCCCGCTGCCAGCTTAGAGCTTTAAACCGAGCGATCACACAGGCCCAACGCACGAATTCATCCACGGCATCGTCCGGTGTCGCTGGCGTGAAATCCGAAAACTTCTTCCAGCACTCCAGAGCCGTTTCCTGCATCACGTCATCAACGCCCTCGCGAGACGGTAGCAGCGACCGCACAAATCGCCGGATCGCCTGGTCATGCCGCGCGATCAACGCAACAAACTGGCTGTACTGAGCCTCTCTGCCCGTCGAAGCTTGCTGGTCTGTCTCTGAGTGCTGGTCCATTTTCCCATCTTCTGCACTGGTCGGTTCCCAAGGTAATTCCACGGAATTGGGAAATTACCAGAGATTTTCGCGACTCTCGCAAAATACTTCCATCTGGACCGGAAGCGGCGTTCGCAATCAAAGCGGAGCGTTGGAAAGACGGCATTACCTGGGAAAGCGAACGAGTTCTCTTTGCGAGCGGACGTAAACGGTGTTTGCGTCGACTGCTGGTTCGCCGAACGTCCAGGAGTTCCCGATTGAGTCGATGGATTTCCAGGTGATCGCTGCGGGAGAGAATGGCTGTGTGTGGTCGATGACGTATAGCACTCCCGCCGCTCCCTGCCAGTAGAGCTGTTTGCCACGGACGATCGGCCAGGCGGGATTTGTATGGCCGAAGCCACCTCGTCTGATGCCGCGGCCCGTGCCAATTCGGTTATTCACATTTTTCCCGGCGGAGTTCAGGATGCCTTTTGTGAATAGAAAGTCGTTGGGGCTCCAGATTGTTTTCTCGGCAAGAACCTGAATCGGAACCTGCACAAGCACTGACTCTTCGGTTCGAGTATCGATGCACCCGATGTGCTCGCTGTTGTACTTCCAGAAGTAAACCCGATCACCGACCGCATGCACGGTCGAGGCAGTCGGATACCCTTTTCCTCGCAGGCTCCGGTCAGTGATCTCCGGGAGGGAAGGTTGCTCCGTGAACTCTGTCCCGGTCCATGCGAAGTAGTGGTCAGGTTGTATGAAAGAGTATTCGTCGGTCACCTTCGATGTTTCAGGATTGACGAGTTTGAATCCCGTTTTCGGCCCAGCCTGAACGGTGACGAGGAACTTTCCTCGAACTAACTGGTTCTTTTGGTGTGGAATCGCGGGCGGCAGATCAAAGGTCAGAACGGGCTGGCCGTCATCGAGCGAGAGCAGGTACCCTTTTCGACCTTGTCCGAATTGCCAATGCGAGAGATCAATCATCGACGCCACGATGACGGATTCCCCCTTCCACTGATCGACGCTGTACTGCGTGGCGTGCGTAAGAAGCGTCGGCGAGACCCACGCATCTTTTCCAGTTCTCAAATCGATGGCGTGAATCTGGTAGAAGGGCAGGTCGGGATGTTTGTTACTGGCCGGGACGGCGATCCTGTCCGCTGGCAATGCGACAATGACCTGGCCGTTGTGCAGAAACATGCGGCAGTTTTTGATATCCGGATCGGGGGCCTGCCAGACGCGTTTCCAGAGTAGGTCACCGTCGTGAGAACAACAGGCCAGCATGCCGTTCAGGTTGTGAAAAACGACATGCTCATCGTCGGCAACCGGAAGAAGACTCGTCGCGTCATGCCACGATTCCAGCACGCGTCCGGCGTAAGTTCCCGGAAGATCGACTTCCCACAGTAGCTTGCCGGAATTCTTATCGAGGCATTGTCCGACGATGTTCCCATTGAAGTAGAAGCCGCCTTTCGCAGGTCCTTCCAATCTGGAATGCACGGTCAGAAACAGTCGGTCATCGTGCAGACAAATCCCCGACTGGCCAGCTTCGCTCAGCGGCACCCGATAGTCAGGATCAACGATCGCAGAGTCACCCGACGAGGCCGCGTAATCGCTCAAAGCAACTTGAGAGAACTGAAAAAACGCCAGAGCGACAATCAACAAAAACTTCATGACAGGATTTCTTTCACGATGCCGGTGCTGTCGGAGAAGCTTTCGGCGGGAACATCGAGTTGCTGCAAACACGTCAGCAGCAGGTTGGACATCGGCACTCCAGAAGATTCCATCTCGTGGAACTGTCCTTGCTTGATGCCGAGATTACGGCCTCCGGCGAGCATCAGCGGATAGTTGCGATTCACGTGGGTCTTACTGTTGCTACACCCGAACAGGACGAGCGTATTGTCAAGCATCGATCCATTGCCTTCTGGAGTGTCCGCCAGCCGGTGCAGAAACTTTGCCAGCAAGTCCGCGTGAAACTTGTCGTACGTGCCGAGTTTCTCCATTGCCTTCGCCCCGGTACCCGCCGCGTTGTGAGCCAGCAGGTGATGGCCGACTCCCAGTCCCAACACGTTCTTCGGCATGTCATCCCAGATTCCGCCAGCCATGCTTTGCAGCATGTAAGTCGCGTACCTGGTCGAGTCCGTTTTGAAAGCCAGGTAGATCAGGTTGTACATTGTCTCGATGAACAAGGCTGGCTCGTTGACCGTCGCCTTGAGCGACAAATCCGACGTGTTGACATGGGGTTTCGGAGTCTCAGACCAACGCTGCATACGGGCGATGTTCGTTTCAACGGCCCGGACAGATTCAAGGTAGGACTCAATCTTTCGATTGTCAGCAACACTCACTCGACGTTTCAGGTCCTTCGCCGAGCCCAGCACGCGATCGACCAGCGCTCCGTTGCGTTGGTACAGCGACTGCTCTGCTCGCATGATCGCCGGATCGGAGTTGAACAGTCGGTTGTAAAGAAGCTCCAGATTGTTGATCGACGGAATCGGCCGTCCCGACCGATTATAGGACAGCGTGTGCGAGCCGCCGCGGATGCCGAGCCCGCCCTCGTTGCCGAGCACCAGGCTCGGGAATCGCGTCTTCTTTCCGTGTGTCAGCATCGCAATCTGATCAACGGATGGGCTGATGACCGCTCCCTGAGGATTGCTGCCGTTCAGAAATGAGTCGGCGGAAGAATGACCGTTGCTGACCACGACCTGCGGATGATCGAGTCCGTAGAAGATCGAAATCTGATCGTCGAGCGATTGAAACGCGGCCGTCGATTTGCCGAACTTCATCCGGCCGTCTTTCACACGCGGATACCAGCTCCAGTCTCGCGCTGGGTGATCGTATTTTCGCGTGATGGCGAATCCGTGGCCAACGTACAAACCGACAAAACGTTTTGGTGGATCGTTCTGAATGTCACCCTTAGCACCTGTCGGTGCACCGAACGACTCCATGTAAGGCAGCAGCATCGAAACGCCAGCGCCGTACAGAAACTGACGTCGCCCTGGGATGTTACTGGTCATGTTTGGGCCTCGTAACGGCAAGAGATGTGGTGTGTCGAAACTCCGGAGTCAGCACGATCGACGTGATCAATGCTGACATTCGGTAGTCGCTTTTTTGAAACTGCTCGGTGATCGAGTCCAGCGTGGAGTCCTCTTTGTATGTCAGCGGCCTGCCAAGCCCGAAGGAAAGCAACGACGCACTGAAGCCTCGAGCGAACTCGTCAGCACACTCTTCTCGCAGCAGCTTCTTCAGGTCGTCCATACTTTGAATCGAGCGACCGCGAATTTCTGTCTTCTGCACAACAGGCAGATTCAATCGCTTTTTCGGTTCGGTGAGAATCCGAAGGATCTTCTTTCTCGACTTGCCCGTGGCGTCGAAAGATTCCATCGCGACTCCCCACGGGTCAATGTCCTTGTGGCAGTCGTAGCAGACGCCCGTTCGATGCAGCGAAAGGCGGTCTTTAGTGGATAACTCATCCGATTGCGGAACGTCTAGATCGTCCAATGCGGGAACAGCCGGTGGCGGGTCACGCGGCGGATCACCGAGAAAACGCGACCGCAGCCAGACACCGCGATGAACGGCGTGAGCATCCTCGCCAGTCGAATGTGCCAGCAAAAAAGTCGCCTGAGTGAGTACTCCGCCTCGCTCTGCTGGAGCCGGAACTTTCGAGAATCGATGACCACTGTCAGGTTTTGGGATGCCGTAAAACTTGGCCATCATGTCGTTGACCACGACGAAGTCGGAAGACAGACAATTCAAACAGCTCAAGTCTTCGTGCAGCAAAGTTGAGAGAAACTCGATCGATTCCTGTTTCATGTAGTGTTTGAAATGCGGATTCCACCAACTGTAATAGTTCGGGTTCACCGCAATCTGTCGCAGTTTCGAAAACGCCAGCCAATCAGAAGTGAAGTCGGTAACAAAACGCTTGCTGCGAGAGTCGGCGATCATTCGCTCAACTTGAGAAGGCAGTTCACGATCGCTGATCGCAACATTCTGATTAGCCAGGCGGAGCAGTTCTTCGTCCGGCACACTTCGCCATAGAAAACCGGCCAGTTTCGAAACAAGTTCATAGTTCCGCAGCCGCGCTGACTCCTCGACGTTCGAATAGAACAGAAATCGCGAGTCCGCCAGAACTGCGGCCAGAGCATCCCGCAGCGCGTCGGCTCGTGACGGCGATGTTCGCAGTTTGTCGGCAATCAATGCGTCCAGACTGGCTGATTCGTCAGCCAGCAACGGGCGCCGCCACGCTCGGCGAGCCACTGCACGAACGCCTTTTGCTATGGATGCGTCGGTCAAAGAATCTTCGTTTAGAAAAGGCTGCACGCTTTCGGGCGGCCACTGCCACGGCATGTCGAATTCGATTCGCTCGATGATGACATGGCTCGTGTCCTTCATGACGTCTTTGTACACGGATGGCTTACCGAGTGAGTGATGCTGAGCACCGGCGTGCGACGGTTTGAGCCAATTCTTCTTTGCGAAATCTTCGCCCCACGTGTCAATCCACTGGTCGTCGGCGCGAACGTAATGCCCATCGCCATGAACGATCCATTCCTGATTGTTAACCGGCTTGTCTGACGGCGAGGTTAATGGCGAGCAATTCTGCACGGTGATGTAGCGATACTTAAAGTGAGCCATGATTCCGTACGGCTCTTCGTCATCACGCAGTGGAGCGGGGTCGACGCCGGGGTAGTCGAACACGTTGCCAAACACTTCAAAATTTTGACTTCCCGGTTTGGCATCAACCGTAAAGCTGTCGACCGCGTGCATGGACGACTTAAATCCCTTGTCCAGAAATACGGTCATCTCGTGCTTCGTACGCTCGCCGCCGTTTTGAGGCGGCTCGTTTCGGACATGCACTCGAATGCGGAACTGCCCCTCGCCGCGATTGTCGTCAACGTAGAGTCGGAAGAAATGATTTGGCGGCAGCGGAATCTGAAAATCATCTCCCAGCCACCGGGGGCCTCGGTATCGCTTGTGGTGACGCCGGGGTCCGTGTGCGAGATCGTTGCGACTTAAGTAGTGCTGCTTTTCCCAGTCGTTTCCGTGTAGCTGGTACGGCTGCGGTGGATTTTCGAGATCGGGAACGGCGTCGCGAATCGCGTTCTGCAGAACACTCAGGTAGACCTCCATGTGACTGCCGCTGAATTCCAACGTGGATTGCAACGACTCGCCATGTTTCCCAACGGGATCCTCAATCAGGTCTCGCGAGTAGTCGCGATCGATCCCCAGGACATCCTTCAGGCTCCATGCAATCTGCTGATTGGTCAGTCGAGTAAATCGAAAATCCCGCGATCCCAGATCAGCATACACACGATCAAGCTGTTGACGAACCAGGCTCGTAAACTCACGCCGACTTTCTGCATCTGGCTGAGGGGCATCCTCCGGCGGCATATCACCCCGCTGAATATTGTTCAGGATGTCCTGCCAAAGGTGCGCGTTCTCCGGCTCAAACTGAGAGAGAGTGACCAGGTTGATCCCCCCCGAAGTCTTCTTTGAGTTGTGACACTTGGAGCAGTGAACCGTCAGGAAAGACGCGACAGGTCCACGATCGCCGTCGTCTTCAGCATAAAGACGAGTCTGGCCGATCACGAATGCGCAAATCGCAACCGCACAAAATCTTGCAGATCGATGTGTATGGAGTGAGAGTGGCGGCGTCATAGCTCAGTTTCGATATGGCGTTTCGCTAAGCGATCGGACAATGGCCTTCAGTCTACGCAGCGACCATCGATGATACCACGACGGACGACGCGTGGGTCTCATGGTGATGTGCCGTTTTCGACCGTAGGATGCTTTGTGTAATGACCTGTCGAACATCGTGCGGCGAATCGAATTTATCGGCGAAAGAACGTTATCAATGGACAATCATGAAGAAGAAGCAACACCGAGTTTGCCGGTCGGCTGGGTTTGGTTTGCGATTGCACCAGTCCTGCCATTTGTCCTGGCAGCGGGCATCCTGCAGTTGTGCGCTCCCTGGCAGATTGGCGGTGTATTTGTGGGCACGAACGCCGTGATTGCGTCGCAAGGTCATTACGTCTCCGTAAATGGGGAGCCTGAACGAGAGTTGAATCTACAGTTGCTCCAGTTGCTGGGTGTCGGGACGACTTCTGAACCGACCGTCGCGTTTTCGCATCTCGGAAATCAACTGACATATTCGGCTGCTGCGTTATTGCAAATGATGACCTGCGCCGTCGTGATCATTCTACAGGCTCGGTTCCTCTTCAAACTGAATGATCCAGTCCGAAACACATCCATTCGAATTCTTTTCCTGACCATGACACTGGCGTTGGCTGTTGTCAGCCTGATTGACGTCACGAAGGCAGCGACGTTTCAGTACAGCTTTCTGACGATCCAGCAGCTCTTAAGATCCTGCCCAGGCTTTCCCGCTCAGTTTGCCGCAGACGGCGACAGTGGAATCCTGTTTTCGCAATCGCGACTGTTCTATGCGGCGTTATTGCCATTCTTCTTCGGAGCGATGGCCGTCGGAGTAATGTCGGCGTCAAGCGCATCGATCGCCGCGCGCGACAACAACAGCGGTAAGGACTGGGAAGCAAATTTCTCGACCCGACTTACGCGACTGCAGAACTTCTTTCGAATGTCGAGTGCCATTCTTGTAGCGTCCGCAATTGCTTTCATGTTGTTTGTTCAATTGCCCGTCGGGTTGATGAATGAAGCCACCGCGCCCGCAATTGCAAAGTTTGCTCAAGGGCTCACAGTCTACTGGGGTTCCGTGATGACCCTGACTCTTGTTGCCGTTTTCGCCTTGCCGGTCATAGCACTGCGTGGTGAGGCTCGCATTCACTATTCCACAACGCAAACCGACCAGACCTTCAACGAATGGCTGAATGATCGCGGGCATCTTTCCGTAAAGCGACATCTGGCGAATCTCGCGACGATGCTGGCTCCAGTGCTGGTTGGCCCGGTGGGCGCTCTCGTGCATTCAATGTTTGGCGCTTAAGACCGCACGTCGATCGCGTTCATGGGTTTGTCCATTCAGGCTGCCCGTTTAGCAGACCAGGTTCGATGAGTGCTCCGCCCGTCTGCGATTCTCAAAATGCCGATTGACTTCCGTACCTGAATGTGGCACTATTTTGCCACGTGGCAAATAATTGCCACTAAGTCGGAGATCAGCGATGCCGAAGAAACGTGATACGCCTGAGCTTGCTCGACGCGAGCGGCAGATTATGGATGTGATTTTTAAGCTGGGCGAAGCCACTGTTGGCGAGGTCCTGGAGCGATTACCTGACCCGCCAAGCTACTCTTCAGTCCGCACGATCATTCGCAAGATCGAGTCAAAAGGATTGCTCACACACCGGCAGGACGGAAAACGCTACGTCTATCGAGCGAAGCAGTCGCGTGAAACGGCCAGTCGTACTGCCTTGCAGAAGCTGATGGATGTGTTCTTCTCGGGGTCTGCTCCCGACACAGTGGCCGCGATCATGGATGTCTCGGCGAAGACGCTTGATCCGGATGACCTTGATCGAATCTCGAAGATCATCGAGCGGGCTCGAAAGGAAGGGCAGTGATATGAGCACTCATTGGACCTTTCATGCTCTTCGGATTGTTGAGCCACCCGCAAGCTTCCTCATCGACATCGCCGCAAAAGGCACGGTCATCCTGCTGCTGGCTCTGTTGGTGACGTGGGTACTGCGACGCTCATCGGCGGCGATGAGGCACGCCGTGTGGTCACTGGCGATGCTTTCGCTGGTACTGTTACCCGTCGCCTGGTGTGCATTGCCTTCTTTGGCGATTCCGATTCTCCCGCGTGTTGAACCGCCGGTTCCATCTGTCGCCATCGTGGCCGTCGAGGATCGAATAGAGGCGCCGCCAGAAACACTGAGACCACAGAATGTTCCACCAGAGCCCATTGAATTTGCCCCGGATGTGAGTTCGGACTCGGTGGCCAGCAGTGTGCCGCAACGCGAAGAGTTCCACGATTTTCGTCCTGAACCGGCGATCGCCCCGTTAACGCAGCCAGTCGATTCAGTTTTCGAAACTCCAGTTCTTGCGGCTCAAGACCGAAACGAGAACAAAGCCAGACTGTCGTCGGCGCTCATCTCTTTTGTCTGGGGTTTCGGAGTTGCGTTGTTTGCCGCTGCCCTCGCATTGTGCGTTCTGAAGGCGGGCAGATTACGGCGACGCTCTGAACTCGTGACGACTGGCGTCTGGTACGGACTACTTGCCGAGCTGAGTCAGCGATTGCGGATTCGTCGACCGGTCGAACTGCGCGAACATTCCGAGCCGATCGTTCCGTTAACCTGGGGAGTGATCCGTTCGGTGGTGCTGCTTCCCGAAAGCGCTCGTGAATGGGCCGAACCAATGAAGCGAACAGTGCTGCTCCACGAGCTGGCGCATGTGCGGCGTGGTGACGTTGCCTGTCAGTTACTTGGCCGAATCGCCTGTACGTTGTTCTGGTTTCATCCGCTTGCCTGGTACGGGTTACGGCGGTTGCGACAGGAAGGCGAGCAGGCTTGCGACGATGCCGTTGTGCGTTCAGGGGAGCGAGCCAGCGACTACGCAGATCAGTTGCTGAAGGTTGCTCAGTTCTGTTGCGAACCCCGCGGTTTATCGTTGGGCGTCGCGATGGCCGAAGGCAACAGTCTGGAAGTTCGCGTCAAATCGCTGTTCGACACAACTCGCAGTCATGAACCGGTGCGAAGAAGCACGTCGTTGATACTGCTGCTTTTATGCGCGATCACGCTGGCAGCCGTTTCTGCAATCCGTCCAGTTGAGGCAACCGTTGCCGCCGCGGAAGCCTCGTCTGGTTCTGCAAAGACATCCCAACTTTCTACTGAGGACACAGGTGCGTCCGGCACTGATGAAGTGCCGTCAGAGACGAACGCAGGCGAAACTCAAGATCCAGTCACAGACAAAATGCGACCGGTGACGAGTCGCGAATTAAGCGGCATCTGGCAAGGAGTGACGAAAGACTTCGGAGTGTTGATTCAGTTTATTGGAAGGGAGTCACGACTGCCTGGGCAGAAGGGAGTTCTTAGCGGCAAATGGACGGTTCATGTTCCCCGAGCAACCATTGGATCCGCATTGGAGTTCAAGGACAACTCTGAGGCAGGCGTCGTCGACATCGAATTCTCCGGATTCGATACCAGGACTGATCAACCATTTCGATCTTCGCTGGGACGAGTTGAACGAGGCCTGTCTGGACAGCTCTACCTGACAGTTCTCACGAGCAAACGGCTACCGAAATACCCGTCAGTTCGCCGGCTTCGGCTGAAACGTGTAAGTAAGAATCAGGCCATCAGTCGCGAACTCGTCGATCAGCTCCGTGCAGCCGAGGCTGCGTTTAAGGACGGAAAACCTGCCAACATTGCATCCAGAGCTTCTGAACCGTCGACAGACAAAGGAACTCCACAATCCGGTCAGACACGGTCACCGTGGTTGTCTGTACCTGAGGAGTGGAAAACGCAAGCCCTCGACCGCATCGTCAAGTTGTGTCCCGAATTCGGGCCAGAGCACGGCGGGTTAACCCTGGGGATTGCTCGAACAACCGGCCAGACCGTTTTCAGGATGCGAAATCGAATCCCGCTTGAGCTGTTCGTGATGAATGTCGGTTCGCAGAAGAGAACGTTTCAGTTTCGGTGTACTCCGCGAGTTTCGTACGCACCAGAAGTGGTCGACTCGAATGGGCAGACCGTACGTGGAATTTCCGGAACGACGGTTTTTCAACCACCGTACAGCGTCGATCTGAAGCCGGGTGAAGCCTGCTCGATTCCCGTCGGTGGGTTGGGTATTGGTGACCAGGGAACCTCGAACTTCGAAGTGCCGACTGCTGGCCGCTACGAAATGAGTTACCGGATTGGAACTCTGAAGTCAGCAACGATGCGTTTTAAAGTCGGGACCGACAAAGAAGGATCGTTCCGACTGGACGTGCTCGATGATCGATGGGGGTTACGCCACGGCTCGGCAGAGCGGATCAGTATTCTGAAGCCTGTCTTCGGCAAAGCCAGACGTGGCATTCAAATGGGGATCGCCTTCTCTGGCACCCGTAAGAAGTATTCAACTGGGGAAAAGATTCCGATCGATCTGTTTTTCCGAAACGCTGGTGACGGAAATGTGAAGTTCCAATTCACGGCAGACTTCTATTGGTCGCCGCCGACCGTTGTGAACGAGCAGGGCGAACGAGTGCATATTCCGCCGCTGCCGGTCTGGATGTTTGAAGGTCCACGCACCGTGAATCTCGAACCGGGACAGGCCTTTAGCATGAAGACTCCGGGGTTGGGATTAAGCAAGGGCAACAGTGCACTCAGTCTCGTCGCACCGGCCGCCGGTAAGTATCGAATCGGACTGTTGAGAACAATCTACGACTATGTGAGTCCGACGGCTGAGTTGCCGGATCAGGTCCATGAGTGGCAGGAACATCTCATAACCGGGTCGCTGGAAATCGAGGTCGGCGACGAACAAGACGGTACTCAAACCGCGAAACTGCTTCCAGGCATGCCAGTGCATTTACACGCTCTCAAAGAGGATGTCGCTCGCATCGCGGCACGATTGAACGGACCGCCTGAGCTTCCTGTCGGTACACCGCCCAGCGGACCAGTCACCGAAGATCCGACTCCCTCGGTGCCAAAATCCGCGAGCCAACCTGAACCGTCACTAAACAACCAGACCACGAAGGTTCCGTTGAAAGATGTCATCTGGTGGAAAACGGTCGATGGGCTTCAGGCTGGTTTTCTCCTTGATTCGCCAGCGATTCCTAACCAGCGAATTCCGTATAATTCCGTCGCGAAATATCGCATTCTCGTTCGCAACACGACCGACAAAGACATCCGATTCGCCGCTTGTCTGTTACCTCATGAAGGAGTCGACGCTCCTTTCCTGATCCCAAGTGACAACATTACTGAATCGCTTGCCGCTCCGAAGCTGCCTGAAAAATTTCGTGCTGAGGTAATCGAGCGACGATTCAAACGCTCCGATCCTGCGTACGTCATCACACTGACTCCGGGCGAAGCGGTGTTCGTTCCGGGGCAAAATGGTTTCGACGAACTTTCGCTCTACGTCGGCGACGCCGAGAAAATAGAGCATCCGACGGCTTCAAAAATCCAGCCCGGTTTGAACTGGATCGTTCAGCCACTTCAGCTTCAACTTTTTCCGACCGGCGGATTTCCAAACGGTACGTCTCTCATGGGCCGGTTCAAGATTACAAGGATCAATCAGAATGGTCTGGCTAAAGCGGAATCGGCCAGCCGGATGGTGGCAGTTCCGGGCGGCACGATGTTGTATCCTCGAATTCAGCTCGACGTTGGAACTCTGACGGCAGCAGCGGTACGGAACGCGAAAGACGGCGCCTGGGGCAAGGTTGATAAGGGGATGCAGTGCGGAATTCGGATGATCAATCCTAAGCGGGCGTACGTCGTTGGCGACACGCTGGAAGCTGAGTTCTTCTGGCGGAACACCAGCGAGGCGACAATCTGGTCGCCGTTGCCACGACAATTCGATCTCTATCCGATCGTGACAAACGCTAAAGAACGGGAAGTGTCGGTAGACTTTGGTGCCCGGATGTTGCTTCCCGCAATCAGCCTCCCTTTTGAGACAGGCAAGGTGCGTTCTCTGGGAGTGTCAAAAATCACGCTCGTTGAAGTGGGCACGTCGTCGCCTCGAAGCAACCTTGAGCCAGCTCACCTGATCGTCGACCCGGGCCACTACAAGCTGAGCGGTTCCGGCGGAGTCAGTGCACCCGATGGCGGAAGGCCGAGAAGTGGAACGATCCCGTTTATCGTGGTGGGGCGTGAACCTTTGCCGAAGCCCGGGCTGGCTGTGAGGCAGAAAGCGGCAAAGACAAGGATCGAAGAACTTGGCGGTGAAGTCACTCCCTACGATAAAACATCCGTCGGAGTGACGCTTTGGAAGACAAAAGCGACTGACAAAGATCTTGAGATGCTCAGGTGCTACGACCTGGTCGCTTTGGGGCTGACCGGGACGAAGATCACGGACGCCGGTCTTGTCCACATCAAGGAGATGAAACGTCTGGAAGATTTGGAGCTGACCGACACAGCAGTCACCGATGCCGGACTCGCGCACCTGACGAAGCTCTGTGATCTCGGAATCCTGTCGTTGTACGGGACGAAAGTGACCGACGTCGGACTGCAACATCTGAAACCGCTCAAGTCCCTGTATCTGCTCGGTCTGAGCCACACGGCAGTTACTGACAAAGGGCTGCTTCATCTCAGCGAACTGCCAGATATCCGAACGCTGATTCTCGATCATCTGAAAATCACAGACCGAGGCATGGTTCACTTACAGAACCTGAAAACGCTCAAAGACATCCGGCTCGGAGGAACAGAGATCACCGACAAAGGCCTGGAGTACCTTCGTAAGATGCCGCTTCTTCGTACGGTCGAGTTGAGTCAGACAAAAATTACTGGTTCAGGCTTGCGCCATCTACCAGCATCCACAAAGACGTTGTGGCTACCGCTCACTCAGGTTGACGACGACGGCCTCAAGCACATCGCCCATCTGACGAACCTCAAATCCCTGGTTCTCAACAACTCAAAGATCACCGACAAAGGCCTCAAGCTGCTGGAAAATCAGAACAGCCTCCGCAACCTGCAAATCGGACAAACAAAGGTGACCGACACTGGAGTCGCACGGCTGAAAGCGGCACTGCCAAACTGCAAAGTGTCGCATTAACGAGTGTCCCTAAGAGTCCGAATGCACGGTTCAGAATGACGGCCGATTCAGGCGGCGGAACGCCGCAAGAGACTAAACTCTTGCACGGTACGACTCACAGGTCGCGTCTTGCATATCTTCATGTTCGCGTTCTTCATCGTCTCCGCGTGTTCGTTGACGAAGAATCAAAGTTTTGGGCGAGGGTACGGTATCAGTCGCGGTTGCTCCAGATACTTTGGCGCACCTCCAAAACGGAAAGACCACAGCAGATCCACTGTCTGCTTCGAAGTGAGAGCTGGTCCCTCGCGATGACTCTCGACCCACTTCCAGCCATAACCACGGTCGATTTCGCGTTGAGCGACGTCGGCAAACGGAGTGCCTGGATGCTCGCTCGCGACCTGTCTCAGTAGCTGCGTGGCATTCACGGCCTGCCTCTTAAGTCGTGGACGCAATAGCTCAACTTCGGGAGCCGCTTGCATTGTCCATGTATTGTTGTGCGGATTGTCGAAGTATTTCGGCTTGACCTTCATTTGTGCGAGAAACAAATTCATCGCATCCAGTCGAACACTTGCAGCCAAAGCCTGCCCCAACGCCAGGTCGAATGCTGCCTGCCAACGCTTGCCTTCAAGCGTCGGGCGATCGTCGATGCCTGTTTCCAGAGTTGCGATCAGTTTCTGAATTGCCTGACTTGCCGGAAGGCACTCTTTCTGTCGATCCGTAACCTCTGATCTCAACACAGCAACGACATAACCTCGAACGACGACTGGGTTAATTCGAAAAGTTAACGAGCGAGATTGAAGAGCGGCCTGGCAGACTGCCAGTTTTGCTCGATTGTCTTGCAAAGACTTTTCGAACTGACGATTACCGAGATAGTCGGGCTCGTAATCCTGGAGCCTCGTTTTGGAATAACGCTGACTGGATTGGTCCTCGTAGATAAGAAACTCGCCACCAGTTTTGCGACACAGAAACTCAAGACCGTACGGACCGAATCCGGACGAAATTTGCGCTGCGCGAGTCGACGATGTCCCCCAGAAATTGGGAACGTTCAGTCTCTGGAGCATGGCTGTTTCAGGCCCCTGGTCGACAGGGACGTCAACCTGGAATCCGTCTGCGTATTTGTACCGAACGTAGCCTTTCTCGGTTCCGAAAGGCGACGCGTTTCCGAGGCAAAATACGCGGACATTCATCTTCACACATTGTGTTGCGACGTCTTCGGCCATGTTAAAGTCGTCGCCTCGTTCGTCGGTTGCGACGACAGCAATGCAGTTCCAATCGGAAAATGCTTGCTTCCATCCAGTCATTAGACGGAATGAAATTGAATTGACAGCTCCCATCACAAACTCGTCGCCGTAATAGTCATCTGGGATCTCTCGAATCTGTGTCGCGACATCGTTTGCCGTCGTGGTCGGCTGTCTTCTGGATGCGCCACCGCCCCGCGCAAAACTGATCATGGAGTGCTGGAGTTTATGCTGTGAGCCACTGGGCTGATCTCCAAAGGTTTTCGTGATTCGGTCAGCAAGTTCTAAGCGACGGGCCGACATCGATGCCGTTCGGTCAACGATCCAGACGACGAGAGTGTCGTTCTCCTTGGCTGACGCCTGAATTGCCGTTTCAAGTTGCGACCAAGCGTGGCCTGTTTGATTGCGGATTGACTCAGAAAAACGATCGTCGCAACCAGAGAAAGGGCGACGGCACACATGGCTGCGAGTGGTGAGTTTTTCATCCTGCACCTCTCCAAATGTTAGAACGACGGACTACGTCTGCTTGTTCGTGTCGACGCGTTGTTCGGCGGTGAGGCAGACGTGGGCGGCGGTCGCGACTTTGATGAGTTGGATGCCGCCTCGGAAGACCGCCATGGCAGCGAATACGACGACGCTGGCTTCGACCACTTTTCGGTCGCCGACGAAATCGAGGCCCATTCTCAACAGGTAAAGGCCGAACAGAACAAGAAGCCAGCCGGCGATTTCTCGAGTTTTGAACATGGGACGGCTTTCCTGGTAGTTCTTTGAGGTCGATTCGACAGAGATTGGTTGTAGATATTTTCAGCCACAGAGCACACAGAAACCACCGAGAAATTTTCTTCTGAACTACTCGGTGATCTCAGTGCGTTTTGTGGCAAAATCGGTTCGGGGTCATGCAGTAAAATTATTTCAATAGCGATTGTCAGTTACGTCGCGAGGATCGGAAGCGGATTCGTCGGCGTGAAACTCTAGAGACTTCACGGTGAATCCATTTCGACAGCTCGCTTCGAATGAAGACTCGGGCTTCGGATGGGGACTGTCTACGCCAGGCAAAGATGCTAACAAAGCTGTTGGCCAGGACGCAGGTTACGAGAAGAATGATCCCCAGCGTGATGGTTCTCACAGCGGGCGGAATTAGCCTGGCAGTGTTAGGGGTGTCCGGGTCGAGCGGAACGAATTGAAGAAGTCCCGAAATTGCCACGACCGGAATCACGGTCCGGGCAAGCATTGTGAAGAGCTCGCCTGGTCCGACTGTCGAGTCATCCCGTGAGAGCACACCAAACTTCGCAAATCCTTTGCGAGGTTCGCGTGTCGCATGCTGCCAGGCAACCCGGACTGACGATCGATTCGACAATCGGAACGGAGCTGGTGACGACGTCAACGTTAAATAGCGGCTGCACGAAATCAGTAAGGCCAGGACTCCGATTGACACCAGCGAACTGCCTGGAGAATTGTAGTAGCCACCAACTGACCCCGGTTCGACAAGAAACAAACCTGCCTGGACCATCAGCAGAATCAGCGCTACGGACCAGAAACGAAAACCCAACGTCATCATCAGAAAGACGGCGATCAGGATCGTGATGAGTGAGTCGTTCGGTGAAAACCACATGCAGACAAACAGGGCACTGAACGCGGCAAAGATGATATACACCGTCGCGGCCGCGATTGTGTCGGGTTGCTTTTGGGCATTCAGTAAAACGTTGCGGTCGTGGCGGAGATCGGGAGCGTCCTGCATGGTTAACGGCTCCCCACTCTTGAGGTGCGGCCGTTTCGAGCCAGTTCTGCTTCCGCAAGAACAAGCTGAGCGGCGCGGCCGTCCGATGCAAACGCCACGGGAACTCCCAGCCGCCTTAACGACCTTTGCAGTTTCTCGGCAGAGCTGATGCGGCGGGCACGTTCGGCCTGCGACAGCAGGCGGGTGAGATTCTGCTTGCTGTCCAGGTCACCAATGGTGAGTGAGCCGGGTCGGCAATCATCAGGGCAAGGACAAATGACGACGACTCGATGATGACGTGCTCGTGCCAGACGAATCGCGTCGGCAAGTCGGCCAGGCGGGTCAGGATGGTCGAGCAGGTCGACGAGCAAAACGAACAGCTCGTGATCATGCGAGCGGGCGACGACTCGCGTCAACGCGTCGCTGAGCACTTCGAACTTGCCGTGCCAGTCATGAAGCTCGTTGCCACGACGGTCAACCACGGGCCACGTCCAGCCATACCCCGCGTCAATGAGAAATCGCTGACACACCTCAGCCATGCGTGCGTTGTCAAAGACCAAATTCTGAGGCTGGTCAGCCGGCAACGAATACAACTCTGTGAAAACCGCCGCCAGACGCGTCCGACGGAAACGTTCATGCCGCTTGCTACGACGGATCAAGTTTAGCATCGACACACACGCCCATATCGGGGTTCTGCGAAGTTTACGGAGCCATGCAAAAGTACTTCCGGAACTGACGTTGAACCAAAAAAATGGGACGTGATTTATTGTCGGATTTAGCAGTTCCGGGTGAAGTTCTTCGCAAACTCTCCACACCTCGTCTATGAGCTCCTGAGTGAAATGAACTGGCGGCGGAGATGTGCTGATTGAATTTTCCGACAGGCGATCGAGCATCTGGAAGAAGTGGCGATCACCAGCTCCGGATGCCATGTGCTGAGCGGTCGCGTCGTCGCACGTCACCAGTCCAACGGGGTCGCGGACGGACATGGCTGATCGAGCAATGCTGCCGGCCAGTCGGACGATCTGATCGAGCGGTCGCTTTCCGAATTCGCCGTGCTTTGTGCCGAATGAGCAGTCGACGAACATGGTCGTTCGAACCGGAACTTCGCTTTCGTATTCGCGAGTCATCAACTGGTCACGCCGCGCCGACACTTTCCACGCAATCGCTTTGGGCGGATCGCCGGGAACGTATTCACGAAGTTCGAGCAACTCGGAGCCCATTCCCGCACGCTGCAAACGATGAATGCCAGGTGGCGGCAAGGCGTTGACTCGCTTAACTGTCGGAGCCGTGGCGTCGACTGCGCCACTGGTGGGAAGCACTCGAAATTTCTGCCGAGCCTTTATGAATCGCCTGGCGATGAACAGTCCCTGCAGATCGAAAACGCAAACACTGACGCCTCGAAATTCCAATTGCCCCGCTCCGATAGCACGAGCTGTGTAGGTAATCTCGACCGACGCCTCACCGCTGATTGATGCGTCAATTTCATTTGGCCAGTCGTTGTGTTCAAGCAGGCCAGGTTGATCGGCTGGATCAATTTTCAGATTCTCCGGCTGCCAGTCACGGAGTCGAATGAACGGAAAACGAACTCTCCTTTCGGGAATAACTTCGACGGAGATCTTTACTCGACGGCCAGTCCACAACGTGCCCGATTCATTTGTCGAACCATTTACGGTGCGGATACAACGCAAATGACGCAACTGCATCTCGACGCGCCAGCGAAACAGTAGCCATTCCACAAAAATCCACGCCAGCACAGCCAGCGACGAGTGCGCAAGCAGGCCTTTGTTGGTCAGCGTGCCTACAACGCTACCGGCAACTCCTAGCAGAACCAGCCATTGTGCACGGTTTGTGATCATGCTGAATTCGGACAGTCGAGATGTTGCGAAAAAGGAAAGTAGATCGTCAGTTTGCTAGCTCTTGAGAACGGGAACGGCCTGGATCAGCTCTTTGACGATGTCGCTGACCTGACGCCCCTCCATTTCAGCTTCGGGCTGCAGAATCAGACGGTGCCCAAGAACGGGCAAAGCAACGGACTGAATGTCTTCGTGCGTGAGGTACGGAAGACCTCGCAGCAGCGCGTGGGCTCTAGCCGCTTTCATCAGGTAGATGGCGGCGCGTGGGCTGCCACCAAGAACTAGATCACGATGTTCTCGGCTTCGGCGGATCAGATCGACAATGTACTCCTGAAGCTCTCGCGAGCCGTACACAGAATCGATCTGATCTTGAATCGCTGTCACCTCTTCCGAATTGCTGACGGCAGCGGGTGAAGCGATCGCCTTGCTGTGCAGGTCGAGCATGTCGACTTCATGGTCACGCGCCGGGTAGCCGACTTCGATCCGAAACAGAAAACGGTCAAGCTGCGCTTCCGGCAGGCGATAGACACCTTCCTGCTCGATCGGATTCTGAGTGGCCATGACCATAAACGGTCTGGGCAGCGGTAGCGTGTTTCCTTCAATCGTGACCTGCTTTTCCTGCATGGCTTCCAGCAGAGCGGATTGAGTTCTGGCGGGAGCGCGATTCAGCTCGTCGGCGAGCATCAACTGGCAGAAGATCGGCCCTTTGCGAAGCACGAACTCGCTCGTTTGACGATCAAGGATCTGTGTCCCAACGACGTCGGTCGGAAGCAGGTCCGGTGTGAATTGAACTCGCTGATAGTCGATACCCAGCACTTGTGAAAACGTTCGGCAGAGCGTTGTCTTCGCCGTGCCGGGGACGCCTTCCAGCAACGCATGGCCGCCAGCCAGCAACGCCGTTAGCAGTTGCAGCGTGACAGGCTCCAGGCCGACGACGACTTCGCCAACGGCAGCAAGTACCTGAGCACGTAACTCGCCAACTCGTGAAGCAAGTTCTTTCGGATCAGAAAAGGTCACGCAATGCCTCTTGTTATTATCAAAGCGAGTGAATCATGAGTCAGTCAGAAATGTCGATGCAGCTTTCGTGAGCCAGCGTCGCCAGGGTAGCAGAAAGCAAGGTCATGCCTGAATTGAAGGGTGCCGGAGTCGGCCAGCTTTCTGCAGGTTGGCGACGTCAGCGATCGATTTGGCAAGTCGCTTCAGATCGCGAGGGGTCGTGTCCGAACGTTTGGAGCTGGTCGCGAGTTTTCTCAGTCGTTTCAGATTTTCGCGAACAAAGATTCGGCGAATGACGCCGGTGTCGATTTCGACGTCGTTGACAGGAATTGCCCAATCCTGCGGATCTGACGAGCCAGTCAACTGCCGCAGGGCACCTTGAGCCAGCTCTCGACTGGCCGTGTGCAACTCGCCGGACGAAAGTGCCCGCGCCGGACTGAAATTCACAGACTGTCCAACCGACCGAGGCGGTCGCGTCGTCGGACGCGAACCCACTTTTCCCATCAGTCGTAGAAGGTAAATCACAGCCAGCACTCCGGCAGCAATGTACAACGCCTGTCGATATCGAGGCGTCGGCAGATCGGCCGGCTGATTTGCCAGCAGCTCGTTCATGACGTCGGCATCTTCCATTCCCGCAGCGAACCGGTTTGCAAACTTCAGCAACACTTCCGGTGGAAGATTCAACAAGTCTTTCAACGTGGGAGTTGGCAAGTCTTCCAGCGGCGGCAAGTCGTCGGACAATTCCGGGGGCAAGGCGAGCATCGCTTTGACTGGTTCGCCGTCGACGATGAAGGCAACTTCTTTCCGTTCGCCGGTGCTCAGCCAATCGGCAAGATTCACGGCCAGTTTGGCGTTGTCGCCGTGCCATAGCATTCCGTTGATCAGAATGCTGTGATCAGCCATCAGTATCAGTCGCCCACCGCCCCGCTCGCGACTTTTCCATTCAGCGATCAACGGTACTCTCGACCTGCGGCGAGATCGGCTATCGACGAGGTCAGGCAGACGCGCGAGGATGCTCCAGTTTCCGAAACGGTCATCGATGCGTGAAATAACGCCCGTACGGTTCGCGACGAGACTGTTTACGCCACTCAGAACTGCAGTGCCCGGTTCAAACGCATCTACGATGGGGCAGTCCGGAAATCCCTGGTAAGCGGCCTCGTCCTCTTGAGCTTCGAACGTGCCATCAGAAATTAGAAACAGGCTCTTGAAAAATGCCCCCTTATCCGAAGCAACCAACACGACTCCGCCGCTGTCGAGGAATTTTTGAAGCCGAGCGCGAAGGTCAGTTGGTACTCGATTCAAGTCTCCCATAAGCACGATGGCGGTTTGCCTGGGTCGGCGATCCATTGACTCGCGAAAGTCAGGGACCGAGTACAACCCCTTCTGTTCGAGCAGCAGATGAAAAAGCTGAAATCCAAATTGCCATTCTGGTTGCCCCGCCTGAGCGAGAGCTGACATCGCTCCACCGGGTGGGAGAAGACCGGGCGGTTCGAAGGCTTCAAAGTCCTGCGCGCTGGCTGGACGTGCGGCGCTGCAAGAGAGCATCAGGCAAATCGTGAACAGCACCGAAACATGTTTCGACACCGCGAACGCAGCATTTTTGAAAGATTCCAATAAGGCCCGCGTCATGACTTTCGGCACCGCAGCCAGGCGGCCTTTGCTGCTGCAAGTTGTTCGTCAGTTAGCGCCGAGTCTTCAGACTGATAACGAGCCTGCTCGTAGAGTTGAGCAAGCTGTCGCACTTCGTCGTCGACATCCGGTCGTGATGTCGCCAGAGCTTGAGCCGCTCGATCGTGAGTCCACCAGTCTGCCATCACCGCCGGGCAGCGAGCTGCCAGATCATGAAACGCCTGCACAATGTCCTGGCGATTCTGAAGATTTTTGGGAGCCGGCGTGACAGCGAATTGAGAACTTTGCAATTGTGCGTCAGCTCGTCTTCTTTGAAGCATCCAGAATGCGAGTCCGCAAATGACGAATAATCCGGCCAACAGCCCCGGCGAGAATCCGCTTCCAGTACCAGCCCCTGAACCGTCGTTGCTCAAGATCGTTGTGGCTGGAGCTTCGGGTTCGACGGCATCGACGAACCATTCGTTCGCTCGGTTACCAAGGCCGGCGAATTGGCCAAACGGTCCGTCACGATTTCTGCGAGACGAACGTCGGTCGCGTCCTCGGCGAGAGAATCGATCGTCTGTCACAATCTCGTCGACTTGTTCTGCCAACCCTTTTGTTGCCTCCGCCAAAGCGTCAACAAATGCAGACTGCAGCCCGTCGCCGGTTTCTGAATCCGTGGCGTCATCTGAAGATTCAGTCCGATCACTTTCCGATCGGGCCAGCTTAGCGATCTCTGCCAGCTTTTGACGAAGCGTTTTCTTCGAGCCTCGCACCTCGTCCAGACGTTCTTCACGCTGAGCGTTTCGCCGGTCCTCGATTGATTGCCGGAGGTCATCGTTACTTTTGTCCGCTGACGAGTTTGTTGCTCCACCGCCTGGTGCGACATCGTTGCCACCTGGATTTTCAGAGTTCGTCGATGGACGTCCCTGGCCGGCCGCCTGGTTGGTGTTTCGATTCATTCGGTCCTGATTGGCCTGTGTATTTTCCTGTTGCGATCTTGGCGGCGCGATCGAACCGCCGGGAAACCAACTTCTGCCAGGAGTCGCCGGTTCACTTTGATTGGACGAGTCTGCATTTGCCGAGCCGTCACGCCCCTGATTGTTACTCGGTCGCCCAGTGGTCTGCGGCCTGCTTCCAGAGTTAGTTCTCGGTTGGCCGGATCTGCCATTGCCAGGCGTTGCTGATCGCGATGTCGGTGAACTGCCGGGCTGCGTGCCTGTGAGTTCTGAAGGGAGCTCGCTTCCTGAAGCTGACTGATCCTGATTCTTTAACCAGTCCAGTATTGATTGCATCGAACCCTTTGGTGGTTCGGCAGTGGCAGGATTTGAACCAGGATTGCTGCCGGGAGTGCCGTTGCCAGTTCCGGTCCTCTCAGATGTTCGAGGAAAACTGTCAGGATCAGGAGTTGTGCGCCCCGACTGAGCTCGCCCGGAATTTGCGTCACCACTCGGCGTGCCTGTTTCTGAGTTGCGGTTGCTGGGACGTTGACGAGAAGGTGATCCATCTTGCGGAATCCGTTCGGGCAACGTGTTTGAATCACCTTGTCCAGTCAGCGGGCGACTCCCAGGACGAGATGTTCCATCAGTCCGCGGTGGAGTCCGGCCTGCTCCTGGAACAGGCTGCCGGCGGGACGGCTGCCTGTTCTGTCCGTTTGAAGGCTGCTCGGACGAACGCGAACCCGGCGATGTTCCGGGCGTACCGTCAAGTGACAGTCCCATTTGTTCGGCAATCCGTTGCAACGCGGACCGCTCAGGCGTTGAGCCTTGTTCGGATGCATCATTGCCGTTTCGCTGACCTGGTGTTTGCAGTGAAGGCTCAGAGTTTCTGCTACCAGTGGTTGAGCCATCGTTCGTCGATTGTGGACGCTGCTGATTTCGCGAAGAAGTTCCCGGCGGGTTGGACTTCAGCTTTTGAAGACTCTGCATGGCTTGCTGCAGCCGCTTTAACGCTTCGGGATCGGCCAGGGGCGAATCCTCAAGAGTCTTTCCATCAGCCTGAGCCGCTCCGGACAACATCTGAAGACGCCGCAGCAATTCCATCTGTGACTGTCCGCCGCTGAGTGTCGGCATCCCATTCCCAAGTAGTCGATGCGACCGAGTGCTCTCCTGGGAAACGGCGTCACTCTGTGAAGAGTGGATCGCGAGAAGGCAAAGCACAACTCGAAGTGCGAGTCCGTAACTTCTACCGATCCGTGTCAGCAGGCGATCCGAATGGTCGAATGTTGCAACCAAGGGAGTTTTTCCTGTCGGAGTTTCGCGAAGAAGTGAATTGATACGACGCGGGGGATTGATACAGCGAGCGATGTGAGTTCCCATTGTTTCAGACCTCGTGCTCAGCACAAGACCAGCTCAGTCTCGGTTGAAAATTCCTCGAAGCCCCGGCTTCAGCAAACTCGTTGAATGTACGGAAAATCTGCCGATTTGAATGGAAAGAAACATCACCATTTCCCATTCGCTGACCAATGAACGACCAGCGTCACGTGACCGGATTCTGTTCGACCAGCGCCCAGTCAACGTCGACGCCCAGCCCGGGCCGGTCGGTCAGAGTGATCTCGGCTCCTGAAATTTCGAGCGGTTCTTTCACGATACGAAATTCGTGATACTCCGGCCCCATGATGTCGCCTGGAAACTTTTCGATGTTCATGTTCTCACACGCGACGACCACGTGGCACATCGCGGCTGATGCGATGTCGAGTTCAAGGTTCGACCCAACACTGCATGCAACTCCGGATTCAGCCGCCAGGTCGATGATCTCTTTCGACTTTCGAATGCCGCCGTTCTTGCCAGGGTAAACACTGATGACGTCACACGCGTCGTGACGCAGACATTCGCGTGCGTGCGTTACGTCGAAACAGATGTCATCAGCCATGACCATTGGATCGATCGAACTGCGAACTTTGGCCAGCCCCGTAAAATCGTTTCGAGGCGTGGGCTGTTCGAATAATACCACGCCGGCGTCACCAAGTTGATTGGCGACTTCAATGGCGGTCTCGGCGTCGTAGCCACAGTTGGCATCAATCACGATGTCGTAGTCGCTGCCGATTGAATTGCGAACCGCCCGAACCCGGCGGACATCATCCTCCAGGCCAGTTCCAACTTTCACTTTGATCGTCGTGAACCCTCGCGCGACAAGCTCCGCAGCACGACTTGACGCTCGCTCTTCAGAGTACGCTCCCATCGAAAATCGACAGCGGATCGACATCGGCCTGACCGCTCCGCCGAGCAATTCATAAACCGGTTTGCCAGCATCCTTCCCCTGAATATCCCAGCAGGCCATCTCGATCGCCGACTTGGCAAACCAGTTGTCTTTGGCAGCGGCATCCATGATCCCGTCGACGGCCGGGATGTCGAATGGATCAACGTCGATCAGCAGCGGCGCGAACACTCGGTCGACAATCGCCTGTGCTCCCCAGAAAGTCTCACCGCTCCAACGAGACATGATCGTTGCTTCGCCGACTCCATCGATGCCAGCGTCTGTCTCGACGCGAACGAGCAGGTATTCGGAAACCTCGTGGCGACCAAGTGCTGAGACCATTCGATACTCCGGCCGCAGCGGAATTCGCACCGGATGCGTTGTGATTTTTGTAATCTTCATGAAATACTCCAGCGACGTTGGCGAAGGATCGGATTAAGAATTTTTCGACGAGCGTCATTCATTCCGCACGAATTCATTGCAAGGTGAGAAGACTAATCATGACGACGAATGCCGGAATCGCTCGTAGAAAGATCAGTCCGTTCTGGGGAGTCGAGTTGACCGGATGGGGATATTATCTCAACCGAACCTGGCTCGACGTACATGACGACCTCAACGCGACTTCCCTGGTTGTTGAAAACGGAAATCAATCGATTGCCGTTGTTTCGGTCGATCTGATGGTCATCAGCGCTGAGTTTACATTGACGGTTCGGCAGCAGATTTCCTCCGCAACAGGAATCCCACCGCAGAACATTCTTGTGAGCTGCACTCACACGCACAACGCGCCGGCATCAGAAGGCCTGCGTGGAGTGGGAGAAGTCGACCCGGTTTATGAAGCATGGGCTGCTCGAGAAGCCGCGACGTCCGCGATCCTCGCGTGGCAGAATCGAGAGTCGGTCACCATCTCGGCAGCCGCGACGAACGTGTCGGGAATCTCGTTTAACCGAACTCGGGAAAACGGCCCCGTCGACGAAACTGCGACGTTTCTACGCGTCGACCGAACTGACAACTCTCCGCTGGCTGTCGTCGTTGGTTTTCAGGCTCACCCAACCGTTGCGACCGTGCTTCGACCTCGAAGCGTTACCCGCGACGCACCTGGACAGATTTGCGATCTCATCGAATCCGCAAATCCCGACTGCATGGCAATCTATATCCAGGGCGCCTGCGGAGACGTCAACTTTCTGCGTGAGTACGCAACGCCCGAACGTCACGAGGAACCAGGCAAGGCAGTGGCCGAAGCCGTGTTAAAATCGATGGCGGATGCCGAAGCGCTCGACACATCCATCATCGCTGCCAGCATCGTAACCGCGACGATCCCGACTCGACGATGGACGAGGGAAGAGATCGCGGGCGATCAGGCAGAGGCTCGACAGCGTCTGAATGACAAAGACGTATCCGGCTGGCGTGAGTCGATCGGTCGAGCCATGACCAACCGCCCGGACGACATGGTTGCTCGCCACGGCGGCGACGAATGGAAAGCCGTCGAAGCGATGTGCCGATTCAACGTCGAATGGACTGAGCTGATGGAAAAGGACCTCGACGAGCGTCCTGAATCGCTGACGACCGAAATCCAAGCTTTGCGAATCGGTGACTTCGGAATTGTGACCAACTCGTCCGAATTTTTCACAACACTGGCTCTGGACGTCAGAGCCCGATCACCGCTGCCATTCCTGATTCTGTCGTGCTACTCAAACGGTCGCATCGGCTATATGCCAGACGCATACGACGTCGAGCGTAAGACCTATGCCGCGTACCAGTCACCGAAATACTGCAACCAGTTTCCGTTCACCGAGCGATCCGGCCCGGCAATGGTCGACGCGATGGTCGGCCGTCTTGAAAGTGTCTGCGAGTAAACAAGCACAACATAGAGCAGCTTCAACGCCGCCCGAAGACTACTTACCAAGACAGATGACAGTGCCATCCTGAGTGGACAAAAACAGTTGCCCGCGAGCGGCAGCCATGCCGTCCCAGATGGGGAGCGATTCGAGCTGGAGATTCGAGATTGTCGAGCCGTCTTTCGCGGAGACCGCTCGCAGCAGAGAGCCTTCTGAACCGTTCAACAATGCGTCCTGCTCGGCCAGCACGGCGTCGACGGAGACGTCCCGGTTCTTCAGTTTTTCGAATGTTTCCGCTTCGTCGACGATGTCCGGCGGGCCAACGATGAACAGGTTGGAACCGGCTTTCACCATCGCTCGGACAAACAGCGGAGCGTCCTTTGTCCAGTGAGACTCGACGAACGAACCTGAAGATGTTCCACCAGCTTTCGCTCGGCCAGCAAAGTGCAACGCTTTTCCGGATCGGCCTGGGACGGACGTCGCGGCGACGATTGAGCCGTGGTTGTTCAAGCCGGATTCGTCTTGAGCTTTTCCACTGGTGAACGAACTGGCAAAGACCGCTTTGCCGTCGAGAGCTTCCGGTGACTCGATGTTTTCTTCGACGTCGGCCGCTGTGAACGAGCCATGAATCACCTTCACATCGTCGATCAGGGCCGTGATGCCAAACGGCGATTGATAACCTGCGACGGCGCTGCCATCGTCGGCTCCGATTTCAATTGATTGAGCCGGCGTTTTCGGAATCAGACCATCCACTTTCTTAGAAGCGACACTTGAGCCGTTGACGTAAAGAACAACTTGCCCGTCGCTGGTGATTGCTCCTGCTAGTTTCGCCCACTTTCCGACGACAGATTCTTTGCTCGAAACCTGCACCAGCTTCTCGTTGATTCGAGCGGCGAACTGAGGCCGGCCTTTCTGAATAAACAGCGAATACCCGTTCAACGGGCCGCCGTGAGCAACGACGACGCCCTGAGGTTTTTCGACGTTGGTCCAGGCTTCGACGAAGATTGACTTGTTGGTCGGGTCAATCTTTTTTGAAAGCGGCACTCGAACCATCGCGGCACTGCTGGCCTTTCCTCGCCGACGAGTCTTCGCAGACTCGGGAACGACGGGAGCTTCACGCGGTGCGGAGAAGAGCTGGTGTTCGAGGACGGTCGTCCAGCGAAGGTGATCCGGTTTTCGCCCGAAGCCGTAAACGTTGTCTTCGTCGAAGACGAGAATTCTCCCCGACGGAGCGAACTTGCCCGCCTGGTAGTAACCTGCATGGCCGCCAGCAAAGCTTTTGCCGTAAACCCAGTAGGAACGGTGGAACCAGGTGTCATCCAAAAAGCCCATCGGAGCGAATAAGTGAGCGTGCTTGCCCGCGTGGACCGCCGCCTGACCGGCGAAGTCACCCGAGTTTGGTCCGATGTCGTATCGTTTGCCTTCCTGATCGAGCCGCTGCGATTTCATGTAAACGTTTTCGCCATCGCTCGAGAGGATGTCTGGCAAACCGACCGGCATCTGCAGCGTCTCGTGACGCATCTGCAGGTTTTTGCCGGTTTCCGGATCGATCTCGTCGATGATCGATTCAGCCACCATGCTGCCGGTTCGAGCGTCGAGTTTCAGGAATCGCAAACCGCCATCCAGGAAGTTCGATCGGCCCGCGACACCAAAGACGAAACCGTTTTGAACAAGCACGCTGCCATGAACTGGCCAGACAGATTCGAGCTGTTCGAAGGCCATCAGTCGACGATCTTCCGGAGCAGCGAGGTATCGCCAGATCAACTCTCCGTCCGTCGCACGGACGCAGTAGATCCAACCATCGTTAGCTCCGAAGTAGGCTCGTCCGTCTTCGATGGTTGGCGGCGAGTCAACTCGGCTGCCGGCTGTGAAGGTCCAGGCTTTCTTGCCGGTCTTCGCGTCAAGAGCGTGGACTCGATGCTCGTCGATTTGTGCGACGAATAGTTTGCCTTCGGCGACGGTGACGGCGGACAGTCGACCGCCAAGCTTCGTCGTCCATTTCTTTGAAAGCTCGGTGGGGATCTCTGCGGACGACGTTCCGCTGCGAGCCTGATCGTGTCGGAAGGTCGGCCAGTCATCGACGACGGAAGAAGTCGTGATTGAGTCTCCGAATGCCGGACCTTTCACAAGTCGGGTTTCTTCAGCAACGTCCTTCGGCGGTTCTCGCGAGACGGTAGCGGGAGCGAGCGCGTTGAAACCGTACAACTTGGCCTCCGGGTAGCAGGCACAGTTGTGCGGCGGAGCGTAAACCAGACCGTTGCACGGCATGACTCCGTAGAGGCAACCGCCACGTACCCAGTGATTGATGTCCCAGCTTTTCTTGTCGGTATCGACGAATTCGATGCCAGTTCGAGATGGCATGATGAATTTTTCAGTCGCCTTCGCGATGTAGCAGCGATGATGGAACCAGTACGCGCTGACGTCAGGCGGGAACGAAATTTTCACCTCACCCGTTTTGTAATCGCGAGCGGTGAAGGCGCCCGAGTCGCCGCCGCTGGTTGTTGGGGCGGACCAGACGAGGTCTTTGACAATGAGCAGGTCTTCGGGTGACTGGTAACCGGATCGGTCATGCGGAGCGTCCCACAAGACCTTTCCAGTCTTAACGTCGAACGCTTTCATCGTGCGTTCGCCGCCGGCGTATACCAGGACGCCTTTGTGGATGACGAGCCGCGGTCCGAAGTTGTAGGTGATGGTGCGGCGCCGCGCGGCCGGTTCGGAACTCCACTCCATGTCGCCGGTTGCTCTGTTGAGGCAGACGACTTTCTCGCCGTCGTGCAGGTAAACCCGCTCGGCGTCGGCGGTGAGGGTCAACGGTGCGACCTGCGTGCGACGCGTCCAGTTTGTCTTGCCGGACTTGGCGTCGACGGACATGACGATGACGGGCTTTTCGTTCCAACGCCAGTTCTTGCCAACATCGCTCTGATCGCCAGTGACGGGGTTGATCGGTGCGTACTTAACGAGGTCGGACTCTTCCTTGTTGACCGTCAGGAAAAGCGTGCCGTTGTCGTGAAGGATTTCTTCGGTCGCCCCCGTGTCTTCGTAGGTGCGAAGGATTTCTCCGGTCGCGGCGTCGATGGCGGAAAGCGGAGCGTCGATGCCCAGCGTGGCGTAAACTTCGTCGTCCGTCGCGACCAGTCGGCGAGCGAGCTGAGTCGGACCACTCTTCAACGGCCACAGATGACTGTGCCATTTCGGGATGTCCTGCTTCCAGAGGATCGATCCGTTGAAAGCGTCTCGACCGACGAGCTTCCAGCTTGGTGGAAGCTGAATCGAAACTCGCGAGCCTTCGTCCATGATGTAAAACAAGCGGCCCGCAGCAGAGACCAGTGCACTCATACTCGCCATGCGGTCGTGGTGGCGCGACCAGCGAGGGCTGCCCAGCCATTGCAGATGCCTCGGTGGTCCGACGGCTGTGTCCTGAGCGACGGCGTTGTTGCTCGCGCTGTGAAGGTAGTGAGTCCAGTCGTCGATGTTTCCGGGGCGCGGCTTGACGACCTTCTTCCATTCGTCGCCGTTCCGAACAAACGCGACGCCGTTGGGCGTAAGGGCTCGAAGAATCTCCGCGTTTGAAACTCCGCTGCGATCTTCGATCACCATCAGGTTGACAAGGTTCTCGATGTACGGCAGCCGCTCACCGGTCAGCAGGCCAACAGAGACTTCTCCATAGACACCCATATTCTGAAGAGCCGACCGAGCGGCCTCGACCTTCTGAATGTCGCGGTCGATACCGTGGACCTGATAGCGGCTGTTGATCTTCAACGCGGCCGTCAGCTTGCCATCACTGAGCCCGACGTGAACGACCAGTCCGCCTTTGATGCCGGATTGCTCGATCAGCTTTGCAGCTTCACTTGCCGAAGCGGGAGCAGCGTCCGCCATTGAGTTGCCAGGGGCAAGACTCGGGACAAGCAACGTCAAAAGAACCAGCAGCGTTGATAAGCGATTCATCAAGCAACATCTCCAGAGAGTTCAGACGCGGCCGTAAAGTTGTGGTGCCGCGGGCGGAGATCTGAACTGGTCTGGTCTGAGATTGCAAATCTCCGCCGAAGTCACCCTTCCGGACACCAGCAGAGAAGCTGCTTTGCATGACGTCTGACGGTAACGCTCGCCAACGACCGAAGTCAATCAGCCGATGATATGGTTGGAATATCCGTCTCCAGACTTCGCCAGCAGTACCAGCTTCCGATCGACGCATACGGCTGCCACGACTCAGCAATCTCGCGAAATTCGCCGTGCGAGGCAGACTGATCAAGTCCGTACAGATTGACCATTGCGTTGCGAACGCCGAGGTCGTCGACGGGGAAAACGTCAAGTCGTCCCAGTGAGAACATCAAAAACATCTCTGCGGTCCAACGTCCGATTCCTCGAACGCGAATCAGCGATTCGATGACCGCTTCGTTCGACAGTCGGCCGATCTTTGCAAGCTCAAGCTCGCCGTCGTCGACCTGGCTGGCCAGAGCCACCATGTACTCAGCTTTCCGCTGCGAACAGCCGGCACTTCGCAAGTCGTCAACACTCAACGCGAGAAGACTCGTCGGCGTCACACGCTTCGAACCGCTATTCGATTCGACCAACGCGACGACTCGGTCACGCACAGTACGGGCGGCAGCGGTCGAAATTTGCTGAGAAAGAATCGACCGGACCAGCATCCAGAACCGATCGCGCTCGCACTTCAGAGTGCATGGTCCAACGTGGTCGATGACCAGCCGCATCACCGGGTCGACCTTGCGCAGATGCCGAACTGCCTGTTTGAGCCGTTCTGATCTTGTGCCAGTTTTTGCCATGAAATTGACGCCGTTCGCTCCAGAATTCTGGACGACTGACAACCACGAAAGAGACGAAATACACGAAAAGACCGGTCCGGTTTCGTGTATTTCGTCTTTTTCGTGGTTCCCTTACCTGAGCCATCGGGAGGTTTCGATATCAGTCGACTTCGTCACGCAGAGCCTGACCTACTTCTGGTGCAACCAGGTCTTGAGTTGTTGCTTCTGTGCGTCGGAAGGCTCTTTTGCAACGGCGAGTTTCCACGAATCGGCGGGTGCTTCGCCGAAGACCAGGCGAAGTCGCTCAATCTGTTCACGGCGGGCGATCATGACTTCGACAGACTCACCCGGCTGATACTGCTTCAGACGAGTGCTCCAGTTTCCGTTTGTCACGCGATACTGATCGATTGCCAGGATTTCGTCGTCAACATTCAGGCCCGCTTCGAAAGCGGGCGAATCACGCAGCACTTTGGTGATGATCAGTTTCCCAGACTTGTCTTCGGTCGTGAGGCCAACCCACGATTTTTTCTTTTCGTCAGGCTTTTCCTTGTCGCCGCTCGCTTCGCCGCCCTCTGGCGATGACTTCGGCTTCGGAAATTCCAAGCCGAACCAATCCTGAGCCTTTGAATAATCGAACTCATCAACGCCATCGATGTAGTGAGAGAACCAGTTCGTCAGATCCGTGCCGGAAACTTCCTCGACGATCGTTCGAAATTCGTCGGGTGAGTAGCCCACATCGCCAACGTGACGTTCGTAGAGGATTCTCATCACGTCGTCGAGTGATTTCTTTCCGTCCGTTGCCGAACGAATCTCGACATCAAGCAGGAACGCGGCGACGGCACCTTTGTTGTAGTAGCTGACCTGGGCGTTGCTGGAATTTTCGTTCGGCCGGTACAGCTTGATCCAGGTGTCGTGCGAAGAATCACTGAGGCTTTGCACGTTTCGGCCGGGAGTCGTTTGCAGTTTTTCGATCTGCTTCGAAAGCAACTCCAGATACTCTTTTTGCGAGATCAGGCCGCACCGAGCCAGTTGAACGTCGTCGTAGTAACTCGTAATTCCTTCGGCGATCCACAGGCTGCGAAGGTAAACTTCATTTTCGTAGTCGTACTCGACGAGCGGTTTTGGACGCAGACGCCGGACGTTCCACGTGTGGAAGAATTCGTGACTCGCGAGCCCCAGCCACCGGACGTACTTTTCACGATCGCGGTAGTACCAGCGGCTGATCATCATGACCGTCGAGTTATCGTGTTCCAGGCCGCCGCCGGCTTCGACCAGCAGGTTGAAGAAAATGTACCGCGGGTACGGAACGGTTCCCCATAGCTTGTGATGTTCCGCGACGATTTTCTCCAGGTCGCGAGCTGTCGCTTCACCGTCCCAGATCTCGCCTTCGCCAATGCTGACCAGCAAGTGTTCACGGTCGCCGACTTGAAATGGGTAGATGTCCGGGTTGCCGCATAGGATCGGCGAGTCGACCAGTTCGTCAAAGTCTTCGGCAATGAATGTCTGCTTGTTGCCGTCGACGTTTGGCAGCGAGCAGATGGCATGCTTCCATTCATCGGGCAGTTCAATGTGAACCTGATGTTTCTGCTTCCTCGCTCCGACCGGCGAAAGGAATGTCGACGCTCCGTTAAACAATGCGAAGTCGCGTTCGACCTGGTTGGTGCGAACGGTCATCTCGTTGCAGTACAGCCGGTACTTAACGACGACCGACTTTGCATCGCCGCACTTGACCATCCAACGGTTCTTGCGGCTTCGTGAAACGGAAAGCTCGGCTCCGTCGGAATCGCTGGCGGAAATGGTCTCGACATGCCGAGCGTATTCACGAATGAGATACGACCCCGGAGTCCACGTGGGCATCATCAGCTCAAACTGCGGCTGCCCTCCGGTTTCGCAACGCACTTCGACATCGGCGTAGTGATTCTTCGCCTGAGAAAAGCGGATTGTGTATTCGACCAAAGCCCCTTCGACGCCATCCGAAGTCAGCAAAACAAATCCTCCAATAATGAAACTCAACCAGTATCTGGTCACACGGTGCTCCTGAAAATTGATCGCGAACTACGAAGCGGCTTTAAGCTGTTTAGCCAGTTGCCGTCCCATTTCCCGCGCCGAGATGTCGTCCTGTCCGGTCATGATTTTTCCGTCGATCACGATGTCGTCTGCAGCCGTGCCCGGATTGCCCACCGAATTCGGAGCGACCATCTTCGCGCCGTTCTGTTCCGCTCCCCACCGCGACGGTGGCTGGCTTTGTCGGCCGTTGTAGATTCCGGCTGGACCTTGCCGTGTTGGCCCAGTTGCTCGCCGGCCGGCCAGCAGGCTTCGACCGTTGACGCGAGACCACGCCAGCACTGACACACCGTGGCACAACGCGCAGACATATTTGTCCTGCTCGACGAACGCGTTGATCAACTGGTTGGTCGCTTCCTTCGTACGACGGTCGCCGTTGTAAGCCCGATTGTTGTAGCTGCCCTGGAACGCGTACTGGTACATCGACGAGCCCCAGCCACCCGAAAACAGAATCGCCTGGTAACGGTTGGGATCGGCGTCGGCGATCGCCACGTCGGGCATCACGATTCCTTTACTGCCTCCCTGTCCCGAATTTGCGTGAGGGATGCACGAAGCCTTTCGCGCGGCGGCAACTTCTACAGTGAATCCTGCTCGCTCAAGTTCCTGTCGCGGGTCGCCGTACTCTCGATAGAAGAAGCCATCGTTGGCGATGACCATCAAAACTCGGTCACCACCGTCGGCAGCAGGTCGTCGTCCTCGGGGAGGATTATTCGTCGGTGCGGGAGTGGTTGTCGGCGGCGTTCGAGGTCGCGTGACAGCGCGGTTAGATGCGAGGTCGATCGTGCCGTTTACCGAACGAACTTCGATCGAGTGAAAGATCGTTTCCGAATCCCAGGCACCAATCCCCAGAGTTCTCTTCGAGGGAATTCTCCAGTTCCCAAGCATGCTGAGATCTGAACCATCGCCACGGTAAGTCGATAGAAGTTTGCCGTCGAGGTATGCGTCGACTCGGTCGCGCCGGACTCGCAACTCGGCAGTGTACTTCCGGCCGTTGATCAGCGTTACGTCTTCAATGCGTGTCGTGTTTTGACGAGCGTCTTTCCCGCCGACGTTCTGAAAACCAGCGAGGTGCTGCCCCCACGCGTCGAGGTCAAAGGCGGCCTGTCCGGCTCCAGAAACAAACAACAAAGCGATCGAGTGCTGCCCCGTCTGCCGAGTAAACTCCACCTTGAAGTCGTACTCGCCTTTCGGTTCAACGGGCAACGAAATTCGGGAGCCGTTCGCAGCGATGGTGAGCAAGCCATCCGCAGTTTGTCGCCACTGCCCGGCTACGGTGTCGCGATTCAGATTGAGCAATTTGATGAGATCGTTTGCGTTGTCGGATTCGGGCTTGTCGTCGGCTTCGGACGTTGAAGTCACGATTGTGAAAGCTGCGACAACAGCTACAGCAATAAGCATCAATCGGCTGAGCGTTCGGTCTGCCAGGAACATTGTCTACCTCGTGGCTGGGGCCCGTGATGGTCCTATCGTGTCAGGTCTTCGAGACACGATCAAATGGGCAGCTCGACAACGATCCGATTTCCCCGACACGAATCCGGAAAAATCTCAGAGACGTAGCCACGAAAAAAAGCCGCCCAGAGACTGAGCGGCTTTGTGTATCTCGATTGTCCGCGACAGAGACTAGCGTCCCATGAACGCCACAACCTTACCGACTTCCACTGGAAGACTGACGTCGTCCATGTGTGGAGCAGCCGTGACGGTGGCTTTCAATTCGTTCTGGTCGAAGCTGATCCAGTCACAAGCCGGAGCTGTATTCGCTGCTGCCATTTCCTTGTACAGGTTGAGCAGGTTCGGACGATTTCGGATCGTGATCACGTCGCCTGGCTTCACCTGAATCGACGGCTTGTCGATAGTTCTGCCGTTCAACTGGAAGTGACGATGAACGATTCCCTGACGAGCCTGTGGTCGCGAAAGAGCAAAACCAGCTCGGCGGACGACATTGTCCAGACGCTGTTCGCACATGACGAGCAGGTTTTCACCCGTATTGCCCTGTTTGCGGCGAGCCGTATCGTAGAACTTGCGAAGCTGCTCTTCGCGCATTCCGTAATAGAACTTGATCTTCTGCTTTTCCTGCAACGCGAGACCGTATTCTGACATCTTTCGACGTCGCTGGACTGGTCCAGGAGGATTCTCACGTGCTTCGAACGCCTTTTGAGCACCCGCGTTTTCAAAAATAACAGTTCCGAGACGACGGTTAATTCGTCCCTTTGGTCCAGTGTACCGACCCATTTGGGTAGCTCCTTAAAGCGTTGCAGAGATTGACTTTATCGCGCTCACAGACGATCCGTACGGGATGCCTGACGCAGTCTTGGATGTCGTAAGGGGCGAGACTCTAAGTATTTACGTCGCCGGATTCAACCATCGCGGCTCGAGCCGACTGGCAGCATCGCGTGCGGCTGGATCGAAATGGAGTGTCAAATATCGTTACGAATCCCGATCGCTGTGGCCGTGGCGTAGGCCTTGCAGTGCGAGATGGTGATCAGGAATTCGTCGATGCCAATCTTTTCGGCATACTCGCCAGCTCCCCCGCGGATATTTACGAACGGCTGGCCACTTTTCTCATTCAGAATCTCGATGTCCAGCCAGCCGATGCCTTTGACGAAGCCGGTCCCGAGCACTTTCATGATGGCTTCCTTGGCCGCCCAGCGTCCGGCGAAGGCTTCGTAGCAGTGCTTCCGCTTCTGGCAGTACTTGATCTCTTCCGGAGTGTAGATCCGGTTGATAAAGGTCTCGGCGTGCCGCTCGATCATCTTCGCGATGCGAGCAATCTCGACGATGTCTGTTCCAAGTCCGACGACCACTGGGATTAAGCTTTCGATTTGAGCATTAAGATAGGGTGCGTCTCGACGCACCGAAGCGTCGCTCGGCTTGATGGTGCGTCAAGACGCACCCTGCCAAGAACGCACGGAATTCGAGGTTAGCTCATCCCCTGAGCTTCGTCCAACAGCCGCTTCAGTTCCGAAAACTGCTGCTCGGACAGGTCAACATCGAGCAACTGTCGGACCGCGTTTTGAGATGACACCTGAAGATTTACGAGCGGGCGCTGCTTGCACTCACAGGCTGACAGTTCGACGGTCGCGGCAGTGACCGATTCCAGTTCAGCTTGTGAAACGGCCTCATTTAACGACTCCGGGAGCGGAGCGGCGAAAGCCTGACTGCGCACGACGTGTCGCCAGGCTTGGCATTTCGAACAGAACGGTGAACTGGCCGCTGCTCTAGCAATCAGTGATGACGCGGCGCCGGCCAGCAGAAGTTCCAGCAGGCCAATGGCGATTGCCGCGGTGGGGCCAGTTTTCAGCAGCGAGGCTCGGTGCGCGAGCCAGGCTGCAAAGTCGGTTTCCGGCGGAGCGGCTTCAGCATCAAGGAATTCTGAAAACTGGCGACGCGATTCCTCGTACGCTTTGAGTTGTTCGGGATCTGCCCCATCGGGCTTCTTCATCTGCGCCAGCATTCGAGCAACGAGAGCGGCATCAGGTCGAGGCTTCGTGGACTGCTGCAACTGCTCCGCCCATCCCTGCCACCAAAGTATCGCCGTCACGACGACGCTGGCTGCTCCCGCGACAAACCCACCGAGGGCTGCCAGCTTTGATAAATGCACCCGGAAAGGTTTGGCGACAGGACCAATGACGGCTCCAACGGCGAATCCCTGAGCAATGCCCAGTAGGCCGAGCAGTCGAAATCTCGCCGGCATTGCGGAAAACACGACGCCAAACAGGATTGCCAGAACCAGCGAAACACCAAGCCAGCCGCAGAAACGCAGTCCGACCGCACTTTGAGAATGGGTCGAGGCGACAACCGAATCGTCATCCGACCGCGGCACGCTGAGTTTGTCAGGTTCGCTCGGCGTGTCGAGTGAATCGTCGTTCGACTCTGTCTGGTCTGAATCGGGCATTCTGGTGTCGGTAGGTGCTTTCTATACAGTCCGCATGACAATCGGGTGAGGCTGCGAACGCGGCCGCGGATGAACTATAACGTTTTGCCGGTCCAGCCGAGCGGCACGTCACCATCCACGAACCGACAACGACTCGAACGATAGCACGGCCCATGAGCACAACAAACATCATCGATATTCTGCGGGAGCGGATTCAGTGCCATTTCCCGCTTCTGTTTCTGAACACGCATGAAGAGGACCGGTGGGAATCGGAACTCGCGAACCTGGCACTCGACATGGAACGCGGCCTGGTCATCTGGACGGCGACCGACGGCGCCTCGCCCCCGCTTGATTCTCAGACTGGCGACCATCGCGCCGCCGGCGAGTTTCTTCATCAGATCACGGCTTACCCGCGCGATCACGTTTTCCTGCTCAAGGACTTTCATCCGTTCCTCAAAGATCCCTTCGTCGTCCGTCGGTTGCGGGACGTCATCCCGATGCTGACCGAGCAGAACAAAACGATTCTGCTGATGGGGCCTGACTCGACCGTGCCGATTGAGTTACAGCGCGACTCGGTGTCGTTGGAGCTGCCGCTGCCTGGCCTCGAAGATCTGCGTGAGGAACTGCGCGAACTACTCATTCAGAGACAGCACCAGGGCGAATCCAACGTGCGACTCAGCGAGCAGCAGGAAGAGAAACTGCTGAAGGCTGTCGCGGGCTTGACGACGAAGCAGGTTCGGCAGGCGCTTTCGCGAGCGTTGCTCGGCCGCAGCAAGATCGACAACGAAGTTTACGCAGCGTTGATCGCCGAGAAGAAATACATGGTCCAGGGCTCCGACATGCTGGAGTTTCAGGAGTTGGCCGAAGGTGCCAAGGACATCGGCGGTCTGGATGCGTTGAAAGCGTGGGTCGGCACCAGATCGGAAGCGTTTTCTGAAAAGGCTCGACAGAAAGGCATACCCGCTCCGAAGGGAGTTCTGCTTCTTGGGGTTCAGGGTTGCGGAAAAAGTTTGACGTCGCGAGCGATCGCGCAAATGCTCGCTTTCCCGCTCGTCCGGTTGGACGTTTCGACGTTGCTCAGCGGCGGCCTGGGTGAATCGGAGAAGAATCTGCGAGACGTCTTAAACCTGATGGAGATGATCGCTCCGGCGGTGCTCTGGATGGATGAAGTTGAAAAAGGCTTCGCTGGCGTTGGGGAAGAGGGCAGCGATTCGACAATGATCCGCCTGATGGGCCGCTTCCTGACGTGGATGCAGGAAAAGAAGGCTCCGGTGTTTGTGGTCGCGACGGCGAACTCGGTGACTGGTTTGCCTCCGGAAATGCTTCGTCGAGGCCGCTTTGACGAACTCTTCTTCGTCGACCTGCCCAACTATCACGAGCGACAGACGATCCTGAAAATTCACTTGAAGAAGCAGGGCCTGGATCCGGCGGACTTCGACCTCGGACACCTCTCCGACAAGTCGGAAGGCTACAGCGGTGCGGAAATCGAGCAGTCGGTCCAGACGGCGGTCATTGAGAATTACACTCGCGGCGGCGATCTCGAACAAAAGCAAATCGAAGACTCGATCGACGACACGGTTCCTCTGTCTGTGACAATGGAAGAGAAAATCTTCGAACTGCGAGAGTGGGCCCGATCTCGCTGTCGCCCAGCCACGCCGGACAGCCGCGTGCTTCAGATGCTGGAAGAAGAGCATCGCGAAAAGACCGGCGAAGCGCCGCCGGAAATGTTCAACCTGATCGACGACGAGGGCACCGACGAGCCCGACGACACATTCAACTGGAAGACGATGATCGACGAAGGCCGTGTGCAGGCCGGGCTTCTGGAGTACGTCTCCGAGCAGGACGATGTCACGCTCGCCGAACTCCAGCAGGCCGTTACTGGGCATGTCGAAGCGGCTGGAGAATTCGGCCTCGCCTTGCGAGCCGACCCTCATGTCGTCATCTGGCACGGAATGAGTGCCGAAATTGCCGCACCGTTGGCCAAGCTGATTTCCGACCGCAAGCTGTACCTGCACCAGGTTTCCGGCTCGCGATACGGCAACGATGCGGCCAGCGTGACGTTGCCCAAGCTGGCGGCCCTCACCGACTCTCGGCTGTCTAAAACAGCCTGGCTGCCAGTCACAATCAGCGCCGTCGCCCCGGAAGAAGTCGACGAACGGCTGGTCCGAGTCGCTCGGATGAAACTTCGCCGCTGAGCGAGCTACCGTGCAGAATCAGGCGACCAGACCCATCTTACCCGCTCGACCTGTCGTGACATTCCCGAGCGGCGGCCGAACCGGAACTGGTTTGACTCTGTCGGATGCGATAAAAATCGCCACTTCAGCTCCGGCGACCGCTTTTTTGCGTCGGTTTTCACAATGTCCGCGAACTTCGAACCCAAGCCAACATCATGATTCAGGTCAATCTTCCAGACGGTACAAGCAAGGAATTTGACGCCGGGACGACCGCTCTGGACGTCGCTGCGTCGATTGGCGAAAGGCTCGCTCTGGCGACGGTCGCCGCCGAAGTCAACGAGACAATCGTCGACGCCATGCGGCCGCTGGACGAACTCCAGGAAGACGGACAGCCGGTCGATCTGAAGCTGATCACAACTCGTGATGCAGCCGCTCTGGGAGTGCTGCGTCACTCGTGTGCTCACGTCATGGCTCGAGCGGTCATGCGTCTTTACGAAGGCGTCGGACTGGCTTTTGGCCCGACGACCGGCAACGGCTTTTACTACGACTTCGATCTGGAAACTCCGATCAGCGAGGAAGACTTCCCGAAGATCGAAGCCGAGATGAAGAAGATCGTCAAAGAGGCCGAGCCGTTCGAACGGTTCTACATGGGCCGCGACGAAGCGTTGCAGTTCTGCGGCGACCTTAATCAGGAACTCAAGTGCGAGCACATCGAAACCGGCCTCGCCGATCACGGTGAGCTCAGCTTTTATCGACAGGGCGAGTTTGTCGATCTCTGCCGAGGTCCGCACATTCCGAACGCCGGCAAGATTAAGGCCTTCAAACTTTTGAGCGTCGCCGGTGCATACTGGAAAGGCGACGCCGACAACAAACATCTTCAGCGACTCTACGGGACCGCGTTCTTCAGCAAGAGCGATCAGAAAGAGTACCTCGCCCAACTCGAAGAAGCGAAACGCCGCGACCACCGAGTTCTCGGCAAGCAGCTCGGTCTGTTCAGCATCAGTCACGACGTTGGCCAGGGCTTGAGTCTCTGGCTGCCGAAAGGTGCGACGATTCGTGCGTTGCTCGAAGACTTCATCAAGAAAGAGCTGATGGCTCGCGGCTACCAGCCGGTTTACTCACCGCACATCGGTCGAGCCGAACTTTACGAAACCAGCGGCCACTTCCCCTACTATCGAGATTCGCAGTTTGCTCCGATCTTTGGGCACGATGCCGGTCAACTCGTCGACTACTGGAAACAGAAACTGTCTGAAGGCGAACTGAGCGACGACGACGAACAGCAAATCGGACGCACGGCCGAACTGCTCGGATGCGGCTGTGCGAGCGAAGCGTTAAATGCAGACTCGACTGACGAGAAAGCAAAAATTCTGCACGGCTGGGAGCACGGCCAGGAACGTTACCTGCTCAAGCCGATGAACTGCCCGCATCACGTGCAAATGTATAAGGCTCAGCAGAGAAGCTACCGCGACCTGCCCGTTCGCCTCGCTGAGTTCGGCACTGTTTACCGACACGAGCAATCCGGCGAACTGAACGGACTCCTCCGAGTTCGAGGCCTGACTCAGGACGACGCTCACCTGTTCTGCACTCCCGAGCAGGTCGAAGAAGAATTCATCGACACGCTGGACCTGGTCAAGTTCGTCCTCGACGCCGTCGGCTTGGACGACTACCGCGTGCAGCTTTCCAAACGCGATCCAAATTCCGACAAGTACGTGGGTTCGCCCGAACTGTGGGATGCCGCCGAAGAGACGCTTCGAAAGGTGCTGGTTGATTCAGGCCTGAACTTCACCGAGTGCGAAGGCGAAGCTGCGTTCTACGGACCGAAGGCTGACTTCATGGTCCGAGACTGCATCGGCCGTGAATGGCAGCTTGGAACCGTCCAGCTCGACTACAACCTGCCCGAGCGTTTCGATCTTGAATACACCGGCGCCGACAACAAAGGTCACCGCCCGGTCATGATTCACCGAGCCCCGTTCGGCTCGATGGAACGCTTCGTCGGAATGCTCATCGAACACTTCGCCGGAGCATTCCCGCTGTGGCTGGCTCCCGAGCAAATCCGCATCTGCCCGGTCACGGACAAATCGACCGACTACGCGAAGAAACTGGAAGCTCAATTCCGAGCAGAAGGGTTCCGAGTCACCACGGACACTCGCAGTGCGAAGGTCAACGCAAAGATTCGCGACGCTCAGCTCGAACTAATCCCGTACATGATGGTCGTCGGCCCGAAGGACGAAGCCGAGAACTCTGTTTCCGTGCGTGACCGCATCTCAGAATCAGACACGGGCGGAACGGACCTTGGCATGATGCCGGTCGAAGAAGCATTGGCCAAACTGAAGGAAGAAGTCGAATCCCTGACCGTCCGCCAGGCCGTCAAATCCAACTTCCGCTCCTTCGACAGCGACGGCGGCGAACAGAACGAGTATTGATTCGTCGCGCAACTAATTCAGTTCTTCGGCGAGCCGTCGACGTAAGTCGGTGGGTAATAATAGTGGCCTCTTCGGTCGGCATACTGATTTGCCCCCGGCCTGAAGGCCACGGCTCACCGAGGGCAGAAGATGCACACTATGCCTTCTCACGTTCCTTGCGACGCTCCCAGGCCGCAGCTACCTTGGCGGTTGCTCAACCAAAACTCTGGCAAAGCATTGCCTTTACAATGACATACTTCTGCCGCTTCGAGGCCGACTCGCACTGCGATGCCCGCTGCGGGAAAGGAAACGACCGACGTGACTGCTTCATCTGATTATCTGCACAAACTGTTTAACCTCGATGGTCTCACCGCAGTCGTTATCGGCGGAACTGGAGTCCTTGGCGGGGCGTTCTGCGAAGCTCTCGGCGGCGCCGGTGCTCACGTCGTCGTCGTCGGTCGAACACTGAAGACGGATGAAGAAACAGGCAAAACCATTGTCGACAAGATTGTCGATGCTGGTGGCTCATCGGAATTCGTAAAGGCAGACAGCACCAGCCGCGAAGATCTGGAAGCGATCGTCGCTCACCTGAAAGCCGCCGGTCGCGAGACCAACGTTCTGATCAACGGAGCAGGTACGAACTCGGCGACGCCGTTCTTCGACATTACCGACGAAGAGTGGGACAACATTCTCAACACTAACCTGCGAGCTGTTCGACTGGCCTGTCAGGTTTTCGGCAAGGACATGGTCGACCGTGGCACGAAGGGTTCAATTATCAACATCGCGTCGCTCAGTGGTGTCGTGCCTTTGTCGCGAGTCTTCACGTACTCGGCTTCAAAGGGGGCGGTCGTCAATCTCACGCAGAACCTCGGACGCGAATTCGCTCAGTACGGAATCCGAGTCAATGCTCTGTCACCCGGCTTCTTCCCGGCTGAGCAGAATCGCAAAGTTCTCACGCCGGAACGAGTCGAAAGCATCCGTAACCACACTCCGACGAGCCGAGAACTTGGCGACGATCCACGCAGCCCGTTCGGAGTACCCGACGAACTCGCCGGAGCTGTCGTCCTGATGGCCGCTCCAAACGCCGGCAGCTTTATCACGGGCGAAAACATTGTCGTCGACGGCGGCTTCCTCTCGATGACGATTTGATCGCCTTCGGTGGGTTGTTCGAGCTACCGCTCGTGAGTTGGAAATGGGAGCGGGACGACATTTTAACACTTTTCAGATTTACGCTTCCTGGCAGCCTGTGAACCGATATGTCTGCGGAAACTGACATCGCCATACAGGCGGCGGGACTGACGAAGCAGTACCGCGTCTATCGCAAACGCGAAGGGCTGGCGGCGTCATTCAAAGGTCTGTTCAAGCGCGAGTTCAAAACGGTCGAGGCCGTGCGCGACGTTTCGTTCCAGATTAATTCGGGCGAGATGGTCGCGTTCCTCGGCCCAAACGGCGCAGGCAAGACCACGACTCTCAAGCTTCTCTCCGGTCTGATTTATCCAACTTCCGGGGAAGCAACAGTCCTGGGGCACGTGCCGTGGCATCGAGAGAACGCTTACCGCCGACGATTCTCGCTGGTCATGGGGCAGAAGAATCAGTTGTGGTGGGATCTGCCCGCGCAGGAATCATTCCGGCTACACAAAGAGATCTACCGAATTCCGCACGACGACTTCGATCGGCGCATGGACGAGCTTACGGAGATGCTGGAAGTCAAAAAGCTGATCGGCCAGCCGGTGCGTGAATTGTCGCTCGGCGAGCGCATGCGAATGGAATTGATCGCCGCCCTGCTCCACCGACCGGATGTTCTTCTGCTCGACGAGCCGACGATCGGCCTGGACGTAGTCTCGCAACGCCGCGTACAGGAATTCCTCAAGCATTATCAGAAAGAGCAAGGCATCACGGTCATCCTGACCAGTCATTACATGAAAGATGTCGAAGCGCTCTGCCAGCGAGCGATCATTATCAACGAAGGCGAACTCAAGCACGACGGCCCCATCGCCGACATCGTCGACCGTTTCAGCCAGCACAAAATTATCGAGTTGCAGTTTGCCGGAGCCACCATTCCCGACGACCTCGATCAGTACGGTCGAGTTTTCGATACAAAGGCCCCGCGAGCAAAACTGGAAGTCGACCGCAGCCGCATCCCCGAAATTCTGACGTCCGTCCTTTCTCGATACTCGATTGAAGACGTCAGCGTCCAGGAACGCCCGCTCGAAGAAGTCATCGCTGAGCTGTTCACGAGTCACCGCGAAGAAGCTGAAGAAGAATCGGCCACATCGTAGGGTGCGTCTCGACGCACCGTTTCTGTCAGAGCTGGTGCGTCAAGACGCACCCTACCGATCATCGGAATCCGTCATGCAATCATTCCAGGAAATGGCAGCTTCCCGTCGAGAATGGATCAGCGATGTGCTGGTGTCCTGGTGCCGGCAAGCCAACTTCAAAGATCTCCGCGAAGCCGAGCACGATTGGATCAACATCGCCGGTCGAGTCGACCCTGCGATGACGCTGTGGACATGGGCCTGGAGTCGCTTTCCGTGCCTCGTTCATGAACGATTGCCCGGCGTCAATGAAACTCTGGAAGTTCGCATCAAACTCGCAAACGGCGAGACGATCGTCGGCTACCCTGACAATCGAGAATCGGCGCGCGGCGAGCTGGTCCTGATCGTGGCGGGCGAAGATGGAAGCTCCAGCCAAAGTGGACCTCACAACCTCGACGATGTCATCTCCGCAAAGCTGACAAACCCGGAGCAGGCCGCCACCTTGACCGACCTGCCAGACCATCGTCCGGTAACGACGCTTAACCCGGAAACCCCGACCGAACAGCGCATCTGAATCCACGAGCTTAGCTGTAGGGTGGGCACCGCCCACCACCGAATTGTTGGTGGGCGGTGCCCAACCTACTCCTGCTTCGCTGATCAGAAACCTCTCATCGACGCTACCCTGGAGGAAGTCATGTCGAAGTCATCCGACTGCACACCCGACCTCGATTTTCGGGCGAAACTTCCCAATCGCAAAGACATCCCCATCGGCTGCATCGGAGCCGGTTTTATTATGGCCGACTGCCACCTCGTTGCTTACCGCGAGGCTGGATTTAACCCCGTCGCCATCTCGTCACGAACCCGAAGCACAGCTCAGGCAGCAGCGGATCGACATTCGATCCCAAAAGTCTACGACCACTACGAAGAACTGCTCGCTGATCCGGAAATCGAAGTCGTGGACATCGCCGTCCCGCCGGACATTCAGATCGACGTTGTGAAAGCTGCGGTCAAGCAGGCAAGTCATATCAAAGGCATCCTCGCTCAAAAGCCGCTTGGCGTGGATTACGCGCAGGCTGTCGAGATCGTTCGACTGTGCGAAGACGCGGGCATCACACTCGCCGTGAATCAAAACATGCGTTACGACCAGTCGATCCGAGCGTGTCGAAACCTGCTTGACCGAGGCGACCTGGGCGAGCCAGTCTTTGCCTCGATCGAAATGCGAGCAATCCCGCACTGGATGCCCTGGCAGGAGCGACTCGGTTGGGTGACGCTCCGAATCATGAGCATCCACCACCTCGACACCTTCCGTTTTCTGTTCGGTGATCCAACTCGAGTCTTCTGCAGCGTGCGAAAGGATCCTCGCACGGCAACAAAGTTCGATCACGATGACGGCATCTGTCTTTACATCCTGGAATACGAAAGCGGCCTGCGAGCTTCTTCCTGGGACGACGTGTGGACCGGCCCGGCTCTGGAAGGAGCGGAAAGTGACATCGGCATCAACTGGCGAGTCGAAGGCACGGAAGGACTCGCCCAAGGAACCATCGGCTGGCCCAGCTATCCCGAACGAACTCCCAGCACGCTCGACTTTACAACTACCAAACAGCCTGGACAGTGGTTCCAGCCTCGCTGGGACGACGTCTGGTTTCCAGACGCGTTTGTCGGCCCGATGGCCCAACTTCTGGTCGCGCTGGAAACTGGCTCCGAACCTGAAATCGGCGGCCGAGATAACCTCGGCACGATGGCTCTCGTCGAAGCCTGCTATCGGTCAGTCTCCGAACGCCGCTCGGTCGAAATTGCAGAGATTCGAAAACTTTAGAACGTCGAACTTTCGAAACGTTCAGTGTACAGGACTGGTCAGTGCCAGCCACTTTACGCTCCTGGGAATCTGACCACGCGACTGGGCACAAACTTTTGCTTGCGTACAGCGGATGCACACCGTGCAAAAGGCTCCCTCATACTACACCCAGGCGTCGATCTCGCTCGGTGGAAGCGAAGTTTTTAGTCGACTGTTTCAAGAATTCTTGGAAGTCGACTTCTTCGATTCACGGGACTTGATCTCCCTGACGGACTCATCGATGCGTTTGCGAAGGTTGGGGTCAGCTTTCGTGGCAAGAGCTTCGAGCGCCGGAAGCTGCTTTTCTGTTCCGACTTTTCCGAGCAGCTCAGCGATTTCCATTTGAGCTGCTCTGTCCCCAGCGGCAAGTTGTTTGGACAGTTCAGGGGCGGCTGCAGGGCCAATGATCAGGATTGCTCGCTTGCCGGGGATTCGGCTCTTCCTCCAGTACTGAGCAACCAGTCGTGTTGCTTGCGCGTTGCCAGAATAAGCAGCGGCAATTAAGGGCCCACTTGCCTGCGCGGCGTTGCCTCGCACGATAAGCTGTTCCAGGTATCGAAGCCCGCCGTTTCGCTGAGCAATCTGCAACGTCTCGGCTGCCTTCTTTGCTTCAGTCCAGTCGCCTTTAATCTCAAAGGCCATCGACAAAGCAAATTTGTCTCGATTCTGCCTGGCCGCCGCCGTTGCCTGTTCAGCAACCGTGTCAGACGCCGCTGGCACGGGGCGAGTCAGCGTTAACTTCTCAAACGCGGCCTGCATGATTTCCTTGTCGGGATCGTGAAGCTGCTTGATCAAGCGGCGGATTTCCGAGTTGCTGCGTTTCGGGCGTTGCCAGATCGAAACGTTTTGAATTGCCTTAATCCGCTTCATCAAAGCAATCTGAGCGCTACACGTCTTTGCGTGCGAAACGGAGAGAGAGACGACTGTTGTCAGCAACAGAATTCTCAACATCGATTCATCCTTCGCCGACCACGAGCACTGACCATTAGCAACACTGGTTGCTACTTATCCTGCTTCTTTTTATTTCGGCTCTTGTCTTTCTTCGCCTTGGGACGCTCGTCCTTTTTAGGACCGTACGTGGCGATCAGAATTTCGTCGACCTTGGTTCGGTTGTTTCGATTCTGAAAAGCGGCGAGCATCGGGTCAGCCGTTCGTTCCATTTGGGCGACCAGCTTTGACTGCAGAACTTTCAACGTCGAAGCGTGATTCGAATCGTCAATTAGATTGTGGAGACAATCAGGATCGTTCTTCAGATCGTAGAGTTCTTCCGGAACGCGATACCGAAACAGGTCGACGCGTGCTTTGATGGCGGCGTCGGTTGCAGCGGCCTTCTTCATCGCCGCCATCGTCAAGCCTTCGTTGTTGTTGCGGTACCAGTATTTTCCATCGCTGAACGGGTTGTAGATGTAGCCGAAATTTGCGTTCTGAACACACCGCATCGGAACGGCGGCGTTGCCCGCTTTGGAGTCGATCTGCGTGAAAACGTGGTCACGGCCGCCCTGAGACTGGCCCTTCAGCAGTGGAAGGAACGATCGCCCGTCGAGTCCGGCAGGACCTTTGTTCTTCGTAGCGTCCAGGAACGTCGGAAAGAAATCGACAACCGACACAAAGTGTTTGTCGTCGCGAGTGCCCGGTTTGATGACTCCTGGCCAGCGAACCAGCAGCGGACTGCGAGAGCTGTGGAACCAGGCGTTGCACTTGGCAAACGGAACGGCGATTCCATTGTCCGTAATAAACAGAACGAGAGTGTTGTCGGCTTCGCCCGATTCCTTCAGAGCCTGCATCACTTTGCCGAAGGTGTCATCGAGCCGGCGTGTGGAATTCAGATAGGTTGCCAACTCTGCTCGAACACCTGGCAGATCGGGAAGGAAACCCGGCACGTGGACTTCTTCCGGCTTGTAAACTCGCGAAGGCATCGCCGCCCCCTTGGTGAGCTTCTCCGGGTTGCAATACGGTCGGTGCGGGTCGTGCGAATTGACCATGAAGTAGAACGGCTTGTCCGCAGCCTGAGACTCTTTGAGAAATGTCTGGCTACGCTGAGAGTAGATGCCCGGGTTTCGCCCGTTCCCAAGCTCTTTCTGATCGAAGCTGTAGTCCCACTTCATTGATTTTTTCGGCGTCGAATGTCCGACCTTTCCGAGAATGCCGGTGTGATAACCGGCCGCTTTCAACGTGGTCACAATGTCTGGTACGTCTTCCCGAGCTGGCATGAAGCCCATCGCTCCGGACCGATGGCTGTATCTTCCCGTTGCGATGACTGCTCGGCACGGAGCACAAATGGCGACGTTCACGTGCGCTTTGTTGAACAGCAGGCTCTCCGCAGCAAAGGCATCGAGATTCGGTGTGAGATCATGCGGACGTCCGCCGTAAACACCCAACGACTCAGCGTGCAAATCGTCTGCTGTGAAGAGCAGAATGTTTGGTCGGTCTTCGGCCACTAGAGAATTGGCGATGGTCAACAGGACCAAAGCAGCGTGGAACAGTCTCATTGGAATGTCTTCTATGCAAAATGTCGGAGTCAGATTCTGTTCGCCGGAGTTGTTCCGACCTATCGCCAGGAAACCGGTCTTACCGCTCGGCAAGCAAATGATCGATCGTCCCGCTGCTGTCTGCAAACCGCTCCATATCCAAGCCCATCATCCGAGCTTGGGTCAGCCACAGATTGGCGAGCGGCGTGCCTTCGGGCATGTTGATGTGCTGCCCGGACTGCACGCGTTTGCCACCACCGGCGACGATGATTGGCAGATCGTTGTACTGATGTGTCGAGCCGTCGCCGAGCCCGGACCCGTAAGTAAACAGCGTGTTATCGAGCAACGTCGTCCCGTCGGATTGCTCAATTCGGTCCATCTTCTCAATAAGATGGACGTACTGCTCCATGTGAAAACGGTCGACTTTGAGCAGGTCGTCGATCATCTTCGTCTGGTTGTGCGACATCCCGTGATGACTGCGAGGTTTGTCGAACAGGCTTTCGAACATGTACGGAGTGTCCCACCGCTCAGGCCCGACCATGAACGTGGCGACGTTTGTCAGACCGGTCTGCAGCGCGACGACCATCAGATCACCCATCACTCGGATGTACTCGCCACGCGGCATGTGAGCTTCAGTTGGTTCGTCGAAGTCGACTTTGGCCAGTTCCGCTCTCATGGCTTCCAGCCGGTCCATCTGAGTTTCGATCGTCCGGATCGATTCGAAGTACTCATTAAATTTCTGACGATCGGTGTATCCGAGGTCTTTGCTGAGCGACCGCGCATCTTCCAGCACCAGGTCTGTGACGTCGCGATATCGATCAACTTCCCGCGTTGAAAACAGGCGGTGATACATCTTACGCGGGTCACGAATCGACGGTGCAAGATGTCCGGTTCCGTACCATGAGATATTGTCGAAGTAGATCGACTCTTTGTTGTCACGATGGCTATTGCAACTGAACTCGAGTGTTCGAAACGGCGTGGTCGTTCCCACATGATCAGCCACAAGATGGTCGAGCGTCCGATTCAGTGGCCAGGCCGTCCCCTTGATGGTGTAGGGTTCCGCGCTGCTGAGGTAACACGAAGCGCATTGTGCATGCACGTCGGTGCCTTGCTGAAAAGTCCGGTCCATCCCGGTGATCAGATTGACTTTGCTCTTGAACTTTTCGAGCGGTTGCATCGTCGGCGTGAGCTGGTCCAGCGATCTGACACTGAAGTTCGGATTCTGCTTGCCGAGTGATTTCATCACGTTGCCGAGGTTGCCCTTCGGAATGATGTCGTCGGCTTCGCCCGGAAAGAAACCACGCCGTACAACTCCGATCGGCACATAGAAATGAGCCATCCGCTGCGCGACGGGTCTGGCTGGCGCGGCTCTGCTGACACTTTCCATCCACGGCAATGCCAATGCTGTGCCGCCAACTCCACGCAGAAATTTTCGTCGAGACAATGATCTCATCGTGCTACCACTTAAAATTATCGTTGATCTTCTAAACGGGTTTTCGGATTACTCTTACTCATAAACGGTTTGCTCAGAATTACCTGTTTCAGCAACGTCTGAACTTTGTAGCCATCCTGTGCGGTCGCGCGAGCAATTTCGTCCAGAGCGACCTCATCAGACGCGCCCAGTTCTCGAGCGAGCCCAAACGACAGCAGATGCCCTGCCAGCGCCCTGGCGAAACGGTCCTTCTCCACGAGTATCGCATCCTTGAATTCAATGATGTCGAAAAACTCGTGTTTTCGAAACAGCTGCCCGGACATATCGACATCGCGACCGTTCTCGTACTGAGTTCGCCATCTACCAATCGGATCGTAGTTTTCCAGGGCGAATCCAAGCGGATCAATCTGTTCGTGGCAGCCTTTGCAGTCTGACCGTTCACGATGCAGTGCCAGCCGTTCTCTGAGCGTGAGATGTTCCTCTCCGGCTGACGGTTTCTCACCAAGCGGTGGAACATCGGCTGGTGGAGGCTCTGGTGGATTGTTGAAGATAACCGTCGCGATCCAAGCTCCGCGTGTAATTGGTTGAGTTCGCTCCGGACCGGAAGTCATCGTCATCACGGCGGCGTTTGTAATCACGCCACCGTTTCGCCGATCGGTGACTGGCACGCGATTGAAGTTAAGAACGCCAACTGCACCACCACCTTTCTTATTGCCAGTTGTGGCGAGCGACCCGTAGGCATCTTCCAGTAACGCTGATCGATACGTGAAGTCAGGATCGATGAGTTGCGTGACTGGTAAATTTTCAATCAACACAGTTTCAAACAGCAGCAACGGCTCCATCATCATGTGCATGCTGTCGCGGTATTTTGAAAAGTAGAAGTTCGGATACTTCTCACGATTCGGTACGGACGAAATGATCCTTTCAAGCTGCAGCCACTGTGCCGGAAAACTGTCGCAAAAACGTTTCAGCTTGTGATCTTTCAACATTCGATTGAGCTGTGTTTCCAGAACATCCAGCTTCGGCAGACTTCCATTGCCAGCCAGTTCGAGCAGTTCCTGATCCGGAATGCTGCCCCACAGAAAAAACGACAGACGCGAGGCCAGTTCAAAGTCGTCGATCGATTCTGCAGTCTCGCTCGTTCCCGATTTGTCATACAGATAAAGAAACTTAGGAGACGAGATTGTCGCGGCCGCCACCGATTTCATGACATCTGTGAATGCAACACCTGAGCCCAGTTGCCGATCGGCGAAACGAACATATCGTCCCAGTAGTGCCGGCTCGACGGACCGTCTAAAAGCTCTTGCTAGAAACAGCTCAAGCCTCCGTCGCACTTCGGCCTTCTGATCACTTTCCGATGAAGGTGCTTCGAAGAACGATTTCCAGATACCAACATTCTTCGGAGCGAAGTCAGGACTTTGAGTCACAGACTGACCGAGCTTCAAAAACGCTTCCATCAGCAACGGCGACAATGAAAGGTGGTCGCCCCGATTGTCGAAGCCGTGTTCAGCTCGCAAGTCCTGAGGGAATGCCGCGACACCTGCAAGGCGTCGTTCGATCAACTGCGACTTGCCCAAGGGCCGACTTCCGACCGTGACGACGTCGGCCATCTTGCCCGTCTCGGGTTTGAAGTACCCTTTGTGCTCTCGCATCATTCGCTCAGGCAACGTGAAGACGATGCACTTCAAATCGAACAAGTCAACGACGGCGTTGTTGTATTGAAAGCGGTTCATCCGCCGAACCGGAGCGTGCGGAAACGTCTTCTTCCGGGCGATGGCTGCATGCAGAATCGTTCGCAACTCAGAGATCATTCGCTGTCGAAGTTTCGGATCGATCGATGGCTGACCTTCGGGCGGCATTTCTTCCAGGTCGAGTACGTCGATCAGCGAACGAATCAGCTCTGGATTGTCATCCAACTCGCCGCTTTGCAGCTTCAGCAGATTGAGGTCGCCTTCCAGTTCGTCAGCGTTCGCACCGTGACACTTCGCGCAATGCTTCTGAACGGCCGGCGCTATAATTTTCGCAAAAGAACTGCTGTCTGCTGACAGAGTTTCCTGTGCGCCGACGGTGTGTAAAAGCGTCAGCGCTGCAAACAGCTCAAGCAGCAACGTGATTGGCAGTCGATTCCGCATGAAAAAACGGCTCGCTGATTCGATCGAAGGATGAGTTGCGAGCATCGAAGGAACGATGCTCAGCGGGGAAATTCGAAAGCGTAGATCGTACCCAATTCCGGTCTGAGTTTCGCACGTGTCCGTGCCGGTTGACTGAGTGTCAACTTTATAGCAGCTGAATGAGCCGTCCTGGTTCCCTGCATCTGTTTATCCAGAAGCGACATTTTGTTTCACAACCTGTTTCACGCCCTGGATCCGTTCGGCGGTTTCGCGGCACGTTTCTAAACATTGTTTACCAACTCAAGAATGTCTGGTACATTTTTTATCCCGCCAGCGCCCGTCTTGCCGTTGGGCTGACTCTGTCAACTATCAGTTGGCAGGTGTGAGCCATTCGGGCATCTTTATCCCCTCCTTTATATGACGTTTCAGAGGGATTCCGAACGATGATCGACTTCGGTTCATTCAAAGCTCGCGATTGCGGCGGTTCGACGCGTCGTTCGTTTTTGCGAACGGCTGCTGCCGTTCCTGTTGCGATGGCCACGGGACTTCCCACACCGGAAGCCATCGCGGCCGCAAAGAGTCGAGCGAAGGCGAAATCGGTAATTCTGCTCTGGCTATGGGGCGGCCCCAGTCACATCGATCTGGTAGATCCAAAACCGGATGCATCGATGGATTACCGAGGTCCGTTCGGAACGATCGACACTCGCACAACCGGTATGAAATTTACGGAACTGCTGCCGCGCATGGCTGCTCGGTCAGACAAGTTCAGCGTGATTCGTTCGATGGTGAATTCGAACAACGGACACCCCGGTGCGGGCACCGTCGGCGTGACCGGATTTGAAGAATTGCCAGGTCCCGTTCAGCCGAACTTCGGAGCGATCGTTGCCAAGCATCGCGGACAGGATGGTTCGTTGCCGCCGTTCTTCTATGTTGGACGCGGCATCCCTCGCGACCTGCCGCGGCGGATTGAAGGCTACGGCGGAGGCACGCTTGGCAAAGCGTACGATCCGTTTCTCGTGAGCGCTTCCGATCGAGGTGAAGTCAGCATCCCAACATTGAAGATGATGCCCAACATGTCGCCTGGCCGGATCAGCGACCGTCGCCAGCTTCTGACACAGCTCGACGAAGAACGATACCGACTCGACGCCGCGAAGGTCGAAGAGTGGGGCCACAAGTACCAGTCGGCCTACGGACTGCTGACCAGTGCTGAAGCGAGAGCGGCTTTCGATTTGACTCAAGAGTCAAAGAAGACTCGATCGAGCTACGGTCGATCGACTTTCGGACAAGGTTGTCTACTGGCTCGGCGACTAGCTGAAGCCGGCGTGCCTTACGTCCAGGTCAACTGGAGTGAGTACGTCGAAACATTCACGCCCGGCGGTGACTGGGGTTGGGACACGCACATTTACAACTTCGAATTGTTGCAGGATCGGCACGGCCCGATCTTCGACCGAGCGTACTCGGCGCTGCTCGACGACATGACCGAGCGCGGCCTGATGGAAGACACACTGCTCATCGCGATGGGCGAATTCGGGCGGACTCCACGGATCAGCAATCGAGCCGCCCGTGAGCACTGGAATCAGTGTTACTTTTCAATCTGGGCCGGTGCTGGAGTTCAAGCCGGACGAGTGATCGGGCAAAGCGACCCCAAAGGCCAGCGTCCGGTTTCTCGGCCGATCACGCCACTGATGGCCGGTACGACGATCGCCGAACTGGCCGGCGTCGGTGCTCAGCAACGTGCGGAATTAAAAGTGCTCGATGGTGGGAGTGTGATCGATGAATTGTTTTGAACATCGAACATTCAACATCGAACGTTCAACATCGAACAATGAATGCAAAGCACGCGGTGCCAGAACTTCGATGTTCAGTGTTGAATGTTCGATGTTCGATGTTCGCACCGGCTTCGTTGTTTTTCTTTTATCGTTGAGCCTTCTCGCCAATGCGCATGCAGAGCCCATTCGACTAACCACGGACGGCGCTCTCAAACGCGATCCATGCTTTGTCGAGAACGGAGCGAAGCTTGTCTATTGCTATGACGAAGGTCCAGATCTCGTCCGCATGCTGCAGATGAAGATGGACGATCGAACGATCACTCCGGTGTTTGAAGACGCAGGCAATCGACACAACCTCGAACCTGCTTGGTCACTCGACGGAAAATGGATTGCCTACACACAATGCACGGGCAATCTGACAGCTCGGCTCGTTATTCATAATCGCGCCGAAAACACGGACGCCTTTATTACTCACCCCGGTCGCGGCGGGACTCGCAGCCCGACGTTTTCACCTGACAGCAAGACGGTCGTTTACGCCTTCGCCGAAACTGGACCGCAGCAGCTCTGGTCAGTCGACACGGCCGGCAAGAACAAGAAGCAACTGACTGAGTGCTCGGGGATCACCAACTGGCCGACGTTCACGCCGGATGGAAAGACGATCGTTTTCGCGAACAGCCGAGAGAACAACTACGAGCTCTACTCCGTTTCTCCTGACGGTTCGAACGAACGACGGCTCACCGAAAACACGATCATGGATATTCGCCCACGGCTGTCACCCGATGGGAAGAGAATCGCTTTTGTGAGCACTCGCGATGGCAACTACGAGGTCTACGTGATGAATCTTGACGGCTCGCACGTACAAAGAATTACAAATTCAGAAGAACGAGACGATTACCCCGCCTGGCACTCCAACGGCAGGCAGCTTGTGACCGTTTCTGAACGCGACGGCGAATTTGACCTTTATTTATTTGACGTCGAGCCAACTCAGCTCGCGTCACGAAAAATCGGCACATCGCTCGATGTCGTGCCAAAACCGTAGGCCGCATCTGGCTGATCGTAGCCATCATCCACTCCTGTGACAGAGCGGTGCGATCCACTCTGGCTTCCGCACTCTTCGGACGAAGCAAATGCAACTTCATCGTGATCGCCTGAGCCGACTACTCGCACTCGCGATGCTGGCTGTCATTTGCGTGGCGACTTCTGACTCGACGCGTGCGGCCGACGGTTCAAACAGTCTCCGCGTTTCAGAACTGGACGTGTTTCCAAAGAAAGTCGAGCTGGCCGGCCCTCGATCTTCAGCACAGCTGGTTGTCACAGGGCGACGGCCTGATGGCGAACTTTCAGATGTCACATCGATCGCTGAGTATCGGATTGCGAACGCTGATGTACTCAGTGTTTCTCCGGACGGTCGCGTTACACCCAAGTCTGATGGCACAACCAAAGTGCAGATTCGATCGGGCGATCTCATCGAGACTGTGTCGGTTCGAGTTTCCGGAATGGCTCGTTCACAGAAAGTTTCGTTCGAGCACGAAACGCTTCCCGCTCTGGCCAAAGCTGGTTGCAGCGGCGGTGCCTGTCACGGCTCGCCTCATGGCAAGGGCGAGTTTCGGCTTTCACTGTTTGGATTTGAACCGGCGTTCGATCGTGCGTCGCTGGTTCGAGAATCGCAGAGTCGACGAGTCAACACAATCAACCCGGCAGAAAGCCTGTTGCTTCGCAAGCCGACGATGCAGATACCGCACGCAGGCGGGCGACGACTGAAGCAGGGTGACGCGTTGTACTCATTGTTGCACGACTGGATTGGGGAAGGCTGTCCTGTCGATCCGCCGGAAGCTGACTGCCTTGGCATCGACGTCTTCCCATCGGTCAATCGCGTTCTTCGGTTTCCGGCGAACACGCAGCAGTTCAGCGTTCGAGCCCGATATGCCGACGGCTCAGTTCGAGACGTCACTCACTTGTCTCAATTTTCACTTTCCGATCCGACCATCGCCAATGCTTCGACAAGTGGTCTGATCACCGGAACAACTCGCGGCGAGACGGCCGTGATTGTGCGGTATCTCGAATTCATCAAGACGCCGCTGCTGACGTTCGTTCAAGACGTCGACAACTTTGTGTGGACCGCCCCGCCGACATTCAACTACGTCGACGAAAACGTTGATCAGAAACTCAAGCAACTTCAGTATCAGCCGGCCGAAGTTTGCTCCGACGAAACCTTCGTGCGACGAGTTTATCTCGACGTTCTGGGGACGCTGCCGACGATCGAAGAAGCCGACCGATTTCTGGCGGATAACTCTTCGGACAAGAGAAAGCGGCTGATCGACGAACTGTTTGCTCGACCAGACTTTGCTCTGTTCTGGTCTCAGAAATGGGGAGACCTGCTCAGGGTTTCTCGAAAGCAGATCGGGCTGAACAGCGTCTTCAAATACAGCCAGTGGCTGCAGGCGGCGATCAGCAACAACATGCCGTACGACCAGTTTGCTCGCGAGCTGCTGACCGCATCGGGCAGCACGATCACTTCACCAGCCGGCAACTACTACCGAACAGCTGGCGACACGATGGACGTGATGGAGTCGACCGCTCAACTGTTTATGGGCACGCGAATTCAATGTGCGAAGTGCCACAACCATCCGTTCGAACGATGGACTCAGAGCAACTACTACGGACTGGCTTCGTTCTTCAATCGGGTCGAACGGCGAAAGACTGATCAGCCCGAGGAAGTGATTCTCTGGTCAAGAAATTCCGGCGAGGTTCATCATCCGGCGGATGGTCGCGTCATGAAACCGTGGGTTCCCGTCACCGGCGATCTGGAAATCGCAAACACAACAGATCGGCGAGCAGCACTCGCAGCCTGGCTGACATCGCCGGAGAACCCCTTCTTTGCTCGCGTCGAGGTGAACCGAATCTGGGCTCAGGTTATGGGACGCGGCATCGTCGAACCGTTCGACGATTTTCGAGATTCCAACCCGCCAGCGAATGCTTCGCTGCTCGATGCACTCGCACAGGACTTTGTTGATCACAACTTCGACCGACTCCACATACTCAGAACAATTCTCAACAGCCGAACCTATCAGGCCGACTCGCGGCCGAACGACTTTAACCGTGACGACAACAAGTACTTTTCTCGCTACATGCCACGCCAACTGACTGCGGAGCAACTTGTCGATTCGCTCGGTCAGGTGGCGGGACGGCCAAAACAATTTGGGCTCGTCGCACCAAATACCAAGGCGACGTGGCTGCCCGCTCCCGACCTGCAACCGCATGACCGATCAAAACTCGGCGAGGTGGATTTTCTGAAAGTCTTCGGTCAACCGGAACGTCAGTCAGTTTGCGAATGTGACCGCGGAGACGATTCGAGTCTGGGGCAAGCTCTTGAACTGCTCAATGGAAGTTTCGTCAATCAGCTTCTGACTGACGGTAGCAACCGACTGCATCGCAGTATTCGGTCCGGGCAGCCAACGAACGAAATCATCATCGAGTTGTACCGACTGGCGCTGAGTCGTCACCCAAGCGAATCGGAATTGAATCACAGTCTGGCCTACACAGAGTCTCATTCGGACAAGGCACGAGCCCTCGAAGACATTTGCTGGGCAATTATTAATAAAGACGAATTCCTGTTTCAGCACTAAGATCAGGCAAGTACTCGCAGCCAGCGTTGAGGATTTTCAGCACACTCTACGTAGCGGAACAGAGATATGAGCGCGGGCAGCGTTCCCAATCCGGCATCAAACGATTGTCGCGCAGCGTTCGCAGCGCGGCCGCCGTCAGCATCCTGGGAAGTGATTCAGCTCCCAACCGATCCGCCAAGAACCTTCTGGGTCTGGTTCAAACCTCAGCATTTGCCCACCGCGATTGTTCTGCAAGTACCGCCAGACGCTGATCCATCGGTCGCCGCTGTTTCTGCGCGATACGTTGCCCAGATGCTGGGAGTCGATCCCGCCTGCGTGCCGATGTGCTCACTATTTGGTTTTTCGTTTGAGGGCCAGGGCGGCACAGCCTCTTACTTTGATCAGGCAATTACAGTCGCACCGGCCGGAGCTGATCCGAACATCGTGATCTATGTCGATCCGCCACCCATGCAGGCTGCTCAAAACTACTATCCCGGAGCACCGCAGAACGAACCAGAGACAGACTTCACGGACGATCAGATCGACGAAATCTTCGACAGCATGGAACGCGACTGGAAAGGCAGCGTCCAGGCCGAGCGGCAACTTCAGAGCTTGCAGAAACAGTTGCTCGACTTGCAGGTGCGGCTCGGAACTATGAATCGGGACCTTGGCACCGACGAGCGACTCTATTCAGACCGGTCAGACCAGGACGACTGGCAGGAAGCTCGGCGAGCTCTCCGCGATGCAGCAACACGACTTGCTCGATACATCAAAGAAATGGATGCGGGAGAAACGAGCTACGCTGGCAAGAAACGCTGGTTCGTCGATATCCGAAAGTCGTACGTCATCCCGCGAACCACCTTCGACGGAATGGAATCGGCTCGGCAGGAATTCGAAATCTACCGATCGTCGATGCAGAATCTGGTCAGCCGAATGCAGGCCGCCTATCACCACGCCCGTCAGGAAGGCGAAGTCCGAGCCAATCAGGTGCTAAGCCGAATCGCCTCCAAAGTGGCCTCGACCAAGAACAAGCGGTAATTTGCTGCGGGCAGCGTTGTTCGGGACGTCTTACAGGCCCAATGCCCACCTCATCTTCGCAGTCCAAAACTCTTGCGAAACCGCCAGGTAGAGCGACTCTCAGAGCCAACCAAAACCCGAGCCCTTCTTGCGAGCAACGTGTCCGTCTGGCAGAATCCGCCCGCGGTAACAACCACCGCCTGCCCCCGTAGCTCAGTTGGATAGAGCACAGCTTTCCTAAAGCTGGGGTCACAGGTTCGAATCCTGTCGGGGGTATCTTTGTGTAGCCTGAATGGCGTTTCCGGCCCGTCACAGCGGTAACCTTAACGATACGCGACGCTCACCATTTCGTAGAGGAGCGAACCGTTTCACGTCGTAGTTTCAATGTCACGAAGTTGCTGCAGGTGTGTCCCGATCAACTCCCGGACTTCGGCGGGGCGGAATGGCTTTTCGAGAAACGCGACGGCGCCGAGTTCTTTCGCCTGTTCTCTGAGTGCCGCGTTGCCATGTCCTGTGATCATTATTGCTGGAATTGCCTTGTTCAATGTGGCGAGCTCATCCAGCAGTTCCAAGCCGGTGATGTCAGGCATCTGCACATCGACAATGAGGCAAACAGCGCACGAAGTGTCAAACGATTCGATGACATCGAGGAATTCGACGGGTGAAGAATAGCACTTTGCTGTAACGCCCAGAGTCTGCACGACCATGCTTAAAGAGTCTCGCACCGCAACTTCGTCATCGACAATGAAAACGGTCGGAGTTCGATCGGAGCTGCAACCGTTCTCTTGCGGAATCGTAAATCTGAATGTCGCACCGGGACCAGTGTTTGACTTTGACCAGAGTTTTCCGCCATGAGCTTCAACGATGGATCGACTGATCGGCAGCCCCATGCCCATGCCTTCCTGCTTTGTTGAGAAGAAGGCATTGAACACCTGCTCGAGTTCGTTCTTATCGAGGCCTTTACCACGATCGCTCACGACCACTTCGGCCTGGCCGTCTTGAAGAATTCGAGTTGCGACAGCGACCTCGCGTTCGCTGACTGGTGTTTCTTTCATCGCGTCGATTGCGTTTCTGATCAAGTTCACCATGACTTGTTGAATCTGGATGGTGTCTACAAGTACCAGCGGAGGAGACTGCTCGAGATTCATCTTCAGGGTGACACCCGCGTGTCGGATGTCCGGTTCGACAAACCTGGCCACATCGCGGACGAGTTGGTTCAGATCAACTCTTGTTCGGGCAGAGTCCGCCTTTGTCACGAACTCTCTCAGCCGTCGTACGATTTCACCCGCCCGAAAGGCCTGATCCTCAAGATGGCCAAAAATCTCATTAAGTTTCACCAGGTCTGGAGTACTCTGTTCGAGAATCATGCCCGCCACATAGCTGTACGACGCGATCGCCGTCAGCGGCTGGTTGAGTTCATGGGCGATGCCTGTCGCCAGTTCGCCCATGGTGCTTACACGTGAGACGTGTGCGAGCTCGTCTCGATGAGTGCGTGCCTCTTGCTCGGCCTGTCTTCGCTGAGTCGTATTTACCGACGTCACGATGACATACTGAATCGAACCATCCTCGTCGCAGGCAGGCACAAAGGTCGTCTCGTACCAGACCTCGATTCCGTCCGTATCTCGAACGGGGCATTCCAGACTGCAAATTTCTCCGGCCTTGGCTCGTTCGAGACGTTCAGTAACTGGCGCACGCCAGGCTTCCGGATACAGCTCCGGAGGAAATGTGGTTCCGTAGAAAGGTTCGATGTCGTCGATTTTCAGCTGATTCTGCCCGGCCGCACTCATGTATTGGAGCTTGGAATCAAGATCAATGATCTTCGTACAGACCGGCGATCCCTCAAGCAACGTTCGACTTCTTGTCTCCGAGGCACGCAATGCGTCCTCGGCCTGCTTCCGCTCCGTGATGTCCCTCATAAAACAGTGGTATCCGGTCATCTCACCATCTGCGTCTTCGATTCTGACCATCAGCACACGCTTGTGAAACAACGACCCGTCCTTGCGAACAGCCCGGGCTTCGAGTTCGCCTTTGCCGTCGCGGCACATCGTTTCGTATGCCGACATGGCTCGAGGGAGATCTTCCGGATGTATCGTCGGGCCCCACTCGCTGCCAATGAGTTCGGCGGGTTCGTAGCCGAGTGCATCAGCATAGTGGTCGTTGACCTCAACGTATCGCCCTGACAGATCCAGGCATGAAATTCCTGGCATCGCCATTGATATCGCATATTTCTGCTGCACCAATAGGTCGAAAGCGATTTTTGTTTCGGTAATGTCCAGAAACGTTCCTTCGACAAACACGGTCCTGTTGTCAGAATTGCAAACAGGCTTACCGCGAGCGTTGACCCACCGGACCGAGCCGTCTGGGCGGCGTATGCGGTACTCGTAGTCGAAGTCAGAACATTCCCGCAGAGCCTTCTGAACGATTCGCTGGTTCAACGCGCGATCGTCGGGATGTATGACATTTTCCAGAAAGTGCTCGCGAGTCGGCAGTCCGCTGTCAGGTTCGAGACCGATGATCCGAAAGCATTCATCGGACCAGTAGGTGGGCGAACCGTTCGCAGCCAACTCAAAACTGCCAACATGAGCAATCTGCTGAGCGCGACTTAGTCTTTTTTCACTGCGAGCCAGATCGCTTACCGCGTTCCGTCGCTCGATGACGATCGTTGCCAGATCCACAGCTCGTTCGATCAGGATTCTGTGGAACTCATCCGGGTTTCCAGACTGCTGGTAGTACATTGCGATCGTCCCGAGTATATCTCCAGACGATGAATGTATCGGGCAGGACCAGCATGCGCGGATTTCGTGCTTTAAGGCCAGATCGCGAACGTTGACACAAATTGGGTCGGTGGCCACTTCGGGGACGATCACTACCTGATTCAGAAATGCCGCCGTTCCGCACGCTCCTGCATTTGGCCCAATTGCCAATCCGTCAATCGCTTTGGCAAATTCCTCTGGCAAGCTGGGCGAAGCCCCTTTCCATAAGCATTCTCCGGTCTCGTCGATCAGCAAAATCGAACAGAGCGCACCGTCCGATTGTGATTCGACAAACTCCACCAACTCGGTCAAGCCGCCATCCTGCGAACGCGACGTTGCAATGGCCTCAAGAACTCGCTTTTCTCCTGCCAGCAGCGATTCACTCTGACTAACGGCGGACGTTTCGCGACGACCTGCTGCCTGGTTTTCCGATCCCTGATTGTCAAGAAGTGCTTCGAGCAGACTTTGGCGAGTCACAACGCCAACAAAGTCGCCTTCATCAGTATGGACGACCTGAGCTTCCACATCGGAGTCCGCAAACGCTCGACCGATTTCTTCAACAGTTGCCGATTCTGAAATATTGACGCAACGCTGCTCTTCAACCAGCTCCCCGAATGTTGAGCTTCTCGTCAACAAGCTGGAGTAGTGAATACTTGATACGCCCAAGCAGCGTTCTTTCTCGAAGACAGCGACGTGAGATGCACGCTGGCGTCGCCCCGTCGCCAGCGTGTCAAAAAGTGATTCCCCGGCATCAACCCGCAAGATTGTTCTGCTTTGGACACTCTGAGCACGCTTAGGCATGGGAGTCTTTTCTCCACACGATCGCGACACAACTCGCCCGGCTACTCATCTGAATCCAGCGAGTAGCGTCCGGTGTCGCGGTGCAGTGTTTTCTGTTCGGAAATGGACGGCAGGTCAGACAGCAAGCCCATACATCATGACTTCAATATAGAAGTTGGAAGGCTTCTAACTCATTACTTTGACCAGCGCAAAGGCGAATTTGTGCCAAACGAAATTTGCACACCTGTCCTGTGCCAGACCCGCCCGAGGGGACTCAGCATGTGCGACTGCAGTGAAAGTACGCGATCCGCGAATTGACAGCTCGAAATCTATCTTCAGTAGATTGTGGCCGTGAGCCATTTTTTGGACACGATCTCTGCAGGCAGAATTGAATCCAATTGGCCATTTTCATCGTTTCTGTGAAGAGGCTGGAAAGCTGAAATGCCCTTGTTTCCTTCGCGGTTCTCCCGCAGGACGTTGAAAACGGATTCGGAAAGCGCTGTGGTTGATTGATCATAAGATCGATCGATGCGACCATTCGCCAGTCTGGAGACTTACGCGCTCTTTTTGCACTTGTCGCGTAAGACTCCATCGATCTGAATTTCAAACAATCTGATACACGACAAAAGATAATCGCTATGGGAAGAAGTTTCGAAAACCGCAAGCACTCGATCATGAAGACGGCGGGGCAGAAGTCCAAGCTCTACTCGAAGTACGGAAAACAGCTCTACATGGCGGCGAGAAACGGGGTGCCAGACCCGGAAGCCAATCCAGGGCTGCGCAGCCTGATCGACAGAGCCAAGCGGGAGCAAGTTCCCAGTCACGTCATCGAAAAGGCCATTGAAAAAGCCAAAGGAACTGGCGGAGAAGATTATTCGGCGGCACGCTACGAAGGCTTCGGCCCGAGCGGATGCTCGGTAATTGTCGATTGCCTGACCGACAATCCCAATCGAACGATCACAGACGTTCGAAACTGTTTCACCAAGACCGGTTCAAAGCTTGGTCCGGCAGGTTCAGTCGCACATCTGTTCGATCATCTGGCAGTTCTGTCGTTCAAAGGCGACAACGAAGATCAGGTACTGGAAGCGATGCTGGATGCAGACGTTGACGTCGACGACATCGAAGACAAGGAAGGCCAGCTAACACTGTTCGCTCCGGCCAGCGAGTTCTTCAAGGCCACGCAGGCGATGCAGGAAGCGTTTCCAGATGTGGAACTCGAAGTCCAGGAAGTCACATTCATTCCTCAAGCGAATGCTGAGATCAGCGAAGATGACTTGCCTGCGTTCGAAAAGTTTATGGCGATGCTCAATGAGTGTGACGATGTTCAAGACGTCTATCACAACGCCATCGTCCCTGAGAAGCAGTAATGCCTTGGGCATGACCACCGATTCTCGAGACAATTACTGCAACGGCAACGGCAGTATTATGCAGCAAGTCATCACGACAAACGTTTCTGCAAGAAGCTGAGCCGACATGAATATCGTCATCTTTGGGGCAGGCACAGTCGGCACTTCGATTGCTGACCTGCTTTGTGCGGAAAATCACAACGTTTGCCTGGTCGACGCTTCAAGAGACGCCTTGTCGCTTGTGGAAGAACGACTTGATGTGCGGACGCTGTGCGGTTCGGCTTGCGATTCCATCGTGCTGTTTCAAGCCGGTGTTCAAAGTGCCGACCTTGTGCTCGCGGTGACTTCACTCGATGAGGTAAACCTCGTGGGAGCCAGCCTGGCCAAAGCGATGGGCGCCAAGCGAAGTCTGGCTCGCGTTTTCGACCAGGCCTATCTTGACACCAGTACCTTCGATTACCGACGACACTTTGGCATCGACCGGTTGCTGAGTCTGGAACATCTCACCGCTTTGGAACTTGCTCGCGCTATCAGAATGCCGACATTGTTTGCCGTCGAAAACTTTGCTCGAGGCGGCATCGAAGTTCAGGAATTTGCAGTCGAAAAAGGCTCCAAAGGGGCACACGTTCCACTTAAAGAATTGAAGCTTCCGAAGAACGTAAGAATCGGCCTGATTTCAAGCGAAAGTCGCTGCATTATTGCCGGGGCCAACGACATCGTCGAACCTGGCGATCATGTCACGCTGTTTGGATCTCAGGAGGCATTGGAAAAAGTTAAGCAGGATTACTTCGAGCACAAACCACCACCGAAGCTGAACGTCATTATCGCCGGCGGTGGCGAGACCGGCTTCAACCTGGCTCGGCTCCTGCAGAAGGGACGGTTCAACACAGTCCTGATGGAAGCCGACGCGGAACGTTGCGAATACCTGTCTCAGAGACTGCCGGACACGACGGTGTTGCACGCAGACGTAACGCGACAGGTCGAGATGCAGGAAGCACGCGTCGGCAAAGCAGAAATCTTTGTCGCCGCAACCGGGCGTGACGAAGACAACATTGTCTGCGGTGTCGAAGCCAGAGAACTCGGCTGTTCCAGAATTCTGTCCGTCGTCCGTCGCCCGGATTACGCAAACGTTCTGGAACGATTAGGAATCGACGTTGCCGTCAGCCCCCGCGAAGTGACATCGCGACAGATTCTTGGCATGGTCCAGGGCGGAGTGATTATTGCCGGTTCAGGGATCTCCAAAGGTGATGCCGAAGTCTGGGAAGTTGAGATTGTTGAAGGTGCCCCCGTCACCAAAGCACCCCTCAAGGATGTATCGCTCCCAGGCTGTCTGATCGCAGCAATGGTCCGCGAAGATTTCATCAGCGTCCCCGGCGCGGACGATCAACTGAAAGCCGGCGACACGGCAGTGGTGCTGGTCCATCGAAACAGCATCGCCGACACGCTTGCGATCTTCGAACGCGACTGAGCGATCCTTCAGAATCTCAACAGATCATTCCCGCAGTAATCGCTCTGCTAAGAAACAGCCGGAGTCTTGTGCTGTCCGCTCAGTCAAACTTCCAGTCGAATTCTTCGACCGGCAGTACCTCGTAAACTCGAGTCTTCCCGTCATCAGTTTCATACCGCAACGAGAGCAGCGACTGGTCTGTCAGTTTCTCAACGTTGGCAGACTTCAGCTCGTCGACATTCACAACACACCATCGAACGCCTGATTTCCGAAGTTCAAGCACCGATTTATCGTCGGGGAAGCTCTGCACGTCACGCTTCAGTTGAACAAACTCTTTCGGAAAAAATCCTGAATAACCGCCAGCCAACCGCCGCTTGTGGTAGGTCGACCAAAACATCGTAACCGTTGTGTCCTGATAGTCGGCAACCGAGCGGCCACTCGGAAAAGGCAGATTCGCAACGACGTCGTCCGGCTGAGTCTTCGTCTGCAGCCACTCAATCCACGGCCGCTGTTGGTCATACTCGGGCATCGAATACATGCCGGGTTTTGTTGGCCACGATTCAATCAGCACTCCACACAACAAGGCAACGCGTCCCCAATGAGTGACGCGTTGCCATTTTGTCGGCGGCGACGTCGGCAAAGCCAGGTGAACGTTTTTGGTAACGTCTTCGTTGTCGGTTTTCACGGCGGAATTCGCAGTACAACCTGGCTGAGCAAAACTCATTGCAGCCAGCACAACGCAACCGACCTGAACGAGAACCGCAAAACGGTGCGGGCTGCGCATTGCGCTGAGACCAGGTAACCAGTCAGCAAGGTGTATGAACGGAATTTGCCCGCCGACAGTCCAGGTTGGGCCCTCCGACAGAAACAGAGCCGTCAATACAAACAGCAAAACGAAGATACTCAGTCGCCGAGTTTCACGAATTCGTAATCCAGTGACACTCCCGACAGCAGCAAGAATCAGGCAGGCCGCACCCGGACTCAGTGGAAATCGTGGTTTGCCAAACGTGCTTCCAACAAGTGGACCTCTCCAGAGAGATCGCACGTAATCGTACTCCGAAGCGCTGAGTTTTCGGACTGTATCCAGCTTCCGGTCCCAGGACTGCCCCCCAGAAATCGACAGCTGCTTACTCACGACGGGCCCCACGATCAGGCCAGCAATGAGGGATGCTACGGCGGCACCGATCACCAGTTTGCGGAAACCGGTACGCGACAGCAGGAGCACCGTCGACGAGAGCAGTAGAACGAGACAAAGCTGATACCCGTAGTAGTTGCAACTTAAATAACAAAACCCGATTGAGACTCCGGTCAGCGCAGCATCTTTCAGACGCAAGCCGCTAATAAATCGGAACAGGAAATGAAGCGTCAGCAGGACGCCAGAAATCGACGTGAGCTGCAGGACACCCAATTGCCAATGCACAAACGGCAGCAACAACAGGGCCACGCCGCCCCAGATTCCGACCAACCGGCTTCCTGTCAGCGATCTGAGCAGCAAGCTCCCAGACCAACCATTCAACGTCAGCATGCACAACAAATAAACGTTGTACGCAAGGGTTCTGGAACCCGAAAGCCAGACCACGGGGGCGACCAATACCGTTGTCGGCTGTGCTTCCGACAAAGCGAAAGAATGATCAGAGGGGGCGAAAATTGGAGCATTCCAGTAGCCGTCAAACATTCTTCCCGCACGATCCGAGTTCCACCAGACAGTCCATAGATTAAATAGCGGTACGGTCGCTACTCGTTCCCTCCCCCGAGGAATCGCGCTTCCGATACGGCTTCCCAACGGCCAGGTCGACGCAACGGCAAGCAACAAAAACAAACTCAGTTCAATTGCCCATGCGTAACGAACGACTTTCTGTTGAGCAGGCGATCTACCATCGCAATTGCTGAAAAGTCGCCGAGCACTTGTGATGATCCCGGCAAGAAGCGATCGCAGCATCAATCACCAATCGTCTCAAGGGGTCAGGAACCGAAAAATCAACGCCCCTGCGGACCACGCTATGTTCAAACGTCTGAACCGCGTTTTCGAAGCAAAGTTGCAGGCCGGCAGAGAGGGTAATGATAGCCGGCAGAATTCGTCCGAACAGTTGGGCACTCCACACCCGATGCAGCTCCACAACCGATCTCAATCACGATAGACAAAGATTGAGATCGTGAACCATTGCCTGGTTCGACTTAGTTGCGCTAACCCACGTCGGATCGACAAAAACTATCGAACAGGAGATCGAGATTTTAGTCGTGTAGATTCGGAAAGCATAACTCGCGATCAACACGCCTTCGAACTACGAAAGTGGGGGCAGCTGCGGCTTTTGACCTAGCATCGTCATGCCAATCGAATGTCCAGAACGCCTCACATGATCGTGCTTAAAAGCGCCCAGCAAAGCTCTAATCAACGACATTTTGCTCAGAAGTTGAAACCGGGATCGCTGCTGCCGTCGTCAGCGGCTGCTGCGGCAGAGTCATCCGCGTCATCAGTTGCGGGGTCGTCAGAGGCGAACTCAGGGAGGATCGGCTGGCGTTCGGGGAACATATGGTAGGTCGGAAATTCTTTATTCTGCTCGCGGAGACACATAATCAGTCCGGACTCGGTTGCCATGTAGAGTCGGTCAGTCAGTTCATTACCGTAGCGAATTTTGAAGTTCTGCAACTTCAACGACCCAATCGGTGCACCGTCGGCCGATGCCAGGATTGAGACCTGCCCGAGATTGTCCGTCAGAAAGACGAGATTCTTTGTCGCTCCAACAAAATCTTCCATGTACGGCTTCTTCCAACGCCGTTCACCGGAAAGCTTCGAGATGCAGAACACACCGCCGCGATGTGGGAATACGTAACAGTTATTGCCGATCACGCGGACTTCCTTCTTGATCGGAAGTCCGGCCACAAACTGCCACCGCACGGAACCGGTGTCCTGTTTAATGCAGAATACGTTGAAGTCTTCAGAAGCCAGGTAAACGAAACCTGGTGAATGCCCAAGCGGAGCGGAAACCGCTCGGTCTGTTTCAAACTGCCACTGAAGTTTTCGATCGGCTGCTGTCAGGGCGTAGAGAGACTTGTCACGACTGGCAAAGTTAAGCGTCAGGTCGTTTGAGATGGCTTGAGTCGTGATTTCGCCTGCGGCTTTGTAACGCCACAGCAGAGCGACGTTGGTCCATTGCGGCAGCAGGTTGTCGTTGTGCAGCTCTTCGATTTTTTTAAGATCGTACGCGTAAACGCTTCCATCGAGAGTCCCATAGTAGAGCCGCCGGCTGTCGACTGAAGGACTTGTTGATGCAGAATTCGGCAGCGACAACTTCCAGATCAGTTCTCCGTCAATCTTGTCGAGTGCGTAGAGTGTCGTTCCGACGATGACCAGAACTTTCTCTTCATTCGACACGCACGCCTGACTCGGTGTGTTTTGCCGGCCAAGCTGGACCGCCCAACGTTTCTGACCGGTCTCGCTGTCAAAGGCCGTGATGATCCCGCCCGACGATTGAACATAGAGGGATTGCTCATCAAGCACGACGTGCCGAACACGATCCTGTCCGACATCAAGCGTCGCTTGACCATGCCAGGCTCGCTCGAGACCAAACCTCGCCAGATCACGCGAACTTGGAAGAGCTCGGGCTTGCGCCAGTGCTGACGACGAAGTAGCACACAGCATTGCCAGTGCGGCAAGGGTCGTTTGAAGACGAGTCATAACTGCCTCTTAATTATCTTGTTGGTTGCCGCCGCGTCTGGCTGTTGATTCACAATTGCCAAAGCACGATGTGCAATGACCTCGCCACCTACTGTGCTGTCGTCGTCACTGGATTCGATTTCTCTCGGGTCAGGGGAGCCGATGAGACTTCCCGACCTGCGATCTCCAGTTCAGAGTTAACTTCAATTTCGTCGTACTGCTCTGCCTGACCGGCAAGGTCGTATGAAGGGCGGAACGTCGTGAACTGCTCGGGCAAAAAATTCACCAGGTGATTATTGCGAAACTGCAGAGTCACCTCTTCGTCACTTCCTGACCACGCCTTGAATGTGTCGTCGTTGTAAATTCCGTCCGGATAGGAGTCGGGATCCCACATCGCCGTTTCACGAAGAGCAGCTCGGTGTGTCTCGACAGAGTCCTCAGACTCCAGCGGAGTGCCGGGACCAAGAAGCTCTTCCACATCCTGTAAAGAATAACCTCGACCAATGCTACCGCTGAGTAGCGTGTAGAGCGAATTTCCATCGCGAAATCGTTGGTAATGGTCGGCTTCGACCGAAGCTGACGGCAGCGCTGTAACAATCGCCAGAGTGACGACGACCAGCAGAACAAGAATCGGAAGAGCGGCTTGCTTCATGGGAACGACCGGGCTGGAGTGGTTGCGCAGCGAGTAACGAATACTGCAGCGATTCTATGACTCCCGAATAGCCACTCACCAGAGCGTTGTTGGTTGAATCCTGACGCGGCAGCGCTGGCCCCCGTGCCAACAGTCGAACCGGTCTGACCTGACTTTGGACTCATAAACAAAGAGCCTCTGGCATACCCGATCAATCGGCACAGGCGGCGTGACTGCCTGAGTCAACCTGGCCGGCCGAATTTGCCTCCGCAGGTCTTCGGCGAGACTGTAGCCAGCTAAGAGGCCTGCCGATGATTGAGAGGTGTCTGCGGTTTCGTCTCACCCAACTTACCGCTGCACTACCACCCTCGCCCACCCTCTAAGAACGCAAGACGCACGGGCCTGCTACTCGGCTTTTCTTGAGGAATGACCTGCTTCGATGACTTCCCCATCTCCGAATCTGTGTTGCTGTGTCGACATCCTGCGGCTTCTCACGACGAGGATCCGGCACGATGCTTGAGACCTACACACTCCGCGGAAAAGACAGACTGCTGCTGATCTTCGCGGTCGTCGTTGTGTGCATTCCCCCGATCATGATCTCGCACGACGCCGGAACTTCCGAAGCAGTCTTCGCGTTGAGTCTCCGTGAAATGATGGCGACGGGCAATTGGCTGATCCCAACCGTCGGTGGATTGCCTTGGACTGAATCTTCGCCGCTGACTCAATGGGTCGCTTTGCTCGCTGCCAAAACGTTCGGCATTTCGAACGTCGTAACTGCCGTGCGTTTCGCGGGTTTGATTCCTCTGCTGCTAGCCACATTGTGGACCGCATCTTTTGCCGCATCGTGCGCCGGGCGGCGGACGGGTGTCATCGCCGGGTTCGTGCTTCTGACAACGATGGGCATTGCCGAAAACGTCTGGCACGGTGGAAAAGTCATCTGGTTGATTGCCGCAAGCTGCGGATTCATGAATCTCCTTGCCGGCCTGGAGATTCGCCTTCACGAAAAAAAACTGATGTCAGGCCTCGTCAACGCGGCCACGACGACCAAAGGAGCCAGCACAGCGAACGTCCTGTTTGCATTCGCGCTGCTGGGCATGGTGACGCTGATTGCCGGTCCTGTTGCTGCCTTGGTCACGGTGTTTCTGCCGGCTGCCGGGCACGTGCTTTTCCGACAACGGCAGGCAATCAAACTTAGCAATCCCTGGGTTTCAGGTTGGCTGTTAACGGCCATCGTTGCCGCTGCCTGGCCAATCGTCGCATCGACAATTGTCGGAGATTCGCCAGGGACGTGGTTGAGCGAGTTCCACGGTCGCAGCTATTCACACAGCTCTGGCAATCAACTCTGGCAGCTTGTGCAGATGAGCCTCCCGTGGCTTCCGCTGATAATTCTTGGTCAGTGGAGTATTCGTCACGACGCCTTTGCCGGCAATCATTCCCGCGAACGGTTGATTGCCTGTTGGAGTATCGTCGTCCCTGCCTCCGTGCTTCTCCTGACGCCTTCGAAAATGAGTTTTGCACTCGCCGGAGCGGGAGCGTGGTCAGTTTCCGCGGCAATTGGTCTTGAGTGGCTGGCTCGTCGAGTTTTCAAAGAGCTACCGTTGCTCGAAACGCGTCACAACCGGGCGATAGTCCATAAGTTCGCCGTCGGATGCGCAGCAATCCTGAGCCTGACGACGATCTGGAATGACCTTGGCGACACTCCACAGGTTGATTGTGGCTTGCTCGCTGAAACGCGAAAGGTTGCCGCTGACGGGCACTCTGTTTTGGTCGATATGAACCTTGGAAATGAGGCGGCCGCGATCCTGTTGGAGCTGGACGGGCTCGCCGCGCCAATGCCCCCAAAGTATCAGCCAGCCGTTTGGGAGAACGTTGTCATCATTTCATCTGAGAGACTTCAGCAGGACGGTACTGGCCAAAAACCTGGCATTCGATTTTGGGAGCCGGAATCTCACGACGATTTGATCATTGTTCGAAGCAGGCAGCCCGAAACGTCGCCTGTTCGTCAGATGGCATCCGAACCGGCGCCGACGCGACGCTGATACCTCACCCCGTTGGACAACTGACAGATCGATACAATCTTGTCAGGACTGCTCGGAAAACCTTGTCGAATTGATCGGTTGCGGCCATCATTCAGCAACTCAGCATGCCGAGCACGACAGAGCGGCTAACGACAGGCCGACTTCGATTCACGCGACAATTAAGAAGCATCCAGGGAGACGCCGACGATGATTAGCGACACGGACGGAAACGGCGCGACTAAGAAACCTCAGGACTTCAAGATCCGATCGTTCAAGATCGACCTGACATCACAGGCCGTCACCCCTGAAACGGTGGCGTGCGAAGATCTGGAAGACGCTCTCGGGGGCATCGCCCGAGGGTTCAAGCTTCTCGAAAACTGCGCAACAGACACGCCGTACGATCCGGCCGCGACGTTGATTCTGAACCTGGGAATCCTCAGCGGCACGGACTTCATGACCGGACTGAGAACTTACTTCCACGGATACTCGCCGTTGAAGTCGTCGCTCAGCGGTCGCCCTTCGGCGATGTGGTCTGCCGGCAGCGGAAAGTTTGGAACGAAACTTCGACACCTCGATGTTGACGAAGTAGTCTTCACGGGTCGCTGCGAAAAACCAACGCTACTGCGAATTCATCGTGACGGCGATGACGGACCGACACAGTTCAGCTTTGAAGACGCGTCCGACCTGGTCGGCATGCAGGTGAACCCGAAGATTCTGAAACTTCACGAGAAGTACCCGAATGCTCACTTCGCCGTGATCGGACCTTCCGGCGAAAACTACGAAAACTGCCGCTACGCAGCCATCGCTCTTTCGACCGAAAACCAGCTCAAGTCGAAAGACAACAAGCCGAGATTCTGTGGTCGCGGTGGTATGGGCGGCGTGATGGGTTCGAAAAATCTGATCGCCATCGTTGTGGATACCAAAGACCGAATCGGCCCCAAGGCTCCGCCCGAGTTGAAAGAACTCAACCAGGAAGTCGCGAAAGGCAAAGGCAGCGCCAAGTTCCGCGACAAATCAAAGTTCGGCGGCGGCGGCGGAACGTGGGCTAACTACGACGCTCTGAACCCCGTCCACGCGATGCCGGAAATGAACTTCGTGCCAACCGGAACGAAAGTGTCTCTTCCTTTGTTCCGAGACAACTGGGAACAGGGACCGTACGTCGTCAAAGACGAATCGTGTTTCCGTTGCGGCATCTCCTGCCACAAGAACGTCTATGACGAAGGCGATGACGGCAAGGCTTCGAAATTCCGAGCAAAGCTCGACTTCGAACCATTGAACCTGCTCTCGTCAAACGTCGGCATTTTTGAGCCTGATGAATGTCTCGAGCTCTGTGAAGTCGTCGACCAGTACTGCATGGACTCAATCTCGGTCGGAACAACTCTTTCCTACGCGATGGAATACAACCGCCGAAACCCCGACAAGATGATCGCTCACGGAGTGACGTACGGGGACTACAAGACCGCTCACAAAGTTCTGGAAGAAATCGGCCAGGGCAAGCTACCGGAACTTGGCCAGGGAACTCTGAGACTCAGCAAAGAACTCGGCGCGCCCGAATACGCCATGCAGTCAAAAGGGATGGAATACGCGGCGTACCTCCCGCAGACAAATCCTGGCTACCCGTGGGCTTTGGCAGGCGGCCACATGTCGATGAAGACTTACCTGCTGCTGCTCATCGAAAAAGAAACGGACATGGATTACTGGGTCGATGCGATCACCAATCGCGGCCTGGCGATCATTCGCGACGACTTCCTTGGCGTCTGCAAATTCAGCGGCATGACTGACGACAATATGGCCAAGGCAGTCACTGCACTGACCGGCCTGGAAATTTCGGTGGATGAAATTCAGAAGACGATTCGTCGAGTCTTCCTCCGAGGCTACCGGTTGGAACTTCGCCAGGGTTTCACAGACGCCGACTACACCATGCCGGACGAAGCTCACGACGAGTACACACAAATTCAACTGCCACATTTCAACTCACGCGAATTTTTCGGGGAGCTGAAAACGAAAGTCCAGTCGAGACTTGGCGAACTACTCGTCGAAGAAGGCTTGCCCGTTTAAGCGGGCCGAACGTCACTGTCAAAAAGAATAAGCAAACGGCGAGGGCATCCTCACCGTTCGCTTTTTCATTGAGCACGGTCTCGAGTCAGACGCGCTGGCAGGTTCGACGCATCGTCACGCAGTTGCCACGATCGTTGTACTCGACTGAGTTCATAAAGTGACGCATCATCAACAGCCCTCGACCGCCGGGACGCATCCGGTTTTCATCGGTTGTCGGATCAGCAACCGACGATCGATCGAATCCGCGACCTTCATCTTCGACTTCGATGAAGATGTCGTCGCTCAGAAACCGGTAGCAAATTCGAACGTGCCGGTTTGTGTCTCCGGCGTTGCCGTGTCGAACTGCGTTGACGACGGCTTCGTGAAGGCTGTGTCGCAGCGCAAGCGATTCGTCATGGGAAACTCCCCATGCCTCGATACGTGCTACGAAGTTGTCAACTTCACGACGCGCGTCGGACATCTGACTTGGGATGCGAATCTCCCAGAAACTGTCGCCCTTCATGGATGAGCTCTTTTGCTGCGTAGACCTAACCATGACTACCTCACCTGTTATACAAGTATGTGATATTTCAAACGAACGAAACCGCAGTTTTAGTGAACAGAAATCCGATTTTGATCTCCTTGATTCCCAACTGACAGGTGCCACATCGTTTGTTCTGCAGAACGATCGGAACCGGCCGAGCAGTCAGGTTGCTCACTGCGGGCACAACTCTACTCGTCTGCATTCGGAGGCGAATCACTTAAACGGCGAGAACCGTTTGAATCGCTATTTCGAGCACGGCATCGTCAGGATTGTGCACGTCAGCTAAAGATTGACGCTGCGCTCCGCAGAAACGTCGCACGAGGTCGGCGACGCGGTGAAGCTAATACTCGGCGTTGTGCCGGCCTGATGCCTGAGACTCCCCGTCAGCGGACAGGAAGCCCCAGTCCAACTCTTCGTCCTGCACGTACTGCTTGCCTAACCGCAATGCCGTCGCCGCTTTGCAGACTTCATACCCAAGATAAAACGTGTGCCCTTCCGACAGCGGCTTCTCGGCGTTTTCGCGAACTCGCTGAAACAGTTCAAAAGGGTCGATGCCCTGCCAGTAGCCGTCCCGATTCATGACGTGAATGTTGCCGCGTTCCGCAAAGATTCTGTAATTGGGATCGGTAATCTGACTGGCCAGGGTTGTCAGCACTTCTTCGCCCGCGTTGTTTAACTTTGAATCACGCAACACGACCAACTGTGAATCCACGTGTTTCGGCAACGCTCGATTCTGGACGCTGTGCCGAGTCAGTCGCCTGGCTAAATCGAACTCGCGCACCGATGACCGAGCCCAGTTGATCACCTCGGTCGTCAGCACGCTTCGAATGCCGAGTTCTTCGCAGATGCCCGCCAACAGAAAATTCATCCCAGCGGAATCGACTTCAGTCAGCTCGGTCAGGTTGCCAATCCCCATCATAATGTCCAGGTCAGGCCACCGTTTCCTGGCTTCGAAATATCGGCCCAGTGAAGCAGCAAACCCGAAGCCAATCGGTTCCAGAATCGGGTCGATGCGAAATCTGGCATTAGCATTGCTTAAACGCTGAACGGTCTGCTCCAGTGACTCCAGCGAAAACGGGGCTTCCGGAATCGCCACCAGCTCGGCGTCAAGCTGAGATGCCCAATCGATGTTCGACTGATTGCAGCTAAGCACCAACTCTGCACCCGCATCAACCGCGGCCTCGACTTCGACACGATCAAAGCTGTCGATCGAAACTCGGAATCCCAAATCAATCAACTGCTTTGTGACTTCGCCGACGTGGGACCATGACTCACCCGGAATGCATCCGAGGTCAATCAGGTCGGCACCGCTGCTGCGATAATGCTCCGCCAGAGCGACGATCTCGTCATCGGTCATCCGCGGCGCGTGATTGATCTCTGCAAGGACCTCGATCGAGTACTGCGAAAGATCAACCGGCTCTTTCTGTTCCGACCCGAAATATGCCGGCAAATCAAAAAGGTCTTTCGGCCCGAGTTCGAACGGCACACCGAACTGTGACTCAAGCTTTGAAAGATCTCCCTGGCACCATCCAGGCAGAACGACTCGATCGACCGCGGCGCCTACTTCCAATTGTCCGACCAGCCAATCAGCATGCAGCAGCGCAGCGACGCTGATTTTCGTGACGGCGACGTCGGCCACAAATCCCGCCTGCTCGGCAAGCTGACCGACAACTCCGCGCAGAGGTTCCTCGGCAAACCGTCCGGTCACAAAAAGAATTCGCTCGCCGGTCATTGGTGTTTCCGAGCCGCGGCTCTGCAGAGAGGGAGTTACGAAGTGCCATCATGGGTTGCACGCAGGCCCGCCAGTTTCGCCGCCGCGGCTACACGCTGTCGACCCAATCCGGCAGCGGATTCAACTGAAACGCCTCGTCAATCTCGCCGACGTCACCGAATACCTGATCGGCAGAGTCAGGATCGTTCAAGCCCGACCCGCCGACCAGCACGTCTGTTCCGCCCTGACCTCGCACGACATCAACACCATCGCCGCCGATAGCAGTGTCATTTCCCGAAGCAGCCAGCAGCGTGTCATCCCCGACGCCGCCGAAGAGCGTATCGTCGTCCGCATTACCATTCAGAAAGTCGTTGCCAGTAAACCCTGAAAGGCCATCCGCCCCTGCATCACCATTGAGAGTGTCGTCGCCAGCACCGCCATTCAGCGTGTCGTCACCCTCGTCGCCATTCACGACATCGTTGCCGGCGCCGCTCCGAATGCTGTCGTTGCCGGCGCCGCCGTTGATCGTGTCGCCGTTCACCGATCCAATGATGACGTCATCGCCGCCGTCGCCATTGATCAGCAGCGTTGCACCGGCAAGTGAAAATGCAGACGCTGTTATCAAATTAGCAGACAGCCCCCCCGATAGCTGAAACGATTCGAGTCCGGAGAACGAGTCGGTTCCGAGACCGACCAACGTTGAATTCGTCAGCGTGAAGTCGACGTCGCCCTGCTCGACCAGAGTATCAGTCCCCGCACCACCATTCAGCGTGTCGTTACCGGTTCCTCCGGTCAGGACATCACCCGATCCACCCTGCCCGACGATAAGATCGCTGCCGCCTCCACCGTTCAGCACGTCACTGCCACTTCCCCCGCGCAGCGTGTCACGATCTCCGCTTCCAAGCAACGTGTCGTTGCCGGCCGAGCCGTTCAGTTGGTCAACATGCGGCGAGCCGATTAGCACATCGCTTCCCGAGCCGCCCAGCAACAACACGCCCTCAATGCCTGGCCCGGTAAACAGACTGGCGTCGATCTGATTGTCACCGCTGCCGCCCACAAGAATGGCTCGTTCAATTCCAATCAGCGTGTCGGTACCAATGCCAGTCAGTGAGGATGAAGTCAGCACGAAATTGACATTCGCAGATTCAGAAATCGTGTCGACGCCGGCACCACCGTTCACTCGATCGTTACCGCTTCCGCCGGTCAGGACATCGCCGCTACTCCCCTGGCCTGACACGGTGTCGTCGCCATCTCCCCCATCGAGAAAATCGCGGCCCGAGCCACCGTTGAGCGTATCGTTTCCAGAGTTGCCCGAGCCCGTGTCGTCGCCGCCGCCGCCGTTAATAAAGTCCGCAGCTTCACCGCCGACTAGCAAATCGTTCCCCAGCCCGCCGCTAAGGCTTGTGGATAATCCGATCGCCGAAGCGTCGACTGAATCATTGCCAGCGTTCCCGTTCACAACGACATCGCCCGTAAACGTGCTGTCAAGACTTGCGATAGAGATCGTGTCTTCATCGTTGCCGCCGTCGATGACCAGCGTCGCTGTCGGAACGGAAAACGCAGTGACGATGCCGTCGATGATGACCTGGCTGACTCCGTTTCCATCGATACCGTCATCCTGAATGGTAACGACGTGTGAGATCCCGTCGGCAAGGTTGATCGTGTGTGTCGCTACGCTGGTCGCCCCGGCAGCGTTGAAGTCCACTTTGACGTTGCTGCCTCCGACCATGACGTCGAACTGACGAATCTCACCGCCAAGGCTCCCGCCGGATGCCGTCGCCGTATAAGTCCCACTTGGCACTTTGGTCTGATAGCCACCAGCCGACAAAGAGGTCGTCGTAAACGTTCCAGCCGAACCGGACAACTCGACGGTGACGCCGGCCAGACCTTCACCTGCGTTGTAAAAACCGTCGGCATTTAAGTCGTCGTAGACAACTCCCAACACGGCAGGATTTCCGTAGTTGCCGCGCCGGCCGAACTCCTGCGAGATTACCAACGGACCAACGAGCGTCGCCGGGTTGGACTCTTCGACGATCGAAATCCCGACTTCCTGAAATCCCTGGTCCAGCATGTTGATCCGATGGCCGGCGGGCTCCTGAATCCCGTTTGGACCAAATCCCCAATCAATGACAAACGCGGCGTGTCCGTAAATCACCGACTGCGAATACGCAAAGATATTCTCACCGACTCGGACTGAGAACTCCCAGTCGTATCCCGCTGCGACATCGCGTTCCAGCAACCCCGCCTCACCCGGCAGTTGATGTGATTGTTGATCGAGCTGGATCATCAAGTCGTTGTGATTTTCGGCCGCGTCGTACAACGCTTCATTCCACGCAAGCGGCGGCGCTGCGCTGAGCCCGGCAAACTGCGATTCCAAGGCAGCACCATCTACATTGAAGAAGTCGATCGCCGCCTGGACATCAGCATCGCGAGCCGTCAGCGGAGTCGGATGGCTCAACAACAGCTCATCCAGTTCGGCCTGTGGGTCGTCACGAAAACGGTTGAGCAGTTCGAGCATTTCCTGCTCAAGAGGGCTTGGATCAAACGTCAGCAGGAGTCTGCGTTCCAGAGTTTCTGTCGAGACGCGGCGAATCGACGAGCGTCGATGGAATCGACGACGCTTCGGAATTCGCGCAAGCATCTCACTCAACGAACGCATTCCAGATCTTCCCTGATCGCCTCAGCAAAACCCGCCAGGGTCGCAATCCGTAGCGACACCTTGTTACGAAGTCAGCCACTCTCACTGCACAGTTCCTGCAGAGAGCCTCGTACTTCTCAGATCGACCGAAGCCACCGATGATTGAAGCCGAGTCGTGTGAAGTGACCAGGAGATCGTTGGAACGGTCGGATCAGTAAAACCAGAGAAGCCGATCCGGCACGACCTTGCCGATTATGTCGATTGCTCCGGCGGCTAATGCGGAGCGATCTTCCGAACCACCGACCACGACTTACTCACAGCCCCCAGGCAAAAGATGCTGAGTTCAGGCAGGTCGTCAACTCAGCTTTTCGAAGCGGAGATCGCAAGACGTTCACGCGAGGTTTGTTCCAGGTATTCAACAACCTGTTCGATCGCCTTCCTCGAGGTGTCGACTTCGATGGCGTCGTCAGCCTTTATCAGCGGGCCAATGTCTCGCGAACGGTCACGCTCATCCCGGTCGATGATCTGTGCAAGCACTTCTTCCATCGATCCAGACTGCCCGCGACTTTGTAGTTCCAGCAGCCTTCGCGCTGCACGCTCTTTCGGATCAGCCGTGAGAAAGAACTTGCACTCAGAATCCGGAAATACTTCGCTGCCCTGATCGCGACCTTCGGTGACGTAGTCGTGGCCAGCCGCGGATTCTCGTTGCAGACGCACCATTTCCAAGCGTACTGCAGGCACAGCGGCCACGATCGAAGCGGCATGACTGGCTTCGGCCGAACGGATTTCAGTAGTGACATCTCGACCGTTGCAGACGATCCGCTCGCTTTCAAACTGGATCGAAATCTCTGCCACCGTCTCGGAGACAGCGTCCGCATCATTCAGGTCGATGCGACGATCGACGCAGGCCCAGGCGACAGCTCGGTACATCGCACCTGTATCGAGAAATTCGAAGCCGAGTCGATCAGCGAGCATCCTGGCGACGGTACTCTTACCAGCTCCGGCAGGGCCGTCGATCGTAATAATCATCGTTTTCCGCTTCTTCGTTTGAACAGCGAGTTGAACGCGAACATCTTCAGACGGAAGGCGACGCCGACCGTACTGCATGAGTCAATCGACGAGAATTCTATCGCCAGGCCGCAAGGAATTCCTGTCGACGTCGGCCACCGTCCTGATAGTTACAGCCGGAACTGGTTACCGATCGATGAAACATTTCTCAGCTTTACCAGGCTGTCTATCCCAACCAACGAGCCAATTCCGGGGTATAGTCTTTTCGTGCAGACGCAAGTTAGCTTCTCCAGAGTTCGATTTCGGAAGCCTCGACTCTGAATTCTTCGCCTGCCGCTAATGCCTTCAGCGATGTGCTGATCGCATCAGGCAACTGCCCAGCGGTTGCTCACACCTGAAACCCCTCCCGTCACGCCATCCCCATTTGGGTGACAATTTTCCGTGACGGTTTCCCACCTGCAGCTTCCCGGAGTGAATTCACATGACCTCATCTGCAGTTTCAATGGAGCTGAGCGTTTCTTTCTGTTCCTGGATCAATGATCAAATGCGTGATCAAGTCGAGGTGCGAAACACGGTCAGCAGAAGTCGTCGAAATGTCGACATCGTCCGCAGCTTTGTCGTTGCGGGAGTCGCCTGCATTTCCTTCGCGCTCGCAACGATCATCGCAACGTAGCCTTCGAACAGCGGGCAACGTGAAACAAACTCAAAAGCCCTCTGGCATCAATCTCGATGTCAAAGGGCTTTTCGTGTTTTCAGATTACGACGTTTCGCTGCCATCAGAAGATGAGTCGAGACCGGCGATGATCGCACAGCCGCATGAATCGCTCCAGACGTTGACCGACGTTCGGCACATGTCGAGAACGCGGTCGACGGCGATAATGATTCCCTGAGCTTCAAGCGGCAGATTCACAGCCTGCAGCACGATCGCCATCATGACCAGACCGGCATGAGGGATGCCGGCCGCTCCGACACTTGCCAGCAACGCGGTGACAGCGACCACGATCTGCTCAGCGATAGCCATGTCTCCGCGATAGGCCTGAGCAATGAACAATACCGCAACGGCTTCGTACAACGCCGTCCCGTCCATGTTCACAGTCGCTCCGAGCGGCAGAACGAACGAACTGACTTTGTTCGAAACTTTCGCGCGATCCTCAACGCAGGTCATTGTCAGCGGGAGCGTCCCATTTGATGAGGCGGTCGAGAACGCCGTCATCAGCGCGGGGCTCATGGCTCGTGCAAATTCCAGCGGGGACCGCTTTGCCACAAACTTCACGATCAACGGCAACGTGATGCACGAGTGAACGACCAGTGCGAGAAACACGGCAAGCATGTACCAGGCCAGCGTTCCGAAGATCGCCAAGCCTTGAGACGCCGTCGCGTAGACCATGAAGCAGAACACGCCGTACGGAGCCAGCGAAATGATCGCCATCGTCAGCCGCATCATCACTTCGAAGGCGGCCTGAAAGAAGTCCCGCAAGACGCGAGCAGTTTCTCCGCCGGTCCTGACAATGAAAACACCAAAGATAATGCTGAACGTGATGATCGACAGGAAGCTGCTGTCGGTCAGCGACCGAAGTGGATTTGTCGGAATCATGTTGTCGACAAGGCCGAGCAGAATTCCCGTCAGCGACTGATCGCCTCCGTGCAACACAGCTTCTGTACCGCCTGGAAGTTCCGCTCCGATCCCCGGTCGCACGATATTGACGATGATCAGCCCGGTCGTAATCGCCAGCATGCTGGTGATACCGTAGTAAGCGAGCGTCCGTCCAAACATCGCTCCGAATCGGCTGTTATCGAGACCGGCGACACCCGTGATCAGCGACGTCACGATCAGCGGGACCGTGATCATCTTGAGTAATCGCAGAAACAGATCTCCGCCGTATTTTGCAGCCGCAGTTAACGATCGTTTCCAACCGCCGCCGTGTTGCGAGTGAAACTCGCGCCAATGCTCCGGCAATTCATCAGCCGATCCCACTTTCACCGTTGTTGAGACCGGCTGACCGTTGTGCTGCCGGGTGTAGTCAATCGTGATCCTGCCAGCAGCTTCGACGATGTGAACGGCTCGGTCGGTGACCGAAACTAAAGCTGATGCTGTTTGTCCGCCGGCCGACGTATCATCCTTGAGTGACAACGCCTTCTGAAATTCTTCCTGAGTCTGAAAGCGGCGCCGTACGCTCTCAAGACCGCTTGGCTCCGTCATGTCGACAGTCAGGCCATCGCCATCCTGGACTTTCAACGCCGCAGTGATCTGCTCATCCGGCAGTTCAATCGCCCCGGGATTGATGGAGACTCCGACAATCGTTCCAACGACCAGAGCGATCAGAATTCGAAAATGCAGCGGCATACCGCTCTGCTTGTCATCGCTCATCATATCCCCTGACAATTGTAGGGTGGGCACTGCCCACCAGTATTTAAGCTGTGGTGGGCAGTGCCCACCCTACAGTCATGCCGTTCCCTGGCTGTCTTGATCTGAAGAGTCTGTTTCCTCGCCTGCCTTCGACTTGCCGAACTGAAACTTCTTTTCCTCGCCTCGCATCAGTCGGCCAATGTTGCTTCGGTGCTGCACGACAATCAGCGCGGGAACTGCGAGGCTGAATACGGACAGTGGTAGTTTCTCAACAGCGAACGGGTTTGGCTGAAGGATAAACATCTGACCGATGGCAAAGATGAGTGCCGCGACGATTGAACTCAACGCCACGATCCTCGACGCCAGCATGCACAGTGCGAACCCACTAAATGCAGCCAACGACCCAAACGGCGTCAAAACCATGACAACGCCGAGTGAAGTCGCGACTCCCTTGCCGCCGCGAAACTTCAACCACACGGGAAACATGTGTCCGACAACTGTGGAGACTCCGGCAACGACCTGAAGCAAGATAAACCAGCCGGCACCAGCTTCCGCAAAGCAGCGAGGGATCAACAGAACGGGCAACAGCCCCTTCAAGGCGTCAAGCAGTAGCGCGGCTATTCCCCATTTCGCACCGAGAACTCGCCCGACATTCGTCGCACCGATATTGCCGCTGCCCTGCTCGCGAATGTCAATCCCAGCCACAACCCGCGCGATCAGCAATCCAAACGGCAAAGAGCCGCAAAGATACGCCAGTGCGATCGTGATGAGTTCGGCAATCGGGCTTGTCATGGATCGAGGCTGTTCAACTCAGAATGCGCAGAAGAAACGCAGCCTGCCGAACCGACAAGGCTGCGTTTCTGAATTCACGAAATCAGTATTCCGGACAAACGGCAAACTGCCGATTACCTTATGGCTTTCAGCCTTCGGCGGCAGGTGCGTCGCCACCTTCAGCCGAAGCGTCTGCGGCAGGTGCGTCACCACCGTCTCCCGAATCGTGGCTGCCCTCAATCGGGTTACCATTGACGTCGAGAACTTTGTAACCACCAATGGCTTTGTAGTAGATCAGCAGAAGCAGGAATCCAATTGCCATTCCAGCGGGAATCTGAGCCGTGTCAATCAGTGCCTGACGACCACCTGCCAGGTAAGAATCCTGCACAGCCGGGACGTCAGTTGCAGCGTTGTCAAGCAGGACCTGCTTGTCGGCTTCTTCGATCAGTCCTGCATTGGCAATTGGATCGGTGGAGCTAATGGAGCCGTCATCAGCTACGTGGATGCTGTTTACGGCGCCAAGTCGCTCTGCAACGATCGGCTTATATTCGTAGCCGAAACCGCTCGCTGTTTCATCAGACGTATATCGAGCGAACGTTTCTGGAGCAGTCTGCTCAAGGTTTTGTGACATGTGGTAGCCCTGCTGAGTACCAATGCGGGCTCCGCCGATCTGGCCAACCGTGATCATCCCAGCAGCGCCGAGTGCTCCCATCGCCACCGAACCACACTGTGGCCATCGTTCACCAGCAACAGCCAGCATTGTTGGCCACAGGAAGGCCTTGCCAAAGCTGTAGAACGTTGCGGCCACGAAGACCATAAATACGGTATCGATCGGCTGTCCCAACCAGTAAAGGCCAAGGCACGCAATGATTGAACTTCCAAAGAGCAATCCAATCGGATTGATGCGATGCACAATTGGGCCAGCGAAGAATCGCAGAACGAACATGAGTGCTGAGGTGTAAACCAGAACCATGATCGCGTTCGGCAGCAGGTTCTCCATCAACTTGGCCATCCAGGAGTCAACTCCCAACTCCATGTAGCCAATCAGGCCGTGCATGACGATCAGCACGAGGAACGGAAGCGAAGCGAAGCACGAGAAGACTCGAGCAAAGTCACCACCGCCAGCAGCGGCTGCTGTTGCTGGGAATTTCTGCGGCAAGGCGATTACGCCGTACGCGAGAACGATCACAGCAAAACTTGAAAGACAGATTGCCCAGGGTAGAGAGGTGATCCAAGCGTCGCCACCCAGGAAGCAGGCGGCAAAGATACCACCGACAATCATTCCGCCCGGCCAACCAGCATGCAGAATGTTGAGGTAGTGAGTCTGATTTTCCGGGTAGAGCTGTGCGATCATCGGGTTGATGACTGCTTCGTAAAGCCCCTGGCAGATCGAATAGATAAACGTGCTCCAGTAGAGCAGTTGGACGACGTTTGCAGTTGCAGTTGCTGGATCCGACTCCTGCCAGCCAGCAAACATTGGATTTGCAGCAAACAACATTGCCGCACTGGCCAAGTGACCAACGAAAGCGATCGTCAGCAGCAACTTGTAGCCAAGTTTTTCGACGAGCACGCCGCCGAAGAAAATCATGACACCGAAGCCAAGGAATCCGGCTCCCATGATGGCCCCAAAATCGCCACCGCCAATGCCGAATTCAGTTTCCCAGACTCCGCCAGCAGCGGCGCGACAGGCAAAACCGACTCCAGAAGCGACAAGTGTCAAAAAGCTCGCAAGCATCAGCTTGCCGCGGGCGTTCGGGTCCATTGGTGTCTCCGTCATAGTTGAATGGCATGCACGACGCACGCGAAGGATTGAGAATTGGCCACGCCAGCGTCCGGCGCGAAGCCAAAGAGTCTATCGATGGTCTGAACTCTTTTGCAACGAACCGGTTACGACAGCCGCAAGGTGACAAATCGGAACTGAAATGACGACATTTACGATTCAGGCGACGGGCGTGAGACTTCTCTGTCAGGTTGATAGAGTATTTCCGGCGAATGTCGGAGCCGGAAACGTACCGGTCACCGGAGAAGTGTTTTCTCGACACCTGGAGACAACTTATGAAATCTCTTTGGACCCTGATACTCGGGGTGGGAGCAGTAATGTCAGTCGGAATGCCCGCAGAGGCTGCCGATCTCAAAGTCGGAGATAAAGCTCCCGAATTTGAAATGAAGGGCAGCGACGGTAAGACCTACAAACTTTCGCAGTTCAAGGACAAGAAGGCGGTCGTTGTCGCCTGGTACCCCAAAGCCTTTACCGGTGGCTGAACGGCCGAATGTAAATCGCTCCGTGCGAGCGGTAAGGCCCTGCGTGAATACAACGTCGCATACTTCACAGCAAGCTGCGACCCTGTCGAGAAGAACACGGCATTCGCCAAGTCGCTGGAACTCGACTACCCAATCCTCAGCGATCCTGACACCAAAGTTGCCAAAGCCTACGGCATCCTGAGTCCTCGTGGATTCTCGTCACGAGTCACTGTCATCGTGGGCAAGGATGGCAAGATTGCACACATCATCGGCATCGGAAAAGACAACAAAGTGAAGTCCGGCGATCATGGCAAACAGATTCTTGAACTGCTTGCGAAACTGAAGATCGAAAAAGCTCCTAAGAAGAAAAGCTGATCGACTCGCAGGTTGAGTCACATCGCTTTGCTCGTTGAAATGACGCCGGTGTCCGAAAGGATGCCGGCGTTTTTAGTTGCCCGAACCCTGTTCCATCAGTCACGCCCGCAAAGTCGGGTACTCAGTCCCTGAAGGATTCACTCCGTGAACACGCTGGTTTCCCACCTGCGCGGCAATGAAATAGCCCGTTCGGAACGCAGAGTCGTCCTAACGATTCTGCTGGTCAGTTTTGCTATTGCCGGATTCGGCCATGCTTCCGCGATTGCTCAAGTAATGGTTCGCGTAGAGACAATTTCTGGCAATCCGGTTTCAGGTCGATTCACGAAACTTACGGATTCAAGACTTGAACTGAAGACCGAGGCAGGCGAATCCCAAGTCGTCATCTTGAAAGAAGTCCTCACTATTTCCGCGACGGACTTCGACAACGTGAAAGTGGCGTCAGTCTCAAAGACACCTTGGATATTTCTGTCGACCGGCGACCGGTTGCGTATGACGCCGCTCGTCATTGATGATGAAAGCGTTGCGGCAAAGTGGGATTCTTTTTCGCTGCTACCGCCGATGTCGTTGCCGCTTGAACTGTGCCGCGGGATCATGATGTCAGTTCCGTCGTCAGCCCGAGATCAAGGACGGAGTTTTGACCAACTTCTCAATCACCAGAAAGATGTCGACCTCATCACGCTGAGCAATGGAGACCGCATCGAGGGCGAATTCGTCAGTCTGAAAAACGGACAGTTCACACTCGACACAAGCATCGGAGAAGTCCAAACAAGAACTGACCAGACACAATCGATTGCCTTTAACCCGGACCTCGTCAGCATTCCCAAAGTGAGCAAGAGCTACGCAGTTCTGGTGCTCAGCGACGGATCTACTTTGCATGTTCGATCGGTCAGTTCTGACGGCGACCTGATCATTGCGGAATCGATTGGAGACTTCGAATTCAGCATTCCCGTCACCACGTTACGAACGATCCGCTTCTACGACTCCGATAAGGTCGACCTGACAAGCCTGCAACCGGCATCAACGACAGTCGCTCCCTACCTGTCTGTGGCTCGTCCACCGAAAGTAAATCACAACGTCATCGGCGGTTTCCTCAGCCTGCGTGGCCGGCTTTCGCCGACAGGCTTCGGAGTGACCAGCGGAACGACTCAAACATGGAATCTTGCCGGTGAGTACAGCCGGTTCCGAGCAACAGTCGGGGTTGACGACGCTGCACAGGGAGCCGGCAGCGTCGTCTTCAAAGTGCTCGTCAATGACACCGTTGCCTGGCAAAGTGAGCAGCTTACTGGCAAATCAGCCGCCGTCGAAATTCCGGCGGTGAATCTTTCCAATGCCGAGCGTTTGTCGCTGGTCGTCGAAACCGCAGACCGTGGCAACGTGCTTGACTACGCAGACTGGTGCGAGCCAGTCTTTGTTGGAAAACCAGTAGATGCTGCCAGGTAGTGAGCACTCGATGCTCCGAAAACGGTTCGGAGTGTAGCCACGGAATCAGCAGGAAATTTGCCACAGAGGACACAGAGCTCTCAGAGGATTTCTCGAAGTGACTTTCTCCGTGCCCTCTGTAGCTAATAATTCCAACCAGAATGAGTGTGCTACTTCTTCAGCCACTCAACATGACCAGCCGTGTCGGTGCGGATGCTCCACAGTTTATGACCGGCGGTGATGTACAGAGTCTTCAGATCGTCGTCGCCAAAGGCGCAGTTCGTAATCATGTCGGTCGGGACCGGGATGAACTGCACGAGCTTGCCTTCCGAAGTGATGACATAGATTCCAGCTTTGAACTTATTCGCCGTCTGAGCCGGGGGTTCCGGATTGTTGAATCCGGCCGTCACGTACAACCGATCTTTCGAATCGATAGCCATCCCGTCCGGACCTCGATCGCTGCCCCAATCAAACAGAAGTTTCTGACTGCTCGCGTCGACTGTTCCGTCCTTCTTTAAATCGAAACGCCAGAGCTTGCGATTGTCGGTCGGCTTATCGTTCTTGTTATCAGCGATGTAGAGAAACTTCTGGTCCGGTGAAATCGCGATCCCGTTTGGGCGTTGAACTTCGTGGGAAAGAATTCTCGCGACCTTGCCGACATCATCGATCCGGTAAACGCCTTCGACTTCCCGGCCGTCGGCATCAATCTGCTCAAGACCGGCGCGGCTGCGATATCGCGGGTCCGTGAAGTAGACGCGGCCCTTCGCATCGACGGTGCAATCATTTGGCGAGTTGATCCTCTTCCCCTCAAAGCTGTCGGCGAGAACGGTGATTGTACCGTCGAGTTCGAGTCGTGTGACTCGGCGTTTGCTCGGAGCACCGCCGCCTTCGCAGCAGATCATTCGCCCTTGAAGATCGAAGCAGGTTCCGTTTGTGAAACCGGACGACGTTCGAAAAACATGAATCTCGCCGTTCCGATCCCGACGCATAATCCGCTCGTTGGGAATGTCGCTGAAGTAGACGTTCCCGGTCGGGTGCCATGAAGGGCCTTCGACGAACGCCACTTTTCCTTCGAACTTCAGCCTCGCGTCAGCAGAAACAGGCTGCCCATCCGCAGCCAATGAGCCGCTGCCAGCCGCGGACACAATCAACGAGAACACGAGCAGGTATTTCATTAGGATGACTTTCCAGTAGATCATGAATCGGGCAGGGAATTCACGGCCCCAAGTATCGCTACTTTGTAGCAACGCGGATTCACGATCGGAAGGAAAGATAAGCGCACTTAAAGCGTGTTAAATTCCGGAGAGTCGCTAATCAATCGCTTGAGCGCTCTGTCGGCCGCTGCAAAGTCTGGCCGCAATGAAAGAGCATGCTGGTAGTGACGGCGAGCTTCGGCGCGACTTCCCTGCTGAGCCAGCACGTTCGCGAGATTGAAATGTACGTCAGGGTCGCTGCGAAGTTTCAACGAACGACTGAACTCGGTCACCGACTCATCCAGTCGTCCGACCGTCGCCAGAACGATGCCCAGATTCGTGCGTGCGTCAACGAGGTCTGGCTTTCTCGAAAGCACTTCTCGGAGCTGCGTCTCGGCGGCTGCCGGATTGCCTGACTCCGCGAGAAGCCGACTTGCAAGAAGGCGAGACTCGATGTTGTCCGGCTGAACCTTCATGACGAGTGCGCATTCCTGCAACGCGTTGTTGATCCGGCCTCGCTGGTGTAGGACTTCCGCGAGCCGAACGCGTGTCGGATGATCAGTCGGCTCAATCTCAAGCGCACGCTGAAACTTCAGAACCGATTCCGTCAGTCTGTCGTTTGCAGCCAACTTCTGCCCCGCCTCGACCTGCGCCGAGTGACTGTTCGGCAGCGAGAGGCTCAGATTGACACTTCGCTGAGCTACGTTGGGCGACGCGTTGATTTCAACCAGCGTCAGAATGACGACCGGCGTCAGGCCAATCGCCCACTTACCAGCATGCAGCAGAGCCGGAACATCGAGCAACGATCCTTGACCGTTGCTCAAGCCAAGCCCCTGGCTGGTGTCTGTGTCGCGAATCTTCCAGATAAAACCATCGTAGTAGTAGTGGAGCAATCCCGACGTTGCCAGAAACGCGAGGATTACATTTCGGGCTGGTCCATCCGCCAGTCCGTATTCAAGAAAGCGGAAACTTCCAAAGGCAAAACACAGACCGACATAGATCCCGATCAACGCTCCGCTCCGACCGAAGACGAACTTGAAGAATGCTCCAGCGTTGTCTGATTGCTCGACTCGTCGACGGTTAAACAACCAGACGATGGCCAGGTACTGCACGTCGTGAAAAACTTCGAACATCGCGGCACCGACCAGGATGTTTCCGGCGATCGAGTACGCGAACCAGTAGAAGCCGATACTTGAAACCGTAACGAGAAGTTTGACCGGGCTCGGCGGAGCACCTCGTAAGCAGCCAAAGCCAAGACGAATGATCCACAGCCCCGTCGCGATGGCAAGAAGCCCCCACCAGATCCCCTGGAGGCTGTCGATCCAGCTCGCCGGAATCAAAAATCCACCACAGCGATACCAGCGGATGAGCATCAGCAGCAACGGATTCTCGTTGAGCAAAATCGCCCCGCTGAACCACAGCAGGCAAACACTGAAATCGAGTCGCCGATCGAAAGCCGAAGTCTCTCCAGCTTTCGCCGCGTAGATGCGGATAAACCCGTACGTCTGCATGAGAGCATGCCAGATCGCCCACGCCACGCTCGCCAGAATCAACGCGTGAATGTTGTAAAAGGCCGCGAACAGGCACGCCGCCCCCAACAGTACCGGAGCGACGATGAAGCGAAACCGGAATCGCCGAAACAGATCGCGGTCACCGTACGCGCGGATGAATCCCGGCAGATTGTGGCCGACCTGTCCAAACGCCGCGACGATCAATGCGAAAAACTGATCGGATGCTGATGCACGAATCGCCCAGGCAAGCGGCAGGATCAACAACGGCGTCGCCACAAACAGCAGAAGATCCCGAACCGGATCAAGAATCCACAACGACCGCTGAGTCGTCGCTTCGGATTCTGCGTCGCTACTGGCTGAGTTGCTCATCAAGACGGATTCCACGCGGCAGATTCTCTTCGGTAATCCTTACTCCTATCGGGGCGACGAAAGAGCCAGCAACAGTCACTCGACTCCACATTTGCGACTGTGTGCAAGGGGAAGCCAGCCATAGCGGATGCACGCGTTGCCCTTCACGGAACATGAGAATCGGATTGATCAGAACGGTTGTTTGAAATCTGCTGGGCGGCAGCATAAATCCGGTGACAACGGATTCGCGTCCCGGGAACGATGTCGATAGCATGGAATTCTGATCGGGCCCTGCTGCAAATCACGCTGCAGATTCATCTTCGCTCAATTTTCGTCGGCACGTCTCGAAGGCGTTTCGACTGAAGAATATCGCTGGCAATGAAAATTCTTCTGCTCGCAGACATTCATTCAAACTGGCAGGCGCTGCAGGCGATCGACGAGTCCTTCGATGCGTGTTTGTTTGCTGGCGACCTCGTCGACTACGCCACCGATCCCGTTCCGTGCATCGAATGGGTTCGCAAGAACGTCCACGCGGCGATCCGAGGAAACCACGACCACGCGGTCGCGCAGCGAATTCCGGTCAAGAAGAAGACAGGACTTTCGCGACTGGCCGGGATGGCTCGGCCAGTCCATTGGGAAAAGCTCAACGATTCTCATCTGAAGTTTTTAGGCCGACTACCTGTTACAAGACGCGTCGAACTCGATGGGAAAATCTTTTACCTCGTGCACGCCACGCCGCGAGACCCTTTCGACGAATACCTGAAAGACGACTCCGAAGGATGGAAAGCTCGTCTGCGAGGCATTGAAGCTGACTACGTCATCGTCGGGCATTCGCACACCCAGTTTTGCGTCGAAGTCGGCGATACGAAGGTCATTAACCCAGGCAGTGTTGGTCAGCCCCGAGACGGCGATCCTCGCGCCGCCTACTGCGTGATCGAAGACGGTGAAGTTTCATTCCGCAGAGTCGAATACGACGTCGACGCCGCTGTGCAGAATATGTCCGAAAATGGGATCGAAGGCCCCGTTCTTGAACTGGCTGAGCACTTCATGAAGACCGGCGGCCGCATGCTGCCCGGTTAAACCATTTTATGGTTTCTGTGCAGGAGCTGGAACGCTGGAAGGTGCTTGCTTCCCTGGTGGCCCTCCTGCAGGACGTTGATTCCACCATACTGACGTCAGCGCGTCGGGTTTTCGTACCAGAAGACACCGAGGTTCGTCCGCTCTTCGCAAGTGATGACGTCGAGGTCGCCGTCCGCGTCCAGATCGACCATCTGAATCAGGTCAAACTTGACGCCTTCCGGGCCACTGATTGGTCGGATCTTCAAACCTTCCTGGGTCATGTCCAGCCAGACGACTCCGTGCTTCGCGCCGTTTGCCTTCTCGCACGAGTAAACCAGATCCTCGTTACCGTCCAGGTTTACATCCGCAGATCGAATTGATTTTCCAGTGCCAAGTTTTTCGCCAGGGATCTCAATCGTGTAGCCGCTCCAGCCCGGCCCTTCCGCGGTGGCTCTTGCTGGGCCCGCAAATTCGGACCTCTGAAACCGGACCAGTCCTGCAGGCTTCACCGCCGACAGTACGGCAGCCGATTTACCTCGATGGCTGATCACATCGACGAACATGTTTTCGCGACTTGCGCCACCGATTGAATGGTCGATCCAGGCCGCACCAGATGCCGCGTTTTCTTTTCCGGGATTTTCCAGCCAGAGCACACCCCGTTTGCTTCCTTTTCGGTCAGACGCGACGACGTCCAGATCGCCGTCATTGTCCATGTCGTACGCGACAAGCGACATGATCCATCCGGCATCTCTTAATCGATGGTATTTCCAGTCGGACACGTTTCGAGGATCTGCTGGCGACTCCAGCCACCCGATCGAAGCATTTTCACCCTTTGAGCTAACGATCAAGTCGATTCCGTTTCGACCATCAACGTCGAGCGGCAAAGCAAACATCCATGACTGCTGCTTCGCCGAGCACGGCACCGTTTCCGTCTGCCATGACTCCGACTTGAGGTAGTCCTCCGCAGACTTCGGTGCCCAATGAAAAAACATGGTACGAGTCTTCCCCTCGCACGAGCTAACCACATCCAATGCTCCGTCGCCATCGAGGTCCGCGAAAACTGCGTCTTCCGGTGACTTCACAGTGCCGACGGTTGCGGCGGGCCACTTTGCCGCGGCTTTGCTCGGTCCCGGATTCACGTAAACACGAATCACTCCGCCTTCTTCCCAGCCGGTTGTGATGTCGAGATGCCCGTCCCCATTAACGTCCGCCAGGCGAACTCCGTCGGCACCACGCGACGAGTCATCGATGGCGTGCCGCTGCCACGGTTCTGCACTCTGGCAGGGAGAAAGAGCCGTTAGAGTAAACACGATTATGACAGCGGCTGCGTATTTCATCGGTGACCTCGGTGAATGTTCGTCGCGAACTCACGTTTGAAACTATGCCAGCTCGGCTGGAAGCGCAAAGCGATCGCCCGCTGAGATTGTCTTACCGTTAAGAAATTCGGCCGGACTCATTGGCCGCTTGGCTTCCGGCTGAAGTGATAGCACTTCAACACTTCCATCCGCCGTTTTCACAAACAACCGTTTTTTGTCGACCACTTCGACCGTACCTGGCTCTCCGGTGACGGCGTGATCCGACGACTCAACATCCAACACGAGTAGTCGTAACGAAGCATCTCCTGAGTGCAGCACAGTCGAAGGCTTCGGCCAGGGCTGTACGCCTCGAATGTGACAGCCGACCAGCCGGGACGACTTTTGCCACGGGATCATTCCATCGGTCTTCTCAAGGCGAGGTGCCTTGGTCACCAGGCTCGCATCCTGCACGGATTCCTGAGCCGTCCCCGCCGCGAGACCATCCACGACCTGGCACGTCAGTGGCACGGCTAGTCCCGCCAAACGGTCCTGTAGTTCGCCGTAAGTTTCTTTTGCATCGATATCCGTTTTCACGACGCCGAGAACCGGCCCCGCGTCGAGCTTTGGTTCGATGCGGAAGATCGTGATGCCTGTTTCTGTTTCGCCGTTAATAATTGCGAACTGGATCGGAGCGGCACCTCGGTACTTCGGCAGCAACGAAGCGTGAACGTTAATCGCGCCGAGCTTCGGGATGCTCAGCAACTCGGCCGACAGAATCTGACCGTACGCCGCGGTGACGAACAAGTCGGCGTCGAACTCGCGCAAACGCTCCAGCGAATCGGGTTCGTTCGCTTTGGCCGGTTGAAAAACGGGAGTCCCGTGCTCGGTCGCCAGTTCCTTCATCGGGTTGACGTGTTTGTGGTGTCCCCGCCCAGTACGGTCAGGTTGTGTGACCAGACCGACGATCTCGTGCGAGGTTTCGTAAAGTCCCTGGAACGTCGACAAAGCGAACGATCCCGTTCCCAGCATGACAAGACGCAATGACACGAAACGCTTCCTTCACAAAACGAATTCGAGGGAGAAGTAATTGCCAACAGTGGAGCGACGATTTCGAGCTGCTAGTACAAATCTTCCGGATCACCTTCTTTGCGGCGGATCCGAACATCGTCCAGTTGGGTGTACGTCAGGAGCAACGCCCCTTCGGACGCACAATAGTCGAACAGCCGCCCCGTCGCTTCTTCTTCACTCGGCCACGGGTAACAGAAGACGACGTCAAATTCGTCCGGCCCAATTTGCAGCTCGTCGTAAGCGTCGTTGCCTTCGACATCCCAGACAAAGCCCTCACGATCGTGATCTCCGCCAGAAGCTTCGTCGGCACCTTCCGGAATGTAGCTTCCCTGAGCAAACTCGACGTCCAGATAATGAGCGTCTGCCAGGTCGCGAGCCGCGTCGACCAGCGTTTCTTCGATCTCGATGCCGCAAGCATCAAACCCGAGTTGCGAAGCCAGCGAAGCGACCACTCCAAAGCCACTGCCCCATTCGCAGAACAGCCGTCCGGGCGCGAGGTTCTTTTCAATCACGGCCTTCAGTGCGTAGTAAGCGACGACAAAATCCGACGGCACGAAACTGCCTGGACGGACTCGGCTGTGATTAAGATAGTCTTCTGTTCGAAGGTTCGCTTCGTGCAGGAATTTGTCGATCGAATCCGGGATCCGCCCACGTTCAATCGTTATGTCGAGATCGATCAATGCCACAGAGAATGCTCCGCCACCACGTTGAAAGGCGGCATTCTAAGAGGCGACTGGCTCTGCAGGAAACCACCGCGGGTGCGACGACGTACTATCGTCGAGTGGCCAGGCAACTCCAGCCGAGCGGGCCTTGTTCACCGCCAGCGTCCTCAAAGTAGAACGGCCGAAGCTGGTCGATCTCAAACAGTCCGCCAAGGTCCGTTCGGATGTCTTCTTCAAAAAGTCCCGGCGGACCGTGCTCGCGTTTCTCGTTCGCATTTCCAGTGAAGACGATGAGTTGCGAACCGGCGGTAGTCACTCGTTCGAGCACTTCCAGAATCGCGTCGACGGTAACGTCTCGACGAATGCAGTGAAAACAGCCTCGGTCAAAGACGAGTGGAAACGGTTCAGACTGTCGTTCGATTGAGCAAACGTCGCCGCAGATCCAGGTCACATCGACGCCCGCTTCCGCGGCTTTCCGTTCTGCCTGTTCAATCGCCAGGGGCGAGAGATCGACAGCGGTGACTTCGAAGCCGAGCCTGGCGAGCAGGATCGCGTTCGTACCGGTGCCGCAGCCGAGCTCCAGCACACGGCACGGCTGAATATTTGACTCCTCGATGACGCGGCGAAGCTCTGCCGATGGCAGACCGCTGTCCCAGGGAGTGCTGCCGGTTTCGTATCGCTGATTCCAATGCTGCGTTCGATCCATTTTCGTCCTCGTAACTCCACACGGTCGATTCAGTTATTTTCGTCGCACAACGCGAAGGTTCTCAGGCGTGCCCGAATCTGCTCTGATACTTCGTCGTCGAACATTCACCGCAGATGATGTGTCCGCGTCTTGTCGTCGCTCCGCTGCCTGCAGACCGCTCCGTGCAGTGCGGACCTTACTCAACTACTTGTGCTGGATCAGCCGTTAATGTCCGACGATGAGGCCATCAATCAGAAATCTAATTCGGAAACCGGCCAGGGCGACACGGCCATCGCCTCGTCGAGTGACCGCTCGTCAACAACCGCAGACGACACTCAACCAGAAAACAAGACGCGGCGAGTCGATGACGAACTGGGGATAGGAATTCTGCTCGGAATTTGCGCCGCGATCGGGTACTCCGGAGCCAATCTTGCTTTGCGACAACTGGCGATTCCGAACGATCCCGGCTGGGCGGTTTGGGTCACCGCGAACAAAGCAATTCCCGCAGCGTTGATCGCCTGGTTCATGATCTTCGTCCAGTGGTCAAGAGGCGAACCGGGACTCCCGCCTGGGCGAATGATCTGGCGACTAATTCTGGTAGGACTGGTCATGCAGTACGCCGGCAACTTCATGTTTCAGTGGTCGCTGAGCATCGGCGGCCTGGCCATCACCGTGCCAGTCTGTTTTTCGATGTTGATTATCGCCGGGGCCTGGATGTCGCGACTTGTCTGTGGCGAAGAGATCACGCCGAAAACAATGGGGGCGATCGGAATTCTGATCGTCGCGGTGGGCATGCTGAGCAGTGGGGCCGGTTCGGCAACAACATCAATGGGCCATGCTGATTCATGGCAGACGACAGCGCTCGCGATTCTCTCAGCCGCCGTGTCAGGCGTCGCTTACGGAGCAACCGGTGTCGTGGTGAGGCGGCTCGTCACCGGCACGTTGACCATTCCGTCATCACTGGTCGTCCTTAGCACAACCGGAGCTGTCACGATGACCGCTCATGCATTCCTTGTCGACGGCCCTGAAAAACTCTTCAAGCTCTCCGAAGGCCACTGGCCGGCAATCATCGGCGCCGGAGTCATGAACGCCGCTGCGTTCTTCGCCGTTGCAGGTTCACTGAAGAGAATTCCCGTCACGTTTCTCAACATCCTGAACGCATCGCAGAACGCCATGTGCGCGATTGGCGGCGTCATGCTGTTTGCCGAGCCGGTGACATCGCCGCTCGTTGCCGGCTGCGTGTTAACGATGTTCGGAATCCTGCTCGTCGACCGCGGCAAACCGGCCGACTGATCCTCAAGCGGCGATCCGAAATGTTCAGGACTCGCCTTCCGATGCAGTTTCGATCGGGGCGGTGTCCGTTGCTATCGGCGATTCAGACTCCACTTTCTCTGGCCAGTCCACGACGGCATCCAGCGGTGTTCCGTCGTCCGATTGTCGAAGAAGAAAATAGCTAACCGTTGTTGCGGACCAGAAAAACGACGGTCCGAACCCGACGTACAGCAACGCAGGGATCAAAGTCCAGGCAATGATGGGTAGGCTCACGGGACTGGGCGAAGGCCAGAAAAAAAAGTCGCGACCGCCCGACAGATCATCTTCGAGTTTGGTCGCGATCCATCCAGCAGGAATATGTGATGGCGAATCGACATCCAGCAACGAATACGTGTTCAGTGTCTGGGAATCGTAACCGCGTTCGACGGCACTATCGCCGAGGTGGTGGCCTCGTTCAACGGCACTCGCGCCAAGTGAGATGGTCAGGCCAATTAGGATCGCCAGAAAACACCTTGAAACGGCAAAGATTGGGAGACTGACTGCGGCAAACGCGGCGGCTTGCCAGGGACGATCAACAAGGTACCCGAACGCTCGACTGAGCCCGTCGAATCCGTCGCTGTCTTCGGTGCTGATGGCAGCAATCATCAACGGCCAGCCCGTTGCCAGTCCGAGAACCAGCATCGCCATCAAAAAGCTGGTGAACAGGACGACAATCCAACCAAGTCCCAGTACCACATCGCCAAACGGAGAAGTCAGTGAAGCCAGACAACCGAGCAACCAGTTAATCCCTTGCAGAATCAACACGGCGCTCAGCGGTAGAAGCGGAGCGATGAGATACCCCAGCAGTTGTCGTCGCGAAAACTTCAAAGCATCTCTGATTCCAATTCGTTTCCTCTTTGAAAATTGAATCGCGCTCATTCGGCAAATCGCTCCGCCGATGAATGACCAAACGATGAGTGCCCACAATAGTTGCGTCCAAGCGAACGCCAACGCCGGCCACGATCGATCCGCCTGAAAAAGTACGCGGCCCGGTTCGATCACAGTCCGAATCGGGGTAAGCAACGAGAACGCGGTAGCATCCCACGACAGCCATGACTCGATCAGTGGCCTCGGAAAGAAACCTGCCAGAGCTAGCCCGTGACCGAAAACCGAATTGCGCTGTTGATTAAAGTCTTCATTCACGATTTCGCGTGGCGCGAACGGAAGCGTCTCGAACACTCCACTGCCAGCCGCGAGCAGAACCAGAGCGAGGCCGCCCAGAAACATCTTTCGGGGATCAATCGCCAGGCCGGATGCGCGAAGCAGGTGCAGCGCCGGGAACAATTGCCGTAAATCAGTTAGCGGCGCGGCCGGTGAGTTGTCCTGAGGCTGCGTTGTCGATGTCATGTCGGTCAACCAGAACTTGTCCGAGTTTGTAGCCGTGCGGGAATTTCAGACAAAGCAGGCCGATCGTCAGTCGAGCCCTGGGTGTGCGACTTTCGGCCAGTATTCTTCGAAGACGAAGTGCGGACTGTTGTCGAGGTCGTGGCATTCGTAGCAGAAAGTTTGAGCCTGCTTCAACGTAACCTTGACCAGTTTACGAGCGGCTGCGATGTCGTCGTTCTCGATCAGTTCGATGTGTTTGCTGCCGGGGCCGTGGCAGTTTTCACATTGGTTGCCCAAGAGGTGAGCTGACAGTTTTTCGTTGATGTATCCCGAGTCGTATCTCAAGACCTGCTGAGGGTGCCAGCCGGTGACATGGCAGGAGAGGCACTCGGGGTCAAACATTCGCGGGATTCCTCGCCGGCCTTCGCGAAGACTGTCGAATGCTGACGCGTGTCCGGTTTCGCTCCATTTCTCAAAGGCTTTGGTGTGACACTCACCGCACTTTTCAGCACCAACAAACTTCGCGCCGCTGGGATGCTGCAACGCGGGTTCGGTTTCGGCGAGCTGCGAATCCTTCAGCATGTCCTGGTAAAACTTCATGTGCTCGATCATGCGTGTGTCGTCTTTGAAACGCTTCCCGTCGAGCTTGACCAGGTCAAACTTGAACTTGTCGCCCGTCGCGTCGGGATACCAGCCAACAAGACCAGCGTGCTTTCCTTTGTGGCCGACCGTGACGAGTGTCGTCTCACCAATTTTCAGTGGATTATCGGTGAGCGGTTCTTCAATCGGGCCCGTGCTGAGGATCAACGGGATCTCGGGAAACTGTTTCGCAAGCTCTTGCGATGTTGCCAGCCGCGAGTGCGAAAGCAGCACGATCAGATCGGCCTTCTCAGCCTGCAGAGCGGCGATCGCTTTCTTCAGCGGCTCGATAGGATCGATCACCTTCACGGTATCAGGATCGAGATTGACGCTGCCGTCGAGGAGTTTCGGATCGTAGATCGCGGTCAGGCCAATCTTGCGATCGCCAGCCTGGACTATTCGATGATGCACCGGCGTGCCGAGATCCTCCGTCCCGAACAGAACAACGTTGGCCGCCAGAAACGACAAAGACAGTTCAGGATCGGAATCGTGCGGTACGTGTTGTGAAAGCAGCCACCCAGCTCCCAGTTGCAGCTCCTCGGTGCCGAGAGCCAAGGCCCGATACTTCATGTCCTTTAACGCGGCGAGCAACGTTTGAAATTTGAACTGGCTTTGCTGCCGGACTCGCTTCATCGTTCCGCCGAGGTCGACAGGAATCGTCGGCCACTTGCGTTCTTCAAGTTGCCGCAAGAGTTCTGCTCGACGAGACACTCCACCGTATTGCGGATCTGAGCAGCCGCATGGTTCGAAGTAGCCGTGCATCTGACCTGTCGCCGCGAAAATCGCTGCAGGAGTTTCCCAGCCATCGCAATACGGTCCGAAGGCCGGGTCGGAGTTCTCAGACGAATGCCCCTTGCCAGTCGCTGCCTCGCCGTTGCGCCCTTCGGGCGGCTCGGCCTCATCGGGAACATCCCCAGCTGGTACAGACTCGCTGTTAGCTGCAGGCTCAGAAGCTGCGCTATCGCTTGGAGCTGCGGAGCTTGTGTCTGTGCCACCCTGCTCGGCTTTACCCGAACAACCCGTGAAACAAACCCCAAGAAAAATTGCCGCAGAAAGTCCGATCCATGAACTCGCACGCATGATTATCCCTCGACGACGAAAGCGGCTTTCAGGTTAAGAATCTCTGCATCAGGATGATTCGTCCGCAACTTCAATGTTGCAGGATTGTCCATCGTCCTGAAGACCGCAGGCAGACCCGCCGGGAACTTCAGCAGAAGGCGATATCGACGAATGTCACCCTCGCCGGGAGCAGGCTCCAGTTCGACGTTCAGCCAATTCGGATCAGTGACGACTTCCTTTAACTTCAACTCTTCATTGAAGCCACGACAGATGACCAAGACCCCTGCCGTGTGTTCTTTTGAAGCTGAAATTGCGCCGGCATCAATCATCATGCCCCCGTGGCGGTAGACTGTGCCAGGCAGAGGAAAGAGCTGAAACGGTCCTGGACGAACTCCGCTAACTGCGGTCGACAGAGTAGGCGTCTCTTCCAGATTGGTGTGAATCGTCACGGGAATCGAAAACTGACCAGCAGGAATCTGATTGTTCGCGCTCACGCTGATCCGGGCGGCGGCCTTCAGATCCGGAGCTTTCGGCGGAGCATCACCCCCGTGTGGGTCAGGCGGCTCTGCAGCTTCCTGCATTAACTTTGACTGGAGTCCAACCAGATTTTCCGCGTTCAGCGAACTGATCTCGAATTTCAGTCCCGGATGGCTGCACTCGACCTTTGTTACTTCCAGATTTTCGGAAATCTGTGAATAGACGTAGCCATCTATTTTTGCATCCCCGTCGACCTTCATGGAGCCGAGCGACCAGCGGCCTTCTGGCCACACGGCAAGATCGACTCCGATGAACCCTTTTACAACCAGCGTCTGGGCCGTGTTTGACGGGTCGTTTGTGTGAATCTGTGCGGAGTGTTGAAATCCAGGCCCAGCCTGTTTGATCTCCCAGCTCAACTCGATTGTTGTCGACTCGCCCGGAGCCACCGTGTTCTGACCAAGCTCTCCCAATGTGCATTGGCAGGTTGTCCGTCCTGTCTTAAGTTTAAGCGGTGCCTCCCCGGTATTGGTGACCACAAACTTGTGAGCCCCCTTGGAGTACCTTGGGCGAGTGCCGAAATCATACATTGTCTCTTCGAAGTTGATCTTAGGGTGTGGTCCAGTTTCCGACGGTTTCGGAAAATCAGGCTGATCTTCGATCTTCGTAACCGGTTGCTGCCCCGACACGATGGTCGATTCGACAAGGCTTTGCGCCAGCCAAGCAACCCCCATGATCGAAAGGATCAACGAGAGAATCGCTACAATTACAGGTCCGGGACGCATGGTGACCTCCGTTGAATCATGCCAGTCTGTCAATTGTCGACAACCAGGCGACTCATTTTTTGAATGCTCGAAACGAATCTTGATAAATATGGTCAATCGACCAATAAACAAAGTGAATGCCACGTGGGAGTTAGACGGCTCATCATACGGGCTGCAGCGGATTGAGATAACTCATAATGCCCTTAGCGGCAACGCCTTCCGAAGACTGGATTCGGGAATCCGGGTGCAGGATGAAATACCGGTTACGTCCGCAATGGCAATTTCGCTGGCTACTCAATCATCCAACGGAATAATCGGTGCGTCGTACGAACTGTCATCCGGCTCGGCCGTCCCGTCGACGCCTGATTCGTAATCGTCACCCATGTCTAGCGGTTCGGGCAGATCGAATTCCGAATCATCCCCCGACTGAGGCGCAGAACTCGAGTCGCTGTTTCGACGCGCCTCTCCCACACTGTCATCAGCCGCAGCCTTGATCGCTTCCGGCGAAACTCGTGGCAACCGAGGTGCTGACGCTTCGACCAGAAAGCTGTCATCTTCGTCCGGAATCGCGACAGGGACGTCCTGACCGGCATCTACCTGCTTACGTCTGGTGCGCGGCGAAGCAGCTTGCCCTTCGCGTCTCTGGTTCTGCGATCTGACCTGCGGGACTTCAGCGTTTGGCGTTTCGCTCAGACCATTCTTCTTTTCAACTCTGACGAGGTTGTACCGCACGTCTGCAATTGAAAGCTCATCACCAACTCGAAGTTGCGACTCTCTTTCGACCCTCTGACTATTGAGCCAGACGCCGTTCGTACTGCCCAAATCCCGCACGACGATCGTGTTTTCAACGCATGCCAGCAGGCAGTGAGTTCGTGACACCTTGCGACTTTGCTTCAGGATCACGTCGCAGTCCGGATTCCGTCCAATCAGCAGGACAGGTTTGTCCAGCTTAATGGCCTTTCCAGACGAGACGGGCACCAGTCGCACGGGCATAAAGACAGATTCTCCCCAGAGCACGGATCAACAGATCTTACCGTCGCTCGACAACGACGGAAACGATAGCCAGCGATCGTATCCAATGCAGAACGCTTACGAAACGAGTAAACGTGCCGCGCGAAAGATTCATTGCGCGGCGAATCTGGACAATTCGTTGCATCCGGATCGCGGCCGGGCCGACGAGTGCGGATTATGCCGCAGATTCCAGTCAGTCCGCCTCGACCAATGCCGTCGCTATGGGCGGAGTCTGTTAGGTCCAGCGAGCATCGTCAGAACTTGAACCTGGTTTTCCAACCGCAAAACGCACGCTTCCACCGAGATCGTCGATCTACGCTGCGCGGGCAACATCCTTGTCGCTGATGCTGGACGACGTCTGGCAACAGTCCGACGGCAACCGCCGAGCAGCATTCATGGCCAGAACGTCCCATTCGAACGGCGACAACCGCTTGTTGGGAATCTTCAGTGACACCGCAAAACGTCCGCCTTTGCGAGAGAATTTCAGTCGGCTCTGGCTGGCGAAGGTACAAATCGAACTTCGCCCGGGAAACATGTTGAGCTGTCGGAGACAACATTGCCGAGGATGCGTCGCCTCGGTGTCCTCGGCCAAATAGCTTCCTCCAAGTTGCACGAGCACGCCGCCAGGCTGAACGCAGGCCAGCCGACTGGCCAGTTCCATCATGTGAGGCCTTGAGAACACACTTTCGCAGTCGGTCTTTGCTGCAGCCCGAACCACCACCAGGTCAAAACCGGAATCAGATTGATCAAACTGCTCGCGCGGAACGTTCCCCTCGCAACAATCAGCTTCGGGAATCATTTCCTGCAACAGGTCGGCATTTTCTTCATCAGTGCAGGTGACCAGCAGCCCGAGGTCCGTCAACCCTTGAATCAGCTCCGCGTTTGGCACGCCGCAGAGGAGTACGCGGGAGCCTGGCCCGATCCCCGGCCGTTTGGCGAGATACCGCACAATTTCGGTGACGACTGGGGCCGACGACTGCTGTTTGTGATCCTGCAAACTATCCACCGCGTCTCCATGCGTTCCTGGTAGGCTCTCCTGGACACCCGACCCAACCTGAATCAAGCACTCCCACCTGCCAGGCAGCGTCGGCTGGGATTCGAACAAGACATATGCCTGCCGATTCAAAAGCCAATTCGCCGACAATTGCTGTGGAATTCCGAAGGAGAAGCATCGGTCGGGAGAACTCCCAGCCGTTTGCCGGTAATCTACGGCCGTCCTGAAAAGAGCGTCAATATGGGCTCGCCGCAGATCAGGCACCAACTCAAGCAGATACAAACAGCAGTCTTCATTCAGCAGAAGGCTCCATAAGGAAACGGCACCGTGGCTGGGCGAACGTCGAAAAAAGAACAGACTGAGACCGAAGCTCCTTCGTTTGAAGGGTCGATCGTCGAGTTGCAGAGCATCGTCGGACATCTCGAAGATGGATCGCTGCCTCTGGAAGAATCCATGCAGCAGTTCGAGCGTGGAATCTCTCTGCTTAGAAACTGCTACCAGGTGCTTGAACAGGCCGAGCAGCGGATCGAAGTGCTCACCAGCGTCGCTGAAGACGGCACTGTCGAAACAGAAAGTTTCGATGCCTCGGCGACGTTCGATTCACCTGCCGCTGAGGCGAAACCTGGCGGCTCAGACAAACCGGCGACCACCGCCAAAAAAACAAAAGCTCGACGTGGACCGACAACCGACGAATCATTGTTCTAGCATTCTCAAAATCACTCAACAGCCAACGCCCCTGCTGGGTCTTGTTAGACGTTCGTTATGTCCCTCTCGGATTCTCAATTCGCCGCTCTTAAACAAGCCGCCGTCGATACGTCGGGATACGCGTGGTGCCCGTACAGCAACTTCTCTGTGGGAGCAGCCGTACTTACGAATGAAGGCCAAATCTTCGCCGGATGCAATGTCGAGAACGCCTCTCACGGATTAACCATCTGTGCCGAACGGAACGCGATCGGCCAGGCGGTCAGTGCTGGCTGTCGTGAGTTCACAACGCTGCTGATCTATACAGCGACGAAACAACCGACTGCTCCGTGCGGAGCATGTCGCCAGTTCGTCACGGAGTTCTCACCAGACATCGACGTCATCTGCGTTTGCGACGGACCGGATGACATTCGAGTTTCCATGCGAGACTTGCTGCCTCGAAGTTTTGGCCCGCACAACCTTGATAACGCTCCCACTTGATGGCGTCCCGAAGCCCGACCAGACTTCCGCACTCAACAACATAAGTCCGCGTCCTACGAAATCGCTCGACCATACAGGTCTACCAATGGCGAGCCGCCGCTCGCTGGAAATTGAACCCTCGCCATGAACCCCCGCAACACTCCTGCAGACTCTCCCTGGAAACGCACTCAGAAACCGAATTCAAAGAGAGAGAGCATTGAGGTCAACGGCTCAGTCATCACGGTTGGGCAGGAAGTCGAGCTGTCGATTCAGTCGATGACTCTGGAAGGTCAGTCACTGGCCCGCCTTGATGGTTACGTTGTATTTGTTTCCGGCGGAATCCCTGGCGAAACGGTACGAGCAAAGATTGTCACCGTGGGCAAGAAGTTTGGCCGTGCACGGGTCATCAAGGTCGTCAAGACTGCTGAAACACGAGTGACTCCGAAGTGCCGACACTTTGGAAGATGCGGCGGCTGCATCTGGCAGCACATCGATTACGGCGAGCAGCTTCACTGGAAAGAAGAACTGCTTCGCGCAACACTCGAACACAAGCTGCCGGGAGTCGGGCTCCCCATCGAGCCGCTGATCGGCATTCCAGAACCGTGGGGAACTCGGAACAAAATTCACTACTCGGTCGTTGACTTCGGTCGCGGACGGACCGCCAACCTGCACCTCTGCCACCACAAAGAGCACAGCACAGAAGTGGAGCAGATTCACGAGTGCCCGGTGCACCACCCCGCTGGTGACGAAATTGCCCGGCGTGCTTTTGAATGGCTGCGCAAACGCAATGTTCCGGGAGCCAGCGAAGACTCTTCCGTGCCTGGACTCAAAAGCGTTCTCGTACGCACGGCCGGGAACGGCGAGCAATCCCACATTGTGCTTGTGGTAACTGCCGATCAGATTCCCGAACTTCGAGGCGTCGAGACCGCCTTTCTCAACATTCCCGGCGTGGCAGGCGTCCATCTCAACATTCAGGCGGATCCCAAAAGCACGTACATCGGACGCGAAACCCGCTGCCTGGCGGGCGAGCCTCGACTTATCGAATCAGTAGGCGGCGTCGAATTTCACGTTTCGCCAGACGCTTTCTTTCAAACAAGCGCTTACTGCGCGAGCCAGCTCCTGAAGCTCGTGCAGAAGCATGTCCCCGACGCGACGGACAGCTCAATCCTCGATCTGTATTCGGGAGTCGGTCTGTTCTCGATTCCGCTGGCCGCGGCCGGCCATCGAGTCACCGCCGTTGAAGAAAATCCCAAAGCCGTTGCCGATGGAATGGAGACTCTGCGTCAAAACAAAATCCCTCGCTGTCGCTTCGTACAAAGTCGCGTGCAGGGTTTTCTCAAAGGCGTACCGCGTTCGTTGAAGTTTCAAACGGTGATTCTTGATCCGCCGCGCGATGGGTGCCCGGAGTGGGCAGTCAAGATTCTTGCCCGAGGATTACGACCTCGACGCATCATCAACGTTTCATGCAACCCGCAGGCGCTGGCGAGCGACCTGGAAGTCCTCACACAGTCGGGCTATCGAATCGTTGAAATCCAGCCGGTCGACATGTTCCCACACACCGCCCACATCGAAACCGTAACTCTGCTGGAACGAGTTACGCAGCCACAGGGAAAAAATGCTGGCAAACACAGCGGCCGAAAGCGTGGCGGAAGAAATACGGTCGAACGAAAAGGCAAGAGCAAGCCGGCAGCGTCTAAGAGCAAGAAGGCCGGTCAAAACCTTATCCGCAAGAAAAAATCGCAGAGGGACGCTGAGTAAAACACGCAGAGGACGAAGAAAGAATACCACTCTCTCTCAGTCCTCTGCGTGTTTGATCTCTTCGCACTTTGCGATTCTTAAGTCGTCACGACCAACTACGGAGTCGTGTCGAGGATCTCGATCGCCGCTTCCGTCGCCACGGCATCGTTGAGCTGATCCGATCGAACTTCTGCTCGAATCTTTGGCTGTCCGGCATTCCGAGATCGCAGAGTCACCTTGAAATCGACACTCGCTCCTTCGCCAATTTCCGGGATCGTCGCAAAGCCCACGGCTCGGCCACCGACAGCAGTTTTCGGCGGAAGATTCCGAACCGGCCCGCGAGCCGACACAAAGTCAACTCCGGTCGGCAAAACCAGCGAGAACTGGACGTTGCTGTCCGGACCGGTGCCTTTGTTAATGAGTGAGAAGTCGACCACAAAGTCTTCACCCGGCAGTACCGTGGGGGGAGCGTTTTCGAGTGTTAATCGCAACGCCGCGATCCCGCTGGCTTCGACGAGCGAATCAGTCTGCTCCATCGGTTGATCCGGCTGAATCAGTTGCACTCGGCTGCGATGTACTCCGTAAGTTCTCGGAATCACCGTCGTGGCAAAGGTCACCGTTTCGTTCGGCTGAACGACGGGCAAATCCCAGCGGATCGAGTTCGACGCCTTTGTGAAGGAACCGTTGCCTGACGCCGAAACGAATGCCAGTTCCTGAGGCAGGATCACGTTGACGGCGGCGCCAACGATCGGCTGAGTGGATTCGTTGGTGACGGTAAATTCGTGACTCGTCTTTTGAGCAACCGTTTGAGGTCGTGACGGTGGCGACTGGATGGTCAGCCCTTTTGCCTCGACGACTTCCACAGCCGCTGCGGTTTCGACCTTCGAATCTTTGCCAGACTTAACGATCGCTCGATTCACGTGCTGCCCGGGGCTCACTGCGGTTAGTTCAAGATCGATATCGATCGCTTTTCCGGCTGGTAGATCGCCGATTTCGTAAGTGACATCTTTACCTGCGGGATGTTCGAAACCGACAGGCACGATGTCCTGCAAACTGACATCCTGAGCGTCCGCGCTGCCTTCATTGGCGACTCGGAATCGGAATAGAACATTTTCGCCAACCTTTGCGGTCTCACGATTCTTAACTTCCAGCTTGATCTCCGGTTTCGCAGCTTGTTTTACCGACGTGCTCGTTGACACTTCAGCGACAAAGTTAACAGTCGCCACGCTACCAATTTCACCTTCTTCCAACGGGACAACTTTGATCAGAAGTTTCTGGTCTGACTTGGCCGGTAGACGTCCGAGTCGCCACAAAATCTTCGAGCCAATCAGTTCGGCTTGCGGAATCGTACCAACCAGCTTGCATCCGGTTGGAATCCGATCTTCGACGATCACTTCTGAGGCGTTGGTCTCACCGTTGTTGGAAATCTCAATCGAGTAAATCAGCGGGTCGCCAATCGTCGCTTCGGCGGGAGCGACTTTGCGAATTGTTACATCCGGTTTCGCAGCGAACGCTGAATTCACAGCAGGCTCAGCCGCTACGACGACGGGAGCAGGTTCCTCGAGCGGAGCAGGCTCTGGCTCAACAGGAACGGCAACCAACTCAGGTTCGGCAATCGCAGGAAACGGCTCAGCAAGCGGTTCCGCAAGAGCGGGAAGTTCGATTGACGGTTCAGGCTCTGGTTGCACTTCGGCAAACGGTTCGAATGCCGCGGGCTCATCAAGCTCAGGCAGATTAATTGTCGGCAGCGGATCAGCAGTATCCGGCAGCGTGTCGGCAAACGGGTCGGGACCAAATTCTGTTACCAACGCAGGTGCTGGCTCTTCCGCCGGGAATGGCTCCTCAGCAGCGACCGGTAGAATGCCACTCGGAAATGGTTCAGGTTCGGCCGCCGCTTCCGCGACGTTCAGCAGCTCGGCTGCCTTGAGCATCCCATCGATTCTCGCGACCAGGTTCGCAGGAGTTTCTTCCAACGGTCCCCAGGCAACGTCAAACTTGCCAGCAGCCACCGCATTGTCACGAGCAAACAGCAGCTCCGAAGCGTCGATCGCCTCGTAAGACTTCTGCATCAGAGCCAGAGCTAACGCGCGTGGATCGGGACCTTCATCAACCGGCGGAGCAGCGAACGGCTCGGGGCCAAGGTCGACGGGGTTGAATGACGTTACTTCTTCGCTGGCGAATGGATTTCCTGCTTCGTCAGGGAATGGGTTACTGGCTGCCAGATTCTGCTCACCGAGTTCCGGGATCTCAGGAAAAGCTGGACGTTCAGCTTCAACCTCGGCGACAGGAAACGGGTCGACCATCTCGGGCTGCCGATTGTCATTGGCAAACGGATCGATAATCGGCTCATCGGCAACAGGCGGCTCATTCTGAGCGACGTCCGGCTCCCACTGATCATCAGAATTCGGCCATTCAACCGCGGTCGGAGCGGGGTCGCCGAGATCGACGGCCGTGTCCGTCGCGGGATCTCCGGAATCAGCAACCTGTTGACCATTCTGAAGCCCGTTCTGAGCCATCAAAGCGATCAGAAAACAAATACCGACAACACCGGCCAGCGAAACAATCTTCCAGATATTCTGCATGGGAATCCTTTCCCGACAAACCGTTCACCCTGATCGGTCTCCGATCATCCAGGCAAACTCCCCCATTTTGGCCGAGGAACCAACACACCGTGCCCCCGGTCATGAAGCCGAGTCATAGCAAAAGCTACAAAATGCCGAAAGACCGTAATTTTCCCTGAAGAGCAGCAGATTTTGTTGGTCAGTTTTTGCAGCCCGGTTTTGTACCTGCTTCCACAAGCCCAAGAGGATGGCAAACCTCACCGCCCCAGCAAGTACTTGCCGAGAAATTCGAAGCCTTGCCGGTTTGCCTCTTCAATGACTTTCGGATCGCCGCCGCCCAAGCCGTGTTCACCGTTCGGAACCGTGAGCATGACGTGCGGGACGGAGTGCTTCTTGAACTCGTCGGCCATCATTGTCGACAGGACGTAGGGCACGTCGGTGTCGGCCGTCCCGTGGATCATCGCCGTTGGTGGATAATCACTCGTGACATTCTTGACGGCCATGTAGGGGTAGAACTTTTCCGGAGTCTTGTGAGGATCCCAGCCGCTGATGACGTTCGGAAAAAGCCCCGTCTGGCGCGAGTACTGATAGAAGATGCCGCCGTTGCCTTTGCGATCCCGCGAGTCTGAAATCACCGTCCCGTCGATCTGCTTCCATGCCTCTTCTTTGCTGATTTTTCGTTGATTGTGTCGTGGATGAGGACTCGGCTTGCTGTACCAATCACCGACCAGGTCACCGTATCCCCAAAAAGAAAGCAGCACCTGCACGCGAGGTTTCACTCGATACCCCGCCGTCATCGTCATGTAACCTCCGGCCGAACCGCCCGTCACCGCGACGCGATTTGAATCAAGATGAAACTGCTTCGCCCCTCTTCCGCGAACCCATCGAAACGCGTCTTCCAAGTCTTCGATGATCGCCGGCACCTTTGTTTCAGGAGCAAGTCGGTAGTCGATCGAAACCAAAGCGCAACCATTCTCTTTCGCCCATTTCTTGACTCGCCCACTGATCCCTTCGCGATGGCCCATGATCAACGCGCCACCGTGGATCCACACGACGACCGGCAGCACTTCTTTATTCTCTGGACGATAGACATCAGCGTGAATCTTCAGATCACCCACCTGCTTATAAACTGCGGTCGTCTTCGCGAAACCATCCTGAGCTGAGCAGGTCGAATGAAAGATCATCAACAAAGAAACACATGCCGTTGTGAAAGAGCGGTTCATGGCAAACTCCCTGGAAAGGTGAAGGCGGAACTTCACCGTAACAATCGCTCTCGCAGACTGGAATCGTGAGACCCGCCCAGTCACCCTGCCGCTACTGACTCGCCATGCTCGTGCAGTTCTTCGCGCAGGAGACTCTCATGCGAGAGTTCGTCGCCGTTGCTGGAACGCTTCTGATTCTTGTCGCCGCATTGTGTCTTCAGCGAGGTTCCCAACCTTCGGCGGAGCAATCTCCAGTGCCGACGACTCGGCCGCCAGCTGCTTTCGGGGCGGTCTATCCGCGGCTGTCACCGGACGGAAAATCGATTGCCCTGACTTATCAGGGAGCGATCTGGAGGCTTCCCTCAAAGGGCGGCACAATGACACGCCTGACTTCGGCGCCGGGCTTCGATATCGAACCCGTTTGGTCGCCCGACGGAATATACATTGCGTTCGCGAGGTCGCCGCAGTGGGCTGGCGGCCTGCTACATGTCAT
>CALSLT010000002.1:0-200000 GCA_943787265.1 uncultured Planctomycetaceae bacterium | reverse complement strand
ATTACGTTTGACGAATTCCATTTCATCGTGACACGACGCCTGCGTTTATACAATATCTCATGAGACAACTGAAGCCTTCGTTTCAATGTCCCCTCCAAGCGTCGGCATATTCGCCACGTTCCCGCGAATACACCCGCATCTGAACTGTCACGGTTCTACGCTCAGAGTACAGGCGACAAAGGCCTGAAAACAGAATAAGTCTGCCCCATTTCACCAACCATCAATCGTCAAGCTTGCAACTCGCAAGATGCAGACAAACCGCACTCGTGTCGGCAATCTCCAAGCCGGCGATAACTGCCTAACCCGACTTTCCATCACCAGCCTGCGATGATGCCGGCCCTTGGATTCTACTCGCAAGTCGATCGCCGACCTCGGCCGGAGCGTCACTTTCTGAGACAGCAACTTCAACGCACTCATCGAGATTGCGGTACCAGGTATGCTGTCGTTTCGCAAACTGCCGAGTGCGAGTCTGAATCACTTCAATGATTTCTGCCTCTTTGTCAGACGTCAGTTCATAGTTGCAGTCACCAGCCAAACCTTCGATCACTTCCTTGTACCCAAGACCCTGCGATGCTGTCCTTCCAATAGGGGGATCACTTTTGATCAGCTCACGAACTTCATCGACAAGACCGTCCTTAAACATCGCCACCACTCTCTGATTAATGCGATCGTGAAGCCAATCACGGTCAGGCGACAACCAGTAAACGTGAGGTGGCCGTTGCCCTTCAGGAAGTGGATGCTGCTTCTGTTGCGACGACAACGTCGACCCCGTCAGCTCAAATACTTCGATTGCCCGGATAATCCTTCGTTGATCATTTGGATGAAGCCTCATCGCGGCATCAGGGTCCACTTTCTCAAGTTGTCGCATTAGGAAAAAGTGATCATCCCGTGATGCCGCATCGTCAGCCTGGGCCTGCAATCGATTGCGGATCTCCCAGTCAGCAGGCGGCCCCTCGAACACGCCTCGCAACACGGCTCGCAAATACAGGCCGGTCCCTCCGGAAAACAGCGGCACCCCACCTCGCTCAACGATGCCCTCACACGCCGTTCGAGCAGCTTCGACATAGCCGGCAACGCTGAACTCTTCGTGAGGCTCCAGCATGTCAAGAAGGTGATGAGGAATCTGCTGCTGCATTTCCCGAGAAGGTTTGGCAGTCCCGATATCCATCCCTCGGTAAATACACATTGAGTCAAGCGAGACGACTTCGATGTTCGGAATCCGCGAGACCAGCCTGACTGTCGTCTCAGTTTTCCCCACGGCCGTCGGGCCCGCCAGAAAGACACACTGTTTTAGTAGATCGATTGGAAACTGCTGCTGCATGATGCACTTTCAGAATTGACTCTCGATGCGTTAACGACTTCAGAACAGGCAATGCAAGACACGCTTCCGTGGACTCGCCACGAATACTCTTGATGCGAGACTTACGCTCGGTCACCAGGAAAAGCAATCACGTCACGAATCTCAGTCTTCCCAAGAGCCATCATGATCAGTCGATCCAGCCCCAGCGCCACGCCAGCACAATTGGGAAGCCCTTCACGAATTGCTTCTTCCAGAAGCGGTGCACCCGGCGAGGCCTCGTGACCTTCCAATGCCGACTTCTCTTGCTCAGCCAGCGATCTTTGCAGGAACTCATCGGCGTCAGTCAACTCGTGATAGCCGTTACAAAGCTCGACGCCTCGATCGTACAGCTCGAACCGCTCGGCAACTCCCGCGGCTTCGCCTGTTATCGGCTTCGATTTTTCGCCAGCAAGCGACAACTTGCGAACTCTCGCGAGTGCTGCCTGAGACGCCGGATAGTCGAAAACGAACTGCGGTGATTTGCGACCAAGATGTGGCTCGACGAGTTCTGCAAGCAAAAGGTTCAACCATCCATCGCGATCTTCTCGCTGCAATGATGCCGGCGAATTGATCTCCCGTTCGCTCGCGAGTTTGCACAGTTCAGGCGACGAAAGATGCAGGACTCGCGTCCCGGCGAATCGCTCGAACGCCTCGTCGTAAGACAGTCTTTCAAAAGGCTCGCTGCACAGTTCACGAGACTTTTGAGCATTGAGCCCACGCAAAGACTGCTTCCTGACTTCTGAATAGAACGTTCGAACCAGTTGCTCGACAAAGTCCATCTGATCGTGGTGATCGTCACCGACCTGGTACCACTCAACCATCGTGAATTCCGGGTTATGAAAGCTGCCCGACTCTCCGCGACGCATAGCTCGCGTGATCTGAAAAATGGCATCAGCCCCGGCACTCAACAGTCGCTTCATCCCTGCTTCGGGTGAAGTCTGCAGGTAGTAGGGCTTGCCAGTTACGTCGCGTGTCACAAACGGATCGAGATTCGCGTCGACGATAACTTCGCGAGACAGAATCGGCGTCTCGCACTCCCAGTAACCATTCGCCTGAAAGAACTCTCGCAGCGAGGCGACTAGCCGAGACCTCAGTTTCAGAGTCTCAAGACTGGCTGTTGGAAGGAAACGCGGCGACATGAAATCCATTACTCCGGCCATGAGGAATCAAAGCCCAGAGCGTAGCGAAGTACCGACTCGGATTCATGCAGAGCGACGATGCTCTTTGGGAATCGCAAATGGCAGGACCGATGGATTGTCACGATCTTCGGCGGCCTCAACTTGAGCAGACTCTGTAGCTGTAGGCTGCGGTTTGAGATCCTCTTCACGAACAACTCGGCGAGCGTAGACAAGACGAAGGAAATCCGGAAACACACTCCACGCCCTTGGGTTGCGATTCCATAGTTCCGCGATGCTTCGAAAAAACTGCATCTCGTACCGAGCCACGACCAGATCGTGCAGTGGCTGGACTGGATCGAGGTCCGACGGTTCCCACGGCCGAGGGCAGAGGTCGTACACTTCGGCATCGCCGTCACGCGACCGATCGGGAATGTCGTGGATAACTGCCAGCTCGTTGGCCGGATCGAATTTCGTCGGAAACACTCGACACGCACCGGGGCGGTAGTTGTAAATCCCGCACCGAGCCTGCCCCAGCGGATGCTCCTCGTCCGGTGCCCCTTCGGTCAGGAACCGGCAACGAGTCGTTTCTTTGAAATACTCGCTCTCGTGGTGCATCAACGAGATCACGAACTGCGTTTCCGGCTCGTCTTCGAAGAAGAAGTGTGGCGCATAATTCAGTGCGATTCGTCCGTCTGGATCTTCCCAGCGGCACACGAAATCCCAGAACGAAAGCCCCAGTCCGTGCTCAATCCGCATAATGTCGGCGCCGGAAACCGGCACAGCAAAAGAGCGGCAGCAGCCAGCATGGCAATCTTCGCAGGGACTCATCCTTGAACCCTTCAGATCTCGTTGTCGAACTCGGTCGGTGAAGAATGGACTCAGTCCAGCGATTCACTCTCCAAGTATCGATCTTAGTCCCCAGCCAGATTGAGCATGACCGGTTTTAACGGTCATGAATCCAAGGGTTGAGGAAAACCTCGCAGCGAACGGTGGGAAATACCTCCCCACGCGAAATCAGGCCTGACCAACAGTCCCAATCCAGCCCGATCATCTCCCTAAAGATTCGGAAGGACGGGTGGCTTTGGTGGCGGAGCTGGCTTCGCCGGTGCCTGCTTTTTCTTTTCTTGCTGAAAAAGCACGCGTTTCTTCTTCGGAGCTGGCTTCTTTGCTCCGGGCTTCGGCGGCGGAGGCGGTGGAACAAAACGCTGCTGAATCTTTATCCCGAAGCCGTCTTTCAACTCGCGCTGAGCCAGCACGGCCCACGGAGTTCCGGGGGCTTCCTCGACGACCAACTCCAACAGATTTCGCGAAGTTTCTGCGACACGGCGATAGTTGCCGGCGTAGTTGATTTTTGTGTCTGGGCGAACAATCCAATGGTTCGACTTGGTTCGGACATCCTCATTGCTAAGGTTGGTCTTCATCGCGGCGAACGCAAAGTTGTACTCCATGCTGCGAACCTTCTGGGCCAGCAGCCGACCGTAGGTCAGAGCGAAATTGACTCGCCAGCGCGACGAAGGTTCATGAACAAGCCCTTCCTCAATTCCGTCGGGAAACGCTCCCTGCAGAATTGTGTCGATAGCCAGTTGGCTAACTGCAACGGTTTTCTGAGCGTTGCTAGCCACTTGGCGGAAGTTGCCGGGGTTAACCCTGAAATTGAGGCCCGGAGTCCCATTGGCTTTGTACTCACGACTGAGAAACGCGGCCTTGACCACGGCGACTCGAAGTGGATGCTTCATCAGGTCTCGCTGGTACTCTTTCGGTGACCCGAAGCTGTAGTCAGGAGTGAACGGCTTGAGCGACGCGGAATCGAAAACTCCCAGCGGAGTCAGTCCACTCATCGTCGTCGTGTTTGTCATGAAGTAAACACCACCGGTCTCATGAACGAGTCGTGCCAACGCGTAGGGAGCGTACCCCGACGACAGATACGTGTACTGACTTCCGGAGTACCAGAACGGAAGGTCAACAACCTCGATCACTGCAGACTCGGGGCCCAGGTCGATCGGCAACTGGTAAGTCTTCCCGTTTTCCGGCGCTCGGTAAGGCACGAAACCTTTGCGACGCCCGAAGACGGCCGACGGCCCGATCACGTATGCCTTTGCCCCGTTCCGTTGGCACAACGCAATCGATGGCTCAAGCTCGTTAGCAAAATCATCACCAGCCTCGTCGGTAACAGCGACAAGCATGATCCGACGGTGCTGTTGAACTCGGAAACGTTTCCAGACAGTCAGCACCTGCTTCACCGCGGTGAAGATGTTTTCGCGCCCGGAAGGGTCCACCGGGGAATTCTGAATTGCGCTAAGAACCGTCTCGAACTTCTCCGTCGGATTCTCTGTGAGAAAATTTGTCTGGGCACCAAACGAAACGACGGCACTCAGCAGTGGCATCTCGTGCCGAGGAATCTGATCAGTTTTCTGCAGAGCGTCGAGTTCCCCATAAACCCGCCGCAACCGCTTGGCGATAATCTGCTTCTGCTTAGCGATACTGCCCGAACCGTCGAGCATCCAGACAAGCAGAACTCGCTTCTCCTGAAGATTCTTGGCGACTTCCCAAGTAACACGATCGAGCGCCGATTCAAGCTGAATCATGGCCTCGCCGTTCGTTCCGTTGACGACGATGTTTTCGTCGATCTGGGTTCCTTCCGGGACGTCGTAGACTCGTCGTTCGCGAAGCTGCGGGATCAATTCGTCGATTGGCCGAGGTTCGACTTCCTTCTTTGGCTTGTCCGCTAAGGCAAGACCGATGCTTGCCGCATTGATGACTTCTTTGACTTCAAGTTCCCGGTCATCCGGATTCGCGAGCGTGTAGTCGACCGTTTCGACCTCTTCCTCTTCGTCCCTCTGCTCGACCATTCGCGAGTCGATCGGCGGTTCGTACCAGTCCGGCTCCTCGTCGATCGCCATCTGAGCGAGATTCATCAGCAGCCAGACATGAGCGATCACGCTGACGACCGTGCCGGCGACGCTCCCTCGACTCGCGTCGGAGCGAAGATCTTCGTCCTCAACAACTTCAAGGTCGATGATCTCTTCAACGGCGTAGCTGGCCGGCGCGTACTCGGAGATGGTCGAGTCGAACGGGTCGCCTCTGTAGCCATCTTGAGAATCAGCCATGAGCTGCTCCGTGAGGTTACGATTTATCTTGTGAAATTCAGTAGCAGACTCTGTCACCAGACACTCGGAATCAGCCAAGTCAGCAGGTAAGACTAATCTTGTAAGTAGTTTACCACGATACCACGCCAGGTGTTCGCCGCAAAACCTGAACAGATTATCGACTTCGAAACCCTGGTTTATTCGATCAGATCCTGCAGGACGAGCCGTAATCGGCGACGGATTCGATAATTTGCCTGCCGGACGACCTGCGCATTCACGTTAATCGACTCCGCGACTTCCACTGCCGAGCAGCCCTCGATGGCAACTCTCAAGAACGCCGCCCAGTTTTGCTCGCTGAACTCCGGTTTGATCATATCCATTGCCCGTTGAACAAGCAGAGCGTGATCCTCACCAGCTTCCTCTTCGTCATCATCGCCAAGCGGATCAGCCACAGAACTCATTCGCCGATTGGCATCCGTTCCGCCCTGCCCCGCCGGTTGCTGATTCAGCTTCCGAAAGTGATCTGCCACTTTCGTCCTGCAAATCGTTCTCAGCCAGGAACGAAAAGAGCCCACATCTTTCGCCGGTGAAAATGTCTTAAGATGAGTCGAAACCGACCGAAAAGTCTCCTGAAACACGTCCGCCAAGTCGTCATCTTTAAGATTGGACCGGCGGCACCACTTATGAACGAGCGGGCCGTAGAGATGCACGATCTGGTGCCACGCTTCCTGATCATCCGATCGGGCACGCTGCAAAAGGCTCATCGAGGTCGGATCAAAAGCGTTGGCCGGCACTCGGGCTCTCCGGAAATTTCGAGACGGCGGGCGATAATTCGGGCGGTCTGCGGTGTTACGAACGGCTCAGCATAACGGCATTTCCCGCTGAACTCCCGATTGATGTCCCACACACGACGGAATTTCCCGCCAAACCGCAATCACATCATCGATCTGAACTGCTCTCCACAAATCAAGCCAGCGCAGCGAAACTGCCCGCCCAGCGAACGGCCAACCAGCAATCAAAGCTCTGCCGGCGTTTTCAGCCTGCGCAGAAACCATAAATACGGTCGAAGAAAGTCGAGCGTCACGTGAAACGGATTTCGCGAAAGAATTTTTGCCGGACGGGCCTGGCTACAATTCTCTGTCTTGCAGCCGTGCTTCCAACTCGCGTCGCACTGAGCCAGACAAATGAGCAGCCGTCGCAGACTGTCGCAGCCCAAACGACCGACGCTCCATCATCAAGCGTCGATTCGTCATCCGAAGCCGTTTCGCGAGCCGCCGACTCCATTACACAATCCGAGCTGAAAAGGCACATCGATTTCCTGGCAAGCGACACGTTGCAGGGGCGGGAAGCGGGTATGCAAGGCAACTATGCCGCCGGCGCGTACATTGTCGATCAACTCAGAAAATCGAACGTGCCGCCTGTTACAAACGGCGAAGGCTACTTTCACTACTTCCATCCAAACTTCCGAAACATCCTCGCGGTCATTCCGGGCAGCGACCCTCAACTCAAAAACGAATTTATCCTTGTCGGCGGACATTACGACCACGTTGGGTTTGGAAATCGAACAAACAGCCGTGGCCCGTTTGGCGTTGTTCACAACGGAGCTGACGACAACGCCAGCGGCACGGCTGGTGTCCTGGAAGTTGCGAAGACTTTGGCTGCTCTGAAAACGAAGCCGAAACGTTCGATCCTGATCGCCTTCTGGGATGGAGAAGAGAAAGGACTGCTCGGCGCAAAGCACTATGTTGATTACCCAGCCGTTGCGCTGTCGAAAATCCGTTTCCACCTGAACGCAGACATGATCGGCCGCTTGCGACCAGATGGGCTCGAGATCTCTGGCTGGCAAACTGCGACCGCCTGCCGGCGGTTTCTTTCTGAACAGAACGCGGACGGCCTGAAGTTGCATTTCATGTACACATACAAGCCGGAGAGTGATCACTGGCCATTCTTCGAACGCCGCATCCCAAGCATGATGCTACACACTGGCAAGCATCCTGATTACCACCGCCCCAGCGACGATGCCCACCTGCTCAACATGGACGGTGTTCGGACGGTCTCTCGGTTCATACTGCGATGCGCCATCGCCGCCGCAAACGCCGATTCGCTTCCAGCCATTCGAAACTGGTCGAAGGAAACCGCGGACACCTTTGCTCAACGGTTCAAAAGGCCAATTCAGGATCAGCCATCGCGGCTCGGAGTTACGTACAACGCGACGCTCGCCAAGGAAGGAACCATCCAACTCACGTCGATCGCCGCCGGGAGCCCTGCCGACCTCGCAGGTCTACAGGTCGACGACGAAGTTCTGGCGGTCGGAAAGAATTCAACAACCAAATCGAACGACTTTCGATCGCTCGTCATGTCGGCTCCATCCGAATCAGCCTTCCAGATTCAGAGAGCGGAATCTGAGCTCGAAATCCCCGTCACGTTGCGAGGCAACGCGGACTTCCACGGCTTCCGATGGATCATCCACGAAGCCGAACCTGGCTCAGCAATCGTCACTCATACTGCCGCCGAATCTCTCGCAGCGCTTGCAAGCTTGCGACCACAACACCGCATTCGATCTATTAACGGCAAAACATTTGCAACTCGGTCCGACTTCGAAGAGTTACTGATCGACACCCAAACTCCGATCAAACTCAAAGTGGAATTCGACGGACGTATCGAGACTTTGACGATCGACTCGTCACTGGCGGATGCTCAGAACGTCAGCTCATCGCAGAACCGTAAAGCTGAAAGTCGCGACAAAAAATAAGCCGGACAATCCCGAAAGGGACGTCCGGCTAAGTCGATATGCTAGCGACTTTCAGTCGCCTCGCTCTAAGTCAGCAGGCCTAGTGGCGATGACCGAAGTGACTTGAGCGTCCATACGAACGGCCGAAGCTGAAGCCAGAGCGGCCTGAGCCAAACGTGATGCTGAAACCCGGTCGCGAATACGAATGACCGTAGCTCGGGCGATAGTAGCTGCTTCGATTCCCGTAACTGTAGCTCGGACGGTAGAAGCTGCTGTGCCCGTAGCTGTAGCTCGGACGGTAGAAGCTGCCGGATGAGAATCCGTAGCTTCGACCACCGTATGGTGAACAACCATCAGCTTTCGCTGAATCCATTGATCCCATCATGGCGACGGCGGCGACGATAGCTCCCAGGGCGATTCGACGTTTCATAGCTCTTCTCCTGAATCAAGATTCCAATTCGACCAGGCAGCGAATTGCGACTGGCCGCTCCATCCTCGCCTATCAGTTGAAAATAGGCTTTCTGTGGGATGGAAGTGTCTAGTTGAAAACTGGCCGGCCGCGTCCATTCGTCCCTGCCAACTGAGTGATTCTTTAAAGCATCCATGATGCCAAAAAGCAGCGACGTCTCACAAGAAAAACGTAAGCTGTTCTCAGCAAAGGCTTAACAATTTCTGCTGAATTATCTGAACATCGGCAGATCAGACTCAAGTTGATCGAAACGACTTCAGCGCACTCAATTTGACAACGCCGGACGCCTGCTGCCCCGACGTTCGCGAATTAGCTCCGCGCAGCCCCGAAGTCGGCATGTATTAAGAGAGAATCAGCTGGCCCACAGACAACGTTTACTTGTGCCGTGCCCGGTAATCGCCCGTGCCACCATCCGGCTCAACTCCGGCGGGGCGTGCAAAGATCATCCGGCCGGCACTGCTTTGAAGGACGCTGGTAACCGTTGCTTCGATATCGGTACCGATCAACGATTGCCCCTGTTCGCAAACGACCATTGTGCCGTCGTCCAGATAGCCAACGCCCTGGCCTTGAGATTCGCCTTCTCGCTGGATCTTCAACGCGAGCGTGTCTCCCGGGAGATATCTCGGCCGCAACGCAGAAGCGACGTCGTTCAGGTTGATAACGTCGACTCCCTGAACACTCGCAACTTTGTTCAAATTGAAATCGTTCGTGACGATGCCACCGCCGATCAACTTTGCCAGAGAAACCAGCTTCTGATCGACGCCCTTACCTTTGACATTGTCTCGATCGTCCGCATCACGGACTTCGATGTCGGCATGAGGAATCGACTGCAGCTTGCTGAGCACGTCCAGCCCACGGCGTCCGCGAGTCCGACGTGTCTTGTCGCTACTGTCAGCGATGTCCTGAACTTCTTTCAGTACGAAACTTGGCACGACCATTTGCGAGTCGATGATCCGAGTTTCCACGACATCGGAAATTCGCCCATCGATCAGCGCGCTGCTGTCAAGAATCAGCGGTCGACCGCCCTTCAACTCGCGAGCGAACTCGACGTATGGAATGACAAATCGGAAGTCATCCTTGGTTTGCAGCAGAAACGACGTGCTCATGTACGAGAGGATCAGCGTCGAAAGGGCACCAATAATCGGCTGCCATGCCTGAGCCCTGAGTGACACGATGACGGGGCCAATCGCCAGCATGAGAAGGAAGCTGAGCAAAACTCCGATCAAGAGGCCGAAGTAAATCGCGGAGATCAGTTCGATCCGCTTTCGCTTGATCAGTACATCAATCACGGTGACCGACTGGCTGACAAGCAACATGATAAAGAAGGTAGCCAGACTGTGTTTTTGCGCAAAAAGCGGCAACGAAGTCTGCTCGGTCCCAAGGTACGCAGCAATCGCGCCACCGCAAATCACGGCGTACATAATCCGAATAATCAGGAGTAGCATGTCTGAGCCTGTGTCTGAGTGAGTCGTGCGATAGCCACAAGACCGACTACGCTCGAAACAAGTATATGGAGGATGTATGGGGGCAGGAGTGGGATCGGGAATTCATACCCGGGTGGGAAGGTTGGCTTTCTGGACTGTTTCCGACAGTTTCTGACGTCCAGCAGACGACTCGTGGCGACATTTTGTTCGCGCCTGTACGACGTCTGCAACTCTGAAGTCGGTGCTATCGCTTGAGTTTTGCAAAAACACATGAACTCAGACCAACTTGACGCAATTACGCCACCACCAGCCAGACCGCAGCACAGGCCCTTAACTAGTGTACACATTTCTCGCCGAGAATATAAAAAAAATGGATAGAGGATTTCTGCGCGAACATCAGCAGTTATGGATTATCCAAGGTCCCCAGTCGGTCAGTTGACACATAAGAAACCCCTGATTCTAATGGCGATCCCCCATTCGAAGGCAAACACCTAAGAGTACTCAAACGTACGAGTAAAAGCTGTCTGACCGGGGTCTCTGAGTGCAGACAGTCACCTTCGAAAGATTTCAGGTTCGAACACTGGAGGAATTTCTCAATGCGTAAGTTGATTTGTGTTGCAGTCGCTGGCCTGATGCTGGCATCTGCCTTCACCGGTGGTGCTGACGCACGACCAGGCTACATGAAAAAGTTCAAGTCGAAGTACACCAAGGTCGCAGAAAACAACAAGATCACCTGCGCCGTTTGCCACCCTGGCAAGAGCAAAAAAGAGCGTAACGACTACGGCAAAGCTCTTGGCAAGAGTATTTCGAAGAACGAGAAGGACGACACCAAGATTGGCGAAGCTCTCGACAAAGCCGCCAAGGAAAAGAACGCCGACGGCAAGACTTTCCAGTCGCTTCTCGATGAAGGCAAACTGCCTGGAACCAAAAAATAAGCGATCTACGGCGGCTTAGGCTGCCAGATGAACCACGAAGGCCGCTTCCTCAAATGGGAAGCGGCCTTTTTTCGTTAGGAGCAACGGCTTCCTGGTTCGAGAACTCAATCTTCAGGAACAAAACAAGGCAATCAATGACTGGGCAATTCTCAGCACGAGCAGTTTTCGTTTCGGTCATCGCGCTGGCAGTTTTCGCTGGCGGGCCAATGCACGTCGCGGAAAGTGCGGAGCTCAAGACCTGGGATGGACGCCACGACATCTCGAAGATCGAAGTCACGATTGCTTACTTCGTGCCGAAGGATCGCCATCCACTGCCCGACTGGAATGACCGAGTCAGCTACTTCGCGAAACGCATTGAGCAATTCCACGCCCGCGAGTTTGATGGCCAGTCAACGCTGAAAGCCAATGTGCTAACCAAGCCAATCAAATCCGCTCGCACAACGAAACAGCTTCGAGATGGCGACGCGAATTTCATCTTCTTTCAAACTCTGAGAGAGGTCGACAACGAGTTACAGTTCGGACGTTCGAAGAACGGAACCTTTCCGATCTTGCTTGTTCTTAGTGAGATCAACTGGCGACCGCTCGACGATTTTTTCCGTGTCAGTCCAAACGATGGAAAGCTGCAGTTTGATGGGCAGATCATCAAGGGCCGTCATTTTCCGGGAGCAAAATCAGGAGGTTCTCGAGCCACCTACCTGGCTGATCGCGGAGTCGGTTGGGGACTTGTCAGCGGGGACGGGTGGCGAGTTCCGTATAGCGGAACGGATTGCGTGATTTACCACGAGGGAGTTGGTCACCCAATCGGCCTGCCACATCCCAAACCCCAGAACAACACCGTCATGAGCCTCGCACAGTACCGAGGCTGGCTCAGCGAATCGTCCGTCGACGGAAGCCAGAAGAAACGTCTCGGATGGCAGCAGCCCGAGGAAAAGTTCGATCGATCTGGCGATCTGTTCTCAACGTTTACGGCCGTCCCAACTCCACTTACACCGAAACCGAACGAGCCTGTGAAGCTTCAACTCAACTGGCCGAAAGACGCTCTGGTTTCATCGATCCGCTGCCGAATCCAGACCGAAATAGAAGGTCCCTGGGTTCTAACTTCCGAATTCAGTTCACAGGCTGGAGAGACAGCAGCCCCCAAAACAATCTCCCTAGGAAGCTTTGATCGAGAGGCGCCGGTCAGCTATCGGGTCAACGCCACACTGAACAATGGGGAAACCATTGAACTATGGGGTTATTTCCAGGTCCGAGAGTCGACGTCCGGATTTCTTCGTCCTCGAAACACCACGATCGAACTCGTCAGCAATGCAGTGACGAAGCCTCAGCCGAAAGAATCAATTGATCTTCTGCCACTCGTCGATCCTGAACAGGACGCGGTTGCTGGTGAGTGGCAGGTTATTGACGGCGGGCTTGAATCTCCGAAACGATTCGGAGCTCGCCTTGAAATCCCATTCGAACCGCCTGTCGAGTACGAACTAACCGTCATCGCGACGCCGCTCGACGAGCCGAACGGCTTGATCCTCGGGCAGCTTACGGATGGTCACCGTTTCCTGGCGTTAATCAACCACAACGTCCAACAGGAAACCGCTGCCAGTGCTTTGGAAAACGTCGACGGCCAGAACGTCCGAAACAACGTCACAACGCTCATGGCGAATCTGCTTCAGAAAGATCGGCCTTCGCAGATCATCGTGACCGTGCGAAAAGAGTCAGTCGTCGTTCGCTGCGACGGCCGAACAGTTATTGATTGGGCAGGCAAACCCGAGCAACTGAGCCTCGGGGAGTACTGGGAAACGCCCAATAAAAACTCGCTATTCCTCGGCGCGTACGACTGCCGGTATCGATTCTCGCGAGTATCCCTTGCACCAATTTCGGGCACAGGCAAGCCGCTTCGAGAAGTTTCGTCGAAGAAGGATTAAGCCATCAGACGCTCAATCGGCGTTCCGTCGCTGAATTGGATTGGCCTGCCAATGTCCGTGATGAATTCTTCCGCGTAGTCGACGCCCAGAGTCTGCAGCACTGTGGCGTAGAGGTCCTTCACCTCGATGGGATCAACGGCGTCCTTCTTGCCAAGCGGATCTGTTTCGCCGATCAGCTTTCCAGCCGTCAGACCACCTCCGCCGACGACGCACGAGAACCATTTCGGCCAGTGGTCGCGGCCGCCCAGCGGGTTGACTGTCGGCGTTCGGCCAAACTCGCCGATGCATAACACGACTGTTGAGTCCAGTAGATCGCGTTCTTTCAACTCGGCGGTAAGAGTCGCGAATGCCGGGTCGAGGATTTCGGCCTGGGTGATGTGTCCGCCATGATTTGCAGCGTGCGTATCCCAGCCATTTAGAGTGACTTCGACTGATCTCACACCTGTTTCGATCAGTCTTCGAGCCACAAGGCACCCACGACCGAACCGAGTATCGCCGTAAGCCTGCTTGATCGTCGCTGACTCGTCGTCGAGTTCCAGTGCTTTGAGCTGTTCAGAACTCATCATCTTCAACGCTCGTTGAACCGTAAGCTGATGCAGCGTGTTCTCCGTCTGAATCCGTCGACCGCGGGCAAAAGCCTGAGTTACCACGTCCAGGCTCGCCAGTCGTCGTTTCTGGCGTTCCTCGCCGACCAGCGGCCGCATGTTGTTGATCTGTCGTCCGGGGTTGAACACTCTGAACGCATCGTGAGATGCTCCGAAGTAACCGCCTCGAGCCGGCCACTGGCCACCACCAAGTGACACGTGAGCGGGTATCTCCAACCCCTCAGCCGGATGCTGATGCGACACGATTGCCGACATTGCCGGATGCTTGAACACAGGGTCCGGACGATAACCCGTCTTCATGAAGTAGGTGCCGCGTTCGTGATCGCCCTCTTTGGAGACCAGCGAACGGACGACGTTCAGATGCTGAATCTGCTCGGCCATTTGCGGATACATATCCGCAATCTGCAGCCCATCGATCCGAGTGTCGATCGCACCAACCTCGCCGCCAGTCGCTGAACCAGCATGCGGATCCCATGTCTCAAGCTGACTCGGACCACCAGCCATCCACAGAACGATCAGGGATCTCTGGCGTTTTGGACCTCGCTCCTCGGCAGCCTTTGCCCCAAGAGCCGGAACGAGAAACGACAGTCCCAATCCAGCGGCAGTTTTCAGAGCAGATCGGCGGGTGACTTGAGTCGTCATAAGAAGGCTCACAAAGAAGAGTGTCGCGGCGAGACTTGTCGGCATCGGTAGGGTATGACAAGCGAAGCGCCGACATACCATTTCAGAAGCACGTTAGCCGTATTGTCATGCCGACGCTTCGCTTGTCATGACCTACACATCACGACATCAATGATTCCACGAAAATTCCGGCGAGTTGAACAGCGTCCAGAAAATGTCTTCGATGATCGGATTTCGGCGATCGTCCGTATGATCACCCAATCTTTTTAGAAAATGTTCTCGTTCCTCGGGCGTGGGCGTCCTCGTCAGACACACAAAGTACGCTGCTTCCAAAGCCTCTTCGTTGGTCGTACTTAGATTGGCGATACGACCACAGGCCGACATGAAACCTGACTCGACCGCGCCACGCGTCATGTTGCTGTTCATTCTGAGCAAGGCTTGGGGGATCGTTCCTGATTGCTCAACAAGTTCCTGGTCACCAAGGTCGCCGTATTCATTCACGAAATCTCGCTCGTTAGTGAAGCGTTGAAATCGAGTAAACATGTGCGAGTTCTGGTCGATCGTTTGAATCGACGAAGCCTGCAGCATCGATCCAATGATTTGCTCCGGCCGCAGGCGAGTCAGCGGAAACACTCCCCACGACTCGTCCAGCAACACAATCAATTCTTCGTAGCTGACGTCCGCCTGCGAATCGTTTTCACTCTCGACGACACTCTTCATTCGAAAAGGTTTCGACGAGGCGATCGTCATGATCATCCGCTTTAGGTCATAGTTGTGCTCGCGAAAATCTTTGCCGAGTATGTCAAGAACGTCCCGATCAACACCTTCCTCACTGGGATTGGGCATGTCGTCAACCGGTGTGATGTACGCCCTGCCGAACATCAGCCCCCAGACACGATTGGCGATTGCTCGTTCGAATCGCCGATTTTCCGGATGGGTCATCCAGTGAGCAAACTTCTCGCGGGCAGTGCCTTCCGCCGGAAGCCATTCCTTTCCAAACGGAACTGCCGGAGCAACTTTCCGCTGTGGGATCTTTGCATCCGCATCGGCATCCGCGGCAACCTTTTCAAGGTCATCGACTTTAAGCATCTTGCCCGGTTTGTCGAAGACTCCGAGCCCGCCTTGTTCGACCTGGCCAAACTGAGCGGCCACACCTTCGAAGTGATGTTGCTGCCAGTTTTCATCGAAAGGGTGATCGTGGCACTGAGCACAGTCCATGCTCTGCCCGAGAAATGCTCGCACGGATCGAGCAGCCAGTTTATTCTCGTCGAGGTCTTCGTTGGCGACGGCGGCTGTGATGAAATTGGTCTGAGGCTCGCCCGTCCACAACCCTTTTGACGAGATCATCTGCCGGACGATCTCGTCGTACGGTTCATTGGATTCGAGCTGATCGCTCAACCAACTTGCAAACCGGTCGCGACGGAAAACGATGAACTGCCCACCGTCAACGCCGACGAAGCACCTCGCCAGCCGTTCGGCGAAGTAGTCAGCAAACCTGGGGTCGTCGAGGTATCGCTGGCTCCAACGCTCGATTCGGTCGGGCTGATCGTCCAGGTCAAACTGCCGGATTTCTTCCAGCGACGGAACCGTGCCCATCAGCGAGAGAGCCAGCCGACGCAACAACAGAAGTTCGTCCGCAGGTTGAGCAGGCGTCAGCTCCTGACGTTTCCATAGTTCTTCGAAGTGGCCGTCGATCTGAGCGACCACGTTCGGCAACTCGGCATCAGAATGGGTCAATTCCGTGGGCGTCGCGTTCAGCGAGACCGAGGGCTGAATGGCCCACTGGCAAAGCACAAACACTGCCGCAACCACAAGTAATGGCAGAAGTCGCGTTTTCATGCGTCGCTTTCCTGATCACTGACGCCGGTACCGTTGGCTGGGACGTATCCCAGCAGGATTCAAGCTGGGGCAGAACCCAGCCTACTCAACTGAACCCTGATACCGCTCGAAAGTCGCGGCGGTTTCGCAAATTATGGGATAGAACGCGGGATTCACCACATGAATGTCGCCGAAGGTGCAATTTGAACTGCTCAGCTCAGGATTGGCCGAATCACTCGAGCTGGCTCAACACCGGTTAAACGACTATCCAAGCCCTGATGTTTAACCGAAAATCGATGAGCATCGATGCCGACGCAGTGCAGCATCGTCGCGTGCAGATCACGAACGTGGACGACGTCTTCGACTGAGTTGTAGCCGAGTTCGTCGGTCGCTCCGTAAGAAACTCCGCCCTTGATTCCGCCGCCGGCCATCCACATCGAAAAGCCTTTGATGTGATGATCTCGCCCCGCGCCACCCTTGCCCTGGAACATCGGAGTCCGGCCGAATTCGCCGCCCCAGATGATCAGCGTGTCTTCGAGCATCCCTCGCTGCTTCAGATCAGTCAGTAACGCCCACGTCGGACGGTCAGTCAATCCGCAACACGTATTCATATACTGGACCAGGCCGCCGTGGTGATCCCAGCCTCGATGATAAAGATGAATAAACCGCACGCCGCGTTCAGCCAGTCTTCGAGCCAGCAGACAATTCGAAGCGTACGAACCATCGCCCGGCTTCGCCCCGTACATGTCGAGTGTTTCTTTCGACTCGCCAGACATATCGACAAGCTCCGGTACGGACGTCTGCATCCGAAACGCCATTTCCATCGCTGAGATTCTGGTCGCAATTTCCGGGTCTCGAAGTTTCTCATTCCGATACCGATCGAGCTGCTGGATCGTGTCGACAAGCTGCCCCTGCTGAGACGTTGAGACCCCGGCCGGATTCCGCACGTAATTCACAGGGTCGCCGCTTGAGTTGAACTGAACTCCCTGGTGACGACTCGGCAGAAAGCCCGCTCCCCACTGACGCGACGCGATCGGCTGAGGGTTCCGTCCGCCGACACTCGTCAGAACGACAAAACCAGGCAGGTCTTCGGCTTCGCTGCCAAGACCGTAGTTAAGCCATGATCCCATCGACGGGCGACCATTGATGCCCGTGCCTGTGTTCATGAACGTGTGAGCCGGATCGTGATTGATCTGCTCCGTCACCAACGAACGGATAATGCAAATATCGTCAGCCATCTTTCCGTGCCAGGGCAGGAAGTCACTGATGAACTGCCCGCTTTCGCCATGCTTGCGAAACTTCGTCAGGTGCCCCTGAACTTTCAGAGCTTTCCCACGCAACTGCGCGATCGGCTGTCCGGCAGTGAACGATTCCGGCATCGGTTGACCGTTCATCTCGTCGAGCTTCGGTTTGTAATCGAAGGTCTCGAGATGCGATGGTCCTCCAGCCATGCAGAGGAAGATTACACGTTTGGCCTTAGCTGCGAAGTGCGGCAAGCCTTCGATGCCGTCTCTATCCACGTTCGCCGAAGATTGCTCGGCCATCAAAGAACCGAGAGCCGCCGCTCCAAGTCCTACTCCGCCAGTTGACAGAAACGTGCGGCGGTTGATGCCTGTTTGATCGAGCATTGGACATTCCACTTTCGTAGGGCCGGTTCCCACCGGCCGAATAGCTCAATGACCGGTAGGAACCGGCCCTACGTTGTTAATTCCGTGTTGTCGTTTCACCGAGAGCCAGGATCGCTCGCGCGACCGTCGTCCAGGCCGCGTGTTCCACAACTGAAACGTTTTCGTCTTTTGGAGCAAGCCCCGTTGAAACCAAAGCCCGAGCTGCCGCTTCGTCAGTCAGAAATTGCTCGCGAGACTCGGCCAGAAGCTGCATGACCAGCTTTTGTTCAAAGTCGTCGGGCGATCGAGAAACTGCCAATCGAAACGCTCTGTCCAGTCGTCCCTTGTCGTCGCTTGTTCCGCCCAGAATTCGAGCCGCAAAAGCTCGCGCGGCTTCCACAAACGTCGGATCGTTTAACAACGTGAGCGATGCCAGCGGCGTGTTGGATCGTGGCCGTTGAGCAGTGCATTCCTCTCGCCGCGGAGCATCAAACGCTTTCAGCATCGGATGCAGAAACTGTCGCTGCCAATGCACGTACAATCCGCGTCGCCATTGCCGTTCGTCGTTGTGCTGAGCGTATTTTCTCGTTGGAAAATTCAGATGACGGTAGTAGCCAGCCGGCTGATACGGTTTCACGCTGGGCCCGCCCACTTTCTGAACGAGCAAGCCGCTAACGAATAGTGCGTTGTCGCGAACCGCCTCAGCCGGCAACCGAAATCTCGACTGCCGCGAGAACAATCGATTTTCCGGATCGGCCGTCAGTGCCTCATCCTTGACTGACGATGACTGTCGATACGCCTTGCTCATCGCGATCAGCTTGAGCATGTGTCGAACGTCCCAGCCGCTTTCAACGAACTCGATCGCCAGATTGTCGAGCAATTCCGGATGGCTTGGCGGTTCGCCCTGCCCACCGAAATCCGTGAGATTCCGAGCAATCCCTTCACCAAAGAGCAGATACCAGAACCGATTCACAAAGACGCGAGCCGTCAGTAGCCCGTTGCCGTTTTTGGCATCGGTCAACCAGTTCGCAAGATCAAGCCGCGTTGCACGCTGCCCCCTGGTTTCGATGTTTCCAAGAAACGATGGAATCGCCGACGTCACAATCGGTCCGCTGTCGTCGAGCCAATTTCCGCGAGGAAGCACTCGCATTGTACGAGGTTTGACGGACGCTGAAATCATCGTCCGACGAGAGCCCTTCTTGATCGCTTCGATTTCTTTCTCGAGCTTCTTAATCGTTGCGACAATTGAAGGTTGATCGGCATCCCCATTGGCCAGGTGCTGCGACGCGACTTTGATTCCGGCGATTTCCTGTTTCAGCTCATCGATTCGCAGTCGTTCCCGCCGAGTCAGCACAACAAGTTCCGGTTCACGCTTTGTCGGCAACGAGTTTCCGCCCGATGTGAAATGCTTTGCTTCGTCCAGATCAGCGAAGAACGCCCCGATCGAATAGAAGTCTTCGATCGTGTACGGATCAAACTTGTGGTTATGACACTGGCAGCAGCCCATCGTGCCACCCATCCAGACTTCCGACAGATTGCGAATTCGGTCGGCAGCATAAATGGCGAGGTACTCTCGCGGCTGAAGCCCGCCTTCGTGAGTGGTCTGCAATAGCCGGTTGTAGCCGGACGCGATCTTCTGATCGATTCCCGAGCCTTCGACCAGGTCACCGGCCAGTTGCTCGGCCGTGAACCGGTCGAACGGAATATTCTCGGTGAATGCATCGATGACCCAGTCACGGTACGGCGAAATGGCATGATCCTGATCACCGTGATAGCCGACTGTGTCTGCATAACGAACCAGGTCGAGCCAGTAAGTCGCCATCCGCTCACCATGAGCTTCAGATGCGAGTAGTCGGTCAATCAGAGTCTCCCAGGCACCGTCGGATTTGTCGTTCACAAACACGTCGACTTCTTCCGGAGTCGGCGGCAGACCTGTTAAGTCGAAAGAGACTCGCCGGATCAAAGTGACGCGGTCCGCTTCCGGGGCCAAGTTCAGGGATCCATCTGCAAGTTGCTGGACGATGAACCGGTCGATCCAGTTTGAAGGATCATCAACAGCAACTTCGGGCGGTTCAGTCTTCAAAGGTTTTTCGTACGCCCAATGAGCTGACCATTTTCCACCGCCCTCGATCCAACGGTGGAGCAAATCGCTCTCATCCTTTGTTAGAGGTTTGCCATGTCCGGGAGGCGGCATTTGCTCATCAGGATCGGTCGACATAATTCGGCGCCAAAGTTCGCTTTCGGCTGGCTTAGCCGGCACGACGATGTGGTCCGCTTCCGGAGCGATGTCGAGTCGCAGTTCTGCCTCGCGAGACTCTTCGTCCGGACCGTGACAATGAAAGCATCGATCCGAAAGGATCGGGCGAATGTCTGTGCTGAACCGGACCGGTCGACGTTCTTGAGCGAACGCTGAATGAGTTATGAACAACCCAAGAAAACACCATACCAGCGCAAATCGCCAGCGAGTGGATGTCAGCACAGAACTTACTAACTGGCGGTTCGTGCCGGCATCGGTGGAAAAAGAACTCGTTGCGGAATTCACGCGTCGACCTCCAATCGTCGAGAAGTGTCGTCTTCGTCCTGTGCAAGAAACTTCTGAGCTGCCGACGTAGGCCTTGCTCCGACTTCTCGAATCGCCGAATCCGGCAGTTTATTCAGCGGCGTGTACTGCGGGTGGTGATGCTCGACGTATGGATTGTTGTGCTTTGTGTTGTAACAACAAATCAAGCCCCACCGAGGATCGTCGCTAAGGTTCGCATCCGAGCGGTGCAGCAGGTTCGAGTGGAAGAACAACGCCGTGCCGGCGGCCATCTCGCAGTAGACAAGGTCCAGAACTTTCATCGCCTCGTTGACGCGTTCGAGATCGGCTCCGGTTTGTTCCCCTTCGAAGCCGTGCTCAATACGCCCCATTTGCTGCGAACCACGCAGCACCTGCATGCAGCCGTTCTCTTTGGTGCATGGGTCGACGGCGATGAAGACACTCAGCATGTCTGGAAACAGGCAGCCATTCTTGTACCAGTAGCCGTAATCCTGATGCCACTCCCAGGCACCGCCGACCTTCGGCTGCTTGGCACTCAGCTTGGAGTGGTAGTGATAGACCTCGTCTCCCAACAGTTGCTCGGTCGCGTCGACGATGCGTTCGGAGCGGGCGATCGTTCCGTAAATGTCGTCGCCCGGATGGTTCCAAAGCGAAAGGTTCGTTTTGCGTCCTTCGGCATCCCGAACGGCCATCGCGTGATTCTGTAGCGTCGCGTCTTTACGACAGGCTTCCTGCAAAAGCGATGTTTCTTCGGAGTCAAGAAAGCCCTCGACAAAGAGGTAACCGTTCGATTGAAACGAACTTTGTTGTTGGTCCGTTAGAGATCCGGCCATGCTCGCTCCTGACAGTTACCGGAAGGTGGGTGTTCACCGACCCGCCTTGAAATCACGCCACTGCTTTTTCCGGGCTTTCCGAATTTCTCGCTGCTTGCGCTGTTGCGACCGCAGCATCCATTGAAAGCCGAACAGAGCCATCACGAACAACGCCCACCCCATCGCAGGTTTCCTCCACTATGGCAATGGTTCATTATCGCGATCAGCCGGCGGTTGGCCACTCACCCGAGAAGACTTCTGCGGCTGGGCCGGTCATGTAGACCTCTCCGGATTCCGCCCATTCGATTTCCAGGTCACCGCCGGTCAGTCGAACCAACACTTTGCGATCGAGTAATCCTGCCAGCACGCCCGCAACGACCGACGCACAAGCACCCGTTCCGCAAGCCAGCGTCTCGCCCGAGCCTCGTTCCCAGACTCGCATGATGACTTCAGATCGTGATACCACCTGAATGAACTCGGCATTGATCTTGCGAGGGAACGCTTCGTGAACTTCAACCTGTGGACCGATATTCAATACCCAGTCGTCATTCACTTCGTCGACGAAAGTCACCGCGTGTGGGTTACCCATCGAAACGCAGGTGACTTCCAGCGTCCGACCACCGACTTCAACAGGCACGTTGACGGGAGGATCTCCAGCCAAGGTCGTCGGAATTTCGCTACTCGCCAGGATCGGCTCGTCCATGTTGACGCGAACGCGGTCAACCTTGCCGTCGGTGACAGAGCATTGCAGAGCCAGCACGCCGCGACCGGTTTCGATCGTCAGTTCTTCTTTGGCGGCGATGCCGTGGTCGTAAACGAACTTCGCCACACAGCGGACGGCGTTGCCGCACATTTCGGCTTCAGAGCCGTCGGCATTGTACATGACCATCCGAGCGTCAGCCCGTTCGGACGGGCAAAATCAGGACGAGCCCGTCGCCGCCGACACCGAAATGTCGATCGCTGATTGCTTTTGCCAACTGAGTGACATCGCCCAGCTCGACCTGATCAAAACAGTTCACGTAGACGTAATCGTTCCCGGCCCCGTGCATCTTCGTAAACTTCATCGCTGCTCTCTCCACACTTCAACTCTTGAAAAATCACGACATCAAAACCAGAGCCATGAATTTCGACTCTGGTTCGCCATTCCTGTCGGAGTCAGATATCCCGATCACGGATTGACTAAAACCAATGGAACCAAAACCTGCCAATCGCCTTGAAGCACTTTGTGACGGGTCTGCCAAAGATCATCCCCAGCACACCGAACACCATTGCACCAACAAAGGTGAATCCGGTAACTGAAAGCGAGGCATCTGCGAATACAAATCCACCTGCAAAGACGCCAGTCAGCGCCCCAAAGATTAGACCGAGTATCGCTCCCGAAATCGCATTTCCAAATTCGTCTGCATCGCTCATGCTCAGACCTTTACGAAAATGCCTTGGCCACTGCTTCCTTCGTTTTCGCCAACCCGGTTTTCACGACCTGCTCCGGATCCTGTTCCCAGTAACTTGGGTTGAACAATTCCAACGAGAGGGCACCATCAAAGCCGTTGGCGGCGACCATCTGGAAGATGTCGTTCAGCGGGGCGACGCCGTCGCCGGGGTAGACTCGGTCTTTGTCCGAAATCGTGTCGCGAGGCGGGTCGGCCGGGTAATCGTTTACATGGAAACAGTGAATCTTCGAGCCAGCGATGGCGGCCATGCCGGCGAAGTCTGAACCACCTTTGTAGATGTGGTAAACGTCCGGCAGGATGCAGGCGTCTTTGTGACCGGCTTCGATGACGGCGAACATCGTCTCGCCCAGTCGCGAGAGGTTGTCCGAGAATCCCCCACACCTCAGCCTGCGGGATGATGCCCGTCTGATCGCCGACTTCGAGCAACGCTCGGTAACGCTCGGCGACTTTGAACAGGTCGAGTTTTGCCGAACCTCGATGAGCACCAACCGGCGGCGCGGCGATGTGCGTGCCGCCGATCGTCTTGAGCATGTCCATGTCGCGTTTCGCGACTTCGAGTCCGTCCGCTCGTTTGGCGTCGTCGTCAACGATCCAATTGGAAAAGCCGATGGCGCTTTCGACTCGCAGACCATGATCGGCGATTCGTTTTCCGAGGTCCTTCAGGTTGCCGCCGTCTTTGACGTAAGCGTCCAGTTCGCGAATCCACGGTTCGATGCCGTCGTAACCCGCTTTGGCGGCGAGTTCGATTTCCTTGACGATGCCGAGCTTCTGCCCGCGGATCGTGCTTGTGTTCAGGCAGTAGCGAAACTTCGACTGATTCGTTGACTTTGCCTCCGCAGCGAGACTTGATCCAGTAGCTGCGACGGCTCCGGCAACAATCGGAGCGGCGATGAATTCACGGGCGCGATACGGTCACGGCAGTTCTCCGATTAAGTTAGCTGAGTTTGTAAACCGCTACTGAGTAGGCTGGGTCGAGCCCCAGCTTGACAAACTTGCTGGGACGCGTCCCAGCCTACGATGTTCATTGCCGAATCGACACTGCCCCTCACCCGCGGCTGAGACCGCGACCTCTCCCCCAAGGGGGAGAGGTAACAAACTTGGAAGGCGGTGAGCGAGTTTAGAACGATTCCTGAATTTCAAGGTCCGGCAGTGCTTCTCGCAATTCGTCGAGAGCTGCGTCGTCGCTCGACAGGAGAGTCGTTCCGATCTTCAGCTTCTTCAAATTCTTGAGCTCGATCAGGAAATCGACGGCGCTGCCATCGATCATGAAGTTCTCGTCCAGATCAAGCACTTCCAGATTTTCGAGTGCGGTCAGTGGTTCCAGCGAATCGCCCGTCAGGTCGGACACGTTGGTCAGGTCGAGTTCTTTGAGCGTCGAAATCTTTGCGATCGCCACGAGGCCGTCCGGAGTAATGCTGCATTGCTCGAGCCGAAGAGCGGTCAGATTTGGGAAGCCGTAGAGTTTCTCAATACCGCTGTCGTCGACCACTGTGTTTGTGACGTCGAGTTCTACCAGGTCTTTCATTCCGGCAAGGTGATCAAGACCTGCGTTATTGACGACGGTTTCCCGAAGCAACAGTTTCTGCATTTTGGTAAGCCCCGCGAGGTGGGCCAGCGCGTCGCCTTTCACGAAGTTGAATCGAACGTTGAGCATCTCAAGATTCGTTAGACTCGCGATGTGCTTCAAAGCCGGGCCTTCAATGTTGGTGTCGTTTTCGAGTTCCAGCACTCTCAGCTTCTTACAGTTTGACAATGCTTCCAGCGATGCTCCCGTCAAACGCGTATTCTTGCTGATGTTGACGTTTTTCAAGATTCGGCAGCGAGCCGAGCACTTTGATACCTTCGTCCGAAACTCCAGGACACTCCTGCAGCTTTACGGCTTTCAGGCTTTTGATTTTTGCGAGGGACTTGATGCCTTCATCCGAAACGTTCGTGAATCGGAGATCGATGTCGACCAGATTTTTCAGTCCAACGAGGTGGGCCAGTCCCGCATCCGTCACGCTGGTGCGGCGAAGCCCCAACGCTCGCAAGCCCGCAACTTTTGAAAGCGATTCCAGTCCCTTGTCGGTGACCGCAGTGCTGGCCGCGTCAAGAACAGAAAAAGACGGCACGTCGGCCAGGTGCGCCATGCCGGCGTCACCAAAGTTCGGTCCTTCCAGGATGACTCGCGCGACTTTTGGTAACCCCTTTAACAGAGCAAGGTCTTCATCAGTCGTTTCAGTCTTTCGGAAGTCTGCCAGAACAACGTGGCCGCTGCCGCCGACGTCGAGCTTGACCGACTTTTCTTTCAGCGTCGCCAACGAATCGGCATCATCGGCAGGCGCGACCTCTGCGGCCGGGACCGTTTCGCCAGTCGGAGCAGTTCCTCCCGGAGCTGGTCCAAAGGTTGGCTTGCAACCGGCAAAAAGAAACAACGCCGCGAACAGAAACAGAGATACTGTGGCTTTCATAGGTCCAGCGATTCCGTGTCAGAGTATTGAGCGAGACGAATCAGACTGTCACGAAACTCGACTCAACCAAACGTGAACGAACATTCGACGACGATTGAGTGCGGTTGCGGCCGTCCGTCTCCGGGTTGGTAGGAAGGAGGCTCAAGGCGGGAACTGGCCAGAGTACCGGCCGTTCGAAGTGATCGCAAATCAGCGACTGTCTCCAGGAGCTAATAGAAAATGGCCTTCCGACTGACATTCTGAAATCCACGGTTTCCGATGAGTTCTTGCCGATTCGTTGGGCGCGGCATTTCAGACTGCTTATCATTCCCGCCCCCATATTGCGTCCCGCCGAATCTATGACAGAGCTCAAAACAGCCTTCGGCCCACCCGCGAAATACACCTCATCGAAAAGGAACATCGTTATGCCACGTAAGTCGACTCGTCGATCATTCATGCAGACGTCCGCTGCTATCGGCGCGGGAATCTGGACCGGACACAACCTCACTCCCGTATTCGCGCAAAGCCGAAATACATCTGAGAAGATCAACTTCGCGTCAATCGGCGTTGAAGGCAAAGGCTCAAGCGACTCGCGCGACGCCAGCAACCACGGAAACATGGTCGCCATCTGCGACATCGATGAAAAACGACTTGAGAAAGCCGCCGCTCGATACCCAGACGCGAAGAAGTTCGTCGACTATCGAGAGATGCTCGCCGAGATGGGCGACAAGATCGACGCCGTGACGGTATCAACTCCTGACCACAGCCACGCTCCGGCAAGCCTCCTGGCGATGAGCATGGGCAAAAACTGCTTCACTCAGAAGCCGCTGACCTGGTCGATCCACGAAGCGAAGTTGATGCGTGATATGGCGAACGAAAAAGGCGTCGCCACCCAGATGGGTAACCAGGGAACGTCCAACAACGGACTTCGCGAAGCCGTTGAAATCGTTCGTGCCGGCATGCTCGGTGACATTAAGAAAGTCCACGTCTGGACCAACCGACCAGTCTGGCCGCAGGGTAAAGGTCGACCAGAAACTGCTGAAGAAATTCCAAAGGGACTGCACTGGGATCTGTTCCTCGGACCAGCTCCGGAACGTCCCTACAACTCGCTTTACACACCGTTCAAATGGCGAGGCTGGCTGGACTTCGGCACGGGCGCTCTTGGCGACATGGCCTGTCACACTGCCAACATGGCTGTCATGGCCACCGACCTGTTTGACGCCAAAACCGTTACCGCCAAGTCGACAGAAATCGGCGAACAGTTCCCGTCGAACTCGACCATCGTGTTCAACTTCGGCGAACGCCCACGCGGCGACGGCGAAGGCAACTGGGGAGCAGTCGATCTTCACTGGTACGACGGTGGCAACCTGCCGACGCAGGACCTGCTGCCCGGCGGCAAGTTCTCATCCAGTGGCTCGATCATTGAAGGCTCTGAGCTGACTCTCATTTCACCAGACGATTACGGTGCCGAGTTCGTTCTAATCAAAACGGGCACAGCCGAGCCGGTTTACATCACTTCCGGTCTTCGGGATGAGAAGAATCAAAAGCGGAAGCTCGGCATGACGCTCACTGTAAAAGGCGATCCGGTTACGCCGCCTGAACCGACTCTGCCTCGCTCGCCTGGCCACTTCAAGGAATACGCCATCGCGTGCTCCGGCGGTCCGGCAGCCATGTCGAACTTCAATTACGCTTCGCGCCTGACGCACACGATTCTGTTCGGAAACGTCGCGCTTCGCTCGGGCAAGCCAGTCAACTGGGATGCCGAGAAGTTTACGTGCGGCGATGTAGAAACTGACAAGCTTCTGCATCGTGTTTACCGAGAAGGTTTCGCAACCGTCCCGGCACTTAACTGGCAGCCGAAGGGTTAGTTTCAACACCTGAGAATTTCTGACAGCGGGCGGCCGAAGGAAACTTCAGCCGCCCGTTCTTCGTTAGCAGAGCAATTCGATGGTCACCTCCTGATCGGCAATGCTCGCGACGATCGGCGTCACCCACTAAAACGGGTCGGCAAACTCCTTCCGCGTTCAACCAGGACATCAATCATCATGCGAAATCGTTTTCAGTTCGTTCTTTCTGGCCTTTGCATGGCGACGTTTGCGGTGGCAACGTCGCAGGTTTCCGTCGCTGCCGAACGGCCCAACATCATCGTCATCCTGTCTGACGACATGGGCTATTCAGACATCGGCTGTTACGGCGGAGAAATCGAAACTCCAACGCTCGACGGTCTGGCTGAGAACGGTTTGCGATTCACGCAGTTTTACAACACCGGTCGTTGCTGCCCGACACGAGGCTCGCTGCTAACTGGCCTGTATCCGCATCAGTCAGGCATCGGTTGGATGATGACGGACCGAGGCCACGACGGTTACCGCGGGGACCTCAACAACAACTGCCGCACGATGGCCGAGGTCCTTAAGCCCGCCGGCTACTCAACCTACGGAGTCGGCAAGTGGCATGTCACGAAGCATGTTCAGCCGGACGGCCCGAAACACAACTGGCCGAGACAGCGAGGCTTCGACCGATTCTACGGAACGATCACCGGAGCTGGCAGCTTCTTCGATCCCGGCACGCTGACGCGCGACAACCAGAACATCACCCCGACAACCGACTCGGAGTACAAGCCCGAACAGTACTACTATACGGACGCCATCAGCGACAACGCCGTGCGATACATCAACGACCATTGCAATCAGGACGCCGAGAAGCCGTTCTTCATGTATGTAACTTACACGGCCGCGCACTGGCCAATGCACGCTTTGCCAAAAGACATCGCCAAGTACAAAGGACGCTACGACAGCGGCTACGCTCCTGTACGAAACTCGCGAGCCAAACGTGTCGTCGAACTCGGTCTTGTCAGCGAAGCCTGCGATCCCGCTCCGCTGATCGGAGACTGGGACGGCGTCGAGCATAAAGCCTGGGAAGCTCGCTGCATGGAAGTTTACGCCGCGATGGTCGACAGCATGGACCAGGGCATCGGTCGCATCGTTGGCTCATTGAAGAAAAACAAAGAACTCGACAACACGCTCATCGTCTTCATGCAGGACAACGGCGGCTGCCAGGAAACCGTCGGCCGCCGAGGCGACTATCAACGACCGGTCGCGGCATCCATGAGAAAGATCCCGCATGACGAAATCCGACTCGACGTGATTCCGAAGCAGAACCGCGCCGGAGTCCCAACTCTTACCGGTCCTGGCATCATGCCCGGTCCGGAAGACACGTACATCGCCTACGGACTGAACTGGGCGAACGTCAGCAACACTCCGTTCCGCGAGTACAAGCACTTCGTTCACGAAGGCGGCATTTCGACGCCCCTAATCGCGCACTGGCCAGCCGGCATCAAACGTCGCGGCGAACTGGATCATCAGCCGGGACACCTCATCGACATTATGGCCACGTGCGTCGATGTTTCCGGAGCCGACTACCCGACAAAGATCGAAGACAACAAAATTAAACCACTGGAAGGTGCCTCTCTGAAACCAGCGTTCTCGGGAAAATCGCTGAACCGCAAGCAGCCACTGTTCTGGGAGCACGAAGGCAACCGGGCAATTCGCGACGGCGATTGGAAGCTCGTTGCCAAAGAGAACAAACCGTGGGAACTCTACGACCTGAAGACCGACCGTTCCGAAACTCACAACCTTGCTGCTGAGAAACCAGAACTCGCGAAAGAACTGGAAGCCAAATGGAATGCCTACGCCGCTCGCGCGAACGTCCTCCCGCTAAACGGTTGGCGCGGAGAGCCTAAGAAAGCGAAGGTCAACCGGAAGCAACGAACATTCTCACTCAAACCCGGAGCCAATCTCTCTGCCGAAGAAGGGCCGTTTGTCGAGAAGCGACCGATTCGGATTTCGGTTGAACTGAAGAAGGCCGGCACCGACGGTGTGCTGGTCGCTCACGGAGGCACTGCCGAGGGATATTCGCTCTACCTGAAAAACGACATCCTGACATTCGTCACCCGTCGAGGCGGTAAGCTATTCAAAGTTGCGGCTACTTCGAAACTCTCAGAAGCGGTCACAAAAATCGAAGCAAACCTCACGAAGACTGGTGAAGTGACACTCAAAGCCGGCGATCAGTCGGTCGCCTCTGGAAACTTCACAGAAGGAATGCCTCGCCACCCGATCGACGGTCTACAGGTTGGTTCAGACGAAGGCGGATTCGTCGGAGAATACAACAGTCCGTTTCCATTTAACGGCGAAATCGGAAGCGTGACTATCAACTTAAAGTAGGCCAGACGGAGCCTGACGAAACCTTCGTCAGACTCATACCGAATTTCCTCAACCACGAAATACGCAAAACACACGAAAGTAATGCCGCCAAAACTCACTGCTACGGTTCGCTCCTGTCGAAGGCATCAACAGAAACTCTTTCGTGTATTTTGCGTCTTTCGTGGTTCCTCTTCAGAACCCCAAAACTCCGTGAGACGAGGGCTGTCCTACGAAGCCGTGGCTGGCAAGAATTCCATGATCAGCCGGTCTTCGTGAGGCCGGTAATAGCCGTCGATTCGTTCGCGAGATCGGAAGCCGAACTGCTCGTACAGCGCGACGGCCGGTGCGTTGTCTGGATCAACGGTCAGAAGTACTGGCACCTTTGCTCCGGAAAGTGCCGTTTTCATCAGAGCCGTCCCAACGCCTTTTCCGCGGCAAACAGGATGGACCATGATCTTGTGCAGAAACAGCTCGCCGTTTTGCGACGGAAACATCACCAGCGCACCGGCCACTTCGTGAGTTTCGCTGAACGGTTCCCGATCGGTCACTTTGGCGACAAGCAGCGTTGCGTGGTCGCACCAGACTCGCCAGATGTGCTCTCCGTCGGGGATGAACGTGTCGTTCATATTTGGCCAGGCAATTCGATCCAGGGCTGCGACATCGAGAAACTCGTCAGTTTGCGCGGTGCTGATTTCGTAATTCATTCGGACTTCCTGATCAGTTCAGCTTATGGTGCTGACTCTTCCGTGCGATTCCGTGTCGGCCGTGGTAAAACGTGTCCTGTCAGCCACCGACTGAAGGCACTTTAGCGGTATGAGTAACGACTTTGACGACAATCCGGAACCGCCAAAACAGCTCGTCGAGCACGATGTGCCCGAAGATCTGCGCGTCTATGTGCCGTTTCCTGATGGCTGGTCGGTCCACGTCAAGAAAGACGGGATCCGCGAGTACTGCTATTTCAAAAACCCTGATCAGGACTGGTACCACTTGATCCTGCCTGGCGAGATTCATCTGCAATACGGCGAGAGCCGCTTTTGCCTCAACTGCGCAATGCGATACGGCCATCTGACAAAAGAGCGGCTGTTCTGGCAGCACGGGCCCCGGCGTAAGCAGGATCCGATCGCGTGACGAAGTCGACTCAGAAGAATCTGTTTCAGACCGAACCCGATCGGCCGGAATGGGAAATCGCCGCCGAAGAGGATCGGCTGGTCGCGGACATCGCGCTCGTGCGACCGCTCGAGCAGACGTACTCGTACCTCGTCCCCGAATCGTTGCGTGAACTCATCGGTCCTGGGCAGCGAGTCGAAATTCTCTTCGGAAGAGGCAACCGCAAAGAAGTCGCGTTTTGCGTTGGGCTGTCACAACTGAAAACGTCGAACCGCAAACTCAAAGAAATCGTCGGACTGGTCGACCGCGAGCCAATCGTGTCTCAGCACCTGCTCGACCTGACAAAGTGGATTGCTGAGCGGTACATCTGTGGCTGGGGCCAGGCTCTGGAGACCGCCATTCCTGCCGGCGTCAAAAAACAAGCTGGCACTCGAGAGATGACATTCTTCGCGCTGGCAGCCGACATCGACAATCTTCTCGCCGCAACAAAACTGCCCACCAAGCAGGCAGCCATCGTCGAATTCCTGCGAGAAGCCGGAACGCCACTGAAGGGCGAACAGATTACCGAAGCAATCGGCTGCAGCCCGGCTCCGATTCACGGGTTGCGCGACAAAGGAATCATCATCGCGACTCGCAAGCGTACCGCGACGTTCGAATCGGACCTCGGCGAGATTGCTCCCGAACAGGATCTTGAACTGAACGCTGATCAGAAGCGAGTTCTCAGCGCGATCAACATGCAGCTTCGCATGAAGCGATCTCGCACGTTCGTGCTGCATGGCGTGACGGGTAGCGGTAAGACCGAAGTCTATATTCAGGCAATCCGCGAAGTAGTCAGTTACGGGCGACAGGCGATCGTGCTTGTTCCGGAAATCAGCCTGACTCCACAAACGATCCGGCGATTCAGCAGCCGGTTTGATTCCGTCGCCGTGTTGCACAGCCACCTGACCGATGCCGAGCGGCACTGGCATTGGCAACGCATCGCTCGCGGCGAGGTGCAGGTGATCGTCGGAGCTCGCAGCGCGATCTTTGCTCCGGCTCCGCATCTCGGATTGATCGTCATCGACGAAGAGCACGAGAATACGTTCAAGCAGGACACCGCCCCACGATACCACGCTAGCAACGTCGCTCGTGAACGGGCACGGCTGCTGGGCATTCCGCTGATTCTGGGTACGGCCACACCGACACTGGAAACCTGGTTGCGAGTGTCGAAAATCGAAGACCTGAGGCCGCCTCTTGTCTCTGATCAGCGACCATCTGATACTTCAGCTTCAGAGGCTGGTAACAAACCCGAGCCCGCAGCCGATGCGGACGCGATTCTATCACTGCCAAACCGTGTATCCGGACTGCCGATGCCGCCAGTCAGTCTGGTCGATATTCGCAACGACCCGTTGTGTACGAAGGGGCAATCGATCGGGCGAGCGATGCGGACTGGCATTCAGGCGGCACTGGCCGATGGCGGGCAGGTCATTCTGTTTCTGAATCTGCGAGGGTTCTCGCCGACGGTCTGGTGTCGAGGTTGCGGCAGCGGCGTGAAGTGCCACAACTGCGACATCACCTACACGTTCCACCGAGATCGGAACGTCATCCTGTGTCACACCTGCAGTGCGGAGATGCCGCCACCGACGACGTGTCCGCAATGCGGCGGGCCTGGCATTCGCTATTTCGGAGCCGGCACGCAGCGGCTGGAGCAGGAGGTCCAGGCCAAGTTCCCCAACCACAAAGTCATCCGCATGGACAGCGACACCATGCAGAAACGCGGTAGCCATGACGAGGCTCTGGAAAAATTCCGTCACGGGAAGGCTCACATTCTGGTCGGCACTCAGATGATTGCGAAGGGGCTGGACTTTCCGAACGTCACGATGGTCGGCGTCGTCGATGCCGACACCGTGCTTCACCAGCCCGATTTACGAGCTTCCGAGCGAACCTTCCAACTGATTGCGCAGGTTGCCGGCCGAGCTGGTCGCAGCGAAAAAGGCGGTCGAGTCTTCGTGCAGACATGCTCACCGACCGATGTCGCCATTCAGAAAGCAGTCCACCACGACTACGCCGGATTCGCCGAACACGAATTGAAACATCGACTCGAACAGGAAGCCCCGCCGTTCACTCACTGGGTTCGAGTCATCCTGCGAGGCCCGATCGAACAGGCGGTCGAGTCCGTCGCCTTCGATATGTCAGACGTCATCCGCGACGTCGTTAAGAAACGCGACCTCGACATCAAAGTCCTCGGCCCGGCCCCATGCCCGATCACCAAACTCCAAGCCAACTACCGTTTTCATTTTCTGCTCTCCGCTGCCGACCTGAACGCCGTCCGGATCCTCTGGAGAGAACTCCGACCCACGCTCCCAACAGACCGCAGCGTAGAATTCGTCGTCGACGTCGACCCAATCAACCTGCGGTGAATGGTCCGCGTAGATTGCATCACGACGCACGCTACGACACTGAATTATGGGTGGCACTGGTTGCTTGCAACCAGTGCGGCGAAGCCGCAAGAGGTAGTGATTCGAGGTTCAATTGCCATTTTGTCGCTGCGCAATCACCTCTTGTGCTTTTTCAAGCTAACTGAAATGATTTTCACTTCATCTGTTCCTTTGAGAATTGGTCGTTATGCACAGAGATGGACCATCACTCCGACAAGGACTGGATCATCCGGAGTTCTTGACCGCGTAGGAACACGAATTCGATATGCACACTGAAGTTGATATCCTCTCCTGCCCGACATGCGGCGCCGAAGTTGGTCACACCATCCGCCACAACGGATTCAAGGCAGCCGCAACTTCGATCGGGCCACCGCTTTTACGGTGCACGTCATGTGACACTTTGGTCCGCAGCGGCCAAAAAGAATGGGAACAGCAGAACGCAGCGAGTAAAGCGTGGTTCTTCATATCGCGCACGGCATGGCTCATTGCCGGCTCGTTCTTCGTCTGTGGAGGGATCGCCGGCGTTCTCAATCTGATTGCAGTCGACCGAAAATGGATTGACGACGCGAACTCAACAACATTCATATTGAGCACGTACGGATTCTGCACGCTGTTGCTTAGCGCAATCGTCCTTAGAAACTCGCTTGCTGAAATTCGAGCGTCGCTGAAACGTTCGCAATCGGATGAAGCACGCAATATGTGGCGGGAAGCCAATCCACTACCGACGGCTACTGAGTTCGTGACCGATGCCAACGATTAGCTCACGGACGGAGCAGTCGAGGGTGGCACGAGTTGCTCTCAACCAGTACGGCGAACCAGCAAGAAGTCAGTGATTCGAGGTTCATCACCTCTTGTCGCTGCGCGACACAGGTTGCAAGCAACCTATGCCATTGCAAAACTACCCGACGTCCATACGTACACGTTTTCATGATTTTCTGTGAGGATTGGAAGTGTGCCAATAACCCTAAAAAACAAGTCATGGCCACCACTGCTTGGGTGTGGCACGCTGGTTACAAGCTTCGTTGCACTTAAGATCTCATCATGGAGTCATACTTGGGCGGTTGCGTTCTCGGCTTCAGTAATTGCAATCGTGCTCCTGGCTTACCTTCACGGCCAGATCGCGCGAGTGCGTTTTCCCAAAGGACTATGGTTTTCATGTCTATGCGGAATTCGGCCCCGACATGCGGATCCCCAGAACTGAACGTATCAAGGAAGTCTTTCCCAAGCTGTCTGACGATTCAGTTGCCGAATGGATTGCAGACTTCAAGCAGATAGACGAATTGATTTGGCGGGTGGCGTCGTGTGGAGGAGCTTCAAAACTGGGCCGCGCCAAGGTTGCTGATGTATTCTCTCAGCAGTTCGCCTGGTTATCAGGCATGGGTCTTAAGACTGCTCTTTCAAGGAGTGACTATTTTGCTTGGCATGAAGGATACGATAAAGCTCCCCCGGATCCTGCTCGTCTTACTGAACTGTTCGGTTCTGACGACTCCGCGTAGGCTCCCAGCCTTCGCCAGGTCTACTCACTGAATTCTAGTGACCTCGCGCATTGCACATTCGTGCACCGGGCATTGTTCCGCTGATTGGAGAACACTTCCGAAAGCGCGGAACAGTCGATCGCCGTAATCCTTATGGCAACCGCTCGTCGCAGAAGGGAGACGACCATGACACGACGTTCTCGGCAAGAAGTAGGAACGTTCTACTCAGTCGCGACGTTGACGAAGACTTTCAGAGCTTTGCCGGACTCTAAGAGGGTCATCATTTCCTGGTAGTTGTCGAGGCCTTCGACGGGGTTGGTCAGGATTCGTTCCGTGACGCCGGGGAACATCTGCTCGCCCAGAGAGAGGTCGGCGATGCCCTGCTCGAAGTGTTTCCAGTTTCCGTTGACTGTACCCACCAGAAGCTTGTTGCCAAGCACCCATTCCAGATTGATCCTGTCGGCCGGGACCTCGACCATGTTGTCACCGCCGGTCACGCTGCTCCAGATCAACGCTCCGTTCAGACCGAGATACTCCATCGCCTGAAACGCCAGTCGGCTGTTGCCGGTTGCTTCGAAAATGATGTCCGGCTTCTTGCCGATTTCCTTGATCAGTTCCTGCGGAGTCTGCTCGTTCGTGCTGACATAACGGGCTCCGTACTCGGTGGCAATTTCGGCTTTGAGGTTTCCTTCGGCGGCTCCGCGAGCAAACGTGAAAACTTCATAGCCTCGCAGCGAAAGCATCATCGTGGCCAGCAGACCGATCTGCCCGCTGCCCATCACGAAGGCTGTTCGAGGTTGCCAGACCTGAAGTCTCTGCTGAGCAAGGTTAGCCTGCTCAAGCCCTTTGGCCACGACGCTGGCGGGTTCGGCAAGGACACCGACGTGTTTCAGGCCGGCGGGGGACTCGAACGAAGAATTCTTCTTCATCGACGAAATATTCCGTCAGGTAACCATGTCGCAGGTTGATGCCGCGTTCGAAGTAAACTTCTTCGCTGGTGATATCGTTGCGGCCGATGTCGTCGTAGATCGACGTAACCGGGACGACGGACTGTGCAGGCCACGTAGTCGCCGGGCTTGACCTTCCGAACGGCGTCGCCGACTTCGAGCACCTGGCCGAAGACTTCGTGCCCGATAATCAGAAAGTCGTCTCCGTCTGGCGAGTTTCCATACAGGCCGTCGTTAACTTCGCGGTCGGTTGCGTCGACTCCGACCTGCAAAACTTTGACGAGGACTCCGCGACCGTTTGCCACGCTGCTGAGTTCCGGCTTTGGAATGTCGACGAGATGGACGCTGTTCTTCTGCGGCGGCTTGACGGCGATGGCTTTCATGGGGCTCTCAAAGTATTAGCTGGTAAGTCAGAGTTGTTTCGGTAACTGGCTCGCAACGTGAGCGACTATTCCCACTCGATCGTGCTGGGCGGTTTGGAGCTGCAGTCGTAGACGACCCGGTTGATGCCTCGAACTGAGTTGGTGATTCGAGTCGAAATTCTCTGCAGCACGTCGTGCGGCATGCGGAACCAGTCGGCTGTCATGAAGTCGGTCGTCGTGACCGCTCGGACGACGATTGTGCTTTCGTAAGTTCGGGCGTCGCCCATGACACCGACCGACTGAATTGGGAGTAAGGCGGCGAATGCCTGGCTGATTTCGCGGTAGAGATTTGCGGCATAAAGTTCTTCGATGACGATTGCGTCGGCCTTCTCGCAAGATGGCCAGTCGTTCTTCGGTGACCTCGCCCAGGCAGCGAACCGCGAGACCCGGTCCGGGGGAAGGGGTGTCGCCAGACGAGGTGTTCGGGCAGGCCAAGTGCGGCGCCCATCTGCCGGGACTTCGTCCTTTGAAGAAATCACGCAGCGGTTCAATTAGTTCGAAGCCGAGTTCTTCCGGCAAACCGCCGACGTTGTGGTGAGCTTTGATCGTTGCCGCGGGGCCGTCGGGGCTAGCTCCGGATTCGATGACGTCGGGGGTAAAGCGTTCCCTGAGCAAGAAAGCGTGAGTCCGGGATCGATGCGGCTTCTTCTTTGAAGACGTCGATGAAAAGTTTGCCGATGATTTTTCGTTTCTTCTGCGGGTCAGTTTCTCCGGCCAGCCCGTCAAGAAACAGCTTTCGAGCATCGGCGACGTGCAGGTCTGTTTTGAAGTGATCGCCAAAGTGCTCTCGCACCTGGTCGGCTTCGCCTTTTCGCAATAAACCGTTGTCGACAAAAATGCAGGAGAGTTGATCGCCGATCGCTTTGTAGAGAAGTGCGGCCACGACGGACGAATCGACTCCGCCGGAAAGCCCGCAGATCACTCGCCCGTTGCCGACTCGTTCGCGAATCGCAGCGGCTTCGCGGTCGATCAGCGATTCGATTTTCCACGTGCCTTCACAACCGCAGATGCCTCGCACAAAGTTTCTCAGCAGTTGCCCGCCGAGTTCGGTGTGAGTGACTTCGGGGTGAAACTGCAGGCCGTAGATTTCTTTCGACTTGTGCTGCACGGCGGCGTGCGGGCAGGTTTCGGTCGTCGCGATCGAGTTGAACGACTCGCTGAGGTTTTCAAACCTGGTCGCCGTGACTCATCCAGGACGCGAGACTCGCCGGAGAAGTCTCGGAAGCGGAGAGCGGGTTGTCGCCTTGCGCCTTACAGACGGCGAGGCCGAATTCTCGTGATTCGCCCGGCTTGACGTGGCTGCCTTGCGATCGACAAGCCAACTGCATGCCGTAGCAGATTCCAAGCACGGGGATCCCCAGATCAAAGATTTCGGGATCGGGTTGCGGGGCACCTTCGCCGTAAACGCTGTCCGGTCCACCGGAAAGGATAATGCCTTTCGGGTTGATCTCGCGGATCCGTTCCGTCGACAAATTGTGTCGGACAAGCTGGCAGAAAACGTTCTCTTCGCGAACTCGGCGCGTGATGAGTTGTGCCGTCTGGCCACCAAAATCGAGAACCAGAATCTGGTCTTCGCTGGACAGATCGACGCCGATTCCGGCTGTTTCAGATGCGGATGGAAATGTCGAATCGGGAGAAGCAGGCTGCGACGTAGCCGTCATGGTTGAAATCTTTCGCTGCCGCTGCGGGCTTATTCGCAGCCGAGCCGGGGGTACAGGCCGAGTAAGCATCCTGCAGGATCCGGCCACCAGAAACGAAAAATACCCCCGAAGCGTCGGGGGCAAACAGATGATGCTACAGCCTGGCGGTGCAAATTCAAACCACCTGGCCGCTGACCGGAACGCTCGCACGATTCCGCGAAGAATTGATGGGAAACCTTGCGTATTTTGCCGGTCGGTCGAGCACTTGCCGGGTCACAGACTTCTCGATCCGACCTGTCGACTGGCCTATGCCGCGCGGCGGATTTCGCCGTCCTCTTCTTCGCTTTGATCAGCAAAGTCGGCAACTGCGTCAGCCATTGCCTCTGAGATTGGAATGACCACAGGTTCGTCGATTTCCATAGTCGCGTTACTAAAGCTAGCAGTATCGGCGGCAGATTCCTGTCGGTCGCTGGCGAATGTTCCAGTGACGTCCAGGCTGGCGATTTTCTGCGTGAGCCGCTCGGCAAGAAACTTCAGCTCGTTGTGACCGAAAGTTCGAGTAGCGACGCACGTTGCAAGCACAGCTCCGCAGGCCAGAGAAGCGATGAATCCGCTACTCGTCCAAACTCCCGCGACCGCAGCTGCGGCACACAGTCCGTACATCACGGCGAAGACGCCCAGAACTTTCCAGACGGAGCGGCCGGCGTCGAAGAGGCAATGATGAAAATGTTCGCGATCCGGAGTCATGATGCCTTCGCCTCTTTGAGCTCGGCGAACGATGGCCATTGTTGTGTCGAACGCTGGAATGATCATGAGAGCCAGCGGGATGGCGAGTCCGTATCGACCATCGGCCATGTGGCAGGCGCTGAGCGTCAGTGCGCCCAGCAGATAACCGATCGTCATGCTGCCGGCATCGCCCATGAAAATTGATGCTGGAGGAGCGTTGAAGATTGCAAATCCAAGAACGCTGCCAACCAGCAGCAGGCATACTGCGGCAGTTGCGGTGTCTCCGTGCAGCGTGGGCGATAATCGCGAGCGTGCCGAAGCCAATCATCCCCTGAAGCGAAGCCATGCCATCCATGCCGTCGAGCAGGTTGACGGCGTTGCAACAGGCGACGAGCCAGAAGACGCAGAATGTTCCGACGAGAATCTGTGACGAAAGTTCAAAACCATCGGCGATATGCAACACATCGATCGGTTGCACGGTGACGACGTATGTGACCGCTGCAATTACCTGGACGACGAGTTTAGCTTTGGCTCGCACAGGCCAGATGTCGTCCACAATCCCAAGAATCCACACGCCTGCCGCAGTGACAAGTAACGCCATCGTCGATTCAGAAAGCGAACCCGCGAACTCGACATCGAAGGCGTACTTAAGGGCGATCGACACGGCAAAGGCGGCGAAGATTGCGATTCCGCCCAGCGCAGGGACAGGGACCGCATGCTGCTTACGTCCCTCGTCGGGAGCATCAAGCAAGCCTGCACGGTTGCCGGCAAAGCGCGCAGCAAGAGTCAACACGGCACTCAGGCCGATTGTGGCAAGGAACAGTCCGATCATTCCGTTGATCGACTTCCGATTGAATTAAACGGGGATGGATTCTGGAGTCGTAGAGGTGACCCGCGATGTACGCAGAACGCGCAAAATGAAAGGAAGGATTGGCCTCTGAGGGGACGGACCCGATTTCCCACGAGAAGTCGAACGCCAGTCCACGAATTTGAACGGTCTGAGTCGCTCAGATTCCGGGATGGCTGCGAAGTCGGACGAATATTCGTACTCGATCCAAAACGCGGGCGAACCATCGCCGATACGTAAAAACACTGCAAGATGGATTTTGGCATATCCCGTCGGCGTGAAACATCATCCGTCCGCTCGACTCCATGAAATCCTGCCACTACCGTTTAGCTGTCTACAGGAGCTGGCCAATCTTACGATTCGAGCAGCCAGCTCGGCAAAACCGGATAGCAGAATTTTCAAACCAATCAGAGAGGAAACCACCGTGAAACGAATTGCATTTCTAATCGCACTGGCAATTGCAACATCGACCATCGCCAGCGGGACAGCCAACGCGGGGCAATGACTGGAAGTCACTGTTCGACGGCAAATCGCTGAAGGGATGGACTCAGAAGAACGGCACGGCGAAGTACAAAGTCGTCGACGGGACGATTCACGGAACGACCAACGAAGGCAGTCCGAATTCGTTCCTTTGTTCAAACAAAGAGTACGGTGACTTTGAGCTGGAGTTCGAAGTCAAAGTTCACAACAGCTTGAACTCAGGCTGCCAGATTCGCTCGAAGACCAAAGAGACTGATGGCAAAAAGAAGAACGACAAGTTCGGTCGAGTGTACGGTCCTCAGTGCGAGATCGAGGCCAGTGGAGCCAACGGAGCAGAATCAGGCTACATCTACGGCGAAGCAACCGGCCGCGGATGGCTGACCAGCAAGGAAGACTTGAAACCTCATAAAGTCATGAAGGACGGCGAGTGGAACAAATTTCGGATTGTCGCGAAAGGTGCTCACATTCAGACGTGGATCAATGACAAAGCGATTGCTGATCTGACAGACGAAGAGATCTTCAAGACTCATCCGAAAGGTTTCATCGGCCTTCAGGTTCATGGCATCAAGGCCGGAACTGGCCCGTACGATGTTGCCTGGAAGAACATTCGGATCAAAGAGCTGAAGTAGTAAATCCGGCAGAGATCATCTCGAAGTTTTGGATCGCAGAATTCACAGTGGACGCGGAGAGGAATCATTCCTCTCCGCGTCTTTTTCTTTAGCCTCACCAGATCTACAAATGCGAGATGTCGTCTGCGGAAATCCAACCATCTTGAGTCCAGCCTCTTGCGAGATTGTACAGTTCGATCAACGTCGTAAGTTTTGATCGATCCAGCACAGCCGGGCCAGTCGTCGCATTCTGAAGCGACTCGTTCATAAACCGATCCGGCAAGGTGTCCTCTTCTGGAGTCCATCCTTGCCGAATATTGAATAGCTTCTTGGCGGTGACAATCCGGCCGGCGACTTCGCGAAGATCGTCAACAGAATGCTCAACACCCGTAACCAGTCGTAACATTTCGGCCATTGCCGCAAAGCGATCTTCAAACACGCCGCGAAGGAACTTGCACAAAATCAACGAGTCCATCAGCGCGGCTTCGTCTTCCGTTTCGATTGCCAGCGGCACAGCTGCTTCGTCGATGTTCAAGCGATCGACCTGGTCCGAAAAATCGACCTGATAGGCTCCCGATCTGTTGTGATCGGCCCCTCGTGATCCTACCGCAAAACCAAGGGCCATCGTCTGAAGAGCTCGCGGTTCGTAGCCAGGAAGCTCCAACCCTTTGACATGCGCGGCGAACGACTCGGCGTCCTGACCGATTCGCTGCGACGCGATTCGAGTTCCCTCGGCCAACAGGTCGCCGACCCCTTCCCTCGCTCCGATTTTCTGCAGCGTTGCCAGCAAGGCATCCCCGCTTCCAAATGTCAGATCGGACTCGTCGAGCAGTCCGTTTTCGACGCACTCCATTGCAAAAGCAATCGAGCCACCGGCGCTGATTGTGTCCAGACCGAGTTCATCGCACAGTCGCGACGCTTCGAGAACGACATTCGAATCGGAGACGCCACATAACGGACCAAGTGCAAACAGGTTTTCGTATTCCATCCGAACGCCTGCGGAGTCATCCCCACCTGATGCGTCGGTCGAGTGAAAAATGTGCTCGCAACCGATCGTGCATGCCGCACAGGAAGCTCGCGTTCGCTCATGAGTCTGGCTCATTACTTCAGGCGAAAGTTGATCTGCCTTCTCAAACGATCCCGCCTGGAAGTTGCGAGTTGGCAGCGTGCCAAGTCGGTTGAAGGTCAAAAGGTTGCTAACCGTTCCCAGTTCACGGTACTTCTCCGTCGCTGGGCCGAACGACTTCTTTGACACGTCGCGACTGTACGCGACAAGTTCGTCCGGAAAGGCAAACGGTGTCTGCTGAGTTCCTCGCACTGCGAGCGCTTTCAGCATTTTGGAGCCCATGACAGCGCCGAGCCCGCCTCGTCCGGCGTGTCGGCCATCGTGTGAAACAGTCGCGTAGCGGACGAGATTTTCCCCAGCCGGACCGATGGCGGCAATTCGGAAACCTTTGCCGAGACGCTTACTCAAAACCTGCTCAGCACTGCTGCTCGACTTTCCCCAAGCGTCGCCAGCTGATTCGAAGCGGACGGTTGAATCGTCAACGGCAATGCACGCTGGAGAGGCAGCCGCACCAACGATCATGATCGCGTCGTATCCGCACTTCTTACCGGAAATCGCAAAGCCCGATGAAGACAATGAATCATTAATTCGTTGCGTCAGCGGAGACTTCGAAAGCACGGCAAACTTAGCCGATGTTGTTAACGGACTGCCGACCAGCGGACTGAACGCAAAGATCAGCGGCGACTCTGGAGCCAGCGGATCGACACCGTCAGGGCAATGTTCCAGCAGCAGCCATGTCCCTAAACCGGATCCCCCTACGAACGATTTCAGAATTTCGTTTGGGATTTCGACGACGTCGTATGACCGGTTGGACAAGTCGACCTTCAAACAGCGACCGTGGTAACCAGGCAATGCAGTCATTTTAAAACGGTTCGTTCAGACATCACGTTCATAATCAGATCGCTTCGGTCGCGTTGTCGCCAGCAGCGCTCGCCACTCAAGTCTGAAGCTTAACGGCTTTGCTGATCTGTTGTCGCTGTTTTGCGGCGAGAGCCAATTGGGAGCAGACTCCAGTGTGCTCCCGTGACCGTTGCAGGTTCCGGCGGCGAGACAACTTCACCAGTGAGGCGTTCCAGTGACCATGCCGCTGCAAGTTCTGGCACTCCTGCTTTCGTTAAAGCGAACAGTCTCAGATCGGGAGCCAATTCAGTCGCTCCGATTCTACCAAGCGCTATGCCGGCCGCGTATCTCACCATTTGCGATTCAGGCATCCCTGTGTCAGGGTTGACATCAGTAAAACGAGCCTTCAATTGTTGTGCCAGTGCAACATCTGTGCTGCCTTCGAAGATCCGTCCGGCAGCCCAGTAGGCTGAGGTACGGGCTTCTCCAAAGTTAACGCGTGGTTCGCTTTTTGGAATCCACCGTTTGAACAGGGAACTTGAAGGTTCGTATCTGGCCTGGCCAATCGTTTCAAATATATGAGCAAGAATAACCGGCTCGTGCGGCTGTAGAATCATGCCGTTTTCAATCTGCTTGTCCATCCGCTCCGCAATGGCAAGGAGCGGGGCCATTGTTTCCTTTACATTCAGTTTTCTTAGTCCCCACGCAGCGGCAACGGAAACTTCAGCTCGAGGCGAATTGATCAGTTGCAACATTCGGTCGGCGGAAGCCGAGTGGTCAAGTATCGCCAGAAGAACGACCGCCTGTTCCTGTTCTCTCCAGGACGACCGCGTGATTGCAGCCAAACCGGCTTGCCTGACTGACGTAGTCATCGATTCATCACGGCTGAGAATCAGCAAAGCTTGCCGCGCAGCTCGACGAATATCTGGATGTCGATCATCGAGAGCGATTCCAAGCAATGCAACTCCATCGTCAGTCGGAAATTCGGTCAGTGTCGCGATAGCTCTTCGGCGAACTTCGGCATCAGAGTGTCGAATTGCTTGCGGAGCCAAGGACGCCAGTGCCGAGACATCGAGTTGAAGAAGTCTGCCCCACGCCGCACGGACTATTGGCGCCCGGTGTGGATCCGCAAGCGAATTCTGGATGGTATGCAGTAGCAGGTCCTGACTCGACACACTCTCATGGCCGAGCAGCAAGTACACGCTGGCAAGCATTGCCGAATAGCTGAATTCGTTGGGCGAAATTCCAACGAGCTGCGCCGCAAGTGGCTCAAGCCCTTCGCGTTTGACGTTTCCAAGTGTCCTGGCTGCTTCAAGCAGAATCGCCGGGGCATGACTGCTTGCCACAAGTGACTCGAGAATCGAGTGCAATTTCCGGTCACTTTGCATTGCTTCTGGAAGCACTGAAATTGTTTGGATCGCCAGCAGACGGCGGTGCCGAGGTACGTCGTGTTCCATCAGCCTTTTTTTCCAGATTGCCGGCATGTCTGCGTCGCCCCAGCGTGCGAGGGCTCGTTCCGCAATCAGCTCAAAATGCGTTCCGCGCCCCTTCTTTAATAGCTCTTTCAATCTGGCCGAACTTTTCTTCGCGTCGATAGCCGACAAGGCCCGTGCCACTTCAACCAGCACAGACCGCGGTGCAGCCTCATCATCGAGAATTGCCAGCAATGCGTCAGTCGCAGCAGAACAGTCCCGATACCCTTCGCGATGCGCCCGAGTGATGTTCATAGCGACGTCGCGTTTCAATTCGTATTCCGGACCGGCGAGCGCTTCGATCCAAAGCGTAAGATAAGGTTCCGGCAGGCTTCGTATGGGGGATGGCATCAGCAGTTCAGGGTCACGTAGTGCCAGTAGCTGAGGCTCAACGATTTCGTTCTCGGCGCCAGCTGACTGAGCGCGGCATCTACCGGTCGAAAAGACCGTTACGGCGAAAAGAACAACGGTCGCTATTGCGAGCGCAAAGCGGCCCGACTCTCGACATGAGCTGTCAGAAATTTTCTGGCGAGGAGTATGATTCTTCATTCTGGTTTCGACAGTCGCCATGTTCGGATGCTTAGAAAAATGAAGCAGATCAATGAGCCGCCGCCCATCATCCACCAGTTGATCGGTACCAGATTGTAGATCGAAAAACCTGGGGACCGATTAATGCTTAGAGCTGCGGCCAGTGGATTTACGGAGAGCGCTGAGCGGACGACGTCGAACCCGAAGACGCTGTCTCGCCCCAGCCAGATCATCAACGAGCCTCCCCACAACAAAGTCAGCAGCAGATAGGAAGCGACTGTTGCAGGAGCGGTTCGCCGGAAACAGCTACTGACCGCAGCACTGAGCATCGCTGCAAAAAGCATGGCAAGTACCAGGCTAATCATGATCTGCAGGATCTGCTCGCGAAGAACCGGCTTGATCCAGATCATGACTCCGTAACCAGGCAGGGTTGCCATCAATAGTAGAATCAGTGTCCAGGCCACACTGATCAGCTTGCCGCGAACGATCGCGTTTGCTGACAAGGGTGTCGTTCGAAGCTGATCCCAGCCTCCACTTTCACGTTCGCTGCTGATCAATCCTGCAGAGATTCCCGGAGCGAACACGACGATCAGACCAACCTGCATTGTGACAATAATCGCGCCGATCTTTTCGACTCCCCATTCCGATGAACCCAGTGTCGTGGCGTAAGCGAGCGTCAACGAGACCAGTCCGCAGCCTGCGATCAGCCGAAGCAACCAATGAGAACGACCGAATTGTCGGCACTGAAACTCTTTCACAAGAATCGGATTGACGAACGATGGGATTCCAGCCGAACGTCGCTGCGGATCGACCAGGTAGAACAGTCGGCGAAGAACTTTGATACCAGTTGGCTGGTCGTTGGTCATCGTGCCGGCTGATCGCGAACGATCCAGCAACGGCGACGCCAACTGTCTGATCGTCAAAGCAGAGCAGAGTAAAAAAACGCTTATCGATGAGACTAGAAAGTCAGCAACGTGGTCTTGCACGCTCAGCAATCCGATGGCACCTGGGTCCGATTGCCCGGCAATTTGAAGGACAGCGGGTACGGGCGACAGAGTGCGAAAGTGTGTTGCCAGTTCTGCCAGTGTGCCTTCGGACCCCTCCAGAAAGTAATGAGGGATAAGTGACAGAATCGTCAGGACGAGCACACCGCCAAAAGTTGCTCGCATGGCGCCATCCGTTGTCGTGGCGTGCGAACTCACCAGTAGAGCCCATGCTGCGAATTCCAGGCTGGTCAAAACCAGCACGACGTATAGCCAGAAAACATTGTCGCTGAAGGAAAGCCCGCCCAAAGCATGACAGGCAGAAACGGCTGGCAAGGTTACCAGCAGTAACAGAGCAACAAAACCAAGTGTGGCGATCAGTTTACCCAGAAAAATATCCGTGGCCCCGAGCGGCGAATTGAGCAGCAACGCCAGCGTGTTGCGACGTTTTTCCTGGACAATCGACGTTGCTGGAAAAACCGGCACCAACAAGGCAACGGCAGCAATCATGCCGAAAGAGATGACGCGAAATGTGGCCATCGATTGACGACCGGACAGATCGACCAAACCGTCTGATGGCCAGCGTGCGACCACAAGTATCGACATCGCCACGGCCAGTCCGATCAGCACCAGATAGGAACGGCGTGTTCGAAGCAGTCCGACGAATTCTCGTTGAATGACGGGACGACCGATCACTGCACGGCCTCCGGTGTTGCTCCCGACTCCGTTGCGGCAGCCTCCGTTGCGGCAGCCTCTTCATTGCCTGCACGAGTGACTGACAGAAACGCTTCTTCAAGATTGCCTGCAACCTCTCGAAACTGCACCACGTGGACGTTCGAGTCGACCAGTCGTTTCAATGTCGCCCCCAGTTCCGAGTCAACCTGAGCCGAGCGGAACCGCAGCATGGATTCGGCTGGCGACGTTGTGATCTCAGACACGTCCGCGATCGACTCCTTCAGAGTGGATTCTGCAAACGCCAGTTGATCCGAGCCGGAGACCTGCACCTCGATCATTCGAGTTTGTTGAACCTGTCGCGTAACCTCATCAAGCGTGCCAAAAGCCTTCAACTGGCCTCGGTGCAGAATGGCAACTCGATCACAAATGTGAGAAAGCTCCGGCAGAATGTGGCTGGTGACGATGAGTGTTTTCCCAAGCCCTGAAAGTCGTAGCAACAATTCCCGCATCTCGATGCGAGCTTCTGGGTCAAGACCGTTGGCAGGCTCGTCGAGAATCAGCACTTCCGGATCGTGCAGCAACGTTCGAGCGATTCCGATGCGCTGCTGCATCCCATGACTGAGCGCTTCGACATAACGATCCTGCATGTATCGCGAATTGGTGATGTCGAGCACTTCGCCGATTCGCCGGGTGCGATCTTTTCGGCGCATACCAAATGCCGCTCCGAAGAAGTCGAGATATTCACGAACTCTCATATTATCATACGAGCCAAACTTGTCCGGCATGTAACCGACCAATTGTTTAACCTTGCGAGCCTCCCGAACGCAATCAGCCCCGGCGATAGTCGCCGTGCCAGATGTCGGTCTTGCCTGACCAACAAGAATTCGAATGGCCGTTGTCTTACCCGCTCCATTGTGGCCAATGAATCCCAGGATGGAACCTCGACCAACAGTAAGCGATAACGAGTCCAAAGCGGTGAATTCGCCATACTCTTTGGTCAAGTTCCGAATATCGACGACGGAAGCATCGTCCGTACGGACTTCTGTTTTTGTCACTGAATCAGACCTTGAATTTCGAGTTGCATCCACTCGACCTGCCAATGGCGATCTTGAGTGCCGACATTTGCCTCGTCAAGTTCGTCCAATTGGACTGCGCCTGTTTCAAGGGCTACATGAAACCCTCCAGCATCGTCCAGTTTTCGGGATGACTCCTCAGAAAGAGGAACACTGAACGTGCCGACGGGGCTGGATTTGGACCAGACTTCTGTCAATGAGTCAACGTGGCCGGACAAAATTTTCACGTCACGCAGCGGAGCCGAGATTTTTACAGTTAACGTCGCCTGGTCGACGAGGAACGGCATAAGTTCGGCCGGAGTTTCGAATCGCAACAGAGATGTCGACGCACCTGGGGAAGTATTACTCGACCACGTACGACGAGTGTTGCTGAATGTTGGGGAAAAGCCAATCTTCAATTTCTTGCTTCCCACTGATCGGTAAGGAAGAAAAGTTGGCGGAATCAAGACGCGATCTCCCGAATTGGGACGTTCGATGACAATCGGGAACGATGCCAGCATCGCTCCCGCTGGACTATCATCCGTGAGCCATCCAGTGTGCAGTTTCAGTGGGTCCGACCATGCGAGCAACGTTGCCTGCGACGGGTAAATCCGGCTTCGTTTAGATGCGTCAAACATGCTCCGGTAGACCTTCTGCCGGCGTGATTGTTCCGCGTTGAGAATCGCTGTATTGATATGCTGCCCCGGAGGCAATGGGTTATCAACTGTTCCAATGTTGCCCGCGCTGTCGATCGAAACCGGTAGCGAAAATCCTGATTGATGAGCAACAATCGCGTCACTCCAGTTCACAGAAACGTTTCCAGTCAGCCGGCCTTTAAAGCCCGATCCGTCAAACGTTCCAATGGCGACAGCCGGTGTCCCCAGCGGGACTGACTCGCGGAACTGGGCAAGGCGAACTCCCGGAGAGAATGTCGCGTTCTGAAGCTGCCACTTATTCTGGTCCGACCAGACCATGCGGACTGGCGAGCCCGAACTAACGGTCCCATCAAAAGTCAGCATACCGGCTACTGCCGATTGAATCGTCGGTTGACTGTTGCCGTGAAAATGGAACCCGGTGACGCCTGTTGCTTGAAGTCGGTCCTGAGTCCCGCTTGCTTCAACCATCTGAAAAGTGATGGCCGAATCAGTTGATGTCCGAGTTGACGATGCCATTGTCAGGAAGGCGACGATCGCCAGCGTTGATAGAATACCAATTACGGGTAACAGGAGAACGGGGCGCTGCATTCGTTGGATGATAAAACAAGCCGCGACCAGTGCACCGCAGAAAGCCGCCAGCACAATCGCTCCTGTAGACCTGTCGGGCAACTGATACCCGATTCTTGATGTCACATATTCCCGCATGGCGTCGGCCTGGAGCGGCCTCCCCTGCCCCGAACCGCCAAGTTCAGACATCAAATCCTGCGCAGCAGTCGTAACCCAGATTTGCTGTTCAAATTTTCTCGCCTGTTCGGAGTGCAGTTTTCTTTTGGGAATAAAGAAACCGTCGAGACTCAACAATGACGCAAAAATACGACCTCGACCAAACGGCGCCTTTACAAATGCAGGCCATCCGTCAGCCGTTGCAAGAACATTACCTTTTTCTGGCAGAGCTCGGACCAACTTAACGGGCCGCTCAAGATCGACTTCGTCCGCTGCTCTTTGCATAGCGTTTGTGTCGGCGAGCAGCGAATAGGATATCAGAGACACTCGGTCGATTTCCTGGACAAGAAGTTCGCTGCCGCAGATAGCTTGTGCAGATTCGCTGGTCATTGTGTCGAGAACCAGCCAGAGCGTTCCTCCGAGGCGAACCCAGTCCTGCACGGCTTCAGTCGCCGCGGCGTCCTGTCCAAGCGAGTCACCAATGACGATTAGGGTGTCAACTACATCCATTGCCTCTGGAATATGCGGCAAGTGTCGGACATCGATCGACAGGGCAGCAGTATCAGGACGCATCACTCCGAACAGATATCTGAGCAGATCCGAATCAGCCAGGTGATTGTCCTCGCCATCCGTAATCATTGCATAAACAGCAGTACCTCGAGGAACGATCAGTTGGCGTGATTCGATACGGTCCTGGTTGCGGCCCGTCGAAAGGACTTCACCGCTAGCAGATTTCCGAACGCTCATCGAGTACAGCATTGGCTCGTTGTTCGAAAAACGCTTCGAGGGAACAAAAACAGGCGCCCAGGTTTGGCGGCGAGCTTCCGCGGGCAACCAGACCGATCGACCAAACTGATTGTTTTTCTGGCCGCCGATCCACGCCGTTGCCTCAATCGATGTTGGTTCGCTGCCTCGATTTATCGCATCAATGCCGATCGTCCCCCATCGACCGGGGCGATACCGACTCACACCGTGAGTGCCGACCGAGACGGACTGCTGTGATGACTTCGGTAGCGATGCTGGCTCAGCGTCCTGACCGAGCAAGGGCGAACCACCGCATACCCATAGGACGCCAATGCCCAGAACGACGACACGTTCAACTATCGCATTCCGCATCACCAGGCCGCTCGCACGTTTGCTGAATAAATGGGTCATCGACCACCCACTTCGTGAATCGCTTCGAGCTTTTCGTCGCTTAGGTAGCCGTAACGATTGATCCAGAGTCCAGCTACCGCGTCGCAATCTGCAACCAGCTTCAGCCGTCTAGTGAAGTCATCGAGCGGGCCGTATCCGTGAACAAGTGGGGTGACCGCACACTCACCAGCAACTTCCGCGGCGACGTCGCGCAGCTTTCGTGATTGCGGTCCGTTGGCGATCAGATGCGGTTCGTTCGGCGCCGGGTATCCGTAATCAGAAACGCAACCGCCGCCGGTTCCGTCATCGTCGATTTCCATGATCCCTACGAGTGACCGAACGACGGATTCTTCACTAAGCTGAGGATTCGCGGCGAGGATTGGATCCGCCCAGAACTTCACCATCAGCGACCAGTGCATTGTGTAAAGCTTAGGCGAAACGGCATCGCAGATTTTCGCGGCGCCGGAAAAATCGAAACCGGTCACGGTCGAGTAAGTCGGCATGAACGCATTGGCTGACAACTCTTTGTCCTCGCCGCCGGCCTCGTTAATTGCGTCTCGCCAGTGCTGAAGACAGTCGACGGACAGCTCTGCTTTGAGCCGTCGCCATTCACTAACCCATTTGGGCAACTTACCAGAGACCGCCCAGCTATTGTCAAAGTCTGAAGTGCTCAGGCAGCGAAAGCTCGACTTGCCGTGTAGAAGATTCCAGAACTTCTCGGCTTCGGAGCGGATCGATTCGAAATCAAAATCGCGACTCGTCGCCCACTTCGCGACGTGCTCGCCGAAATCCGCGAAGACTTCACCGAGCGTGTAACACGGATACTCCGGCCAGTCCGGACGAAAGCCTGTCACTGTCGGATACTCTTCGAGCAGATCGCGGATGTAAGCTCGGTTGTACGATCGGACGGCTTCGCTGGCGAGACTCGCTGTGTCCGCCATTCGATTTTCAGAAATCGTCCCGTCAGGCAGTCGCGGTCGATCTTCGTCTCGAAGCCCCGACGGCTGCACGGCTCCGATCTGAAAGTAAACCTTCAATCCGGACTCAACAGCTCGGTCAATAAATTGTCCGATAAGCTTTCCGTATTCCTCGGTCAGGTCGTTCGTTTTTCGAGGCGTGTAAGCAGAGTCTTTGTAAAACTCTTCACGAGGCCGATAACTGACTCCACCTCTCACCCAAAGCGAATGCTTGCCCCAGAGCGGTCGATCGAAAACTCGCGGGCTGCTGCCGGCATCAATCGGAGGCTGAAAGCTGCCAGTATTCTCATCGGCCGGAGCGGTCACTGTCGGATTAACGGCAACGGCAGTCGTCCCAATCCGCACCAGATTCTCAATAATCGGTTCAACGCCCTCACTGAGGATAAAGTCGCCGAGAACCGTGATTCCAAGAGTGTCGAGCTTTGCCATCGGACATTCCGTATCGAGTGCCAATTTTGTGAGCAAAGCAGAATAGCAACCTCACTCCGAAAAAGACGAGCGACTGACGAAGCTCTATCGATATATATCGCTGACCTGGCTCCCTAAATGACACCTCCACTTGTTCGATACGCCGGAGCGATTGCTGGCGGCACAGTTAGCAGGGTTGAATACCAATCTAAGAATGAGTTCACGGTGGGTGACTGTCGGTACATCCAGACCAGCGGCTCATAGATATTGAGGTCTCCCCACCCGTAGCCTGGGAGGTAACCTCTGTCTTGTAACGGCAGCACCAGCGGGATGCTGAGCAGGTAGGCGACGAATGACACGCAGAGAATACAACTGCTAACTATGAAAACACGTGGAGCACGGGCAGCCTGTTGAAACATGCGATTCCCCTCTCGATTAATTGTGGTTGCAGGCTTTCTCAGCCGCTGCGAGGCAGGTCCATTAGTTCTGCAAATCGGTCAAGCACAATCGTCTTGAGAGGGGCCAGCAACGGGTTGTCGAACTGGCCTGACTTGACCAGTTCAACCGCGGCGTCGCGAGTTTCCTCAACAAGCTTTCGATCCTTGATGAGATGTCCGAACTTGAGAGGCAATGCTCCGTGCTGGCGCGAGCCGAGAATGTCACCTGGACCTCGCAGGTCGAAATCAACTTCGGCGATCTTGAATCCGTCGGTGTGTTTCTCCATCGCTGACAATCGTTTGACGACGTCCGTCGCGCTGGCATCTGAGAAGAGGAAGCAGAAACCCTGATGCTTGCCTCGACCGATTCTTCCTCGAAGCTGATGAAGCTGCGAAAGTCCGAACCGTTCAGCCTGCTGAATGACCATGACCGAAGCGTTCGAAACGTCGACGCCGACTTCGATCACCGTCGTTGAAACCAGAGCCTGAGTCTCGCCGGCGCGAAACGCTTCCATTGCGTCGGCTTTGGCTTGAGCGTTCATCCGGCCATGCACCATGCCAACGTTGAAACCTTTCAGCTCATTCTTCTGCAGGTCTTCGAACAGCTCTTCCGCACTGCCAATCAACTCTTCCTGAACAGGCTCCACCGGCTTCTCGGCCAATTCAGGAAACTCTTCGTCGAACGACAGTTCAAGTTGAGCATCGTCCTCTTCCGTTTCTCCGACGCGAGGGCACACGACGTAAACCTGTCGACCTTCCTGCAACCGCTCTCGCACAAACTTCCAGGCACGCTTGCGTGTGTTCGCGTTGTAGACTCGGAACGTTTTCACTTCCTGCCGACCAGGCGGCATGTCCGACATTGTGGTCAGGTCGAGATCGCCGAACTGCGTGAGGCAGAGGCTGCGAGGAATCGGCGTTGCGGTCATCACCAGAACGTGGGGCGATTGCGTGCCGGTTGAGAATTTCGCCCGCTGCCCGACGCCAAATTTGTGCTGCTCATCGATCACGGCCAGGCCGAGGTTTGAAAACTCGACGCCTTTTTGAATCAGCGCCTGCGTGCCAATGATCAGTTGCACTTCGCCCGACCGAATTTCTTCAAGGACAGTTTGCCGCTGCTGTGGCGTCAGGTTCCCGGTCAACATTCGCCGTTTGACTCGGCTATGCGCGAGAGCCTTGTCGATCGTCTGCCAGTGTTGAGTTGCCAGCAACTCGGTCGGCGTCATCAAAACCGCCTGATGGCCAGCTGCGATGGCAACCAGAATTGCGTACATCGCGATGGCCGTTTTTCCCGAGCCAACATCTGCCTGCAACAAACGGTGCATCGGCCGGCCGGCGTTCAAGTCAGCAACGATGTCGGCGATCGCCTGATTCTGTCCCGGCGTCAGGTTGAACGGAAACAGTCGGCGTATCCGGCTGTCGATCTTCGCGGTGCACGGCATCTTCGGAGCAGGAACGCCGGACCACCAAACTCGGCGGCGCAGTTCGATCGCTAACTGAAACTCGACCAGATCCTGAAACACCAATCGACGATAACCTTCGTGATATTCGTCCATCGATTTGGGGATGTGCAGTTTCGTGATCGCCTCACGAATTCCCAACAGCTTCCACGACTCCAACGCTTCCGGCGAAAACAATTCCGGCACCAAGTCGACGTAATCTTCGACCGCCGCTTTGGTCGCTCGACGAATTTCGTACATCTTCAGGCCGTCGGTCAGGCCATACCTTGGGATCACGGCGACGGGCAGTCCGTCATCGGTCGCGGCATCATCGTTTTCCAACCACTGCGTGTGCGGGTTGCTGAATTCCCACCGCCCGGATCGCATCTTCGGCTTGCCGGAAAACAGCACGACGTTGTCGGGAAAGAATCGTTTCAGAATCCACGGCTGGTTGAACCAGACGCCTCGCACGAACGCTCGCCCGCAGCGGATCAACACGGCAGACATCGTCTTGCCGTTGGAAGTGCGCCGCGACTCGGTATCGACGACTTGCCCGCAGACGCTTTGCTGCAGCCCGGCTTCGAGTTCTGCTGGAGTTTTCACGTTGCTCAAATCGAGCACGTCTCGCGGCGCGTTATAGAGCAGGTCGATGGCGACTCGAATGTCGAGTTTTTCAAGAAGTGCTGCCCGCTCCGGCCCAACGCTTCGCACAAACTGCACCGGAGTCTGCAGGGCGTCTTCCCAGTCGGGACTTTCGACCTGCTGATCCGTGGTGACTCGCGATGGCGGCCGCGAGTGTTCGTTGCTGGGTGAGCCATCATTCATCGAGGAACACCCAATCGGAAAACGTCGCGGCCTGGCCAACTCGGTCACCGTTGTCGTTGACGAGGTTCCAGACAATTGCCTTTTCGATCAGAAACCGCCGGCCTGTGCTGGCAATCCGGATCCCTCGATAGTCATCGACAAAACCGTCGCGCGAAGTTCGCTCCAGCAGCCGAGCACGCTCGTCACGGTGCACCGGCTCGGCGGTCATGCGCGACGGAGTCTGCAACAGCGTTTCAATATCCATCTCCCACAGGTTGAGCGCGACCTGGTTGCCGTAATTCAGAATCGGGTCATCCTGCGTTCCGTGCGAAACCACGACGAACGGAGTTTCAAACAGCGCACGTGACTGGTCTTCGTCCGAGCCGTCCCGCGAAATCAATTCTTCGCCCAGAAACTGGCGATACGAATTCAGCAGAATTTGAGACTGCTCGATCCAATTGTCTTCCTGCCACGGCTGCATCTGCTTTCTTACTCCGCATTGTTGGTTTGAGAATTCAGGTTCTGCCGTTCAGCAATCAGCTTGCTCATGTCGACTTTTGGTTTGAGCGGATACTCAGAAACCGGAATGCCCGATCCGGTGACTTCGCGAATTCTCAGCCAGCCACGAGTGATCAGGTCTTCCTGCTGCTTGACGTGTTCTTCGTCAAGGAATTGCTTGTCGAACGGGCCGTCCACGACGACCGGCTCGAAATCTTCATGCACAATGAACTGAGCCTGGACCGGGTTGCAGCGGATGTGCCGCTCGGGCGATTTCGTCAGCTCGCTCTCCGGAACCTGCCCGATCACGAAACGAAGATAGAGGTCGCTATCGACGATCTCGTCGACAGCTTCGCCGCAAACTTCGCAAATGTATCCTTCGTCGCATTTTGCCATGAGAATTCCATCAGGACGCTTTAATGACCGAGACCGTCGGAAGATTATATCGGTCGAGCAAACTTCGGCACGTCGCCGCGGGGCATGTTGCTGTAACCGTGCCCGCTGCTCAACGGTCGGTTGCCTTCCGTAGATTGCCATGTGAAACTGGGAAGTCTGGCGACAATTACGAATCAACGCGACCTTCATGCCACCTGGAGATATTGATGCTTCGATACGGTCTTCTCATCGCTTTTTGTCTCGGCCTGCTGATCCCTCAGGACGCTCACAGTGCCGACGGTAAAAACAAACCCAAAGCTTGGACGGAAGCCCCGCAGGACGATGCGGACTACCCATTTCAGGGCGAGTATCTCGGTTCGAAAATCAATGATTGCCGACAATGCGAGCCCGTCGGGTTGCAGGTCGTTGCGATGGGCGATGCAAAGTTCTCCGCGGTTGAATATCGCGGTGGACTGCCTGGCTACGGCTGGCCAATCGGCGGAGACCGAGCGAAGTATCAGGGAACTCGTGAAGGGAACGTCCTCACGCTGACCGGCGAGCATCAGCAAATCACCATTAAAAATGGCCATACGATTATCAAGTCGATCGGCGAGTACGCTCGACAGGTCGGAACCGCATCTTTCGTCACGCGACAGAGCGCGACGCTGGGAGCCTGCCAACCGTGCAACGCCATTGCCCTGTTCGACGGAACGAACACCGAACTCTTGAAGAACGGCCAGATGACCGAAGGCGGCCTGCTGAAAGAAGGAACGGAAACTCGAGACGCGTACGGCGACTTCCGTCTGCACCTCGAATTCCGACTTCCTTACATGCCAAACGCCGTGGGACAACAGCGAGCCAACAGCGGCATCTACGTGCAAAGCCGCTACGAAGTCCAAGTGCTCGACTCGTTCGGCCTTGATGGAGAATTCAACGAGTGCGGCGCGCTTTACCGAGAAGTCAAACCCAACCTCAACATGTGCCTGCCGCCGCTAAGCTGGCAAACGTACGACATCTGGTTCCGTGCTCCGAGGTTCGATGCTGACGGCAAAAAAGTTCAGAACGCCAACTTCACCGTCTGGCTGAACGGCGTCGCCGTTCACGAGCGACTCGACCTGCCAACTCCAACCGGAGGCGGCAAACGAGTCGGCGAAGGCCCGAACGCCTTGCCAACAAAAATCCAGAACCACAGCAACCCGGTCCGCTTCCGAAACATCTGGCTCGTCCACCACGGAATCGCCGGAACCTGCAACAATCAGCAGCTCGCCTCGACCGAAAGCCAGAACGTGCTGGCTGGACTGATCGCAAAGATCGGTTCAACCGGAAAGTAAGAGCTTCGAGTCAGGCGGTCTTCACTCCGTCTAAGTTCTCAACCACGAAATACACAAAAAACACGAAAGGATGAGTCTTTTTTCCTTTCGTGTTTTTTTGTGTATTTCGTGGTTGGTGTCTGTCCGCCTGAATTACGGATTCAGCACGATCTTGCCGGTCAACGATCCACTTCCGCCGAGCGTGGCATCTTCCTGGAGCTGGTGAGCGGCGGCGGCTTCTGAGAGTGGGAACGTTTTTCCGATCTGCTGATTCCAGCCGCCTTTCGCAGCCAGTTCGTTGATGGCGTCTGCGGATGCTCGTTGTTCGTCGGGCGTGGCGTTGAACATAGCAAAGCCGTGCAGTCGGAGATCTTTCACGTAGAACGGCCCGACTGGGAATTCCGGTCGAGCGGTTCGGCCGGCCATAAAAATGATCCGCCCGCGAGGTGACATTAACTCGACGCTTCGATCCGGAGTCGGCTCTCGCTGAGTTTCGAACCAGACATGCAGCCCACCGTTGGCTTCGGTGAATTCGCGAATCTGATCGTCCAGGTTTTCGTCGTGGTAGTTAACGACGCAGTCCGCGCCCCAGCTTTCACAAAGCGATTTCTTTTCGTCGCTGCCGACCGTTGCAATCACCTTCGCACCAGCGGCCTTCGCGATTTGAACAACCGCCGTGCCAACTCCGCCGGTGCCGCCGTTGATGAAAACCGTCTCGCCAGCTTTCAACTCGCCATGCAGAAACAGGCCAAGGTGAGCCGTGATGCCGACCAGAGCTCCCGCCGCCGCGACATCGTCCGACATCGAATCCGGAGTCGGATACAACCAGTCTTCACCGACGGCTGCGTATTCAGCAAACGTGCCCTTACGACCAAATAGGCTCTGATTGCTTCCCCAGACGCGGTCACCGACTTTGAACCGAGTGACTGCCGAGCCAACAGCTTCAACCGTGCCGGCGAGGTCACAACCGACGATGTAAGGAAACTCGGTCGCCAGCGCGACGGCACCGCTGCGGATGTAAGTGTCAATCGGGTTAACCGCGACCGCTCCGACTTTGACAAGTACTTCGTTCGCGGCCGGTTCGGGAGTCGGCAGGTCTCCGTACTGAATGACGCTCGGCTCGCCGGTCTCATTAATAAAGGCAGCCTTCATAACGATAATTCCTTGATCCGACTTGTCTAAAATCTCACACAAAGGCGCTAAGATCATTCACAGTCCGTAGATGCCGTCTCAGTGGAAAAACTTTGGGAAACGAGTTCTGCCACGAACGGCGTGATGTCTTTTTCGTAAGTGAAAGATTCGCCGTCTGACTCATCGAACTGGCGAGCCAGTTTTCCGTCGACGCCAAACACGAAGACCGCAGGGATCGATGCGATCTTCAACTTGTCATCCATCACCGTCAAGCTTTCCTCGCTCAGGATAAAATTGTCGAGCGTTGATTTTGTCTGTTCGAGAAACTCGAGCGCCGCTTTTCGACAATCTTCGATGGGGTAATCAGCAAGGCCTTCGTAGTCCAGACTCGCCGACACGCATCGAACCTGATCATGCGAAAGTTCGTTATAAAGAGCGACCAGGCCGGGAAACTCTTTCATGCAAGGCGGGCAGGAAGTCGACCAATAATCAACGACGACAATCTTGCCTTTTGATTCTGCAATCGATGCCTGAAGCTCATCGAAGGAAACGACTGTCAGCTCAACGGCCGCTGCTTTGGCAGAAGCTCCCGACTCTTCGTCGCCTTTCGGCGTGACCGACTCGGTCGGGTCAACGGTGAGTGCGTCCGGAGTGACTTCGGGCGACGCAGTGTCGCTTGTCGAGTCTTGCTGGCAACCTGCAGCGCCGATCGCGACTGCAACAAAGCACGCAATTGACGCAATGAATCGAGGCATGGCGACATTCCCGTTTGAGCGGTGGTTTTCAGGTAGGCCGAAACAAGCTCCGCACCGGCAATCCTATCATCCAGCCTGGGCAACCGTAGCGTCACGCATGCTGAAGGAGCATCTCCCGGAACTGGCCGAAGAGGTAGTGGCTGTCGTGAGGTCCGGCTGAAGCTTCGGGGTGATACTGCACGGCGAACGCCGGGTAATCTTTATGTCGAATGCCTTCGACCGTTTGATCGTTAAGGCTCACGTGAGTCACTTCGACATTCGACGGCATCGAGTCCGCATCCAGGGCGAAGCCGTGATTCTGCGACGTGATCTCGACCTTGCCCGTGCTCTTATCGAGGACCGGCTGGTTGGCTCCGCGATGTCCGAATCGCATCTTGAAGATCTCAGCGCCGCACGCGAGACCAAGCAACTGGTTGCCGAGGCAGATTCCAAAGATCGGAGTCTTACCAAGCAGTCCCTGAATCGTCTTGATCGCGTAGTCCAGTGGGCGAGGATCGCCAGGGCCGTTGGAGAGAAACACGCCAGCCGGCGCGAGTTCCAGAATCTGTTCGGCACTCCAGGTTCCCGGCACGACGGTGACTTTGCAGCCGAGTTGTTTCAGGTGTCGTGGGATGTTCCACTTCATGCCGTAGTCAATCGCGACGACGTGCGGACCTTCGTCGGTCGATGCCGCGTGAATGCCTTCGTAGCCGCCGGTGACGGGGTCTCGGATGATTTCATTCAGGCCTTCCGACCAGCCAGCGCTTCCCGCAGGGATGACTTCACTGGCAAGGTCCAGCCCCGCCAGTTCTGGACTCTTCTGTGCTTTCGCGATCAAAGAGTCGTTGTCGAGGTCCTCGGTCGAGATGATGCCGGTCATCGCTCCCTGAATTCGGATTCGCCTGACGAGGGCTCGCGTATCGAGGCCTTCGATTCCGATCACGCCGTGTTTTGCGAGGTAGCTGTCGAGCGATTCGTCCGATCGGAAATTGCTTTCGTGGCGGCAGAGTTCTTTGACGATGAAGCCTCGCAGCGAAAGTCCGCCGCTTTCGACATCCTCAAGATTGACGCCGTAATTACCGATCAGCGGGTACGTCATGGTGACGATCTGGCCGCAGTAAGACGGGTCGGTGAGGATTTCCTGGTAGCCGGTCATGCTCGTGTTGAACACGACCTCGCCGTGGATTTCACCAGTAGCACCGAAGGCTCGGCCTTCGAAGACCGTACCGTCAATCAAAGCAAGTTTCGCCGGACGACTCATGAGTCTGCACCGTGAGCGTGATAACGAATTTTGAACGCAGGGCGGTCCCTGCAGAATGCGAGCGCATGCTCGCTAGGCGGGGGCGACTTCTATCAAAGTGCGGCACAAAAAAGAAGAGACCGCCCTGTTGAGCGGCCTCTTAAATGAGTCGTTGAGCACCGGAATCAGGATCAGTCTGTGCTGCTGGCTTCGTCCTGGCGGAGCACGAAATCGCTGAACCTCAGCGACTCGCCAGTTTCGGCCGTCATATTGGAAAACAGCTCACCCATGATCCGATGAAAATGTTCACGGCGGACCGAGTAAAAATTGTGCTTGCCGTCGCGGCGAGCTTCGATCAGACCGGCAACTCGCAGCAACGCGAGGTGATGACTGACCGCTGGTTGGCTCTGGTCAAGACGCTCGCAAAGAGCTGTAACGTGCAGCTCGCCTTCGCGCATCAGGTACATCAAAACTCGGAGACGAGTTTCGTCCGACAGCAATTTGAAGGTCTGGACGAGATCCTGTTCGAGCTGATCCGGAAGGCCGGTTGACGCCACGCTACGGCTGTCATCGACTTCGTTAATGCTGCTGATCATGTCATCCTCGGTTTCTGCTTCGCGAACCGGCTCAACGCCAAAGTTCGCTGTGCCATCATTATCAGTCAACGCATAACCTCAATATTCGCAGCCGCCTGGTAGCGCAAACCGCTGGCCAGCCGGTGAGATAGCGCGATGCTTCCGGAGCGGTTAAACGAGCCGGACGCCCGCAGATCTACGATAGGAACTGTAAAATCGACGAATCAGTCATGACCAAACTGAAGAATTGTCCAACATCGGCACTGACGACAATGTCCACCAACGTAAAGAATGGCGCAACTTGAACCTGATCAATGACTTTGATTGCTGACGAAACGTCACTCGAAATGCTTGATGACCTGCCTACAGATGTGAGATGCACAGAACGTGCGTCGATTAGGTCATCGAGAAAAGGTTCGACGATTATGGACGGACCGAATTGGCTCGTCAATCAGTGAACAGGGATTTTCAACAAGGATCGACGATTAGCTTGCCGGCCCCTGTTTCACCTTCGCGTCCGCTGGGCTCTGAAGCGGAGCAAGCGATTCTGCACTGTCGACTCGAATCTGGCGACCGTCTTCCAGTTTGACGGCACCTTCGGCATGAAAGGGCGAGTCCAATGAGCTTGCGTTTTCAACCGGTTGAGTCAGCCTCAGGCTGGCTGGCACATTTTCCGCACAGTCATTGACGCGTCGGATGTCCGCCCCGAGAGAATTCAGTCGATGCTCGAGCTGCTCGTACCCTCGGTCGAGGTGGTAGATTCGACGAATCACCGATTCGCCATCGGCGGCCATTGCCGCAAGGACGAGGGCCGCACTGGCTCGAAGATCACAAGCCATTACGCAAGCGCCGTGCAGCTTTTCAGTGCCGCTGATAATTGCACTTTGACCTTCCCGATGAATACTCGCGCCGAGTCTGACAAGTTCGGCAACATGCATGAATCGATCGGGGAAGACTTTGTCGGTAACCACACTGATGCCATCCGCCCGGCTAAGTAACGCCATGAACTGAGCCTGGACGTCGGTCGGCAGTCCTGGATACGGCAACGCTGAGCACTCAGTCGGCGTCAGTTTTTCCGACGGGAGGACGTGCAGTGTGCTGCGATCTGAGCCGCCAGGATCTTCGGCAATTCCGATACGGACTCCGACATCGTTCAGTTTGTCGAGTACGGCGCTCAGGTGATCGGTGCGGACATTCTCAACACTGACTTCGCCATGTGTGATCGCTCCGGCGATGAGCAGCGTCGCCGCTTCGATGCGGTCAGGAATTACGTGATGTTCGGCCCCTGCCAAAGACTCCACGCCTTCGATACGCAGGAATGGCGTGCCAAGCCCTTCGATCTTCGCACCCATCGCGTTGAGCAGGTCGCCATAGTCGGCAACTTCAGGTTCGCACGCGGCCGACTCGATCGTAGTTACGCCGTCGGCCAGCGCCGCTGCCGCCATCACGTTGCAAGTTCCCGTGACAGTGCTGCCGAACGAGCCGCCCAGAAACACTCGCGCGCCGCGTAACTTCTTTGCAGTTGCGATGACATAGCCACGTTCGATTCGAATGTCGGCTCCGAGAGCTTTCAGGCCTTTCAGGTGCAGATCGATCGGCCGGTCGCCGATATTACAGCCGCCGGGCAACGACACGGTCGCCCTGCCCCGTCGAGCCAACAACGGGCCGAGCACGCAAATGCTGGCGCGCATGCGGCGGACAAGTTCGTAATCTGCGACAACGGGCGAGTCGTCAATTACTTCCAGGCGAAGTGCGTTGTCAGCCTGTCGTTCGCTGATGACGCCGAGCGTGCCGAGAAGCTGCGACAATGTTCGTACATCAACGAGATCGGGAACGTCGTGCAGCGTGACCGGCCCATCAGCCATCAGCGATGCAGCCATGATCGGCAAGGCCGCGTTCTTGGATCCGCTGACTCGAACTCGCCCCTTCAGCGGTTTTCCGCCCCGCACGACAAACATGTCCATCCCTGGACCTCCTCAATCGTCAGTAGTCGTAGGATGCGTCTCGACGCACCGTTTTGCCAGATGGCAGGTCGAGAACCACCCAACCCTAAACGTCAGCTCGTCGGTCTCTTTTTTGCCCAGACGATTCGTGAATGACCTCCGAGATCCTTCACGATCTGAGCAGGCTCGAACTCGCCTGAATCAGCAAACAGTTGCGTGACGGCGGGGCTTTGCTTTTCACCAATCTCCAGCAGCAACGCTCCGCTGTCCGCTAACCACGAGCTGCCTTCGGCAATCAATCGTCTCACGATGTCCAGTCCGTCAGCTCCGCCTCGTAGCGCAAGTTGCGGTTCGTGCAGCCGAACGTCCGGCTGAAGTGTATCCATTTCCTCATCCGTCACATACGGCGGATTCGCCGTGATCACGTCGAACGAAGCGTCGCCGGGAAGCGGACTGAACAGGTCACCCTGCAGCAGCAAAATCCTGCCGATCAGATCGTGCTTCTCGATATTTCGCTGTGCAATCCGCTGGACTTGATCGTCCAGTTCGATGGCTGTCAGGGATGCGGTTTCGCAGTTCGACGCGATGGCAACAGGTACGCATCCGGTTCCCGTGCAGACGTCGAGAACGTTTGCAGATGGAAGTTCATTCAGAATTTCCAGAGCCGTTACGACCAGAGTTTCCGTGTCCGGGCGCGGGATCAGCACGCCGGGTTCTACTTCGAAATCGAGTCCAAAGAATTCACGAAAACCAACGAGGTAAGCAACAGGTTCCAAGGTGGCTCGCCGCCTGACGAGGTCGCGCATCGTCGCGCGTTCTTCTGGTTCGAGTTCAGTGTCGTACTGAGTGTAGAGCTGAATTCGCTGGCAACCTCGGGCGTGGGCCAGCAATATCTCAGCGTCGAGCCTGGGCGACTCGCTGCCGTGCTGCTTCAGATGCCCGATCGTCCAGTCGAGGACTTTTTTAACAGTCCAGACTTCTTCGGCACCGGCAGTTTCAGGAGTCCCTTCGCTGCTCACTGGGTATTCCGTATTCGACGCAGCAGTCTATTCTGCGCCGCCCTTGAGGCGTTCCATCCGGTCGAAGTCGAGCAGAGCGTCAACAAGTTCGTCGATATTGCCCTGCAGAACCTGATCCAGCTTGTGGACGGACAGGTTGATTCGGTGATCGGTAATTCGGTTCTGTGGGAAGTTGTACGTGCGAATTCGCTGGCTCCGGTCACCGGATCCAACCAGCGTGCGACGATGCTCTGCCCGTGCGTTGGCAGCTTCCATTTCCTTTTGTTCAAGGAGCCGGCTTCGCAGAACACGCATCGCCTTTGCGCGATTCTTATGCTGACTCTTCTCGTCCTGATTCTTCACGACAATGCCGGTTGGAATGTGTGTGATGCGAACCGCGCTTTCCACCTTGTTGACCTTCTGGCCGCCGGGCCCGCCAGCACGCATCGTGTCGATTTGCAGGTCTGCTTCGTCGATTTCAATTTCGACATCGGTGGCTTCAGCCATGACAGCAACCGTCGCGGCACTTGTGTGAACGCGGCCCTGAGCTTCCGTTTCAGGAACTCGCTGGACACGGTGTCCGCCACTTTCGAACTGCAGCCGGTGAAAGCAGCCTTCGCCAGAGATCGACAAAACGACCTCTTTCATGCCACCGAGTTCCGAAGCGTTCATTTCCATGATCTCGAACTTCCAGCCCTGGAGTTCGAGATACCTCCGATACATCTCGAAAAGATCGCGAGCGAACAGGGCAGCTTCGTCGCCGCCAGCTCCAGCTCGAATTTCCATGATGCAGCTTCCGCGGGTCAGCGAATCACCGGAAAGAACGATGTCTTCCAGTTCTTCCCGCAGGGCGTCGTACTGAGCTGTCAGATCGGCCAGTTCTTCGCGAGCGTACTCGCGTGCCGCGGATTCTGTTTCTTCCTGAAACATTTCCTTGGCAGTTTCGCAGTCTTCTTCGAGCTGATTGAACTCTCGAGTACGCAGAGCAACCTTCGAAAGTCCACCATATTCTTTCTGGACGTCGAGCAGCTTCTGCGTGTTTGTGAGGACTTCAGGATCCTGCAATTGCTGCTCAAGCTCGTCGTAGCGTTTGAGCTTTTCCTGCAGACTGGGGAACATCGAACCTGGTCCTTAATCAACGGGGACGGTGGAATTCAAAACCGAATGCGACGTGATTGAGTGTCAGGCTCGGTTTGTTCTGGTGAAGATTCCCCGTTTGCATGCAAAGCGAAGCAAGCATGCCGTCTGGGCAGAACCGCGCAGCAACCTAACTTGCTGCAGGCGTCCCAAGCACGAGGTAACAGCGGCTTCACGGTGCTCTCAATTCAGAATTGAGCATCCCGCGAGGAGTTCGTCTGTCACCTCGATAGCTAGCTCTTCTTGCGATTGGCCCAGTCGTACTTCTTCTGGAACTTCTCGACCCGTCCGGCGCTGTCGATGTACTTCATCGTTCCCGTGTAAAACGGGTGGCAGGCGGAACAGATATCAATCTGAAGTTTCTCGACAGTACTTCGAGTCTGGAAAGTGTTGCCGCAGCTGCACTTAACTTCAGTTTCGTGGTACGCCGGGTGGATGTCTTTCTTCATTACGCTACCTGAGTGCAAAACCGAATATGGGGTGTGTTGATCGCCTGTTGGGACCAACTTGAGGTTCGCCGAAAATCCACGATTGTGGAATGGGCCGGAAGCAAGCCGGGCAGTCTATGGACGACTTCTCGAAACAGCAAGTGCGCCACTATTCGGCTGCCCTTAAGCGTTGCTCTGAAGCGAAGAATTACCGGTCGTCACGGTTGGAGTGGCATCTGGTTGAGACTCGCCAACGAGATCGATTGCTGGCTCAGCTCGAAATGACTGAATCGCGAGCATGATTGCCCCCGTAACGAGAAAGCAGTCCGCTCCGTTAAATATGGGATAGTGGTACGTCCCAAACGTGAATGCGAGAAAGTCTCGAACGCCGTAAATAGCTGAACCGTCGAGCCTTACGCAGCCGTGCAGGCCAAGTCTGTCGTAGAGGTTCCCCAGCGTCCCGGCCATGATTAGACCAAGGCAAATCGTTAACCACAGACTGTGGGCAGCTCGATAAACAAACAGCCAGATCGAGACACCGGCGACCGCGCCAATGCTGAGCAACGCGAACAGCCAGGTATACCCCTGGCCCATGCCCCACAGAGCACCCTCATTGATGCTCGTCAGAAAGCAAGTCGAGCCCCAGTCACCAAAGAATCCATAGGTCCAATCGCTTCTGCCGCCGGGGTACCCAAGTTTCCCGAAGACTGCCGATTTCGACCCAAGGTCGATCGCCAGGCCAACGATACTGAGAAGGAAGAACCAGACGTAGCGATTTCGAGGAACTGGTGTCATGTGTATTGAGCTTCGCGTTTCCGTTCACACTCGACGCAATTTCGAGTCCACGGAAGTGCCTTCAGGCGGGTCTTAGGAATCAGAGCTTTACGCCCTGTTTTGCCCTCTTCGGTGCACCCTTCGCAAAGGCCGAAAGATTCGTCCTCGATTCGCTTCAGGGCTGAAGAGATTTCCTTCAGAGTTTCCTGTTCGTTGTGAATCAGGTCGAGAGCAAAATCCTGCTCGTAGTTGTCCGAGCCAAGCTCAGCCGGGTGAGTCGGTGTACGAGACTCTTCCTCACGACCGAATGCACCGTCGGTAATGTTGTCAACATCGCCCCGCAATCGGCCAGAAAGTGACAATAGTCGGCTCCGAAACTGGGCGAGTTCCGTTTTAGACAAGGCCATTGGAAGTCATTCTCTGTTACGAACTTTTCGGAGGGTTCCACCTCACAAAACGTCCATCCGCTCCGGCTACCATCCTAGCCACCTGAAATTTGAAGGGCGGCAGTATTGCCGGGTTTTCTCACTCATTCAAGCAGAGCAGAGTACGAACGGACTTCACAAAACGTTTGGCACTTCGCAGTAAGAAACATCGTCAGAATGAGTTACGTCAATTAGCGAGTGACTGACACCGATCGACATCGGTGGATGCAGGTCTCGATGACTTCATGAGTTAGAACGACTTTCGCCAACTTCTGACCAGAGAATCGACCGGCGGTTAATCCAGCCAGTTTCCGGCGGTTTCATCTTCATCACAGTCTTTGGTCAAGGAGAAGAATTCAGTGCGTCTTCCTGCAATCCTCGGTGTCATTGATCGTCGAATTCTGGTGAATTACCGAGTCGACCCGGAAGTCCTTGCCGAAATCCTGCCGGCGCCGTTTCGACCGCAACTGGTCGCTGGATATGGAATCGCCGGAATCTGCCTGATTCGTCTTCGGCAGGTTCGACCAGCAATCGTTCCGGCGATTCTCGGTTTCGGCTCAGAGAACGCCGCTCATCGAATCGCGGTCGAGTGGGACGCTGAGGACGGAGTCCGCACGGGCGTCTTCGTTCCTCGGCGGGACACATCTTCCGCCTTCAACGCTCTTGTTGGCGGGCGTATTTTCCCCGGCGTGCATCAGCGGGCCAGGTTCGAAACCCAGGAATCCGCGAAGCAACTGCGAATTGAGATGCAGAGTCTCGACGGCTCGGCACGCGTTCTCGTGGAAGGTTCCCAAACGTCAGCACTTCCCGATAATTCGATTTTCGACTCCACAGATTCGGCATCGCAGTTCTTCGAGAAAGGGTCGCTCGGCTACTCACCGGACAAATCAGGCAATCGGTTTGAAGGTCTTGAGCTACGAGCCTCGAACTGGCAGGTTCAACCATTATCGATTTCAAAAGTCGAATCGTCATTGTTCGATGATCGGGCAGCATTTCCAGATGGTTCGGCCACGTTTGATAACGCACTTCTAATGCGAGATATCGATCATGAATGGCACGGTGGCAGTGATATTGTCTGTTCAGGATGCGGGCAGCAGGCCACTACCAACGTGCGTGAACTCCTGTCGACAACTTAGAGTTTGACGTCGTCAGTTCCGTTCAATCTTCGGTTGAGCCGAATGTCAGAATGAAGACGGATCCGCCACCTTCACGAGGAATGACTCGGCACCCTCCGCCGTGTCGTTCGGCGATGCCTCGAACGATGGCAAGTCCAGCCCCCGTGCCTTCAACGTTGCGACCGACCGCTCGCTGAAACAAATCAAAGATTCTTTCAGCGTGTTCAGGATCGACACCGATGCCTCTGTCTCGAACGACGATGCCGGCCTCGGCGCCGGCAAGCTCAGACGCATCGGCAGTCGCAATCTCCACATCGGGAGCCTCATCAGGCTGCGAGAATTTCAACGCATTCGCCACAAGGTTTTGCAATGCCTGGATCAGCCACCGGCGATCGCCCAGCACGACCGGAAGTGGCTCGTGCACTTTGACAGACGCTTTCGTCTCGTCGATTCTTGCTGAAAGAATCTGGAGAACGCTACTGACGAGTTCTCCGAGGTCGACCAATTCTGAGGCATCAACCGTTCTTTGAGCCCGCGACAGCAGAAGGACATCATCAAGCAGAGCCTGCATCCGACTTGACGCGTCGATCACCCGTTTCAGAAAACCGCGATTTCGTTCGTCGAGCTGCGAGTCTTCCTGCTGGCTGATCAGCATCGAGAAACTCTGAATGGCTCGAACGGGTTCCTTCAGGTCATGAGAGATCACATAAAGAAGAGACGTCAAATCACGATTGCGCAACTCGAGTTCTTCTTGCGCAACCTTTCGGATCTCTGCCGCGTCAACCTGCGGAGTGATATCCCAGAAGACGAGCTGCGTTCCTGAAATTTCTCCATCCAGGTTAAGAATCGGAGTCTTCATCGTCTGAATGTGACGGGCCTCTCCCTGGAACTCTGAAGTCTCGACGAAGTCCAGTTGCTCGCCTGTTTCGATGACGCGCTGATCGTCCTTTCGATATTGATCCGCCAGATCTTTCGGCGAGAAAGCGTAGTCATCCTGCCCGACGATTTCTTCGAGTGTTTTTCCAAACGTGTCCCTCAAGGCACGGTTTACAAAGACGAACTTTCCGTCGCGATCTTTCCTGGCAACGCAAAGCGGAATCGTCTCGACGAGCGACTCGTAGAGCGCGCGTGATTCTCGAAGTTTCGTTTCTGCTCGCAGCCGCTCGGTCACTTCACCGAGAAGCTGATCGTTGGCGGCTTCCAGTTCGGCTGTTCGTTCAACGACGCGACGTTCCAGTTCCTGATTGAAAGTTTCGAGTTCCTTTTCTCTCAGCTTTCGTTGCGTGCAATCGATAATCGTAGATTGAATGGCTGGCCCGCCATCCCAATCCACCACTCGAACATTGTTCTCAAGCCAGACTGTCGTGCCGTTTTTTCGAAGGCCTTTGTATTCGTAACGCGTCGGAGCTGAGTCACCTGTCATCCGAGCTTCACGGTAGCCCTGCAATCTTTCGTGCTCTTCCGGAGCGGCGAAGTCTAACGTCGTTGAGGCTTCACGAACTTCGGCGGGTGAGTAGCCGAATATTTGCGACCAGGCATCGTTGACGAAGAGCGGTCTATCATCGCGATGAATCAGGATTCCCTGGATCGAACCTTCGACCAGATTTCGAAACCGACGTTCGCTGGCTTCAACTGCAAGTCTCGCCTGGACACGATCGGTCACGTTCTCGACCAGCGTCATGCGGTAGGCCGATTCACCGTCGCCATCGAAGATCCAATGAGCCGACAAACGCACCCAGACGATGCCGCCGTCTTTTCGAACGTACTTCTTGCGAACAGAAAAGTTGGCAAACTCGCTGGCTGTCGTGTCAGGCTGCGGTGAGTCTGAATTCAGATCCTCAGGAAGTGTCAGCTCGGTCGTTGTCAGATGAAGAAGCTCGTCTTCCGAGTAGCCGGTCATGTCGCAGAAGGCTCGATTGACTCGGATAAAATGAAGGTTGCGATCGACGAAAGTGACTCCGATTGGCCCATCTTCAAATCCGCTGCGAAAGTGAGCTTCGCTGAGTAGCAAAGCCTGTTCTGCTTTCTTGCGGCGCGTGATGTCAATGACCGTCGCCTGAATCGCCGGCTCGCCGCACCAGTTGACCTGCTGAACGAGATTTTCCAGCCAGAACACCGTTCCGTCCGCACGAACGCCTCGATACTCGTATTGCGTCGGGGCCGCTTCGCCGCGCATCCGCTGCTGCATGTAGCTGAGAATTCGAGGCCGCTCAGATTCATGAATCAACGGCAGGACGTCGTCCATTTTCAATACGTCATCGACCTTCAGCCCGTGCAGTCGTGCCCAGGCCGGATTGACGTACAGCGGTTTCTGATCGCGATGGATGAGAATTCCCTCGATCGCTCCTTCGACGATCGCACGAAACATCGTGTCGTCGGGAGCCTGTTGAGGGCTAGTCGAGTTGGAAGACTGGTCAGACATGAAATAGCCATCGTTCCGTGGCGTTTTCAGGAATCGACTCGTGTTTGAACGGTAACGCGATTTCTATCCTGACGCGAGTTCTGCTACGAACGAGACTCATCGTTTGTTTAACAGAGTTTTGACAGCCCCCATCAGGACGCCTTCCACTTCAGGGGCGACGCGAGAAGCTCGCTCGCTCGATTCGTAGCCACCCTGGCTGTAGGCGATTTCCGTCCCGATGTAGCCAGGCGAGTAGTCACCGTAAGCAGCCATCGCGACGAAAAGTTCCGGACGAAGTTTCTGGGCGGCAAGCTGGTACTCAACGAACAGTTCGCCAGGCATGTGCAGGAGTCTTGAATTCCTCAACGTGAGGCACGAAATGTCGATCGTTTCCTGATTCCTGCAGCGACGCAACCAGAGTAAATGTTTGCCCGCAAACCACCGCTCCGCTGGCTTCGCATCTTTGTTCTGGAGAGTTTTCAACAGGGTCGACTCATCCAGGTGAGACGCGACCGGCAAAGAAACTGGTGCCGTCGACCATGCAACGTCGGACGCGGCGATGGGCGATTTCTTCGTCGCGTTCCAGGCATCCGCCATGCCGGCGGCGACTTTGTCGGCGAGTACCTGACGATTTTCTTTCGAACCGTCGTTCCACTTCCCAGCTCCGATGTTGCCCCCGGCTCCGTTGAAATGGATGTGCGGAACCTTCGTCGCAGTCTGTCGCGAGTTTCTGGCGAGGCCCGGAAAGTCGGGGCTCGCCATGCCGGTCCGGTAGTAACTTTGTGGATGGCAGGCGTAGTAACTCAGAGCGGCCAGTGGCTTATCGCCGTTCCAGAATGAAACCATTTTCAATTGTGAATCGATTGTACCGACCGGCATCGCACGTAACTTTTTGTCGCGAGTTGCCGTCCACCGAGTAAACTTTACCTTGCCGTCTTTTCCAAGAATTCGCCGGTTCGAGGCGACGTCTTTCACCGTTCCGACGCCAAGGCCGAGATGTGTGATCGGCTTTGCGTTAGCGACTGATGCTTTGATCGCGGCCGCCGCTCGACGAACAACGTCTCTGGCGAAGGCATCGTCGAATCCGACGTTCTCAAGGCCAGCGTCACGAAGCAACTCTTCCACAGCAAAGTCGCAGCGAGGCGCATCGTGCTGGTGGAGCGTGTGAACCGCGACGCGATCTGGCGTCGTTCCAGCGGCTTTGGCGAGGCTTTCTTTAAAGACGACCTGTCCGCCAGTTCCGATTCCAATCCAATCCACGGCACAAAGTACAATCGGCTTGCCGAATCCGACTAGAACAACGCCGCGACAACTTAGCGGAGTTTGCACTCCGATCGATGGATCATAAGCCAGAGCCGTTCCAACTGGTGGCGAGGCATCGACGTCAAACGTTGCCAGTTTCAATTCTGCCTGGCTCGTTGATGAGAACATTCCGGCAAGAAGGAACAGCGCCGCAGCGATAACAAGTCGTCGCATCTCGGAGTCTCCACGCAAAGTGGGGTGAAGCGGTTATGGACAGTCGGGCTGCCATATCATGCGCCACATGGACTCGTCCGGTGAACCGTTCGAAGGTTTTTTCTGGAGCCGGACGGTGCCGCGAAGCCGCGTCCCCATCACGTATGTCGCGACGGATTCGTCGACCGCCTCAAGCAATTCGAAGTCGCCGCGGTCGATTCTGACAACCGATCCGCGGTTGCCGCTGACCGGACCTTCGTAGTCGAGATATGCCTTACGATGATCGGGCAAGCCGATCACGTCGAACTCGCAGCCTTCAGCAGGAATGCGGTCAAGACGCCAGGTCAGTAGCACGTCGCCGCTTTCGAGCATGAAATCCCAGTGAAGCTCCGGGTGGTCATGTTCGAGCAGCACGAACTGCGGCATCGTTCATATCTCGCACGAAGCGATGATGTGGGATAAGTCCGCTCGTTCGCCGACTACAACAGCGTTTCGAGCAGCAATCGCAGCTTGCGCATTTCCAGAGCTAACGTTTCGTCGTCCATCTGCGCTCTGTCAAAATCGACCGACAGCGCGCGGTGGTAATCTTCTCGAGCCAGCAGTTGCATGATCCGAGCATAGTCGACTTCACCCAGGCCGACCTGCACCTGAATCTGCTTGTCGGTGCTGTCTCGTAACAGCGTATGGTAGACGTAAGGGAAGACCTGATCCCAAGACTGGTTGCTGTGTACGCCGCATATGTAATAGCTCGGGTCGAGCGACAGTCCCAGGCCGCGTACCGACTGGCAAAGTTCAACCGCTGTGTGCGGGTCCTCGGTCAGTTGTCCGCCTTTGGTGTGAATCGAGATTCGGATTCCGTCTTCGTTTCCGATCGCGACGAACTGTTTCAGCCGATCGATCTCGGAATTAAACGGAGTTCCAATCGGCGAGGATGGGACCGTAATCTGAGTGACTCGAAGCAGCTTGGCTGTCGCACAAAGGCCCTTCATGGTCTCAGTGTCAACGTCGTGGGCGACGGTAAAGGCGACAGGGGTCAGGCGGCTGAGATCACGATACCGGTGTACGAAACCCTCTGGATCACCAGCAACCTCAGAAGGTTTCAGGTGATTTGAGGACTCGTCGAGCCAGATGTCGATCCGGTCGTATTCCAGATGGACGATGTTCTCGCAGGCTTCTTCAAACTTGAGATCAGAGAAGCATCGAGAAGATGCAGCAATAAACACGGCGCCACTCCCTTGATTTCGTGCTCGTCCGGCAATCATTTCAGCCAGGACGAAGACTCTGTGGCAGACACCACAGACCAAACCTACCGCCGATCAGCGAGTGCTCCTCGAGGGTGCTATCCCATTTCGTAAAAAGCAGTTACGACCTGGCAGACACATTCGTACGCCGCTCGACCGGAAGGCGAGTGGTAATTTACTGAGAATGGGTTGGAGCTGCAATATCGGTGGACTTTCGCGGTTAATCCGGTTGTCCGCCTTGCATCGATTCTCCGAATTTCGCGGCCGACATGGTCGATAAGTCCCTTTGAGCAGCAAGGTGAGTTCTGACGGTCGATCTTTTGCCGTCAGACAACGACAAGCGATTTGCTAATCATCGAGCGGTCTCACAAGAACACGAATCAACTTTGCTACGCCTCACGACGCAGGTCTGCTGTCGGGCGAGTTTCCAGAGACAGGGAAGGGATTTCCAAATGAGACAGTCCGTCATTTTACTTGCGTGCAGTGGCTTCCTGATGGCATCAGTCGGCTGCAGCCAGAACATGGGCACCGTTCGAGGTCAGGCTCCCGGCCAGCTCCAACAGAATCCGCACCAGATGGCGTCGCACAATGCCGGCATGGACATGCGAATCGCTGGACCGAAGCCGGGAGTGCAATATTGGGACGGGCCGGCTCACGACCCGAATCAATTCAGCTCGGCTGACTGCCCGACCTGCCCGCAAGGCAATGGCTGCCCGGTCTGCCCACAGACTCGCGGCTTCAATTCGTGGCGACCGACGCACCATCACACCTGGGAGTACAACGCTCCGAAAGGTCTGACCTATCCGGACCAGAACCAGCCGCCAGCGACCGTGCAGTACCCTTACTACACAATCAAAGGCCCAAGCGACTTCTTCATGAAGTAGGCGACGCGCCAAGCGAATACGGCACGCTTGACGGTTACAAAAAACCGGCCATCGCGGGATAATTCCTGCGATGGCCGGTTTTCGTTCTTGGGCGACCGTGCTTCGACAAAGCCCGTGCACGAATCAGGACCAAACCGCAGAATATCGAACAAGGAATGTCGAAATCTGAAGTGTCAGGCTGCCAAAGACGCCGCCACACTTCTTCCTTCGAAATTCCTTGTTGGATATTCGATATTCACGTCGTCCTGGAATGAGGCACATGTTGTTTGGCCGAGAGCCACTCAGGCTGCTACTCAGCAAGCGAGGCCGCAGCTTCGACAAGCGTCCTTACCATGCAGCCGGTCGCGCCACCTTCGCGGTGGGATGAGTTGCTTGAGGCGAACGACGGGCCGGCGATGTCGAGGTGGACCCACGGGGTTTTTTCGACAAATTTTTCCAGGAACTTTGCTGCCGAGATCGCTCCGCCCCATCGGCCACCGATATTTCGGCAGTCGGCGACGTCGCTTTTCAGCAGGTCGCCGAAGTGATCAAACATCGGCATCTGCCAGATATTCTCTCCGGCTGTCGCGGCGGCACTCGTGATCGTGTCGCACCATTCCTGATCGTTGGAAAACGCGCCGGTAACTTCTTCGCCCAAAGCGACAACGCACGCTCCGGTTAAAGTAGCAAGGTCGACGATTCTGTCAGCACCTTTGTCGACGGCGTAGTTCAGAACGTCGGCCAACACGAGTCGGCCTTCGGCGTCGGTGTTTTGAACTTCGATCGTCACTCCGTTGCGAGCGGTCAGGATGTCGCCGAGCTTGTACGACGTGCCGCTGACCATGTTTTCGACAAGGCCCATGTAGCCGACAACGTTGACCGGCAGCTTCAGCCGAGCGATGGCTGCGACGGCTCCGAGCGCTGTCGCAGCTCCTGCCATGTCTGATTTCATCGTGATCATGCCGTCGGACGTTTTGAGCGAGAGCCCGCCACTGTCGAAAGTGACGCCTTTGCCAACGATGGCCAGCGTTGGAGCATCCTCGCCTGCTCCCTGATAACTGACTGCCACGACGCGGGGGCCTCGGTTGCTGCTGCTGCCTTGCGAGACGGCGAGCAACGCCCCCATTTTCTCAGCTTCCAGATCCGACTGTACCAGCACTTCGACATCCAGGCCGAAGTCTGCCGCAACGGTCTGCGCACGCTTGGCGAACGATTCGGGGTAGATCATTTGCGGCGGCAGATTCACCAGGTCTCGCGTCAGGTTGATGGATTCTCCGAGAATCGTTCCTCGCTCAACCGCCGCGGCCGTTTCCGATGCGTCGCCGTCCGCAACGACGATTGAAGCGGCAGCCAGCGGGAAGTGTCCAGGTTCAGCCTTCAGTGAGTCCTGCCCTTGCGAGCCGACGATGATGGCGGTCGCTGTGATCTCGGCGGCAACCGAACTGCTGACCGAACCGAAGCCCGATCCAGCCAGGCAAATCGCGACAGAAGTGTCAGCTTTCGAGGACACTTTTCGCACCGCAGCCATCGCTGCTTTTTCGCAACGGGCACGAGTCAGCTCGTCGGACTTGCCAAGCCCCATGAAAAGCACGCGATCAGCCGCAACTCCCGGTGCGTCGTGCAGTGGCAACAGCTCGGCGAGTTTGCCCTTAAGATCGCCCGCTTCGATGAGTCGAGAGATCGTCCCGCTTAACGCGGTATCGAGTTCGCCGAGCGGCCCGGCAAGATCGGGAGACTCAGTCAGCCCAACGACGAGCCAGTTGCATTCGACGTCTTTCCACGCAGCGTTGCTTGTTGAAATATCCATCCGTGAACTCCGCTTCCAGAAATCCATAACCCGCTCAGCCGATGCACACTCTGCAACGTTTGACTGACCGGTTCCATGCTTTTAATCGTGGCGGCTGATCGAGGATTGTCAATCCGCGCCGACAGAAAGAAGCGTGGCCGAGAGCGATTTTACTCGGCGTTAAGAATTGCGAGTTCGGATCAAAACTCGATTTCGAGCTTCTGATCTTCGTCCAGCATTCGTGACTTGATGTGGATCGTGTCGCGGATTTGAGTGTCGCCGCCTTTGACGGGAATCATGATCTGAACATGATTCTTGATCACTCGCAAACGAGACGATGTTCGCAGCTTGACGATCTGCCCGCCGAGTTCTGAACGAGCCCCCAGGTCTTTGCGGTTCGGGTCGAACGGCAGGTACTGCTCGTAAAAATCGGAGCCTTCGACTTTGCCCGACAGATCGGAGATTCGGTACAGCTTGGTTTTCTCAGGCAGCTTGATCCGAATCACAATCATGTAGTCTTTGCGAGGCTCCGGATCTTCAGGCACTGTCCACGCGCTGAAGCTCCCTCTACTGACGACCTTTCCACCTTGAGGCATGCTGAACATGAAGCCGAAGCCTTCGTCAGTGTCGCCGCCTTCTCCGTTGTTTCCTGCGTTGCTGGCCGTGCTGTCGAGCAGGCTGCTGCTGATCTCCGCCTCGGCATTCGTGATCGGAATCTTCGTGAGCTGTGGAAGCTGATTCTCCGAGCTGCCAGCCGATTCAACAGTCAGGTCCATGATCTCAGTAAACTCGATCGGCATCCCATCGGCATCGGTGATGGTCGTCACCACCGACACGTTGTCATCCATGCTCGTGTAAACGATGGCCGACATCCCAGCCAGCATCACCATGTGAAAGATGAGCGAAACGCCGTAGCCGCACGAAGCGGTGCTGATGAGCCAGGCGAGGGCGATCTTCTTCCAGTCCTTCTTCCAATCGAGTGGTGGTTCTTCATCAGCGGTCTCGATCAGTGGATCGCCAGTCCTGGACCTTCTCTGTTTGTCCGATGCGCCTCGCCTTCGTCGCTTGCGTTGTCGTGGCGTGACTCCTTCAGACTCTGACGGCTCAGAGGTGTCGATCCCGTGTGAAGCGTCTTTGGAAGAAGCCGGTTCGGTGACATCAACAGTACGGCTTTTGAACCAGGCCGGCGGTTCGGCTTCGGGTGACTCGACGGCCGCCGCCGAACTGGCCACACCGTCGTATGCATTTTCCCACTCAGCGTCATCACCTGTGAACTCGGCAAACTCAATAGAATCGTCACCGTCGCCCGCGGACCGTTCGTCGGTCTGCAGTTCTGTTGGGGCGGCGGGGCGATGAGTCATCAAGTCCTCCTGAATCAGCTCGCTTCTGTGCAAATCTGGCGAGCTTAATGCTGCCGGGAATCTCTCGGAGTAATCGGCGTTCTGTATGAACCGCCGTCCGTTACGTCAGTTTCGGTCGCTCAGGCTAGCCGGTCAAAGGCTACCAGTCAGTTCTGTACGAGAAAAGCCGTCAGAATCAACAGCAGAACCGACTGAGCCGTTCGAACGGGCTACCTTACCCGGCTTTTCGATTCCTTCGACTCTGATGATTCCGCAGAACCCAGTCGCGGATACACCGCGTTCGGGCAGACATCCGTTGACCGGTCCGGCTGGCGCGGGTAATTTCAAACAGATCAACGAACGTTGAAATCAACTGCCGATGTTTGTATTCAGCGTTCGTTCCCGCCTCCGGAGACCTGCCATGCTGACCATCCTCGGTCCTCGCCAGAAATCGTATTGTGACGGAATTTCGCGCCGCGGCTTTCTGAAAGTCGGTGGATTTTCGATGGCTGGCACCGCCAGTCTCGGACTGCCAGACCTCCTCCTCCTGAGCCGAAGCCGCGAGCCCAACCGGTGGACGTCACAAGGCTGTGATCAACATATTTCTGGGCGGCGGGCCTCCGCATCAGGACATGTGGGAGAGATCAAGACGGACGCTCCACAGGAAATTCGTGGCGACTTTGACCCGATCGCGACGTCCGTGCCAGGAATTCAGATCGGCGAATGTTTTCCGAAAATCGCTGCCGCTGCGGAAAAGTTCGTCTTCATTCGGTCGATCGTCGGCTGCGCTGGCGGTCACGACGCGTTTCAATGCTTCAGCGGATGGGATCGCCGAAACAGCACATCGATCGGCGGCCGCCCGGCAATTGGCCCCGTGATGTCAAAACTGTTCGGTCCGACTCAGCCGAGCGTCCCACCAGCGATGGCTCTCGCTGATAAAACACGACACGTTCCCTGGTCAGAACCCGGAGGCCCAGGATTCCTGGGTGCAGCATACGCCCCGTTCAAGCCGGACAGCGACGGTCTTGCGAATCTCAAACTCAACGGCGTGACACTCGACCGGTTGCAAGACCGTCAGTCGCTGCTCGGTGGCCTTGATCAGTTGAAGCGAAAAGCGGATTCCGGCGGGCTGCTCAAAGGGATGGACGCATTCAATCAAGCCGCCTTCGGAGTCCTGACTTCTAATAAACTGCTCGACGCGCTCGACGTCAGCAAAGAGGATCCGGAACTCGTCGCCCGCTACGGAGACGGCAAGCCGTATCAGTATCAGTACGACGGTGCGCCGACTGTGAACAGTCACATGCTCGTTGCTCGACGGCTGGTCGAAGCTGGAGTTCGTTCGGTGACGATGTCGTACGGGCGCTGGGACAGCCACAGCAAGAACTTCGATCTTGTCCGCGACCACGGCGGAAAACTCGACCAGGGTGTCGCGGCGCTGATTCAGGATCTCGACGACCGAGGAATGCTGGAAGACACAACGGTTGCCGTGTGGGGCGAGTTCGGTCGCACACCGCGCGTCAATCCAAACTCCGGCCGAGATCACTGGCCGCGAGTCAGCTGCTGCCTGCTGGCCGGCGGCGGCATGAGAACTGGCCAGGCGATCGGAGCGACCAACCGCCTCGGCGAATACGCCCTCGATCGCCCGGTTCATATGCAGGAAGTCATCGCGACGATCTACCACAACCTCGGCATCGACCCCGGCACGACGACGATCTCCGACCCGACAGGCCGACCTCAGTACCTGATCGAAAACCGGATTCCAATCCGCGAGATCGTGTAGAAATCTGGTGGTCGAATCTCGCCCCTCACTCATGATCCGGCGCGGGTTCGAAGCTGTCGATCAGTTCCTGGGGGATACGTCGAGGGACGCCATGCTTGCGGCCGATGTAGGCCCAGTTTGTCTCGGCGCGAGCCAGCAGTGCGTCATCGTCTGGGCGGCGGATGAGGTATTTGCGTAGCGATGTGACTTTTTGGAAGCCGGTGACCCAAGTTTCCACGACGACGTTCTGCCCTGCGAAAGTCGCGGCGAGATACTCGATCGAGTGAGACCTCACGACGAACGCCGAGCCATCCTCAATGTACCGCTCGGGAGACCAGCCCTGCTCGGCCGAGTGAGCGACCGCCGCCGACTGCATCCACTTTAGATACTCCAGATTATTGACGTGCCCCTGCTCGTCGATTTCCTCTTCGCGAACAGTATGTTCCCAGAAAAATACGGCAGGCATGGACGTCTCCAATCGGTGGTCTGCGTGAGTTGTCGCAGAAGATAACTCGCGGAACGTCACATGACACTTTCAGAGCGGTTGAGTTCTGAAACTGTCGAGAGTTTCGATCTGAAGACGTGGCCAGCGTCGTTGTCTATCATTCCTCGCGAGTTGTATATCTACGCATTACTGATCCGTCTCGAAACGAAATCTCATGACTCAGCAATCCGATTCGTCATCTGCAGACTCGCTCACTGTGAACGTTGATCTGGCCGAACGTAGTTACGACATTCAGATTTGCAGCGACCAGCTCACGGTAGTGGGCGATTCCGTTGCTGGCTGGCTCGATCAGCGGCTCGGAGCAAGTTCGACTCAGCAATCGGCTTTGGTCGTGACGGATCGCAATGTGGCTGGTCATGCAAACGTCGTGCGGGACAGCCTGACGGCTGCAGGTTTTCGAGTCGAATTGGCGGAGTTGGAGCCTGGCGAAAAAACGAAATCGCTCTCTGTCATTTCCGGCTTGTACGAACGCATGGTCGAGATGAAGGCTGATCGTCGGACGGTTGTCGTCGCCGTTGGCGGGGGAGTGATTGGCGATGCGTCCGGTTTTCTGGCGGCCACATACAACCGCGGAGTCCCATTCGTACAGGTTCCGACAACGCTGCTGGCGGATGTCGACAGCTCGGTCGGCGGTAAAGTAGGCGTCAACCTGGCCGCGGCGAAGAATCTAATCGGGTCGTTCTATCAGCCGCTGGGCGTTTTCATAGACACGTCAGTTCTCTCCACGCTGCCGGACCGGGATTATCGCAGCGGACTGGCGGAAGTCGTTAAGTACGGAGTTATTCTTGACGCTGATTTTTTCGAATTCCTCGAGCAGAACGTCGACGGAATCAACGCTCGCGAGCCGGCAGTGCTGCGGAGCATTATCGCTCGCAGTTGCGAACTGAAGGCGCACGTTGTCAAAGAGGACGAGTACGAGCGGACCGGATTGCGAGCAGTTCTGAATTACGGCCACACGTACGCTCACGCCTTCGAAGCTCTCGCCGGCTATGGCGAATTGATGCACGGCGAGGCAGTTTCGGTCGGCATGCTCTACGCCAGCCGGCTTGCTGAGAAACGCGGACTGATCGACGCTGACATGACAGCTCGGCAACGAAACCTGCTGCAGCAGATCGAGGTGATGACTGATCTGCCTGATCCGGCGGCATTCTCGACCGACGATATTCTTTCAAAGATGAGGCTTGATAAGAAAGCCGTCGGTGGCCAGCTTCGATTCATCCTGCCGACAAAAATGGGGCATGTAACAACGTTTACGGACGTTCCCGAGTCCGATGTGACCGCTGTTGTTGATGAATTCGCAGGGCGGTGACTGCGAGGCGAAGCTATTTCCCGTGAAGTTACAGCCGATCAAGAGCGTTCGGTGCGCGCAGCAAAGGCAGAACTGGCCGTCGATCGCCTCGTTGGTGGTTTGTCGCTGTTACGCCAGGGTTTCCGGACGAGACAATGCTTGACGACGTGCTTAGAATGCGCGCACAATGTGAGCAATTCGCGAACATTCATGTGCTCACGAAAGGACTTGGCCCGATATTTCAGGTCGCCTTTCGATTGAATGCGTCGCAAACCTCTGTTTAGAAGTGACTTAGGACGCATAATGACTACCGCGTCTGACTCAGGCCCGGCGGACTCGATCGCTGGAATGATCGGAAGCAGCCCTGCCATGCGCGAGGTTTTCGAGCTTTCGCGACTGGTAGCCCCGGCTTCGACGACTGTTCTGCTGACTGGTGAAACAGGCACCGGGAAAGAGCTGATCGCGCGGGCGGTTCACGAACTGAGTCCGCGAGCGTCGGGGCCGTTTGTTCGCGTGAATTGCGGAGCATTGAGCGAAAGCCTGCTGGAAAGTGAACTGTTCGGACACGTCAAAGGTGCCTTTACCAGCGCCAATGAAAATCGCACTGGCCGATTTGAAGCGGCTCACGGCGGCACGATTTTTCTCGACGAGATCAATTCGGTCAGCTACACGCTGCAGGTAAAACTGCTGCGAGTTCTGCAGGAGCAGGAGTTCGAACGGGTCGGTGACACGAAAACGATTCGAGTGGATTGCCGGATCGTGGCTGCCACCAATCGTGATCTGCTGGACGAAATCGAAGCTGGGCGTTTTCGAGAAGACCTCTACTATCGGCTGAACGTTGTGCCGATTTACCTGCCGCCGCTGCGGGAACGGCCTGACGACATCCCCGCACTGATCGAGCATTTCGTCGGGATTTATGCAGAGATCAACCGCCGGCCGGTACCGACAATCGCCAAAGAGACCATCGAGGCTCTCAAGTCATATTCCTGGCCAGGGAACGTCCGGGAATTGCAGAACTATGCCGAGCGGGCGCTGGTGCTGCTTCGCAACGGCGAGTTCACGGCCGATCTGCTGCCACCGCATGTTCGAGGCCTAGCACCGGTCCGGATTGGCAGACACCGAACGGGCGGGGCTGAGAAGACCGCAGAAGAACTGGTCACCCTGGGGCTCACCGAGTACGCTGACGAGTCCAAGCCTTTCGAAAAAGTGATGGGTCTGGTGGAGCGGCAACTGCTCAGTCAGATGTTGCGACAGTGCCAGGGAGTGCAGATCAAAGCAGCCGAACGGCTTGGCATTAACCGCAACACTCTGCACAAAAAAGTGACCGAATACGGTCTGGATTCCGAAAGCCGATAGCTGTCGGAATCCGCCGACCAGGTCAGGTTCAAGCGGTCTTTCGTTAAGCGTCAAGGTGTCGGAGAATCCGTCGATGTGGATGGAGAAGGTCAGTGTTTTCTGTTTTCTCGCCAGTTACGTGGTCGCTACGGCGTTTGCGTTTCTGCGATTTCGAGGACAGAGCCGACTGAACCACACTCTGACGGTTGGTGCGTCAATTGCCGGCCTGTTCGCGCACTCAGTTTACCTGCTTGTCCGAAGTCGCAACGTCGATTTGCCTCCGTTAATGGCGTCGTCCCACGACTGGCTACTGGTGCTCGCCTGGGTCGCCGTGCTGATCTATCTGTTTCTGACGATGCTCGATTGGCAACTGCCGCTCGGAGCGTTCGTGCTTCCCGTCGTGCTGGTTCTGGTCAGCGCGTCACGGTTCATTAGTCTTGAGCCAAACCAACTGGTCAGTGCGCAGGAGCTCTCAGAGAAAGCCGCTCGCGGATGGGTGATGCTGCATGTTTCGATGTTGATATTCGGAATTGTGGGCGTCATCGGTGGATTGATTCTGGCGACGATGTATCTGATTCAGCATCGCCGTTTGAAACAAAAACAGGGAATGCAGGAAGGCGTCGCTTTGCCAAGCCTCGCCCGACTGGCACGCTGGAACTGGTGGGCCATTGTAGTGTCTGTTCCGACACTCTCGCTGGGAATGGCCGCGGGTGTTCTGCTGGGAATCGTCGCCAAACGAACGGCGACTCAACTTTCTTTCAGTGATCCTTTGGTGGTCGGCTCGGGTATCGGCTGGGTGGTAATGCTTGGCCTTTTCTGCTGGCTGGTTTCGACCAAACGCGCCGCTGCGAAACAGGTTGCTTTGTTGACCGTGTGGGCCTGCGGCTTTCTGTTGCTGACAATCGTCGGGCTGCAGGTTTTGACAGGAAGTGGCCATAAGCTGTTGGCAGGGTAGGGCGGCGACGCGGTCGTCAATAAGAACTCCAGGACGGAGGCGACGAAAGCCAGGATGAGCTGCCATTCTCACGGCCATGATCACTGTGGACATCATGGGCACTCGCACTCGACAGCGAATCGAAAACGTCTTCTGCTGACGCTGATTCTGGCAGCCGGCTATATGGTTGCCGAAGTTGTTGGCGGGCTGCTCAGTAACTCGCTGGCGTTGCTCGCCGATGCCGGGCACATGTTTGCGGATGTGGCCTCGTTAGCTCTGAGTGTTTTTGCGATCTGGATTGCTGATCGGCCTGCCGGTTCGCAACGCACGTTCGGGTACTACCGCGCCGAGATTCTGGCGGCGCTGGTCAATGGAGCGACGCTGGTTGCTGTTTCGTTTTTTATCATCTACGAAGCCTGGCACCGGTTCAGCGATCCACCAAAAGTGCAGGGCGGGCTGATGATGTGGATCGCCGTCGGCGGGCTGATCGTCAACCTGTTCGGGCTGGCGGTTCTGCACGGTGGAAAAGATCACAACCTGAATGTTCGTGGTGCGTGGCTGCACGTGATGTCGGACACGCTAGGAAGTGTCGCTGCGATTGTTGCCGGGTTGCTGATTCAGAATTTTGGCTGGTACATCGCCGATCCCATCATCTCGGCGGTGATTTCTCTGCTGGTTGTGGTTTCGGCGTGGCGGCTACTTTCGGATTCGGTGTGGGTGCTGATGCAAGCCGCGCCTGCGAATGTCAACGTTCCGGAAATGGAAGCGGCTTTGATCGAGACACCAGGCGTTGCCGAAGTTCACGACCTCCACGTCTGGACGATCACCAGCGGCATGGACTCGGTGTCCTGCCACATCGTTTCCGACGGTTCACTGCCGTACGACAAGGTTCTGCAGAGCGTCCGTGACGTCGTGATCAAGAAGTTCTCAATTGACCATGTCACGATTCAGATCGAACCGGAAGGTTTCCAGGAGCCTGACACTCCCGTGTGACAGGTTGTTCCGATTGCGCAGGCATGAATCGGAACGCTCGACTAAACCGTTACAGACGTCGCTGTCGTTGACGTCTGCGTTTCCCGTTGCGATGACGGCCCGGCCATAACGGGCTGACGCGAAATCGCCGGTTGAGGGCATCGGTGTGGACTAGGTTTCGTCCGTAACCGGGCGATGTCTGCGCGCTTGATGGCAATGATTGTTGCTGATCAGCGATGTCGATTTGCTCGCGACGAAGACCAGAACAGCGCACAGCTTCAGGGACGTGGATTGATGTCTGAAACGTTGGCGTCACATACTGAGTGGATTCAACACGCGATTGCCGCGGCGAAGGCTGGCAATCCGTCTGTTGCAAAGATTCAGCTTCAGAAGGCTGCTGAAGAAGCCCCCGGAGACCCGGCCATCTGGCTGTGGATGGGGTGGCTGGCGGATTCTCCTGCCAGCGCCGCGCAATGCCTTGAGTTGGCTCGGTCCGATGAACGGTTTGAGACGGTGGCGGTCGCCGGCATCGAGTTCGCCAAAGCTCTGGCAGACTTTCAGCTCGAGCCGCAGCCGGAAGCTGTCGCTGAAGAATGCGAGGACACGTCAACCGAGGTCGCTGAACAGAACAGTCCGCAACTTGATCCTGTTGAAGCTGTTGAAGAAGTGGTCGCTGCAGTCGAGTCTTTGCAGCAGGAAGATGTTCTTGAGTCGGCTGCGAATGAGATCGAAGAACCACCGAACGAAACAATTGCGGAAAAAGAATCAGTTGAGTCGACACCTGAAACGGCTCCTGCTTGCGACGGCTCGGAACCTGTTTCCAACAATGTGCCGCCGCCACCGCCAGCGGATTCAGTGCAACATGAAGCGCAAGACGAATCCAACGCCCCGGTGTCCGAGGGTGTAGAGGAATTCAAAGAACAACCTTCAATGGCAATGTCAGGCGATGACGTCGAAGCTGCATTGATGCAGTCTGCCAATGAGTTGTGGCAGGTTGCTGACGACACAACGAACTCGCAGGCGTCAGATGACTCGCCGAAGTCAGACTCGGAATCGGCGGCGCCAGTTTCGGAAGAAGTGACTGACGAACCGCAGGCCGATCAACAACTCTGGCAGCCTGAGAGCGAAGAAGTCGTTCTGGCACCAGTCACGAATGAATCAGAGCAGGTTGCCGAAGAGCCGACTATTTCAGTTGTTGAGAAGTTGCCAGAACTGATTGCCGATGAGGCCGAAGACGACTTTTCTTTCGCGACTGATGCCGAATTCGGTTCTGCTCCTCCCGATGTGCAACCATCGTCGATCGAAGGAAACATCGAGCAGCCTCAGGATGATGGCGGTCAATGGTTGGGGCTGCAGGCTACAGAATCGCCAAAAGCACCGGTCTGGCGAAAAGCCCAGTCCGATTGGTTCAGCGTCGACACTCCTTCCGAACCCGAAACAAACAAACTTCAATCATCGACACAACCTGAGGACGTGTCAGCAGCCGACGCGACTCCGTTTCAACAGGATTCCGCACTGACGATCGAGCATCAGCCGTCGTCCGATGAGAGCCCGACGGTAGTGAACACTGCTGCCATTCCAACTGCTGACGCGACATCTCAGCCAGTGGTTCCTCGCGTAACCGCAAGCGATGTCTGGCAGACGGCGGCCATCGAGAAATCGGCTCTGACTGCAGGTTCGGCCGCACCGGTACCGGCTTATCAGCCAATGACCGTGCAGCCGCAGGCTCGACTGAATCCGGAATCGGGAGCACTGACCGGGGCTGTACCTCAGACCCCAGTCGTCACTTCCGTGCCCGCTTCGAACAACATATTTGCTGCCGACGCCAGCAGCGATCAATCTTCAGAAAGTGTTCCTGCGAACGCGAGCTCGCTCGATCAGAAAACGGTACTGGTCGTCGATGACAGCCCGACCGTCAGAAAACTCGTCTCTATTACGTTGGAGAAACGAGGCTACAAGGTCGTATCCGCGTTCGACGGCGTGGCAGCCATAAAAGAGATTGCCGCTCACAATCCGTCGTTGATCCTGATGGACGTCAACATGCCTCGACTGGACGGATACCAGTTGTGCAAGCTGGTCAAGAAACATGAAACAACTCGAGACATTCCAGTGCTGATGCTCACGGGCAAGGACGGAATGTTTGATCGACTGCGAGGTCGGCTGGTTGGTTGTGCGGGAAGCATCGCCAAACCATTTTCGCCGGAAGAACTATTGGAAGTTGTTGAGCAGAACATCGTGCAGACGAAGTAGTGATCCTCGGCCGCAAGACAGGATGTCATGCGAGGCGTGATTAAGCGGGCCCCCTGAAAATCGAAGTCGATCCGATGGACCTTCAGAAATTCAGCGAACAACTCGACGGATACCGAGCGGCCGATCCCGCCGTTCGCGATCAACGCCTTGAGCATGACTGCCTGATTCTGCTCAGTCGAATGCAGTTGCTGCTTGAGAGAATTGGCGCCAAGTCTTCGCAGCACGACATGAAAGCGACGGTCGAAACAGGCAAAGCTCTGCTGGTCGAACTGCTCGAATTTGTGACCGTGCGTTTCGGTGATAAAGCCGTCGCCAGCGATTTGACAAAGATCTGTGCTCTTCGTGATTCAATGCGCGATCTGCAGCGGCTGATCGGGCGAACATTCTGGGCAGGACTGTTTCGTGCTGAGTCGTCCCACAACGACTATCGTCTTCAGTTGTATCGTCAAATTGGTCTCGATTTTGCCGACGTGCTGAAAGACCTGATGTCCGTTGTCGACGGCCATTTCAACAGCCCGCAAAAGACGACAGACTGGCAATCCAGCTCGCGAGTGCTCATTGAAGACTTCCGACAACGCTGGTAACGCGGTCGAGATGCTTCTTCCGAAGAGGCCCGCTGGACGGCCTTCGCCCTTGACTCTTTAGTCCTCGCCCTTGACGCTCCCGCCTGTTCGGCGAAACTCAGAGGGGCTCGGTAAGGATTCCGAGACATTCGTCGGGCGTTGCTCTTCGTTTTTCGCCACACAGCCATTGCGCTGGAGCGTTTTATGTTTTCGATCGGACGGATCCCGGTCCTGAAATATCACCTGCTAATCTGCTACGCATCGTGCCTGACCATTGCGTCAGTTCCGGCTGTGAATGCGCAATCGACTCAGCCTTCAGCCAAATCACCATCGCCTTCCAGCACGAAACCAACTGCCGTTCCGCGGACGATCGCAGTCCCTCTCGCAACAACGAAGCCGGCAGCTAAAGCTATCGATACTCGTTGGATTGCCCCGCCAGGCTACGTCACGGACCGACAGTTAGTGATGCGGCTGACTCGGTTTCAAGCAGCCGCTCAGGGACCGTGGCCTGCGGACTTCAACTGGAATGAAATTCTGCAGCAAGCTCATTCAGGAATCCTCGCCGCGCCCGAAGACACACTCGTCATTGCGATGCCTGCCGGTGTGACTGGAGAAATGTCGCGGTTGCCGTACGGAGTTAGTCTTCCGCCGCTGCGAAGCCTCAAAGGCGTCGCGGAAGAAATCATCGCCGACTTGCCGAAGGTCGGGCACGATGCGTGGCTTCGCGTGATTGCAGATCGTGCAAATGCCGAGTACAGCGAAGCGGTTCGATCTGCCAACTGGGCGACGATCAGCAGAATCGCCACTCAGGATGTTCACACGCCTGCTGGCTACGCCGCTGTCGAGCTGTTGGGGAATCGGCATCTGGATCAGAATCGCCCGCTGGCTGCCATCCGGCAATTTCATCGATTGCTGAAGTCCGCATCCGCTCGAGAAAGTCGTGAACCCAGTCTTTCCGTTCGTACCGCGGTCGCGTGGAGCAATCTCGGACGGCCTGCCCAGGCCAGACTCGCATTAATCGATCTCTCGCGGTGGCTGATTAAGCATCGCAAAGTCGCATCCAGTCTGCCGGACGATTTCGTTGCCGAGACAACAGCGTGGCTGCAGAACAATCGGCTGCCCGAAGAAGCCCCGGTTGATTCTGAAATCAGTGATCGGTTTGCGTCGGCGGGGCTTTTGCCGAAGGCGTCAGAATCGGCATTCAGCCCGGATGCCCCGGTGCTTTGGGAGTCTCGAACGTCCGGCTTCAATGCGTCCGTCACTGATTCCATTACGGATGACGATCGTGCGAAATTCCTACGGCGATTTGACGAAGAAGATTTCAACGCAAAAGAGCCGTTCCCTGAATCCGAGATAGAAACCGCCGCTCTTGTCGAACTCGGACTGGCTCATCTGGCTCGGCGCGACTTGCGTCGTAAAACGAAGGCATTGCCAGCGACTGAGCCCATCGTTGCGAATGGACGTGCCGTATTCCGAACGCTCAACCGAATTCGCTCCGTCGACCTGAAGACTGGCACGCTGCGATGGGAATCTTTTCTTGCAGACTCCGCATTTGCTGAGCAGTTTGATCTGCAGCGAGCCGATCGGTCCGTCAACGTCCCGCAGGAAACGAATGACATCACCAGCCCGCTGAACAGCCGCCAGTCGGCCGTCGTTTATGCCAAAAGTCGGTTGGATCGGACGAGCGGAACACTCAGCACCGATGGCAACATCTTATTCGCGCTCGAAGAAGGTGGCGTGACCGCGAAGGCAACTGCTTATCGGCAGCCGGGAGTTCGGCAGTCGTCGCCGCAAAGTTGGAATCGACTTTGTGGCATCGATCTGGACAACGGAATTCTACGATGGCAGCTTGGCGGCCCTGAAGGCGAGCACGAGCTTCCGGCGTCAGGCATGTTTTTCCTGGGCGTTCCGACGATCGTGGATGACTCGATTTACGTTCTGGGCGAACAGTCAGGCGCAATTCAATTGCTTTGCCTGGAGCCGTTGACGGGGAAGATTAAGTGGACTCAACCCGTTGGAACGGCCACTGCAGCAATCACCCAGGAAGGTTTGCGACGTATCGGCGGCATCAGTCCTCGAGTTGCCGAAGGATTGATCATCTGTCCGACGATTTCTGGCCTGGTCGTGGCATTTGACCCTGAACTTCAACGTCTCGCCTGGACAAGCAACTATCGCACGGCAATGACCGCACGACCGATACCGCGAGGGATGTTCCGCGGACCGGCGCGGGTCAATACGTACCATGTCGATTCACTGGATCGTTGGCGTCACGATGCAAGTTTTGTGACCGCGGGCCAGATTGTCATGTCGCCACTGGATTCACAGGAACTGATCTGTGTGGATGCCGTGTCGGGGAGCACGGTGTGGTCACAGCCGCGTGGCCAGGGACTATTCGTTGGGGCGGCGTTCGGAAATCAGGTCATTGTTGTCGATGATTCCGCCGTTCGTTCACTGAATCTGAAGGACGGATCACTGAACTGGGCAGTCCAACTGAACCAGAGGGTTCCGACCGGCAGAGGGCTCCGTATCGGACCGCTGTTTCACCTTCCCGTCGCGACCGTTTCCGTGACTGACTCGACGAATCACGAAGTCAGTGACGATCCTGCGAGTGACCTATCGATCGAACATAATGGAAGACTGGTCACGATTGATCTTCGAACAGGCCGATTGCTGGCTGAGTCACGTACGTCCGATGGGCAGCCGCTGGGAAACCTGGTCGCTCACGAAGGGCAACTTCTTTCTCAAAGATTTGACTCGGTCGTGGCAATGGAATCACTGGCCGTTGTTGAGGCGTCTCTGGCGAAACAGCTTGAGCTGAAACCTGGCGACTCAAGCGTGCTGGAAAGTCGAGCAAGAATTCGACTGCATGAAGGAAGGCTTGAAGAAGGGCTGAGCGATCTGCAGTCGGCCGTCAAGGACAGAAAGGCAAGGACGGCGTTAGACCTGCTCGTTGAGCAGTCACTCGAACAATTGCGGCACGGGCAGGAACTGGTGGACGAGACACGGCAGGTTCTCGCCGATGCTAACTTGAGGGCAGTGCAGCGAAACGCTCTGGATGCTGTTCGTGCCGAACGTTTACTGGCTGCAGGCAAGCATATTGCTGCTTTCGATCTGCTCCTCGCTTCGCCAAGCGTGGATGCGGAAACAAATGAACCGTTTATCGTCTATGCGGATCCGCTGGCAATTTCGTCGAATGCCTGGATCGCTGCCCAGCTTCAGGCCGCGTATGAGCAAGCTTCTTCGCGACGCCCAGGGCTGGGCCATGTCGCCTCATTGGATGAACGAATCCGCAAGCGTTTGGAACAAGCGAAAGCTCAATCCGGTCCGAAAGCCTTGCGTGAATGGTTGACGTTGTTTTCCTGGCACAAGCTTTTCGCCGAAACGGCTATCGCATTGACAGAACGGCTCGATGCGAAGAACGACGCTTTGGAATTCGACTCGCTGTTGACCAGACTTTCTCTTCACTCGGACACCGCCGTCGCCGCGGCTGCTCGCGAACGTCTTGCAAAACCGAACTTCGCGGTTGTGTGGCCGAAGAACGCTCCACTTGTCACGACTGCAAGTCACAACCTCAGTGCAGATCGCAGAGTTCTTATCGACGTATCCGGCAACCGAAGCGCAGCCATTCGCGGCTTCGAATTCGAGCTGAGTCTTAACGGGATAACTGCGTTGTCTCCGTCGGGAAATCCAGTCTGGACTTTGAAGGAAGAACAGCTCGGCAGCGATCCATTACTGACGACAAGTCGGCACAACAGCAGCCGGGTTTTCAGCAACGGCCATCTGTTGGCCATGTTGACCGGTACGGAGTTCTCCGTGTTCGACATTCGAGGATCAACTCCGCGGCGGCTGTGGCTCAAGCGGTTCATCAGCCGAGACGCCGAAGGGTTTCTTCAGATGCGGCAGACGCATCCGCTCGGCAATCCGATTCTGGTTTCGGGAAGTACACCGGTCGGTTCCGTGGACTTTCTAACATCTCACAGTCTTGTGTACCGCACCGGTTCGACGCTCCGCGTGGCCGATGCATTGTCCGGCAAGACGATCTGGACGAGAGACAACATTCGACCAGACGCCATCGTTGTCGGTGACGAATTCGCGTTGTCCGTCGTGCATGTGCGAAGCGCTCATTGCCAGTTGTTTGACATTCGCACGGGCAGGCTGATCAGCGAGCATTTCGACATTCCACTATCCGGGCTTTTGACAACTTTCGGCACAGATCTGATCGTCAGACAAAACCGCGGTGCGACGCATACGATTAGCCGAGTCGACATGTACTCCGGGAAGCCGACGTGGGAGTTCGACTTCCCGAACAACGGTTCCATCCGACCGTCCCGTGAAAGGCGACTCGTAGAGTTTCATCCGGATGGAAAAATATTTGTCCGAGAACAGTCGACCGGCGAAGTCATCATCGAAACGCAAGTCGAGAAGCAGGTCGTTCCCGGACGGTTCTTCCTGCACGAAACTCCGACCGAGTACGTTCTATTTTCGGCGACGCCGCAACGCACATTTCAAACGCGGATCGGAGCGTTGACCCAACAATTACAAGGAGCTTCTCAAAACAAAGTGGAAGGCCCCGCTTACGGGATTGACCGCCGTACTGGCAAACTTCTTTGGTCGGTTGATATCGAGCCTCAATATTTTGCAGCGAAGCAGCCATCGCAGTTGCCGTTTGTCGTGCTTGCCTGTCGGTCGAATTCCGATCGTGTGAATGGTCAGCTTTCTCGTCCTGCGCCGAAGTATCCGATGCGAGTTCTTGACACTCGAACAGGGCAAACGGTCTTCGCAACTGATGGCGAAACAAACGGAGAAAACGTGATCCGATATATCAGCACGGGAGACGCCGATGAAAAACAAGCGTCAATAACATTTGGAAAAGCAGTTATTCACTTTGACTACTCAGGGAAGCCGCAAGACGCGGCACCATCACAGGATTGACCAATGCAGGACGTGATCGACCATCTGGAACAGAACCAGGAAGCGGCACTTGAACAACTGAAAGAGTTGTTGCGAATTCCAACAGTCAGTGCCGATTCAGCCTTTGCTGATGACATGCGAAAGGGGGCCGAGTTTGTCCATAGCGCGCTCGAAGAAGCAGGATTGAGCGTTGAAACGATCGAAACTCCGGGCCACCCGATCATTTACGCAGAGTGGCTGAAAGCTGAAGGCGCTCCGACGGCTTTGATCTACGGACATTACGACGTGCAGCCACCGGACCCGCTGGATTTGTGGACAACACCAGCGTTCGAGCCAGACGTCCGTGATGGCTGCATCTGGGCTCGCGGAGCGACGGACGACAAAGGTCAATGCTGGACTCACGTTTTGTCAGTCGCCGCGTGGCTCAAGGTTCATGGCTCGCTGCCGATCAACATCAAGTTCGTTATCGAGGGTGAAGAAGAAGTCGGCAGCGAGAACCTGGACGTCTTCCTTGAGCAACACAAAGAAAAGCTTGCCTGCGACGTCGCGGTTGTCAGCGATTCTTCGCAGTACGCGCCGGGTATTCCCGCGATCACTTACGGCCTTAGAGGCATCCTCGCCTGCGAAGTGACTCTGACCGGACCGAACCGCGATCTTCACAGCGGCTCGTTCGGCGGAGCAGTCGTCAATCCAGTCAACTCTCTTTGCAAACTAATGGGCATGCTGCATGACGACCAGGGACGAATTCAGATTCCCGGATTCTACGATTCGGTCATCGACCTGACCGACGAAGAGCGAGCACAGTTTGCAGCGCTGCCGTTTGACGAATCGGATTGGCTGTCAGATCTCGGCACAGATGCTCCCTCTGGCGAAGCCGGATTTTCATCAAACGAACGTCGTTGGGCACGCCCGACCTGCGACATCAACGGCATCTTTGGTGGCTATTCTGGCGAAGGCCCAAAGACGATTGTCCCTTCGAAAGCAACGGCCAAAATCACGTGTCGTTTAGTCCCTGACCAGGACCCGGAAAAATTGACAGAAGCGTTGAAGAATTTCCTGGCCGAAAATCTGCAACCGGGATTGAAATTCGAATTCACATCTCAGCACGGAGCACCGGCAAGCGTCGCGGACCTCAACAGCCCCTACATGGCTGCGGCGAAAACAGCGATCGAAAAATCATTCGGCAACGTGCCGGTGATGATCCGTGAGGGCGGCTCCATCCCCGTCGTGGGAAGCTTCAAAGTGATCCTCGGAGTCGACACGCTACTCCTTGGCTGGGGCCAGAACAGCGACAACCTGCACAGCCCCGACGAACACTTCAGCATCGAAGACTTTCACCGAGGCACCGCCGCCAGCGCCTACCTCTGGCAGGAACTGGCCAACGGGTAGACTACTTACCCCGCCAAGGCCCTACTTCTTTTTACCGCGTTTGCCTTTTCCGCTGCCTGGCTTTTTATTCGGGTCGTATTGCGGGTTGGGAGTTGTCGGGACAGGAGCGTTGACTTCTTTGCGCCAGGCGAGCATCGCGTCGTGGAGTTCTTTGCGTTTGTCTTCGTGCGACTTGGAGAGGTCGTCCTGTTCGCCGAGGTCGTCGTGCAGGTAGTAGAGTTCCTGGCGACCGGTTTCGAACCATTCGATCAGTTTCCAGCGGCCCATGCGGATGGCTCCTGCGGGCGTCGTGCGAAACGGGCCGCCATGAGGATCGCCAGAACCTTGCAAGTAACATGGGAAGTGCCAGAACAGCGCCGGGCGTTCGAGCGAAGTGCTGGGTGAACTCAGTAGCGGAGCAAAGCTGACTCCGTCGAGCGTGTAATCTTCGGGTTGCTTCGTGCCGGAGACTTCGAGCAGTGTCGGATAAAAGTCGACACCGATCACCGGCTCTTCGCATTTCGTGCCGGGCTTTGTGACTCCCGGCCAGCGAACGATCATTGGCTCGCGAATGCCGCCTTCGTAGAGCATACCTTTACCACCTCGGAGCGGATGGTTCGAAGTTGCGCCGAGGTAGCCGCCGTTGTCTGAGAAGAACAGAACGATTGTGTTGTCGGCCAGTTTGAGTTCATCCAGCTTTGCTAAGACGTCGCGGACACTGTGGTCGACGCTTTCGACCATCGCCGCGTACTTCGCGTTTTTATGGTTCTTTGCTTCCGGTTTGGCTTCGTACTTCTCGACAAGGTCCGCACGCCCCTGGATTGGAGTATGGACGGCGTAATGCGTCAGGTAGAGGAAGAATGGTCCTTGTTTGTTTGCTTCGATGAAGTTGCAGGCTTCGTCGGTCAGTCGATCGGTCAGGTACTCACCCGGTTCTTTGTTGACGAGATTTGGATATTTGTACGGACTGTGGTATCCGCCGCCGCTGGGACTGCCCCATTCTTTGCCAGCAATGTTCACGTCGAAGCCCTGCGTCGTCGGGTCAGCTCCCAGGTGCCACTTGCCCATCGACGCGCTGACGTAGCCGCTGGTGTGAAGCGACTCGGCGATCGTGATGAACTCGTCGCCGAGGACGGTCTTGTTTGGAGTCGGGTCCAGCTTGCGTTGAGCGTTGTTTCCGCGTTTGGGATCTCCGACGGTGTAGATACCGTGCCGCGGTGAGTACTGACCGGACATCAGACACGCTCGACTGGGAGCACAATTCGGAGCACAGGCGTAAGCGTCGGTAAAGACCAAACCTTCGGAAGCGAGGCGGTCGATGTTGGGTGTTTCGTAGTTGTCGCTGCCCATGAAGCCGACGTCGGTCCAGCCCATGTCGTCGATGAAGAAGAAGACGATATTCGGTTTTTCGCCGCCCTTCTTTTTGTCTGATTCCGCGGCAGACGTCGACGCTGCGACGATCGTGCAGATGGCAAACGCGGCGGCGAGCATTCTGAGACGGAAGAGATCCTGTGTTGACTGAATCGGGAAGCGGGTCATGGCAGTTCTTTCGCGGTGAAGTCGATTGAGTTTCCAGGAACGCTGAACGGTCTGTCGGAATCGAAGATGCTACTTTGGCTGAGCAAATACATTCTGCAACCGTGCGGGCTCCCAGCACTGAAATGCGTCGCCACAGTCGTTATGAATCGCGTTTAATTCCTGAGCCAACGCTTTTTGCTCGAAATTCGTTCTTGCGTGGAGCTTGTGAAACAAACGTTTTCTATTGTATATTACGCCTCGTATGACACCTTGCTGGTTGTAAGGCCGTTCTTCGGCCAGGTGAGACACACTGCTGTCCCACCTGTTTGAAAACGCCGGATTTACAGTTTTCATCGGGCTTGTGAGCGTCGATAAGAATCGGCAGGATTAGCGAAGGCCTTCCCGAGTGTCATGTAGATGATTCGGTGAGGCTTGTTGATTCACTTTGATTGTGGCTGACTGCCACGCTCGGATGCAGTTTTCATCGCAGACAGAATGGAAGGAAGTCGACGTATGGCCCTGAAGAAGTCGTCCCGCAAACCGAAGGCCGAGCCAGAAGGCCCGGTAAATTTGACGAACACATTAGGTTTGATCGAAAAAGCTTTCGGTCAGGGCTCGATCATGAAGCTCTCGGATGAACGGTCACAGGCCGTCTCCGGAATCGGCACTGGTGCGTTGTCTCTCGACCTCGCACTAGGCGGCTACGGTTTTCCTCGAGGAAGAATCATCGAACTGTTCGGACCTGAATCGAGTGGTAAAACGACGCTCGCTTTGCATGCCATCGCCAGTGCTCAGAAGGCCGGCGGCATCGCAGCATTCGTCGACGCTGAACACGCGCTTGATCCTTCCTGGGCAAAGCGACTGGGTGTGAATCTCGAAGATTTGCTCGTCAGCCAGCCGTCATACGGTGAGGAAGCTTTGGCCATCGCCGAGATGCTCATCAAGTCGAACGCTGTTGACATCATTGTTGTGGACTCGGTGGCTGCTCTGGTTCCGAAGGCGGAACTCGACGGCGAAATCGGCGACACCCATGTTGGCCTGCAGGCTCGAATGATGAGTCAAGCCATGCGAAAGCTCACGGGAGCGATCGCCAAGTCCAATACGACTGTTATTTTCATCAACCAGATTCGTGAGAAGATCGGTGTGATGTTCGGCAGTCCGGAAACGACACCCGGTGGTCGCGCGTTGAAGTTCTACAGTTCGGCTCGAGTCGACGTTCGTCGTATCGCGACTCTGAAAGATGGCGACGACGCGGTCGGTATCCGGATGAAAGCGAAAATCGTCAAGAACAAAGTCGCTCCGCCGTTTCGCATCGCCGAGTTCGACATGCTCAGCCGACGGGGTATCAGTCTGGAAGGCGACCTCATCGACATGGGCGTCGACGATCGAATCGTCCAAAAGAGCGGTTCATGGTTCAGCTACGGCGAAACCCGCCTCGGCCAGGGGCGTGACAAAGCTAGAATTTTCCTGGAAGAGAACCCGGAGATCACCGAGGAGATCAAACGCAAGATTCTGATCGCACGCGGGCACGAAGACTTGTTGAACCCTGCGGATCAACCGGCCGAAGAACCGGCACAGGAAGAAGCCGAGTAATACTGGTTTGACCTTCTATGCAAGAAGAGGGTCGATTCAGCCATTGATTACGGGTAAAAGTAACGAGCCGACACGGTGAGCAATCCGCTCCCGCGTCGGCTCGTTTCTGTTTGACAGTTCTCTTTGGTAGTTCAGAGGTAGGGTGCGTCTTGACGCACCAGCGGATGACTTTCAATAGGTTTGCTGCGTTGAGACGCACCCGGCCTCTTTGCGATTCTTCCATCAATAAAGGGTAAGCACGTGGCAGCATCTCTGCGACCGACTGTTCAGCAACGTCGATGCGCCCGTTTCAGTTTTCTCTTCGTCGCGATAATCGTTTTGAATACCGGTTCGGCTTCCGCTCAAAGCTCACTCGACATCTTCGCAGCCTTCGAAGACTCCGTGGCTGATGCCGTTGAAAGGGCAGAACGCTCAGTCGTGGCAATTGCTCGAATCCCAATCGCGCCTGAACCCTTAGATCGACAGGCGGCACGCAACCAGTTCGGCATACATGCAGATCTGCGTTCGAATGACCCGCTTGCTCCTGGCTACATTCCGAAAAATCCTGGGACCGGCATTCTGATGGCTTCGCCGGACAATCCTCGGTTGCGATTAATCTTGACCAACTATCACGTTGTCAAAGGCGGGCAGCCGTTTCGCAATGACGGCATCATTCGATCTGAAAGTCGGATCGCCGTTCGCTTCAGCCGAACTCAAGCGGCATGGGCAACGATCTATGCCGCAGATCCTCGCAGCGATCTGGCAGTGCTTGCCTTTGATCCATCCGACATCGAATCTGCTCCCGCAGAGATTCCAGTGATCGCCATTTCGGAGGATCCACGAGTTCGCAAAGGACAGTTTGTGATCTCGCTGGGAAACCCTTATGCAATTGCTCGCGACGGTTCTCCCAGTGTCAGCCTGGGCATGATCAGCAACGTTTCACGTTTTCCCTTCACCGAAACGACAACTAACCAGGAAACGATTCACCATTTCGGAACACTGCTTCACGTTGACACTCGGCTTGGCCCGGGCGCCAGTGGCGGAGCGTTGCTGAATCGCAACGGTGATCTCATCGGGATGACGACGTCACTGGCTGCGTTGGAAGGCTATGAAACTTCGGTCGGCTATGGGATTCCGCTGAATTCGTCGCTTCGTAGGATCGTCGATGATCTGTTACGTGGCTATGAAATCGAATACGGGTTTCTCGGCGTCGTTCCAGGAGCCCCTCAAGATGTGCAGGCGACGTTTGGCAGTGTGACACGCGAAACCCGCGGAGTGGCAATTCGACAGGTGGTTCCTGAGTCGCCAGCTTTTCGGGCGGGACTTCGACGAAATGACATCGTACTAGCAGTGAACAGTATTCCGATTTTCGAACCAACAGACATTCTTCGCGAAGTCGGCTTACTTGCCCCTGGCTCGACTGGAAGGCTGCGCATCATCCGAGCCAAGAACGGCCGAGAACAGATTATGTCGGTGCCACTTGCAAAATGGCCCAGAAGACACGTCGATCGAATCATTGTGTCCAACGACCGCTATCCAATCTGGCGTGGTCTGAAAGTTGATTGGCCGACAGCGCGTTCCCGGCACTTTGACTACGATCGCCCGTACCCGCGTGCGATTGTTGTCGACCGTGTCGAGCCTGGCAGTCCTGCTGAAATCGCCGGGCTTCGAGAGGGCGATCTGCTGACAGAAGCTCACGGGGCAAACGTCGAGACTCCGCAGCAGTTTCTGAAAGCTGTGGCCAACGCCAATGGCGCTGTGCAGGTTCGACTGATCGATGGCAGCCGTGAACCACTGATCCGAACAATCGAGCCGATTCGGTAAGGCACGGCGGTTCTTCAAGTGCGCGGTTTCGGGCTGAATGTCGATCCCGGCTTACTCATGTTTACTTCATGTTCCGGTCTTTAGAGCGTCATGGTTGGTCAGCGTCGAAAGAAGCAACGTTCAAAGAAAGCCATGATGGGCAACCATCAGAATTCCTGGCTGCGAGGCCGCAACGCCATCGTTGAAACGCTCGAAGCTGGACGGTGGCTGCCGAACGAACTTGTTCTTTCAGACCAGCTTGCCGAAGAGGCTCACAAACCAATCGTCGATTCGGCGACCGTTTTGCAGGTGCCATTTGAAATCGTCTCGCACGAACGCGTCACCCAGCTTTGCGGCGCGAGAGATCATCAGGGAGTGATCGCTCGAATGCCTCCCTTTCCGTACCTCGATGTTGAATCAATCATTGAACAGGCTGGCGAACCGCCCTTGTTTTTGATTCTCGATAGCCTGCAGGATCCGTTCAACTTTGGATCGGTGTGCCGGAGTGCTGGCGTTTTCGGTGTTAGCGGAGTGTTTGTTGCCGAGACTAGGCAAGCGGAAGTCAACAGTCAGGTTGCTCGCAGTTCAGCAGGAGCGATCAATCGACTAAAGATCGCTCGCTCTCAAAGCCTGATTGAAACAACCGACCTGCTGAAGGAATCCGGAGTTCGAGTCGTCGCCACGTCGCCGCGCGCGGAACGGCGGATCGATGAACTTGACTGCTCAGAACCACTGGCCGTTGTCATCGGAAACGAAGGTGCTGGAGTCAGCGAGGAATTACTCGCACGATGCGACGAGTTCGTGACAATTCCTCAAGCAACAGGGTTTGAATCGTTGAACGCCGCCGTGTCGACCGGCATCGTTCTTTACGAGATTCACAGGCAGCGTGCGACGCCATGATCAATCGCAAGATTACAGCGGTCGCCGGGCGAGACTGAATGACTGACCGGTTGGGCCTTTGCTCGACTGAGTGGCCAGCATCAAAGCCAGCGGCACGACGTCTTCGGGAGCTTTGACCCACTCGCTGGAGATACCGGGATGAGCCTGGTCCTTCGGGAAGATGTCTGCGGTCAGTTCCGTGTAGACGGGACCGGGAATCAGCTCGTTGACAGTTACGCCGTCTTCCCAGAGTTCCAGAGCCAGGCATCGGGTCAGCATCCAAACGCCGGCTTTCGAAACGTTGTAAGACGTGTTCTTTGCCCGAGGCTGGTGCCCCATGCCAGACCCGACATTGATGATTTTCCCACCGCCGTCAGCTTTGAGATGGGGCAACGCTGCTCGCGTGCAGAAGTATGTTCCCAGCAGATTGATCTCGACGACGCTTTGCCAGACGTCGGGATCATCCTCTCCGACGAGTGTTCGTTCGAGTCCGCCGCCTGCGTTATTAAGCAGGATGTCCAATTGGCCGAACTTCTCGATCGTTTGCTCGATCATCGCTTCGACGGATGAACGGTCGGAGACATCGCATGTGATCGCAAAGGCCTGCCCGCCAGACTGCTCAATTTCAGAAACAACCTGGTCGATTTCCGACGAAGTGCGAGCTGTCACGCAGACAGTTGCTCCGGCTTCGGCATAAGCAATCGCAATGGCACGGCCTATACCCCTGCCGCCGCCCGTGATGAGTGCAACCTCTCCGTTTAGAAGCCGCTGTGAATCGGAGTCTGTCGTCGCCATAATCTATTCTCAACGTTCGCTTCACCACAGTTGATTTAGAAACTGCACGGTGTCATACCGGCCAAGGCAACGAATCTCCACCAAGTCATCTCAGCGAGAAGGAACACTCTCTTGAGTAAGTGCTCAACGATCGTCTTCGCGGTCATAATCGGATCGCTGGTGAGTCGTGGATGGCTGACATTTGCGGACGAAAAACCGAAGCCGAAGAAGCCGACTCCGTTTGTTGATCGCGTCGTCTCATACCAGATCGGCTCGGGCGGCGGGCAAGGAGAGGACAAGCTTCCGAAGATCGTGCTGGGCCCTCCAAAAGGCGGTGGGAAGCTGATGGCCGGCAAGGATGTTTTTTCGCTGGGAAAAGACGGCGTCATCACCTTGGAGTTTGTCGACAACGAGGTATTCGACGGCAAAGGGCCCGACCTGATCGTGTTTGAAAACCCATTCCTCGCCGAACCTGGCAATGATCCCACCTACGGATTCTTTGAGCTGGGTAAAGTCGAAGTCAGCTTCGACGGAATTATCTGGCACGAGTTTTCGTACGACACGGCATCGAAAGAAAACTGCGCCGGCTATCGACCAGTGATCGCAAACTCCGAAAAGAACGAGATTTCACCGACTGATATTAAGAAAGCTGGCGGCGATCATTTTGACCTGAAGCAGCTTGGCCTGAAGGTCGTTCGCTTTGTTCGAATTACCGATGTGCAAAGTTTCGGCGGCAAAGACGGATCAGCAGGCTTCGACCTGGACGCGGTTGTTGCCGTGAATTCTCGGAAGCGGAAGCCGTGACCAGAACACAGGCCGGATCATTCGTTCGTCTAAGACAGAAGTTGCAGTCGTGAAGGAAAAGTATCCGTGGCTAAAAGCGTTCGCCGGAATGAATCGTTTCTGCGGCGGACTTACTGTTTTGGCTGCGGTTTTCACATCGCTTATGTCTCTGGCAGGTGATCCGAGACTATTCTTAATGGCCGCGATCGGCGGGGCATTCAGTGCTGTTGGATTCTTTGCATTTGCAGAGTTCATCGAGATGACAATCAGCGCCCGTCACGATCTGGGCGACATTCAATTTTACCTGTCGACAACTTCCAAATCTCAACCGGATCCGGATCAAGCTACAGGCAACATCCTGACGCAAGAAGCTGGTGAGAAAACCGAATGACGCTGCCGGAACACGCTATCTGCTCGCTGATGATTGCGGAACTTGGAGTTCGGCAGCGGCTCGGCTTGCAAGGTGTTCTGGTTGTTGTCGCAGCGGGAGTCGCTCCGGATCTGGATACGGCGGCGAAGCTGTTTGGCGATCAGTATTTCTGGAAGCTGCACCATGCGCTGGGGCACAGCGTGCTTTCAGTTCTTGCGATCGCCGTGGCAAGTTCCGTCATCGGAAGAGCGGCTTTGAAACTGCGGAACTTCGGTTTGCTGTTTCGGTGGTCGCTGCTGGCGGCGGTCGTTCACTGTCTCACAGATTCGCTCTACTGGTGGGGCATTCAGCCGTTCTGGCCGGTAACCTCGTACGAACTCTGCTTCAAGTTGATCGAATATCTTGATCTGTTCGTACTGACGATCTGGCTTGGCGGCGCCGGATGGCTGTATCGATCTTCCAGAGCTGCAGAAGGAGCTTCAACGGATCGTCACCGTGTAGCAATGCTCACGCTGAGCATGTTCGCCGGTTATGTCTTATTGCGAACGGTTCTTCCGCAACCAACCGGCGTATTCCATCTGTTGACCGGAGGCTGGATGTACGCCGCCGCTCAGGGAACGCCGGTGCTCGACTGGTGGTGAGGCTCGCACGCTATTGAGAAGCGACGAACCAAGTGGCAGCATGAATCAGAGCTGCGCGGTGGCGGGTTGCTCGTCGTCGGCCGGGCTGGTCGACGTCGCCGGTTGTTGGGCATTGGGCATTTGAGTCGCCGGAGCTTTCGCAGCCAGAGCCTTCTCTATCGCTGTTTGGATTGGGACTCGGCCCTGCAGTGCTTTGTTCCAGACAACCTTGCCGTCTCGCCCGATCAACCAATAGCCGGGGAAGTATTCAGCGTTAAAGGCCATGAGCGCACCAGTTGCCCCGTAAGCGTTGGGCCATTCGACCTTGTACTTGTCGAGAAACTTTTCGACGTTCTTCACATTCTCCGAATCGTCAGAGGTCATCCCGACAAAGACGACGCCTTTGCTATGGTATTCGTCATAAAGCTTGACGAGGTTCGGCATCCCCTCGTGGCAATACGGACAGTTTAGAAACCACCCATTGACGAAAACGACTTTACCTTCCAGGTCCGCAGGTGTCAGGCCATCTCCGTTGAGCCATCCTTCGACTTTCGTGATCGGAGGAATCGTCTGGCCGAGCTGCAGTCCGGCTCGCGACTGATCGAGAGCTCCGACCTTCCAAAGCAGCGGAGCGGCAACGACGATGCACCCGAGTCCGACGAGAAGTCCGATGGTTTGGAGTGTTGTCTTAGACATGTTCGAAGCTTTCACGAGGTCGGCAGTTTGAGTCTCAGTCAGTGATGGCGTACGGCTGGTTCGTCAGCCGGATCGACCGTTCCAAAGATATTACGTTCTAAGACACATGGCAGGTTGGGACCCGGATGGCAAGCTTCGATTCCAGTGATCGCAGAGCCATGCCGATATAATCGACACAGGCTGGCGGTCGTGACGGCCGTTTGCCCAGCCCGAGCTTGACAATCCCCCCGAAACTCGGTCTCCTGTTGCAACAATTAAGTCGACTCTGATGGGACTTTTGCTGCTTCCCACCCGCCGCCCTCAGCGGCTTGAGCAGTACCCAAACTTCGACTCCCACCTTTGCACCAAGAACAAACCCGGTATGCCGGGATGTGTTATTCAGCTTCAATCAGATTTCGCAATCCCCTCAGTTTGTGAACCCTCAGGAGAATGTCCAATGCACACTGGTACTAATCGTCGTGGATTCCTGCAGGCCGGATTCGCCGGCGGTGTTGGACTGTCGCTTGCTAATTACTTTCAGATGCAGAAGGCTCAGGCCGACCTGAAGAATTACGACAGCTTCGAAGGCACTGCGAAGAATGTAATTTACATTTACCTGCCGGGTGGTTGTGCTCATCAGGAAACGTGGGATCCCAAGCCGTACGCTCCGATCGAGTATCGCGGACCGATGAGCTCGATCGAGACCAACGTCTCGGGCATTCGCATCAACGAGACGATGAAACACACCGCCAAGGTCGTCGACAAAATCGCCATCTGCCGATCAATGACCCACGGCGAAGCGGCTCACGAACGTGGCACTCACAACATGTTCACGGGAGCTCGACCAAGCCCGGCTCTGAAGTACCCGAGCATGGGAAGTGTCGTCAGCCACGAACTTGGCCCACGGAAGAATCTTCCGCCATACGTCTGTGTTCCGAATCAGCCGAACGAATTTGCAGGGACCGGCTACCTCAGTTCGTCCTTCGCTCCGTTCAGCCTTGGGTCAGACCCAGCCGCAAACGGCTTCAAGGTTCGAGACCTCAACCTGCCAAACGGCATCGACGACGCTCGATTCACGACTCGTCGAAACGTTCTCGACAAGGTCAACGACCACTTCCTGACCAAGGAAAAGGCCGACAACCTCGACGCACTGAACAGCTTCTACGATCGAGCGTACAGCCTGATCAGCTCGCCGGCCGCTCGGGAAGCATTCAACATCGATGCTGAAGACAAAGGCCTGCGAGATCGTTATGGCCGCAACCAGGCTGGTCAGCGAATGCTGATGGCTCGACGCCTTGTCGAAGCGGGTGTTCGATTTGTGACCCTGACCTACGGTAGTTGGGACATGCACAACGGCATCGAAACCAGCATCAAGCGTCAAGTGCCATCTCTCGATCAGGCGTTGGCTGCTCTGCTGACAGACCTCTCCGATCGAGGCATGTTGGACGAGACTCTGGTCTGCATCGCCTCTGAGTTCGGTCGAACGCCGAAGATCAACAAGACTGCCGGTCGAGATCACTGGCCAAAAGTCTTCAGCGTTATTATGGCTGGTGGTGGCGTAAAGGGTGGACAAGTCTTCGGATCGTCCAACGCAACTGCCAGCGAACCGGAAGAGAACCCACTGAGTGTCCTCGACTGGGCAACCACGATTTACCACACGATGGGAATCGTCGCCGACAAAGAGCTGATGGCTCCTGGCGATCGTCCGATAGAAATCGTCGATGGCGGAAAGGTTCGTCACGAACTTCTCGCCTAATTGAGATCAAAGAAGCCCGGCGTCTATTTTATAAGACGCCGGGCTTCCTGCGTATTTTGAGTTTATAAGTATCGTTTTTCGCTTTACTGCTGGTGTTAACCGCAGTTTTGATTTCGAAGTATCCCGCGATTTAGAGGTATGGATATGCCTGCGTTTCGGTCCTTCCGTTCGCTGCTGGCTCTCGCACTTGTCATGTCAGCCAGCACGTTGTTCGCCGCTTCTCCGCGACTGACGATCATTCTGCCCCGAGGTGCTCAGCGCGGTAAGGACACCGAACTGACCTTCAGCGGCCGACTGCTCGCCGACGTTGAAGAGATCATGTTCTACGAGCCAGGCTTTTCGGTAAAAGAATTCAAGCCGGTCAACGCGAACTCCTTCAAAGCGGTGATCAGTGTTTCTCCGGACGCTCGTCTGGGTGAACAGGTCTGCCAGGTTCGAACCAAAACCGGCATCTCCGACTTCCGAACGTTCTTCGTTGGCTATATGCCGGACGTCGTCGAGAAAGAGCCGAACAGCGATTTCGCGACTCCGCAAGTCGTGCCCATCAACTCTACAGTCAACGGAGTCGCCGCTTCTGAAGATGTCGACTACTACGTCGTGGATGCAAAAAAGGGTGACCGGATTGCTGCGGAAGTCGAAGCAATTCGCCTCGGCACAACACTGTTCGATCCGTACGTCGCGATTCTTGACGCCAAGCGATTCGAACTCGCATCCGCCGACGATTCTCCACTGCTCGTTCAGGATTGCGTCGTATCGGCGATCGCTCCAGAAGACGGTAAGTACACCATTGAAGTCCGTGAAAGTTCATACGGTGGCAACGGCAACTGCCGCTACCGAGTTCACATCGGCAACTTCCCACGCCCAACCGCTGTCTACCCGGCAGGTGGGAAGATCGGCGAAGAAGTCGAACTGAAATTCATTGGCGACGCGGGTGGCGACTTCGCTCAGAAGTTCACGCTGCCGAAAGAGATCATCCCCGAGTACGGCGTATTTGCCGGCAAGGAAGGAAGCTGGTCACCAAGTTGGAATACCTTCCGACTGTCGGATGTTGGCAACTCGCTGGAAGTCGAACCGAACAACGATCGAGCAACAGCGACTCCTTCTGAGTTTCCCTCAGCATTCAACGGTATTCTTCAGGAAACCGGAGATCAGGACTTCTTCAAGTTCACCGCGAAGAAGGGCCAGCAGTTTGAAGTCGAGTGTTACGGTCGCCGGATTCGTTCTGCGATCGACCCAGTGATGTACCTCTACAATGCCAAAGGTGGTCGTGTCGCATCAAACGATGACTCACGCGGCCCAGACAGTTACTTCAGATTCAACGTCCCGGCTGATGGAGAATACACCCTCCACATACGAGACCACCTGATGCGTGGTGGACCGGCTTATGTTTACCGAGTCGAATTTCAGCCGATCAAACCCGGCCTCACACTAAGCATCGCTCGCACCGAACGGTACGGTCAGTATCGACAGCAGATCTTTGTTGGGCGAGGCAACCGGTTCGGGACGAACATTAATCTCGCTCGTCGAAACTTTGGTGGAGAGCTTGTTCTCGAACCAAAAGAACTCCCAGCCGGAATCACAATGCACCATGACAAAGTGCCGGCCAATATGAGTGTCATGCCTGTCGTGTTTGAAGCAGCCGCGGATGCCCCACTTGCTGGCGGTTTGTACGACTTTGTTGCCCACCACGCTGAGAACCCTGAAATCAATGGTGGGTTCTCAAACAAATCGGACTTTGTCTACGGAGCCCCTGGGCAGTCACTTTACTACACGAAAACGATGCACCGACTGCCGATCGCTGTCGTTGACGAAATTCCATTCAAGCTGGATATCGTCGTTCCGAAAGTCCCCATCGCCCGCAACGGTTCGATGAACGTCAAGATCGTCGCCACCAAGAAAGAAGGCTGGGACGAAACCATTACTGTTCAATTCCCGTTCCGACCGCCAGGGCTCGGAGCCAGAAGCTCAATTCAGATCCCTAAGGGTAAGACCGAAGCTCTTTATCCGATCAACGCAAATGGTAGCGCCGCAGTCGGAATGTGGAAGGTCTTCGCGATCGGTTGGGGAGCCGTGAGTGGAGGCAATGCGTTTGCCTCATCTTCACTGACTCCGCTCGAAATCTCGGAACCGTACGTCACGTTCGCCATGAGTCGCAGTGCTTGCGACCAGGGCCAGGACACGGAAATCGTCTGCACCTTGACCCAGACGAAGGAGTTTCCGGGTGAAGCCGTCGCAAAGATCTTCGGCTTGCCAAATAAGGCTGTCACTGACCCGATGAATTTCACCAAAGATACGAAGGAAGTCATCTTCAAGGTAAAGACTGATGCCACGACACCTGCTGGTCGTCACAAAAGCGTCTTTGGCCAGATCACGATCACGATGAACGGTGAACCGATCGTTCACAACGTTGGCTCAACCGAACTTCGAGTCGACAAGCCGCTGCCTCCGAAGGTTGAACCTAAACCGATGCCAAAGCCGGCTGCTGTGGCAGCGGCTAAGCCAAAGCCAGCACCGAAGCCAGTTGCTAAACCTCCGCGAAGACTGACTCGACTGGAAATGCTTCGTCTTGAAAAAGCGAAAGCGGCTGCGGCTGGCAAATAGCTGATCAACAAAAACCGAGTAGCAGACTGAATTTTTAGTTAAGTATTGCTGTATCACTGAGTCCCTTTCAAAACTTGCCGAACGGCTTCTGAAGGACTACTGCCATGTTTCGTTCCCGACTGTGGACCGTTGCTGTTGCGTTCATCGTTTCACTGAGTTCGCTTACGGCGGATGCTCAGGAAAAGCCAATCTCGCTTGAGGTCTACCCGGCCGAAGTCCACATCAACACGATGCGTGACCGACAGTCATTCGTCGTGCAGGTCGCCTATCCGAACGGCTTGACTCGCGACGTCACCAAAGAGGCAAAGCTCACGCTGAGTGATGCAGCAAAGGTGAAGCTGGCGGGGAATGTCCTTCATCCGGTCGCAGATGGCGATAGCCAACTCACGGTCGAGTTCGAGGGACTCTCCAAAATGATCCCAATCAAAATCGAACAGGCGACCGCCGACCGTGATGTCAGTTTCAAGCTGGACATCATGCCGATTTTCATGAAAGCCAACTGCAACACTGGTAGTTGTCACGGTGCCGCTCGCGGAAAAGACGGGTTTCGTCTCTCTCTGTTCGGTTTTGATCCAACCGGTGATCAGTTTCGGATCGCTCGCGAACTGCCAGGGCGCCGGATCAATCTTGCGTTGCCAGAAGAAAGCTTGCTGATGACCAAGTCGGTCGGTTCCGTACCACACACGGGCGGAAAACGATTTGGAACGGACAGCGAGTACTACGCCACGATGCTTCGATGGTTGAAAGCGGGTGGAAACAATGATCAAGGCGAAGTTCCCAAAGTTCTGTCTGTCGAACTTTATCCGCCAGCGGCCGTCCTGGACGGCGCCGACACCACTCAGCAATTGACTGTCCGAGCAAAATACTCAGACGGAACTGACCGTGATGTCACAAACCTTGCAGTGTTTCTTTCAAACAACGACACATCCGCGACTGTTTCGCCCGACGGCCTGGTTACCGCTCATGAACGTGGCGAAGCATTCATCATGGCTCGATTCGAGACTCACACCGTGGGTCGACAATTCATCATGCTGCCCAAGGGGTTGAACTACACTGATCCGAAGACCCCGGAATTCAACTTCGTAGACACGCTTACCTATAACAAGTTGAGAAAGCTCCGAATCCTGCCTTCCGGTGTCTGCACCGATGAGGAATTCCTGCGACGAGCGAGCCTGGACATCGTCGGAGTTCTCCCCTCAGTCGAAGAGTACGCTCGATTCATGGAAGACAAGGACGAGAAAAAACGCGACAAGCTGGTCGACGAACTGCTGAACCGCAAAGAGTTCGTTGAAGTCTGGGTAATGAAGTGGGCGGAACTCCTTCAGATCCGGACGACAAACCAGATCAGTTACAAGTCGATGCTGCGTTACTACAATTGGCTTCAGGAACGCATCGCCAGCAACATGCCGACCGACCAGATGGTTCGTGAACTACTCGGTTCGAGCGGTGGAACATTCCAGAACGCGGCCACCAACTACTACCAGAATGAACGCGACACGCTGAAGACATCAGAGAATGTCGCTCAGGTCTTCATGGGCATGAGGATTCAGTGTGCTCAGTGCCACAATCATCCATTCGACCGATGGACGATGGACGATTACTACAGCTTCGCGGCATTCTTCTCACAAATCGGCCGAAAGCGTGGAGAGGACCCGCGCGAATTGATCATCTACAACAGCGGTGGCGGCGACGTCCGACACCTAGTTGGCAACAAGGTGATGGCTCCGAAGTTCCTCGGCGGAGAAGTTCCCGATGTCAAAGGCAAAGACCGACGAGTGGTGATGGCCGACTGGCTGGCCTCACCACAGAACCCGTACTTTGCCACTAACCTTGGCAACATCGTCTGGGCTCACTTCTTCGGCAAAGGCATCATCGATCAGGTCGACGACGTTCGAGTCTCCAACCCACCAGTCAACAAAGAACTTCTTGACGAACTGGGGCGTCGGTTCACCGAATACAACTACGACTTCAAGAAGCTGGTTCGTGACATCTGCACGTCGCGCGTTTACCAACACTCGACGGCAACCAACGAAACGAATGTCAAAGATTCGAGAAACTTTTCCCACGCGGCTCTTCGCCGAGTTCGTGCCGAAGTTCTCCTGGACGCGATCACTCAGGTCACTGACACCAAGAACAAGTTCCAAGGCTTGCCGACGGGAGCACGAGCGGTTCAGATCGCGAACGGAAATACTTCAACGTACTTCCTGACCGCATTTGGACGAGCTAAACGTGAAACGGTGTGCTCATGCGAAGTGTCGATCGAACCGAATCTTTCACAGGCTCTGCACCTACTGAATGGTGATACTGTGAACACGAAAATGGCACAGGGAAAACTTGTGCCAACTCGACTGAAGGAAGGCAAGACGCCGGAACAGATCGCGGAAGAAATCTACATCCGCTGCCTGAGCCGAAAACCGACGGAGCGAGAAGCGGCTGCCTTGAAAGAGGTCGTCGACAATGAGCAGAACAAACAGCAGGCACTGGAAGATATCTTCTGGGCGACGCTGAACTCCCGCGAGTTTGTGTTTAACCATTGATCTCCTTGTTCACGTCCAGTTGTGCAGGACGTGGCAGGTTTGTGATATCTGTGAAGATTTCCGGATCGACGTATTTGTGATCCAAATATTTCACTAGCTACTCAATCCAGAAATCCAACAGGCAACGCCTGACCTACATTGACATCGTGCGTTCCGTCTCGGTCGCACATGAGATGTTCCCTGCCGCGCACCCCACCTCAATTTTTTCGACTTAGCGTCCGGAGACGGCCATGCTTCCTTCTCGACTGGCTTTAACTGCGTGCATCCTGTTTGTGGCGTCTGCCTCAACTCAAGCTGCTGATGAGAAAATCACCTACGCTGATCACGTTCAGCCGATTTTCCGCGCCAAGTGTTTCGCTTGTCATAATCCGGACAAGAAGAGCGGCGGACTCGATCTCACAAACTTTACCGCCATGAAAGAGGGGGGAAGTTCGGGAGAAGTCGTCGAAGCCGGCGACGCAGATAGCAGCTACTTGTGGCTCGTCGTCAACCACGAGTCCGAGCCCTACATGCCGCCCAAGGCAGATAAGCTTCCGGCAGAAATGCTCTCGGTCATTAAAGCGTGGATCGCTGGCGGTGCCCTCGACACGAAAAGCAGCAAGGCTGTTGTTCGTCCAAAAGCAAAGATGGAATTCGCTTTGTCGTTCGGTTCCACCGGGCGACCAGACGGTCCAGCACCGCTGCCAAGTCGACTTTCTCTGCAGCCGGTAGTTCATACCGATCGAACCACCGCCGTTAACTCAATTGCCACCAGTCCGTGGGCACCGCTCGTTGCAATCTCCGGTCAGAAGCAGATTCTACTTTACAACACGCAGACACTGGCACTCGCCGGAACACTCCCCTTCCCGGAAGGTGAGCCACACGTTCTTCAGTTCAGTCGAAGCGGTCATCTGTTGCTCGCAGGCGGCGGTCAAGGTGCAGCAGCCGGGCGGGTTGTCGTATTTAATGTAAAGAACGGCGAACGCATCTTCGAAATTGGTGATGAGCTGGACGCTGTGATGGGAGCGGACATCAGCTCCGATCACAAATTTATTGCACTCGGTGGCCCGTCAAAAGTTGTCCGCGTTTACTCGACAGAAACCAGCGAAGTTGTTTACGAAGTCAGGAAACACACTGACTGGATCAGCTCCGTGTCGTTCAGTCCAGATGGAGTCCTGCTGGCAACAGGTGACCGAAATGGTGGCGTATTCGTTTGGGAAGCCGACACAGGCCGAGAGTACCTTGGCCTGAAGGGCCATTCGAAACGGATCAGTGGTTTTTCCTGGCGAGCAGACTCCAACCTTCTGGCCTCGGCCAGTGAAGATGCTTCCGTCCGATTGTGGGAAATGGAAAACGGCCGCCAGATCAAGACTTGGGGCGCTCACGGTGGAGGGACGGCATCTGTCGACTTCACTCGTGATGGTGAGATCGTCACTGCCGGACGTGACAAGACGGTCAAACTGTGGAAGGGCGATGGAGCAGCCATTCGCACGTTTGAGGCCTTCGGTGATCTAGCTCTTGCGACGGCATATTGCGACGAAACGAAGCGAGTTGTCGGTGGAGACTGGACAGGGCTCGTCCGTGTCTGGAACGCAGCAGACGGAAAACGACTTGGAGAACTATCGACCAACCCCATCACGCTGGAATCTCGGTTGGCTCTGGCTCAGGCAGACGTCACCAAAGTTGCAGCTGATCAAAAGGCAAAGCAAGCGGCTTACACCGCCGCCCAGGCTAAAGTGACTGCCGCAACAGCTCAGCTGGCAGCAGGCCAGAAGAAGCTTGCGGATGCGACAACTCAGGAGAAGGCTCTCGCCGCCAAGCTGGTAGTCGATCAAAAATCTGCTGCCGACGCGAAGGTCAAGCTGGATGGATCCGCAAAAGTTGTAGCAACCTTGCAACCACTCGTCCCCTTGCTGAAGGAGGCTGTTGCGAAGGCCGATTTGGCTGTGGCAAAAGCTGCCGGAGATCAGGATGTCGTCAAAGCTGCTGCCCAGTTGAAAGCAGTGACGACTGCTCGGGATGGATCGCTCGTCGCGGCTACCAAAACCGTTGCTGCAGAAACGGCGAGAATGAACACAGCAACTGCTGCCGTTGCCGCTGGCACGAAGGCGATTGCGGCAACGAAGGCGGTCATCGCCGCCACTCAGAAAGCGGTCACGCAATACACCGCGACTCTGGCCGCAGAGCAGAAAAATGCGGCGGCGGCCAAGGTTGCTTTGGACGCTGCAAACGCAGCAGCCACAAAGGCTCAGCAGGCTGTCACTCGATGGCAGAACGAAATTCAGTTTACGGCCAAGCTGGTTGCTCTGGATGAGCGACAGCAGAAGTTTGGCGAGCTTGAACTCGCGTTTCTGGAGGCCGATGCCGAGCTGAAGGAAATGCAGAATAAAGTCTCCCTGGCACAGGCGGCAGTGTCTGCTGCTCAAAAAACGGAGAAAACGTCAACCGACGCTGTAGCTGCCATGAAACAAAAACTTGCTCAGGTCACAGCGGATAAGCAGACGCAGGCGGCACAGATTGCTGTTCGCGAGAAAGCCGTTCCAATGCTGCAGGATGCTGTCGCTAAAGGTGCAGCAGCCGTAGCCGCACTACCCGCTGACAAAGAGCTGGCTGCCGCTGCCGGTCAGTTGAAGGCTGCACTCGACCGCAACAATGCGACCATCGCCCAAGTCAAAGCGAAAGTCGCTGAACTGGACAAATCGTTGGCCGTCATGCAGAAGGACGTCGCGGCGGCTGAACAGAAAGTTGTTGCATCGAAAGCAGTTGTCGCGGAAACAACAAAGAAGCTACAGGCCGAACAGGCCGCTGCGGCTCCAGTTCAAGCCCGAACGACTACGGCCAAACAGGCATTTGACCAGGGCCGGGCTTCGCTGGATCAGTTGAAACAGGAAGTCGACGGGTTACGTCAACAGGCCAGCACAGGCGCAACTGGTCCGGCCCAAGGATAACGCTGACGTAAGTTCGTTGCCGGTTTCCGGGGCTGTTGCGTGACGACGCGTATCAGTCGCGCGGCGGGTCGTGAAACACCATCGCTGGTTTTGCCGTGCAATCTGCAAACCGGTAAGTCGAAACGGCGACAAGCTGCTGGTTATTATCGACCAGTATAAGTCTGGCCGTATCCCCGTTCGCTGAGTCGCGTTTAAGTTCCGCGACAGTGTCGACTTCCACTGTCCGACCATCGTAGATCCGTTCTTTCTGCGGCTCAGTGATTTCGACACTGGGCAGGTGCGATACTGCCGCGATCGGTGGTTCGACGAATGATTCTATGTTCTCCGGTGTTAACTGATCCGGGGCTACAGAATTCGTGAGAAAAAACGCTCCGATCGCTGATCGATTCAGAGAGTTCATCGTCGCTCCACACCCGAGTCTTTCTCCGATGTCACGGCCCAGAGACCGAATATACGTTCCGGAGCCGCATTCGATTTGCAGCTTGAATTCCGGCAATTCAAACCCGGTTAGCTCAAGTCGGTAGATCTGTACCGGTCGCGGTTCCAACTCGACATCGTGGCCTTGTCGGGCAAGCTTGTAGGCTCGTTTTCCGTCGACGTGGATTGCTGAGAATTTCGGCGGAACCTGTTCGATGTCGCCGGTGAAGTCTGGAAGCAGATCGAGGATAGCCTGCCGCGAAATCTTCTCGGTATCCAGTTCCGATTCCGCGAGCACTTCTCCAGTGCAGTCGTCCGTCGACGTTACGAGTCCGAGTTGAAAGGTGCCGACATAGGACTTTGGTTGTTCCTGGATCATCTGAACCAGTCGAGTCGACCTGCCAACGCAAATGACAACAAGTCCTGTTGCCAATGGGTCGAGCGTCCCGCAGTGTCCGACTTTGATCTGTCGACTATACCCGGCTTTTCGCAGGATATTCTTGACGCGAGTGACAGTTTGCCGAGACGTCATTCCTTCAGGTTTGTTAATCGAAATTAGTCCGCTGATCGTCTTCATCGGAATGTTGGTGCTTATTCTGGGATCAAGAAAGGTGTCCACCGGCGAGAGTGAGGATTCTTCATTTCAGCGACGACGAACGCAATCGAAATGGACATTGAATTGTGCGGTAGTGACGACGCCGAATTGACTCGAAGAGTTCGCTCTGTCTCCGTACGCTTCGGGGATGAGTGATCAAGCGACGTCAACGTCAATTGCCGCTGAGTCGGTGTTGCCAAACATCGAACTCAGAGGTGTGCGCGTTCATAACCTTAAATCGATCGACGTTGATGTCCCGTTGAACAAGCTCACGGTGATTACCGGAATCAGTGGTACCGGCAAGAGCAGTCTGGCGTTTGATACTCTTTATGCAGAAGGCCAGCGTCGATACATCGAGAGTTTCTCATCGTCGGCTCGCCGTCATCTTGATCGGCTTGAGAAACCAGATGCCGACAGCATCATCCGTATCCCGCCAGCCGTCGCTTTGCGGCAGAACGCTGCAGCAAAGGTAGCATCTCGACGTGCAACCGTCGCCACTGTGACCGAAATCGACGACCTGCTTCGCGTCTTGTTTTCGCGTGTCGGAGTCGTAGTCTGTCCAGACTGTGAACAGCCTGTTGAGCAGGATTCAGCCGCGTCTGTTATCGAAACGGTCGATCAGTTGACGCAGGGCACTCGGCTCCAGATTGGTTTTCCATTGCCAGCCAGCGAGGAAAGCACTGATCATGATGCCTCGGCCGATGAGATGGAGCGGAATCTCACGGTTGCGGATTTGCTCAAAGCCGGATTTACCCGCGCGGTAAGCCTCAAACACTTCGTCGATGTGTCGGCAACTGCTGATGTTGTCTCTGCTTTAGCTGGGAGCAATGTTTCAGTCCAGGATTTATCTTCTGAGCCTGACGATGACGAACAGCCGATTGTGATTGTCGATCGACTCGTCTCGGGAAAAATCAGTCCAGAGCGAATTGTAGAGGCGGTTGAAACATGCCTTGAACAATCCGACGGGCGGTGCGTCCTGTTTGCTCAGTTGTCGAGCCTCGATGTGTCTGTTGACTCGGGTAAACCATCAGACGATGGAGGCAGCCGTGCGATGGCCCCCATATTGATCGACAATGATTCGTGGGCGATGTGCCGTTTCTCTGCCAACTTTGATTGTTCAACCTGTGGCCGGTTATTCACGAAGCCGGAGCCCGCGACTCTTAGTTTTCGCAGTCCACTGGGAGCGTGCCTAGATTGTCGCGGAACTGGACGTGTCACAAAGCTGGACTTCGACAGCATGGTTCCGGATGAGTCGCTGTCACTGCGAGCGGGAGCGATCGTCGCGTTGCGAGGCGATCGTTGGAAGCGAGAGCGTGAGCGACTGCTTCGCTTCGCAGAAAATGCCGGCGTGCCTCTTGACGTTGAGTTTCGAAGTCTGACACCTGAGCAGAAGGAGCAGGTCTACGGTGGCAGTGATGCATCGCAACAGCCAGGCACGAAGAATTCAGAGGGGCTTCGCGGTCTCTTCGAGAGACTTGAACGGCGAAAACCGCAGACCGCCACTCGTGAGTTCCTTAGCCAATGGCGTCAGGTTGAATGTTGCACAGCATGTGAAGGAACGCGGCTCCGCTCGGATGCACTCGCCGTGCGTCTTGGAGGTTCGGCAAATCCAAACGGAAGTGACTGTTCGGCATCGATCAGCGACCTGTCGATACAGACGATCGATGAGCTGTTGGCGTTCTTTCAGACAGCACTGACGACATCCTCGGAAACAACGTCGATCGCGTCTAACCTGATTGCTGACATCGTGGAACGATTGCGGTTTCTAACGTCAGCCGGGCTTGGTTATCTGTGCCTGAATCGTGAAATGGGTTCGTTGTCGCGCGGCGAAGCTCAACGCGTGGCCATGACATCGATCGCCGGATCGAATCTGGTCAACACCCTGTTCGTGATCGACGAGCCTTCGGCTGGTTTGCATCCGCGAGATGTCTCGCTTGTTGTAAACGTCGTCCGAAATGTCCGAGACAGTGGAAACACAGTCGTCGTTGTGGAGCATGAACCCGAATTCCTCGACGCCGCTGATCATGCACTCGATATTGGGCCTGCGGCGGGACAGGACGGCGGGCACCTGGTTTATGCCGGCCCGCCAGACTCGCTGGCAGCGGTGACTGAGTCTGCAACCGGGCGTTGGCTGGCTGGAGCGGCCACCGACGGTGACGGTAACTCGGCAACGGGAGAATCACCGTATCGACAGGCAAGAGGTTGGCTGCGGCTCAGCAATGCTGCTTGTCATACCGTAGTAAATTGTTCGGTCGACATTCCGCTGGGTGTTCTTTGCGTCGTAAGCGGTGTCAGCGGAGCGGGAAAGTCGTCGTTGATTGAGAGCGTGTTATTCCCCGCAGTTTGCAAAGAGCTGGAGCAGTCGTGCTCGGTCGACGTTGTGGGCGAATATGGTGAACTCAAAGGAGCGGAGTCAATCAGCTCGGTAGAGTTGATTGATGATCGGCCGCTGGCGGGTTCTCGTCGCAGTAATCCGGCAACGTGGCTCAAAGTCTTTGACGAAATTCGGCGGTTGTTTGCTGAAACTGAGGATGCTCGCAATCGAAATCTCATCGTTTCGCACTTCAGCTTCAACACCGATTCCGGCGGACGCTGCAACAAATGCGAAGGTACCGGCCGAGTCGAGATCGATATGCAGTTTCTGGCCGATGTGTCGATGACGTGTCCGGATTGCAGCGGGACACGGTATTTGCCGCACATCCTTGAAGTTCAGTGGCGGGCACGAACCATCGCCGACGTGTTGGCGATGACCGCGGCCGAAGCGTTTTCATTCTTTCGTGGCCAGCCGAGAATTCAGAAACGGCTGCGGTCTTTGAAGGATGTCGGTCTTGACTATCTGACTCTGGGACAACCTCTGGCTACATTATCCGGTGGAGAATCGCAGCGACTGAAACTGGCTTCGTGCCTGGCGTCGAACAGCCGGACAGGCTCGCTGCTCATCATGAACGAACCGACAACGGGACTTCATCCTGTAGACGTTGCTCGCTTGCTGGAATGTTTCGACGGACTGATTTCGGTCGGACATTCGCTGGTCGTAATTGAACATCATCTCGATGTGATTCGGCGAGCAGACCACATTATCGACATGGGGCCGGAAGCTGGTCCCGGCGGCGGGAACGTCGTGGTGACTGGCTCAGTCGCTGACATCATTGCCTGTCCGCAGTCGATCACCGGGAAGTACCTATAGAACTCGCAGCCACATTGCCCGCAGGTATTCTGATTCGGGGCAGCTTCCGGCGACGGGATGGTCGGGGGACGCACCAGTCCGATCGAAGATTTGAATTTCACGCGGCTGACGTCTCGGATTTTCTTCTGACTCGGTACCGGGCATGGGTGGGCCAGCCTGTCGCGCCGCGGAACGGACGAGTTTGTCGAACTCTTCGTTGGTTAAGAGGCCCGCGCACGTAAACGTCACCATGATTCCGCCAGGACGAACGAGTTGCAGAGCCAGGCGGTTGAAGTCGAAGTGAGTCCGTCGGCCTTCTTCGAGTTCCTCTCGTGAGTGGATCCATTTCGGAGGATCCAGCGCGAGTACGTCAAACTGGCGACCGTTGCGAACCATGTCGCGCATCCAGGCGAAGGCGTCTGCCTGGACAAAGCTGACTTTCGCCTGATTGAGATTCGCGTTGGACTTCGCCAGTTGAAGCGGGTTTTCGTCGAGTTCCACTCCGGTGACGTCAGCAGCCTTTCCTGATTTCTTCGCCTGAATCGCAAAGCCGCCGGTGTAGCAACAGATGTCGGCGACCGATTTTCCTTCGCAGAAACTGGCGAGTTTGATTCGATTCTCACGCTGATCGCAGAAGAAGCCCGTCTTGTGACCTTCATTGAGATTGATGCGGAACCTTGTTCCGTATTCATGAATAGTCGTGGTGCGTGGCAGGTCTGGTGAGCTGATGACCGGGGCCGAGAATCCTTCCTGAGTCTCACTCTGCGGGCTTGGTTTGACGATCCAATGCTCGGTGGCGCAGATTGAGGCAAGCCGTTCGGCGATCGACTGAGCACGCTGAAACATGCCCAGCGAGTACGCCTCAAGTGACAACACGTCGTTGTATCGGTCGACAACGATCCCCGGCAGAAAGTCGCCTTCTGCATGGATGAGTCGGCAGGCGGTTGTCGCTTCGCCGAGTTTCAATGTTTCGTGACGAAACGAAACTGCCTGTCGGAGAAGCTGATCCCAGAATTCGTCATTGGGCGGTTCAGCTCCCCACCGAATGAAGCGTAGAGCGACGCCCGCTGTCGAGTTGATATACCCATAACCAAGATGCCGACCGTCGGTGTGTGAGATGGAAACGAGATCGCCTGGTTTCACTTCCTGAGGAATGTTACGCAGGCGTTTTCGGAAAACGTTGGGGTGTGGAAAGTCGGTATCAATCTGCACGGCAGACAATGCTGACGGATCTTCGACGATGTCCAGCGGGCGTTGAGACGTGTCCAGCAGGACGGGAGCCTGCCGGTGTCGTTGCTTCCGTTGAGAACGCTTGTCGCGGTAATTGGCCATTTCGACGAAAACCGATCATACGGTGTGAGAGAGAAGAGTGCCGGGTGAAGTATTTGCTCGACGCCCGAAACGAGGTCGTACTCTGACCTGTCTATTGACGGAAGCAACCTTGCGGCGGTTGGCGATAGAAGACGGCGTCAGAAAACTGATTCGTTATTCGTGTCGCAACGCTTCGATGGGGTCCATCATGGCGGCTCGGCGAGCGGGATACAGCCCGAACAGAACCCCGACGATGACAGAGATCGAAAAGGCAACGCCGACTGACCACGGAGCAACGAGCGGTTCCAGATTCTGGATGGCCGGTGGCAACGTCGTCCAAACGTTTGGCAGAAACTGTTTCAACACGTACTGCACTCCGTAGACGGCAGGACCGCAGAGGAATCCAAAAGCGACTCCTGTCAGCCCACCGGTGCCGGTCAGAACGACGGTTTCAGCCAGAAACTGAGTGATGATGTCACCACGGCGGGCTCCCAGAGCTCGGCGGACACCGATCTCGCGAGTTCGCTCCGTCACCGTTGCCAGCATGATATTCATGATGCCAATGCCGCCGACGAGGAGCGAAATCCCGGCGATCAGAACGAGCAACACGTTAAACATCGCCCGCAAAACTTCCGCCTGGCGGAGCAACTCTTTCGGGACAACGACGGTGTAGTCTTCTTCGATGTGATATTTCTCTAGAAGGATTCGAGCGACGGCCGCGCTTTCTTCGACAGAGTCAACGTCTTCGATCATGAGCGTGATCTGACTGATTTCGACCAGTTCGCGATCGACTCCACCTGAGGGAGAAGTTGTCAACTCGTCACCTAAACGCGTACGAAAAGTCGTAACGGGAATGTAGATGTCCCGGTTGTACTCTCGCCCGGCGAGCGATCCACCGATCGACGCGGAAGATTCGCGGCTATCGGTGACGCCGATCACGGTGTAGAAGTCCTGGTCGATCAACAGGCGTTGGCCAATTGGATTTTCCAGCGGAAAGACTTCCAGGGCGACGTCAGCGGCGATGACACAAACGGTCGCTTTATCGATCTCGTGTTGCTGCTCGAGAAATTTCCCCTGAGCCATGCTGAGATGGTTGATCTGGTAATAGTCAGATACGCAACCAACGAGCTGCGTCGCCATCGCATGCCCGTCGTGTCGCACGATAGTCGACAGTTCTCGCATCGGGACAGCGCGTTCGACGGTGGGGATCGTCTCGACGAGTCGTTCGTAATCGGCGTCGGTCAGTCCGTAGATCGTGACGAATGTGCGGTCGCCGCTGGTGCCTGAGGCCGCAGGCTTAACGCTCTTGATGATGATGTTTCGAGCGCCCAGTTGCTCAATCTGTTTTTGAGCCTGGTCACTGACCCCTTCACCGAGCGCAACTAGCCAGATGACCGCCATGACGCCGATCAGAATCCCGACCATCGCCAGCGATGATCGAAGGGCGTGTAGCGAGAGGCTCTTGATGCCAAGTTTGAGCGTGCGCAGAACGTACGAGAGCACTAGCGAGCTCCCGATTCGGGCCGGCCACCACCTGCTCCGGAACCACCGCCGGATGAAGGTCGCTTCGGTCGATTCTTCCACTCCGTTTCCGAAATTGCCCCATCACCGTCCTTGTCAATTTTTGAGATCATTGCGTCAGCGCCTGGCCAGGTGATCTCATCACTTGTGATTTTTTTATCGCCATTTTTGTCGAGGCTGGCGAAACTTGGCGTCTTTCGTCCGCCGCCAGATGAACCTGATCCACCAACGCCCTGTGCACCACCGGAAGGTTTCTTTCCGCTGGCTGAGGGAGGTGCAGGAGCTTTGCTTGTATCACCAAACCGGCTGTTAACTTTCTCCGACTCGCCTTCCTCTTCTTCTCCATCATCATCGTTGAGCTGGTCGCCCATGACAGCTCGTGGATTCATGAGAATTTCTTCGCCTTCGGCGACACCGTCTTTAACCTCAACGAACTTGTCGTTGCTAAGGCCAAGAAGTAATTCGCGTTTTTGCGGCCCGTCAGCACTTTGAACATAGCCAAAGAACTGATCCCCCTTCACGACCACGGCTGACACGGGTACGGTCAAAACGTTTTCGAGATTCGCAATCAGAATTTCGACTTCCGCTGTCATGCCCGGGCGAAGGCCTTCGCAATCGCCTTCGATGCGGACCTCTGCTGGATACTCCTTAACCTTGGCGGCGAAGAACGATTTCGATTCCGGTTGGTTGGCGATTGATGTAACTGACCCCTGAAATTCTCGATCGAGGACTTTCAAATAGACTCGCTGGCCAGGGTGAACCTGTTCAACTTTCGATTCATGAACCGGCATCTTCGCCTGCATCTGCGTCAGGTCCGGAAGCTGGATGATTGTCTGACGTTCCCGGACGGGCGATCCCTCTTCGATCTGGCTGCTCGAACTTCCGTAGCGGCTACGTTCTGCGAAGTAGACGACCATGCCGGCTTTCGGAGCTAGAATGACGCACTTCTCAAGCTGTTTTGTGAGCTTGTCGAGTTTGGCTTTCTCGAGTTGGACTGCTGCCTGCTCGGACCGTGCCAATGCCTGTGCTGCGTCGCGGGTCGCTTCCAGGCCTTTTGTCGTCTTCTCACGCGTGAATTTTTCGAGAACGTCTTTTGAGGTCTGCGCGAAATCGAGTTCCAGCTTCGCTCGCTTGACCGCGAACTCGTCAGCTTCGACTTGCAGCGGTGTTGCGAATCCTTTTCGAGCCATTCGCTCGGTGTGGTCGAGCACGTTTTGCGCGCTCCGCATGTTCTCCTGAGCGATCGTAATCTGCGCTTCAACTTCCTGCACATCCTTCAGGAATGTTCCCTCGACATATTCTTTGACAGCGATGGCCGCTGCGGCTGCGTCTTCAGTCGCCTTGATCTGTGCGGCAAGAGCTTTCTCGTATACGCCAGTCTGAGCGGCGAGCTGTTCTTCGATTCCGGACGAGTCCAGTTCGACGATCTTCTGATCAGCCTCGACGACCGTTCCGTCGTCGATAATCCAGAGGATTGTGCTGCCACCGGAAATCTCACATTTCACATCGACATTGCTGGCACTTTGCAGTTCGCCGTCATCCGTGACCGTAACGACCAGATTCTCGCGACCGACTTTGTGCGTCATCGCTTTGCTGTCAGAAGTCTCGCTGCCTGCGTTGATTTGAGACAGCAAACCCGGTCCGAAAATGTACGCTCCGACCACGACTAGAATTGCCAGAAGAGCAAGGACGACGACGACGGCATTTCCGTTCCGCCGATGATCACTCGCTACGACTGACGATGTTTTTGAATTTGAAGGACGCTGCATAGCAACCTCACCACGATCTTGATGCGAGATCGCCGGGCGACGCCGGTGTCTCGCGAGGAAAAATGATCGAATTCTGAGTCGATCGACATCTCTGAGATCTGAAACTCTTCCCTCTGTTCCACTCGCGCTGGCTCAGAGCACAATTTGTTTTCAGATCGTTTTGCAGGCCGAAACCTGACGACGACCAACTCAGCAGTTTCGAAATCAGGCTGATCGGTATTGTCCACGTTTTCCGCAGTTCGATCCACTCGCAGAGTTTATCGCCGAGCCAGCCGCCGCGTATGCAGTGGAAACTGCCGAAGTCCTCATCCTGAAGCAATGACATGCTGATCGGGGCGCGTGATCTGCCAATTCGACCCGCTCACCGACGGTGCATTCGCATGGCAGGTCCGAATTAAGGATGAACAGCCTCAGCCAGCCCGCGTCTTCGGCTATGATTTCCGCGGCAGACTCCTAGAATCCCCCCGTTTTACGGTCATTACGCAATCATTTCATAATGGCTGGCCTCCGGAATGCAATTCGACAAGGAAAGCCCTCAGCTCGTGGGCGTTTCCGTTCAAGGCTGGCCGTGAACTACTCGATAGCCGGCGAATAAAAGGTTCAATTCAGGCGATATGTCACGAGTCTTCGTCACAGGGATGGGCGTTGTATCACCACTGGGAAACAGTGTTGAACACTTATGGTCGGGCCTAACGGAAGGGCGATCCGGTATCGACCGGCTTCAGCGCGTCGATACTACAGATCTGGCCGCGACCATCGGTGGAGAAGTCGAGGGGCTTGACGAAGCTCCATTTGAATTGCCCGAGCAGGTTGCCTGGCGACGCATGGACCGTGCGAGCCGGTTCGCTGTTTCGGCCGCACGGCAGGCGATCGACGAAGCCGGAATCGTTCCGGCGGAATTCGGACACCGCTGCGGCGTGATCGTTGGAGCTGGCCTCAGCGGACTGGACACTCTGCAGCAGCAAACGGACGTTCTGCTGAGCCGCGGTCCGGATCGCGTCAGCCCGTTGACGATTCCCCTGTTAATGCCGAATGCTGCTCCGGCCAATGTGAGCCTGACGTTCGGAATTCGTGGCCCCGCCTTCACGGTCAGCGCTGCGTGCGCAAGCTCCGGTCTGGCGATCATTCAAGCCACCGAACTCCTTAGAAGTGGCGCCGCAGATGTTGTGATCACTGGCGGAACCGAGTCTTCGTTGACGCGACTCGGCATCGCAGCCTTCTGTCGCATGGGGGCGATGGCGACGAAGTACAACGATGATCCTCAGAAGGCAATCCGGCCTTTCGATGCGGACCGATCCGGACTTGTCATGTCCGAAGGTGCTGGCATCCTGATTCTGGAATCGGAGCAAAGCGTTACTCGCCGCGGCGCGACGCCTCATGCCGAAGTTCTGGGATATGGATCAACGTCGGACGCTTCCCATTTGGTCCGCCCCGAACCAAGCGGACAGGGAGCGGCTCAGGCTATTCGGTACGCACTTTCGTCCGCTGGCGTGGACGAGTCAGAAATCGCGGCCCGCACCTACATCAATGCTCACGGTACGGGAACAAAAGCAAACGACGTCGCCGAGACGCTGGCTTTGAAAGAAGCGTTTGGGACGGCCACTCCGCAACTCAGAGTCAGTTCCACAAAGAGTATGCTCGGACATCTGATCGGCGCGGCGGGAGCAGTCGAGTCCGTTGCTTGCGTCCGAACATTGCAGACAGGCATCATTCCACCAACGATCAATCTTGATACTCCCGACCCGGAATGCGATCTGAATCTGGTCGCGGGTTCTGCTCAGCAAGCCGACATTCATTACGCAATTAACAACACGTTTGGCTTCGGTGGTCATAACGTAAGCCTGATCCTTGGCCGTTCTTCCTGAGCAAGGTTGGACGCGGTCGAGTCTGCACTTCGACGTGACATCATGCAGAGTCTCATTCGGCAGGAAATCATTCAGACCGCCCGCACGGTCGTCATCAAGGTCGGGACAAGCGTTTTGTCCAACGACGATGATTCGCTTGATGTTTCACGCATCGCTGCTCTGGCCGAGCAGATGTATCGCATCCGGCAAACTGGCCGACGAGTCGTGCTTATATCAAGCGGTGCGGTCGGTGCCGGGATGGGCCTGCTGAATCTCAAACAGCGACCGTCAGATCTTCCGCATCTTCAGGCTGCTGCGGCGGCTGGCCAGGCTCACCTGATTCGTCTTTACAACGATTGCCTGGAAGTTCACGGCTTCCGCGCCGCTCAACTTCTGCTCACGGCCAACGACTTCCGAAACCGCGAGCGATACCTCAACGTTCGCAACACGCTGAACACGCTGTTTGAATTCTCGATCATCCCGATCATCAATGAAAACGACACTGTCAGTATCAGCGAGATTCAATTCGGCGATAACGACCACCTGGCGGCAATGGTCAGCAATCTTCTGGGAGACTCATTGCTGATCGTCCTGTCCGTCATCGACGGATTGCTGGACGGCGATCCGGCCTCGCCAGACAGCAAGGTGATACCCGTCGTTGAACGCTGGGACGAAAACTTGCTGGCCCTGGCCGCTGATTCAAAGAGCCGAGGCGGAACGGGGGGTATGAAATCCAAGTTGCAGGCCGCACGCAAGGTCACCGAAGTCGGCGAAAGTGTCATCATCGCGAATGGTCGGCAAAACGGCGTGCTCGACGAGATCATGGCTGGAGACGAGGTCGGAACGCTGTTTCTTGCTCAAGGGCGCAACATTCCGGCATGGAAAAGATGGATCGGGTACACGGTGGAGCCTCGCGGAAAACTGAAGCTCGATGCAGGCGCAAAGAATGCACTGACGAAGAGCGGCCGATCGCTGCTGCCCATCGGCGTTACGAATGTTGAGGGTAACTTCGGCCGCGGCGACGTTGTCTCGTTGTTAGGTGAAGACGGGCAGGAATTCGCTCGCGGGCTCACCAACTACGACAGCCCAACGACAGCTCGTCTACAAGGGCAGCGACTGGCGGATTTGCCCTCAGATCCAGCCAATCTTCCCTACGAAGAGATTATCCACCGAGACAACCTGTTGGTTTTCGGGCAGGATTCCGAATAGCCCTGAGCCTTGGCGTCCCCGGCTCCGCATACGCCGTGGCTACCTGACGAGGAGTTCGCCCGTGCAATTCGCCGAAACGGAATTCCCATGAATGCCCGCTTTTCTGGCTGAGTCAGAGCAGCCCGAACGGGCCTGGGCATTTTCTGCTAATGATCCATCCTGATGTGGCCGATCTATTGACCTCCGTGACGTCGGAGCTAAAATTCCGCCGCACAACGCAACTCGCTCTTGGAGCCAACCGCGTTAAGGCCCTGTAGCTCAATTGGTTAGAGCGCCGGACTGTCGATCCGGAGGTTGGGGGTTCAAGTCCCCTCGGGGTCGCTTTAAAGGCTCATTCTCAATTCGTGAGAATGAGCCTTTTTTCGTAGGCATTTCGCATGTTTCAATGCCACCTCGCGACCCCGCCATCGTTTCGTCGAATCTTGCCCAAAATGACGAATAAGGACTCAAAGAGCCAGTGTAAGCTGTCTACTTGGTGTTGAGTCAGGAGACTCTTCCGTACCTGTGACGGCGACTGGAGACGCACGGTACTTATCGTAATTGACGCTTTATCGTGCAGTGCATGAAATTTCGATCGAGGGTAGGCTGCCCCGGCGGTGTGAGTGGGACGTTGAACCAGCTTTGGCGAGGGAGCAAAATCTATGGTGGAATCGCAGCTGCGGGAGGCAGGCGGGGCCGGTGACGCGAACAGCTCGACTGCTGTTTTGCCACTGGCAGGGCTGAAGGTTCTTGATCTAACCCGTGTCCTAGCGGGACCATACTGCACCATGATCCTGGCAGATTTGGGAGCCGATGTCGTGAAAATCGAACGGCCGGACACAGGCGATGAGTCCCGTGCTTTCGGGCCGTTTCTTCCATCCGGGGCGAGTGCGTACTTTGCCAGCCTCAACCGGGGAAAGTCGAGCGTCGTTCTCGATCTCAAAGATGCTGCCGATCGAGAAACGTTTCTACAGCTGGCGAGTCGCGCTGATGTTCTTGTCGAGAATTTTCGTCCAGGCGTCATGGACGGACTTGGGATCGGGCCGGACGTTCTGCATGAAATCAATCCGTCGCTGATCTTCGCGTCGGCGTCAGGTTTCGGGCAGACCGGGCCGTATCGAGACCGACCGGCGTATGACGTGATTATTCAGGCGATGAGCGGCCTGATCAGCATCACTGGTCATGACGCGGACCAGCCAGCACGCGTTGGCGCTTCGGTCAGCGACATCGTCACCGGAATGTTCACAGCAATTGGGATACTCGCATCACTGCAGGCACGCAACTCCGACGGGCGCGGCACAACACTCGATCTGGCGATGCTCGACTGCAATGTTGCGATTCTTGAGAATGCGATCGCTCGATGTGAACTCACCGGCCAAACGCCAAAACCGATCGGAACTCGTCACCCGTCAATCACTCCCTTCCAGGGATTTCCAACCAGCAACGGCACAATCGTAATTGCGGCAGGGAACGACACACTGTGGCAAAAGTTGTGTGACGTTCTTGAGGCTCCAGAATTTCTCGCTGACCCGTTGCTGAATTCGAACTCGGCCCGCACAGAAAATCAGCCGTACGCCGAACGACTTATCAGCGAGCGAACAAGCACACGGAAGACCTCGGAATGGCTCACGTTATTGGAAGAGGCGGCGATTCCCGCAGCGCCGATTCAGACGATTCCCGAGATGATGGACGACGAACAACTCAACAGCCGCGGCATGTTTCATCGGATTCGAGGGGAGGGCGGCGAGTCCTTCACGGCTGCCGGAACACCGTTCCGAATTGATGGCCAATCACCTCAACTCTCTGATCGATTCCCGGGACTCGGTGCGGACAATGCCGTTGTTCTATCTCGCTGGTTATCCGAATCGGAATGACTTGACCTTCCTGCGAATTAACGACCGTCTCTGCGGATTCGATTCACTACGGACTGAAAAATGATCACGTACCGTCAGGCGACTTTTGAGGATGTGGATGCCATCGCTGCGGTTGAAGCGGCCAGTTGGCCCAGTTCGCTTGCAGCATCTCGCGAGGCCATCAACGAACGAGTTGCAGCGTTCGCCGCCGGACAGTGGGTCGCCATCCTGAACGATCGCATTGTCGGTGCGGCGTCCGCCCAACGGATCAGTTCAGCGCAACTGCAATCCTCGGCCGTTGACCTATCAGGACGTCACCGACAATGGTTCGTTTCGAAGTACGCATTCACGCGACGGAACGATTTACCAGTTGGTTGGTGTGGGCGTTGCGCCGGCAGGTCAAGGGATGGGTTGCGGTCGTAAGTTGATCGACCGGCAGATAGATTTTGCGAGCAAACTTGACGGTATTTCACGCATCATCGGCTTCACACGCCCCGTGCGATTTCATCAGTTCCCACAGCTTTCAATTGACGAGTATGTTGAGCGGCGATCCGAATCGGGGCGCGTCGCGGATCCTGTGCTGTCGTTTCATCTGGATTCCGGGGCACGGCTGGTCTCGGTCCATTCCGATTTTCGACCAACCGATACGGAATCACGAGGATACGGAATTCTCATCGAGTACCCCATCTGACTGTCGACTTCGGCCGGCGTCATTTTGGTAATGAATTCGATCTTCGCTGCCAAATGGAAATTCCAATAAACATCGGCATTGAGACCAGCAAACCGATATAGATTTCGTGCAGCCATGCGACCGATCCACCCAGCACGACCTTCTTCAATCCGAACCAGGTGGCTGCTGTCGCAAAGCCTGAAATCAGGGAGCATGTTGCTGCCGTCCTTGTACCTCCCTGCCAGAACAGACCTACGATTAGCGCCGGCAGAAAACAAACGGCATACAGCGAACCCGATAGTGAACTGAGTTCGACGATGCCACGAGTTCGCATCAGCGCCAGCGACGCTGCAACGGCTGACAGAACAAAGACCCAAGTTCGTGTTCTGCGAACACTTCCGGGATCATCGACGCTGTCTTGACGGGGCGTGATGTCTCGTTCGATCGAGCCCGCCGCGACAAGCAGCACGGAATCCAGTGACGACATCGCTGCAGCGACGAGCGCTGTTAGAAACAGTGAACCGGCAGTAGTACCCAGCACATGTCCCTCTGAGGAAAGTAACCAGGGAACTACTTCGTCGGTCTGCAGATCGACTCCTGTCGGGACAAACGCGTGGGCGAGCAGCCCCACCGGCAGTACGAACAAATAGGTAACAAACAGCAGCACAACAGCCAGACAGCGACCTCGGAGAACCTGTTTTCTTGATGACAGACCATAAAATCTGGAGAGAAGTCTCGGGTCAACGATGATCTTCAGAGCGATTCCTAACGCAGTTCCAACGAGTCCCAGCAAAGGTAGGCCTGACGTGAATTTAAGTGCCAGTGGTGACCGATTCTGGACCGTTTCAAGCACGTTGCCAATTCCGCCGCCGCGATACAACATTGCAATCGGTAACGTCACTGCGCCAACCAGCAACATCACGCCCTGTACGCCATCAGTCGCGACGACCGCGCGAAACCCGCCGATCAGCGTGTACCCCGTTACAACGACGAACACCAGCCCCATTACGATCGTCGAGTCAATCTGCAGCAGCCCTTCAAGTGTTCTCGAGGCGCCGTCGTACACTGCTGTCATGTAGACCACCGAGGCAACGACCACGACCACTCCAGAGACGCGTTGCAGCATCCGGCTTTGATAGCGTGCGCCGAGAAATTCTGGAATCGTCAGTAGTTGAAACTTGTCGGCGAATTCGAGAAAACGCGGAGCAACCACAAACCACGAAACGAGTGCTGCAGTCGTAAACAGGATCGAACACACGATCCACCATGTCGGTCCCAGAGACCAACTGCGTCCGGCAAGCCCGACGAACGTCACCGAACTGACGAACGTGGCAAAGAATGACAGCGCAATCCCCACACCTCCGAGAGACCGGCTTCCGACGAGGTAGTCGCTTAGTGAGTCAGTCTTTCTGGCCCCATGCCAAGCATGAACGAGCATCAATAGAAGAAAGACACTCAGAAAGCTCAGCTCAATAGACATCGCTGATTGCCAGTCTGTGGTTGACGTTGAATGCCGCATTCTGCGGCTGCGCTGAAGCTGTAAACGCAGGCCCCGAAATAGAATATCAGTCCGGCCATTGCGGAACAGTCTTTCCCGTTCCTGATACACAAATTCAGCAAGCGCAGAAACTGAGCGATCATCAATCCACGAAATGAGTCGCGATTTCGCCGCATTCAATCGGCCAGATTCTGTTGTCGCGTCAGCACTGCCTCCCGCTCAATATTGCAGCCTACTCCGACGAATTCGACGCTGGCCATTCCGACGACATATTCAAATGCAACAGCAAACTCACCACAAAAGCCACACAGAATGTGCATTCGCGCGGCCATTCTTCCGTCAGCGATCTGGCTATCCAGTCTGATGGCATTGAGCGTCCAAAGGAAGATGCCCGTACCTGCGATGCCAGTCTGAATTTGCCCGTTAAACGAAAACAGCCGGAGTAGTCTTGATGACTACTCCGGCTGATTCTGTTTTCAGCTTGCCGTTTTCTGACTTCTCGTCAGAACGGGCAGCTTACCAGTTCTTTGGATCGAGGTACCAGAACCAGCGGTCCGTCCGAGGGCGGAAGTTCAGGTTCCAGGCTCCGTCGTCCCATTCAAGTTGTACCTGACGCCAGCCCATTGGCACCTGTGGGTACGGGTAGAACGGGCCGATGTAAGGCCATGCACTGGCACTGTACTCTTTCGGGTACGACACCTGAGCATAGTTCGGATAGGCCGCGTAGGTTGGCCATGAGTGGTTCGGCAGGTTTGGAAGATCGTACGCCATGTGCGACGGGTTTCCTGATCCGTGAGCGTGAGGGCCAGCTCCTGGTCCCATTCCGCCCGGACCCATGCCCATTGCTCCGGCGGCCATTCCGCCCATCGCTCCGGCAGCCATCATCGCTGGATGAGGTCGGCCAGGCATCTGATGGTTGACTGGCATCACGTTCGGGCCCTGCCCCTGAGGACCGGCTCCTGGAAAGCCTTGTGGCTGTCCCGGTTGACCAGGCATTCCGACAACCTGCAGACGATTGTCGACCTGCAGAACTCCCGGCACGCTTGCAGCCACCTGATGAGCGATCATCGCCACCTGCGGATGCGGAACCGGGCCGCTCAGAGTTGCTTTTCCACCGTTGTAGCGAACTTCAATGTCCAGACCGCTCAAGCGATTTGCAGCCAAAGCCTGAGCAATCTGCTCAGCAACTCTCTGGTTGGTGCCGCCCGAAGTTGTACCCGAAGTCTGCTGGATGGATGAGCCCATCCCAGGAGCCCGCAACTGGTTGTTGACCTGTCGAACACCAGGAACTCGTGAGATGACCTGAGTCAACCGAGCAACGTCCTGAGGCGACTGAGCTTTGCCCAACAGAGTTGCGACTCCGCCTTTGTATCGAAGATCGATATCGTGGCCTCGAACACCGGAGCCTTGAACTGCCTGAGCAATGCTCTGCGTAATCTGCTGAACCTGCTGTGGCGACTCGCCGGTTGCCTGCTGCGGAGCTGTTGCTCGCTGCTGAGCTTTCGTTGGTCGAGTCTGCTTTGAGCGTGAGAAGAACCCGGCCTGCTGGATCGGATTCGATGTCACGTCGCGGGCGACTGCCTGCTGCACAGGAGATTGCTGTGTTGCAGCCGGTTTGCCGTTCAGTACGACAAGCTGATTGTTGACCGATCGAATTCCAGGCACGCGGGAGATCACCTGCGTAGCCTGATCCTTCTGAGCCTGACTGGCGATCTTGCCTTTCAACAGGCAAACGCCACTCTGAACTTCGAGCTCGATGTCGAAGCCTGAGAACTGGGCAGCTCTAAGGTTGGAAGCAGCCTCTTCGGCAAGCTTCTGATTGTTTGGGGCGGCTGACTGCGGAACTGCCTGGTCGGACTTCGAGAATGGAAACGGTCCAGCCAGTGCAATCCCTGGAGTCACCGCTGCGATCCCGAGTGACAGGACCCACTTGCGATACGCCAGCATGGATTGAATCTCCTTGTACGACCTTGAGTCAGGTTTCACACAGCTTGTTTCAGCCAGAGTGACAGCCACACGCGTGCCTGTTCAAAAATCTCCGGATGAAGCCGAGTCTTTGCGTTTTTGCAGTGCCGGAGCGTCTCAGCTTCGGCTCCGTCTGACTGCTGAATCCGCGGATAAACGGACTGAATCGGCAGTAATTCAGACGACCGAGCACTCACACACAGAATGCTCTCCCATTTCATCGGTCGCCCATGTCCGGTTAGATAAGCTTTTCTGGTTATCTCGATCGAATCGGATGATCTGATCGCAATCGTTCCGTAGACCTCGGATGCTCGCGGCGAGCAGTCATCACAGGACGATACGATGACTGGCCTGTTTCAAGGAGCCGCTATTGACGGCGAAAAGCTGCTCCGATTACACGAAAAGTGGCCGTGAAAGTTCCGCCGGCTGAGTCCGGACATCGAGGTTTCCGAATGAAGAATTCAGTCCACAAATCCGTCAGTTCGTTGCGACAAGACTTTTTGCGCCGGCACACGGCGTTTACTCGATGGCCTGCGGTCGCGGCAGCTCTGTCAGTGCTTGCCGTTTTTGCGATTCAGATGCCGGAACTCGCGCATGGCCAGGCCGCCGGCTACTACACGCAGAACGGAGGCGTAGTCTGGTACGGTGCTCAGCAGCAACGAGCTCCTCATCCAGCCAGCGGGTACTACCCGCCCCCCGCTTACATTCAACATCCTGCCCACAGCCAGCCAGCCGTTCGAGGATCGTACGCTCCTGGCGGCTACCCAGCCGCAGCGAACGCGGCAACCGCCAACCGATACGGTGGCACGACCGCCTGGCAACAACCCGGCTTCGTCCCGCAAACGTATCAACAGAATCCGGCCTACGGAGTTCCTCAGCAACCGTATGGCTACTACCAGCCAGCTCCGAATTACGGGAACGGCCAGACTTCCGCGTACGGACAAACCTTCGTCGATCGGCAGCAGTACGGTCAGGGCTATCCCTATCCAGGATACGGTTACGGCTACCCACCGCCGACCGGCTATCCGAGTCACAATCCTGCGATTGCCGGACAACCTGCATACGGACAGCCAGCTCATGCTCAGCCTGGGCAGCAACCGCCGCAGCAGGCACAACAACAGATGCAACAGCCCAACCAGCAGCAGAATCCGCACGTTCAAAATCAACTGACGCCGGTGCAGCAGGCCGCTCGACAGGCTGCCACCAACGTTTCGCCGAACGGCGCCCCGGTTCTTAGTCCCGCCGCGTCGCGATTCTTCCAGAATCTACAAGGCCCGAACCGTTCGACCTACAACCAGAACCGGCAGAACTATTCGTTCTCGGGACAGACGCGGCCGAGCAATCGAATCCCAAATACCACATGGCAGTCCGGCTCTCGCTTCGGTCAGACAGACTCAAACCGCAGCAACCACAACCAGGCAACGACCAACCAAAACCGCTTCAACTACAGCCTCCACAATCTGACGCGCCCCGGCTTTCGAGGTTATTGACACGTTGGCGGCAGCGATTCTCGGACATCTCCGTGACGGATGCTGTCCAGGTTGACGAAATGTTTCTCGCCGAGACACGATCGATCCCGGCAGCTCCTGGTACTGGGATATCCTCAACAAAATCTGCCCTGCGCATTGGGGAGGGTTTTTGTCTCATCCCCTTTCCGGCTCTGACAGGCCAACTCTCCCAGAGCGAGAGTGAAAGAGCGTCGTCCCAAATCAGGAAGTAATTTCTGACTCGTTCCTTAGCGGCCGGCGATCTGGTGAGAGGACAGTAGCTCTGCCGTGTCGATCAGGCGGAGGAATTCCTGGCGATAGTTGTCGTCGGATTGACCGATGCCGTTGTGGGCTAGCTCTTCGATCAGCTCGAAGGTGGCGTTCCCCGAAAATTCAGAACCTCGCAGCAGCATTCCGAAACCGGCGACGGAAGCTGCGAACTGAAAGTCTTCGGACCCGAGCGAGTCTTTGACAGGCACTCTCGCAGAAACATGAAACTCGATGCCGTCGTCACCCTCGGGATGCTTGTAGCGAAGTCGTACGGTCATGACCTCGTCAGCAGGGCCGGAAGATTCGATGACGACTTCCTGATACTTCGACGGTTCCACCGCCAACGCGGCGCTTTCGATTCCGGCAGGCACGATTTCGTAAAGTGCGGTCACCGTATGCCCGGCTCCAATTTCACCGGCATCTTTTTTGTCGTCACGGAAGTCTTCCGCCTGGAGCATTCGGTTTTCATAACCGATCAGTCGATACGCCTGGACGTGCTGCGGATTGAAGTCGACCTGAATCTTCACATCCTTCGCGATGGTGACCAGCGTTCCCAACGCGTCTTCGACGAGCAACTTGCGAGCTTCCTGCAACGAGTCAATGTAGCCATAGTTGCCGTTCCCTTTATCAGCAAGTTGCTCCATCGTCGCGTCTTTCAGGTTGCCTGTTCCAAATCCCAGGACACTTAGAAAGACTCCTCGCTTCGCTTCAGTCTGGATAAGGTCGATCAAATCCGAGCGATCCGTAATCCCAACGTTGAAATCGCCGTCAGTGCAGAGAATGACTCGGTTGACTCCGTCCTGAATAAGATTCTTCGCTGCCGTCTGATACGCAAGCTGAATCCCCTGGCCGCCGTTGGTCGAGCCTCCAGCTTTCAAACGTTCGAGAGCTAACAGAATGGTTCCTCGATCGCTGGCCGAAGTCGGAGGCAGCACCAACCCCGATGCTCCTGCATAGACGGCGATGGCGACTCTGTCGTTTTCGTCCAACTGGTCAAGCAGCATTCTCATTGCTGACTTCACCAATGGAAGTTTGGCTGGCGAATTCATCGACCCTGAAACGTCCAGCAGAAAGACCAGGTTTGCTGCCGGCTTTTGTTCACGGTCGATCTCAAGCCCCTTCAGACCAACGCGTGCAAGCCAATGTTCGCTTTGCCACGGGCACTGAGCGACTTCGAGATTGACGGAAAAGGGATGTTCGCCTTCCGGGGGCGAGTAGTCGTACTTGAAATAGTTAATCAATTCTTCGATTCGGACTGCGGCGGGAGGCGGCATCACGTTGTCGTTCAAGAACCGTCGCACGTTCGAGTACGAGGCCGTGTCGACATCGATCGAGAATGTCGACAACGGATTCTTGAGCGGCGAGACGAACCGATTCTCAACAATTGAATCGTACTCTTCATTGTTTGAGGCAACTCGTGAAACGCCGTCGGGGGCACTCTCGTCACTCATTGCTACGTCTAGAGCAGCCGCGGCCGGACGGGCTGCAGGAGCAGACTCATAGAGTTCACTGGATGTTGCTGCGTCATGTTGTCCTTCGGTTCCGCAGCCTATGACGAACACCGAAAGTGCAGCGGCCGCGCAGAGTGATATTTGAGCGCGCATGGCGATCTCCTGGTTTGAAGGGAAATTGTTACGAAACAGCGGTATCGCAACGCAGCCGGCCGGCTCGTCGTTCGTCAACAGAAAACTGATAACGTCAGAAGTGAAGTCTCAATGGCAATGCCAGATTGTCGACATGACGTTCGGTTAAGAACGTGTCGGCAATCGACATCCTGGACAGTAGATGCACGGGGCGGAAAATTATTCCCGATGATTTTTTGGATATCGGTCAGGATCGCGCTGACCACTGCTCTGGCCAAACAATTTCACAACACATTTCATCGGAGTCCAAACCGGAATCATGAAAGTGTCTAAACGAATGGCAGCAGTCGTTCGCAACTGGCTATCGAGCGGGCAGGTCGAATACTTTCCGAACAATGCCCTCGTGCCGGTTCAGAGGTCGAGACATTCGAACGGACAATCCCGATCCTGACTCGGTACGGAAGATCCAGTATTCAATAACTTCACGCGACGTCAGCACGCGAGTGATGGAATCGGGCTGACGACTCATTGCCTTTCGTACGTGCGCCGACGTCATACCGCGAATGATTCGGCCAGTCCGAATCGCGATCTGGATGGGCGACGCATCGCCGGTCTGCACCTCATCTTTGCGCCGCCAGCGGCCTTCAACTCGAACATAGCCATACCCCTCCAGACGCTCTGCGACGTAACCGGAGCCGGGCTTGAGGCGGTCGAATTCGAGCAGCAGTGCAACAGCCGTTTCGCCGTCGTCGAACAGTTCTTCGTGCTCAAACGCCAACTCGATCAAACCGGTCGCTCCGTTTCGTCGTAGCCTCGCTTCAACCGGAGTAAACCAACGTCGAATGACCTGATCACCTCGGGCTTCCTGCCCCGCAGCGACAAGTTCCTGCTTCAACTCGATCACGTCTGAACGCGACAGATCAGTGGCGTGGTCGACTCTCCAGTCAAGAGCCTTCTGACGATACGACTCTGCTCGCTCATTGAATTCGGGAAGATGCTTCTTTAATCGAGCGGCAATTTCGTCACCGTTGCGGCCATCGATGTCTACATCTTTCTCGATGCTTTCTAACATGACTTCCTGATAGAGCAGACGGTGCAACTGAGGCCGTATTAACTCTGACGACATCGTGTAGTAAGTGACTGGCCCCTTGCGCCATTCAGCGACCAACTCGACATCAAACTCATCCACAGGTTTGTCAGCCTCAGGAAGTTCCTTCGCAATTCTCAACGCGATTGTGGCGAGTTCGTCGGACGACGCTTTCGCATTAACGTTATGCCAACTTCTGTAGTGAGCTTCGTAGAGCAACGGCAATTTAAATTCGGCACCCAGTCCGTATTTTTCGGACTTGAACGCTAGCTCTCGCAAGCGATTGTAGGTTGGTTCCCGCATGATGGTTCGTTCTTTGCGAATGGCCATGCGGTAGAGTGATGTCGCCTCGTTAGTAAGCTGTCGATCGAGTTCACGACCGCTCTGATAAAAGCGAACTCTGTTCGTCGCCCAGTCGCCGAGTTCGTACCAGGGCTCCGGATTATCACGCGGCAGGTCGACTCGCAATCTGTTGACTCGTTGAGTGTCGGACTCTGTCTTTCTAAGAGTGATCAGTTCGAATTCCAGAACTCCTGTCTCTCTTTTGCGAAGCTTCCCGACGACCTCTACAGCGAGTTCCGAACCTCGGAGCTCGGGCAGTTCTTCTTCAGAAACGAACAGTAACGGCAGCTTGTGTAATTTCAGAACCGTCCCGGCTCCGGTGGCGACGCGACCTTCGATACGAAACGTCGACCCGATCAACTCCGACCATCGCGGTTTCGTTTTTAGAAACTCTTCAACGGATCGCCCTGCCGCATAGCACGTCTGCGAAAAGTGTACGAGGCTTAACGATGCGAACAGCACAAGCCAGAGTGGTCGATATCGAACAATCGACGATTGATGATTCCGTACGCTATTCATCATTCGGCTCCTGATCTGTATCGTCGTCGTCATCTTCCGTTGTCGCTGAATCCGCCAGAGCCGCTGCAGCAGCCTTCTGCTCTTCTTCAGAAAGCATTGGAAGGACCAGCGGTTGCGTACGGTCGCAAGCGATGACGCGCGACGAATCGAATTCAATTAACCAGACCGAGTCGTCAATCGGATCACGTTGACACGACTTGAGCGGTCCGGCGAACCACAACCCACCGCCCGACGCCTCATTCAGCACGGCGTCGATACCCGCCAAGTGAATCAGAGGTGCCGCCGGAAACACAGCTCGTCTGCCGAATTCGTCATCACCCGAAACGGTTTCGACCTGATTCAGTTGAATGCAAAGCCAGCGGTCGAAGTACTGAGTGTGAAACTGCCGCTGCCAGTCTTCGTCGTCGACTTCGCCGTCTTCATCCGGCTCCGGAATCATCTCTTCCGCCAGCATGGCGACCTCGACCACGTCGGTACTGTCGAGCAATCCAAAACCGGCTTCCGCCTGCAACCACAGTTTGCGAGTTTCGTCTCGCGTTTGCTGATCGATGTCCAACAGCTCCATCGCCCGGAACGCTTCGCCAAGCTTCTGACGTGCTGTTGCGAAGTCCCGTTCTCTAAGTGCCGCTTCGCCAATGTCGCGTCCGTCGCGCATGGCAATCTCAGCCTGCTCTCGATTCCCACCACGAATCGCGACAGCAACCATGACCGCGGCGAAAACAAAGATGAGCCCGCAGACCGCAGCCAGGCGAAGACGCTGCTTGCTGCGTTCGTCTGTGGCTGCCGGAAGTTGGACGGAAGGTTTCGTTTTCTTTTGACGACTTGCTGGCGGGTCCGGCGAAGCCGCTCGCTTTTGAGTTCTGGTTGGTTTCGACGCTGCTCGCTTCTTTTTCTTTGAACGCGGAAGCTGCGGTGGCAATTCGATTTCTGCATCAGAGTCTGCAAGTTCGTAGTCGTCTCCGTCGTCGTCATCATCATCCAGATCGTCGTCATCGTACGCTTGCTGACTTCCAGCCGTTGACCAGGCGGCCTCGACAAGATCGAGTTCCGCTTCGGTCTGCTGATTGTCCTCGTCGATAAACAGATCGTCGTCCTCGTCAGAAGACGGCTGTTCTGTTGCGAGGTCGACATCGGTAGCAGGAGGCTTCTTTTTTGCCTTCGGTTGCTGAGCAGTTAAGCCGTCGCGTCCATTGTCGGTGAAGAATGATCGTTCCGAAGTTGGGTACCGATTCATTGGCAGAATGAAATGCCCGGTCCCACATTCTTCGCAGATGACACGTTTGGCTCGCTCCTGCCGTTGCCCCTTGATATGAAATCCGCACTGGCACGACACCGAAAACGGGACCGATCGGACCGGTTCCGCCTCCTCTCGTCCCAAAGCTTTTTCCAGCCAGTTCGCCATTCGAGCTCGTCTTCCGATTACCCATAACCAGTTCGCCAAGCATCGAACATACCAGCCCGACGAAACAGGCACCACAACTCAGGCGGTATGTAGAGCCGCAGATATACAAAACGCGACTTCTGGCCGTTTCTAAACAAGTCCGCGGCGTTTTCTGACAAACCATTCTGCGGTCATCGCCAGAACGAACGCACTCAGATACCACCAATTGTCCCACAGCGTGAGGCGTGTAATCTGCGTCAGCGACAGATTCGGCGGCCCGGTAGTGATGAGTTGGTCGAGAAACTCGTCGAATTCTTCTGCCGGAATGACTCGGCCGCCGGTTTGCTGAGCAAGCTCCTGCAAAAGCGACGGGTCGGCTGCTGGGTTGTCGAGCTCGGGGTCACTTGAATCGACAAGAAACCGAGTTCTCCCCTGGCCGCCGAATTCGATGCCGTCTTTCTTTGCCGTTACGAGAACACGGTAGATTCCCGGTTCCATCGCCCCTTTGAACTCGCCGAACGATCCGTCGCGTCCAGATAGCGCCGCGACGGGCGTCTCCTTTCCAGTCGGGTCGATCACCTTTGTCTCGAAGTCAACATCCGCCACCGGATTGCCAAGTTCGTCGCGCGCGCCGAAGTCGATTTGAACCTTCGAGCCCTGGTTAAAGTTTCGCGGCGAAACTCTGGCCCAGACGGGCTGGTCGGAATCAAACTCCTTGCGAGCAAGCCACAGGATCATTTGTCGCCAGAATCTCTGGTGCTGATCGCGGTAGTTTTCCCACCACCGCCACGTCGATTGCCCCGCGAAGGCGAGCGATCTTGACCGACCTGTCTCCAGAGAAAACAGAAGCGGCACATCATCGGCGCTTCTGGCCAGCACTTCGACCAGCGCGTTCTTCTTGCGAAGTTTGTTCGCGAATACCAAAGGAGGCAGCCGCTTCCAGGCGGCAATGTTGTCGCCATTCGTCAGTCGCAGGAGATAATGATCCAACCCGCGGTCGGTCGGCACCATCTGCAAGTCGCGTTCGTAGTAAAGGTCTTTGGCGATCGCTCCTTCACCCTGAACCTCACGTGGATCGAGAATGACCGGCAGCAAGGGTTCCAATGGAGTACCTGCATAGCCTCCGGGGCTGAAGCTGTAGAATCCGCCGGTCATCAGAAATCCCGCTCCCTCGTCGACGCGCTGAGCCAGTAAACGCAGATCGCTCTTACTGAAAACTTTCGCCGGAACATCGCCAATGATGTAGACGTCGTAGCGGCCAGGTTCAAAGTCGCGTGGATCGATTTTCGTTCGATTGGCAAACTCGCCGGTTCTTACCCATTGAAAATTCAGTTGAATTTTCGAAGCGGAATTCACTTCGGGCAGAAACACGATTTCGTTTCGAGTCGTGTCGTAATACTTGACGGAAAGTCCGCCCTTCTGGACCGTGAGCAGTGTCTCTCTTTGGTTATTGACCGTTCGAAGTTCGCCAGCCAGCGGAGTCACTCGCACGGCAACACGAAACTCACCAGGCAGCTCGGGCACAAATGAAAGCGACACTGGAATCGTTTGCGACGACTTCGTCGCTGTGACCTCAACCGATGGTCTCGCTCCAGGCATGGCGGAAGCGACTACTAGATCGCCATGCTGGTCAGCCGTTCGCCCGGTCCGATCCTCAACCAGCAACTGCACGGAAAACCGTCGACCTTCCGCTCCGGATACCTTGATCCTCGCGTCAACCGGCACCGAGTTTCGTACGAACACAAGATCGTCAACCGCGATATCTTCGACTGAGATGTCCAGGCCCGACTCGGCAACATCCGACTCGCCATACGGAACGGGAAACAGCGGCACCTGAATGTCCTGAAACCTTCGCGCGGCCGTCTGCGGCGGCATGTCGAACGGCGCGATCGCTCGCTGAGCACCATCGGTCATCAGGACGATGCCGATGACCTGCTTGCCGGTTTGCGTCTCTTTCAGAAGTTCGTCGAGCGAAAAGCCGAGCGCCGTCCATTCTCCGTCTGGCTTGACCGTCGGCTCGTGCAATTCTCCCGGGCGAAGCTGTGAGTCAAAGTCGAAATACTGGATCTCCAAACTCTCGCCGAGTTCTTCCAACTGATCTCGACTGGTCGTCAGAGTGCTCACCAGTGCTTCGCGACGGCTCTTGCCGCCTGGGCCGTCCGGTGTCGTCATGCTTCGACTCTTGTCCCGCAGCACGTACAGCACCGCGTCTCGAGTATCCGTCTCCGAATACTGAATCTCAGGTCGCAACATGGCAAAGATCAGCAAAACCGCAGCCGCCAGCCGTAGACCGATCAGCAACCGTCGAGTGTTGACGGGAAGGTGTTTCACTCGCGGTGGGTAAGTCAGCAGGACGAGCGCCACCAGCCCGATCGCGATTAGCACGACGACAGGCCAGCTCCAGGCAGGTTCTACGACGAAGCGAGTGGACACAGTGATTCCGCGGTGAGAGAACGAAGCTGCGAGAGCAACAGCGACAAAATTCGAGATGCGGGATTCTGGTTGCGTGCGTTACTGCTCGCAAGACCTCAGCGGCGCACTCAACTTCAAATTATAGCACGCTTGAACGTTCACTCGCGTTGCCACGCCACAGCGACCAGAATCCTTCGAACAAATGACCGCAGGACGCCGTTTATGCACCACCCATTCAGTGACATCCCGGAAATCGCCAGCCTCGACGCAAGCCGGGGAATCATCCGGATTCCGAACGAGCAGGATATTCCGTTCACACCGCGTGTCCGCGCGATCGTCGACACGGCCGAGTTTCAGCGTCTGAGGCACATTTCGCAGCTCGGTCTGGCAACTCAGATTTACCCCGGAGCCAACCACACGAGGTTCGAACACGCACTTGGCGTCTTCAACAACGCGATCCGATACGTCTGGCAACTCGGCCGCGACCCTCGATTCTGCAAAGTGATCGATCATCACCGCGCGGAAGTCCTGCTGGTTTCGGCGTTGCTGCACGATCTCGGGCACTGGCCGTTCTGTCACCCGATCGAAGACTTGTCGCTTCCCAACTTGCCGCCGCACGAAGCCTACGCCGCCGAATATTTGCGACCAGAACGTGAACTCGCCCAGGTTCTGAAGTCGGAATGGAACATCGAGCCGGAAGAAGTTCTGGACGTGCTCGTTGCAAGAACAGACTCGCCAGAGCTGCGGCTCCTTCGCTCAATCCTGTCAGGCCCGATCGACATCGACAAGATGGACTACTTGGAGCGAGACAGTCTGCACTGCGGAGTTCCCTACGGTCGTCACTTCGACAAGAACCGACTCATTCAATCACTTGTGCTGAACGAGGCCGGCGACGGATTGGCGATCACTCAGAAAGGCAAGACCGCGGCCGAGCTGATGGTTTTCGCACGGTACGTGATGTTCAGCGAAGTTTACTGGCACCACGCCGTTCGATCGGCAACCTGCATGTTCGCTCGATCGTTCTTCGAACTTCACAGCAGTTTCGATTTATCGACTCTCTTCGAAACGTCCGAGCCGGAAACCATCCGGCTGCTGCGTGAAAAGGCAATCGGCACTGACTGCTCACAACTGGTTGAGGGAGTCTTTGGTTCGAAGCGGAGTCTCTACAAGCGAGCCGGCGAATATTCGCATTACCAACAGAACGAACTCTACGAATTACTTGCCGGCCGCCCGTACGAATTCCTCGTCCGCTGTAGCCATAACCTGACCGAAGAACTGAACCGTCGAGGTATCGTGAATCGGACTTTGTCATCCGTCGACATCCTGATCGACGCTCCGCCGCCGCATCGCGAGGTGGAATTCAAAGTCCCAATCTACTTCCCGAAAGAAGACAAGTACCGCCTGTTGAGCGACGTCTCACCAGTAGTTGAATCATTGGCTAAGAAACAGTTCGACGATTACGTCAAACGAGTCCGCATCTTCGCCAGCCCAGACATCCGCCACCAGCTTCTGGAATCTTCGGAATTCGAATCCGCTCTCCGAACAGCCGTCGAACTAACTGGTTAGCAAATCAGACTCTGCCTGAACTACGACTGCGCTTTGAACAGATTCGACTTACGAAGGCCGAGCCGGTTGAGCCAGTAGACGCCCATCACGCCCAGAGTCGACAGGCCGTATTTGCAGCTTCTGCCGAAGTTAATGCTGGACGCTTCGTCGAAGTAGCGGACGGGAACCGGGATGTCGCCCATCTTGAATCCGAAGTGGACGGCCTGAGCCAGGAACTGGCTGTCGAATACGAAGTCTTCGGAATTTGATTCGAAGGGAATCGTCTCCAGAACTTCCCGCTTGTAGGCTCGGAAGCCGCTGTGGAAGTCGCCGAGATTCTGACCGAGCAGCACGTTTTCGATAGTCGTCAGGATTCGATTGGCGATGTACTTGTAGACGGGCATGCCGCCGTCCAGCGTTTCTTTGCGAGTTCGAATCCGGCAGCCCATCACGAAGTCAAGAATGCCCAGTTGCATGACCTTGACGGCGACATCGATCACTCGACTGTCGTATTGATAGTCCGGGTGAATCATAACGACGTAGTCGGCGTCTCGTTCCAAAGCGTGCGCGTAGCACGTCTTCTGGTTGCCGCCGTAGCCTCGGTTATTTTCGTGAGCGATCACGGTCAGGCCAAGCTTCTTTGCCAGCTCGACCGTACCGTCCGTGCTGCAATCATCGACAAGGATAATCTCGTCAACTGTGCCGCGAGGAATATCAGCGATCGTCTTTTCGAGCGTTGACTCTGCATTGTAGGCAGGCATAACGGCGACGACGCGAGGCTTCTGTTCCGCATGTCCGGCAACGCTCGCCAGCATCGGATTGATCGATTTCAGGACTTCGTCCACGCCTGTCGATGAGGCATCGCCAGCGGTAGCTTCATCCGCCTGTCGTTCCTGTTCGTCCGTCATCCAGCCTGCTCCTGCCATGATTTCGTTGCCTCTTTTCCCATTCCCATCGCCCGCGCGAAGTCTAACCCGTTACAGCGTGGGTGGCGGAGGCAATCGCTTCCGATCCGGCAGAGTCTGACACGCTGGAGTGACTTTAGCGTTCGGTCCGGTTGTGACAAAACCACTGATCGAACGCGTCGCTCAGCATTGACCATTCGCGGCGAGTCGAATGCTGATACACGCCGCTCTTCCCGCCCTACGTCCGCCTCGACTGAGCTATGTTTGCGACGTCTGAGGTTGCACCAACGTAGGGTGCGTCTCGACGCACCCTTTTGAAATTCACAATTGGCGGAAAACAGTGGGCAGGACTCAATGTCTGATATGCTGAAAACGGAATCCCAATCGCCGTCGTGGAACCTAAACGAGATCCTCAAGTCGCAAACAACCTGGCTGATTGCGTCTCTGATCGTACTGACCGGAGCCGTCTACTGGCCCGTTCACAGCTTCGAATTTGTCAATTGGGACGACCCGTGGTACGTGCTTAAGAACGACTACATTCGCAGTTGGCACCCGTCCAACTTATGGGACATCGCCACACAGGTGATCAACCGTAATTACTCGCCGATGATTATCTTCACATTGCTGATTGAGCACACGCTGTTTGGCGTCGAGCCAGCCGGATACCACGTGGTCAACGTGCTGTTTCATCTAGTAAACACAGTGCTCGTCTTTACGCTCGTCAGTCGGTTGGCAAAGAGCCAATCCGTCGGCTGGGCGACGGCGGCATTCTTCGCGATTCATCCAGTCCAACTTGAATCCGTCGCGTGGGTATCTTCGATCAAGGGGCTCGTGGTCGGAGCGTTTATTCTCGCTCATCTGAATTGTGTGATGCGGGAAGAACGGACGGCGAAGCAGGAACTGTGGGGCCTGGTCTTTTTTGCATTGGCCATTCTGTCGAAGGCGTTAACCGTCGCCGTGCCCGCGATCGTTCTGCTGTACGACATGCTTGTTTGCCGGAAGAAGTTTTCCGATGCGCTCACGCGGCAGTTCATTCCCGGAATGCTCTCCGTCTGGATCCTGCTAATCACGATGGGCGCACAGGCGTCAGAACTCGGCGGCGTCCGTGACCACATGGACCTGAGCAAACTGCACATCCTGGCCGTCGACTCGATCATTCTTTGGAATTACGTCGCGATGCTGTTATGCCCGCGTCAGTTGAGCGTTCTCTACAACCCGGCCACGACGGGGATCGCCACGCAAGTGGCTGTTGCGAGCCTCTGCTGGATTGCCGTTGGATTCGCGTGCTGGCGAGTTCGCAAATCTCACCCGTTCGTCCCGCTGGCTGCAGCGTCGTTCTTCCTGCTACTTCTGCCTGTTCTCAACCTCACGCCAATTACCACGTTGATGAACGACCGCTATCTCTACATGCCGAGCATTCCGTTCTTTGCGTTGGTATGCGTCGGTGTGAAATGGGGCTGCGAACGCCTCGACGCCTATCGAGCCACAAGCTCGCGGCAAACCACCACAACGGGCAAACGATCCGTCCCTGGAGGCTGGATCGGCATTCCGTTGGCCGCGACGATCCCACTGGTCATCGCCACTTACGAACATTTGCCTGTGTGGAAGAACGACCAGGCTCTATGGGAAAATACGATGGCACGAACGCCGAGCCTCCCGCTGGTCCACATTCAGTATGCCTGGATGCTCCACAATTCCGGCCACCACGAAGCCGCGATTAGTCAGCTCCGCCACACACTCGTCGAGATGACTCCGGACGAACTCGATCGTCAGCGAATCGAGGAGACCATTGACGAGTGGTCTGCAAACCAGACGTCATAAGTACATCTCAAACTGAATATCCAAGCCGGAATTCAGTGAGTCGTCGCTCACGGCGTGGAGCTCTGTACGCGTTAAACGGCGGCGTTATTCAGTTGGGTGATACTGAATGGTGTCGGCATCGTCTCCGTCTTCGGGCTCGGAAATCTGATACTTGGTCCCGTTCGCATCGGCAAGCAGGAGAGTCTCAACAAGTTCCGGAACTTCCTGGCTCTTGTGCATGGCGCCTTGCAGATTTATGAACTGAGGTGCGACGGCTGCTTCGAGTTGAAGACCATCCCAGATACCGCCTTTGAATTTAAGAATCATTGTGGGATTGCTTTCTGTTGGGCACGGCAACGGTTACAGGTACTGACCGGCCGGAAGGATACAAAACCGATTTCTCGATAGCACGCGTAGCTGTCAGAATGCATATCGAAATTGACTTAGCTGGCGATTGGACCGATGCGCAAAGTCGGCGTTGGCGGATGCTCGAAGTTTCTTACGGGACAAGAAGACTGCTGGCCTCAATCTTCCAGACGCGAGTCACTTTGTCCTTCGAGCTGCAGGCCAACAGGCTGCCGGATCCGTTGAACGCCAGCGAGCGGACTTCGCTGGTCGGCCCCAAAAATGTTTTCAGCAATTGTCCGCTTTCCGCGTTCCAAAGCCGCACCGAAAGGTCGTCGGATGCTGAAGCGATCACAGGCATGGTCGGGTGATATACGAGGTTCGTGATCGAGCCGTCGTGCGCTCGGAACTTCAATTCACTCTCCAGCGTGCCGGCATCGTAAACCTCGATCGAGCGGTCTTTTCCTGCAATGGCGAAATGGCTGCCGTCGGTCGACGTGGCCAGTGCATGGGCCGGAGCAGGCAGCAGAAATTCCTTGATAACTTTCTGCGTTTGAATATCCCAGCACATCAGCAGATTTCGTGGTGCTTCCGCCCCTCGGTCCTGGAAAATCCCGAGGCCCGTCTGGTCATTGTTTACCCAGGCGACAGCGGTGCAGGTTGTATTGTCTGGCCCCGTGAATGTCGCTTGCAGAGTTTCGGTCGAGAGATCCAGTTGTCGCACCGACTGCCCCTTCTGCCTCCCTGCAGCGACACTTAGAATCCGGTCGCTCTTCTCTGCAAATGCAAATGAAAACGTCTCCAACTCAAAGCCTGGTTGCTCAAGTTCAACGGGCAGATCAGTACCTGCCCCAAATCCAATTCGGTGAAAGTTGCCGCCATCGCTGTTGGAGAAGACAATTGCTAAATCTCGCTGCGAGTTGATCGCGAGGCGCGAGTCAGATTTTGAATTTGAATTTGAGATAGACAATACCTGTCGCGGCGAGCCCGCTGACCTTAGGTCGAAAACGGCCAACTCTCGCTTAGTTCCTGCCGGACAGATCAGAAAATCTTCCCCTAAAAAGCCAGTCTCACCAGTAGTCACTGATGCAATTTTGAACGCAGGTTTCTCAATTGGAAACTGCCAAAGTGTCCCGGAACCTCCACCGCAAAGGATACTGCCAGTTTCGGGATTCATTGCGAACAGCCCCGCATCAGAGCCCACATCCAGTCGGCAGTCAATTTCCACTCCGCTCGACGTATCCCAAAGCTGCAATTGTCGAAGGGCCGACGATCGGGCTCCATTCTTCTGGCTGTTGGACCGCGTCAGAGTCACAAGAAGGTCATTCGGCGTAAACTTGAGACTGGTCATTCGGCCCGTCGCCGCGCGCAGACGAAGCCGAGCACTCCCTTTTTCGACACTCCAAAGACTTGCATAGCCATCAAAATCGGCGGCGGCCAGCAACGTGCCATCAGAATTGAAATCCAGGTCCCAAATGAAGTTCTTGCCGGGCTCCATTCGCCGGACTCTTTCACCAGACTGAACATTTACCAGCCAAACTTCCTGCAATGCGGACATGAAGTGAACGGCAACCCAGACGCCTGTTGGATCGACGGCTATCTGGCCGATTCCCGGTGACCCCGGGACTGAATTACCGGCAAGGGTCCAAATTGTTTTTCCCGTTGCAGCGTCGAAAAGATACAGATCACGACTGCGATCGTTCTCAGCGACAACGAACAGTTGCTGGCTATCAGCCGAAAACTGCATCCGATAAATCGGGCCCTTCACGGAAAGCGTTTTCCGCTCCACACCCGTTGTTGCGTCGATGATGGATACTTTTCTGCTACCTGCTGCCAGTAGTTCTCCGTTTGGAGACACGGCATGCGTCCAACCAGAAATACTTAAAGTTCTTTTCAATTCTCCTGTCGCGCAATCGAAGAATTGTAATTCCTGGAAACGTCCTCTGGCTCGCTTCCGTGCCGCGACGAAGGCCGGCGGCTGATTTTCATTGCCCGGCCAAAATGCAACGTCGTTGTCCAGGTTCGGCAACTTAGCGATCGGGCCAGCCATCTTCGCCTTGAGATATCGCCATGTGGAATCTCTCAGGTCTGGGTCTATAACACGTGCGAGATAATTGCTGAGTGCCTGTGGATCGTTGTTCGCCCAGGCTGCATCTGCCAACGCGATATTCGCCCGCGCTAACTCGACTTGAGCTTTCGCCTCTGCGACTTCGGCCTTCGCTTGGGATTTGACCGCCGCATCTCTTGCTGCAAGAGCTTCACTCTTCGCCTGAAGGGCAAGCTCTTCCGCTGCCTCTGCGTCGTCTCTGGCGGTGATAGCCCTCGCTTCGGATCTCTGAGCATCGTCCTTTGCCAATTCTGCCTGATCTTCACTTTGCATGAGACGAACAACGAATACAACGCTGAACAAGACCAGAATCGACGCACTCGCCGCGACAATTCTGTGACGCTCAATCAACAACCGAATATGCCCGAGCGTTCCCATCTCTTCAGCAGAGGTCGCAAATCCGCCCTCCCATGCGTCAATGTCGCCCAGCAAGTCGTCAACGGTCTGATAACGATCTTCTGGCTGTTTGGCGAGCGCGCGCATAGCGACCGCCGAAAGCGCCGCCGGAACCTTCCCGTCAGGACTGTGTCGCAGCTCGATTTTTTCTGCTTCTTTCGACTTGCCGGGCCCAGTCTCACCAGGCTTCGCAGGTGTGTTGTACACAACTGGTGGATCGATCCGACCGTTGATGACTCTGCTGATTATCAAATGCAAAGGTCCGCTGACTGGCGGACGCAGCGTCAGCATTTCGTACAGGATGGCACCCAGTGAGTAGATATCAGACCGGCAATCATGCTTCGTGACGTCGCCTTTCGCCTGCTCGGGCGACATGAACTGAGGTGTGCCCATTACGCTTCCATCGAGCGTCAACTCACTGGCCATTTCGAGATTGGCCGCGAGGGCTGCCGTATCCTGATACTCCCCCTTATCTGCAAACGGCCCGCAGATCGTCATCATCGAGTCTCTGGTTCCGCCTTCCAGTTCATCTGTTGACACACCGATGGATGTGCCTTCGTCGGCTCTGGTCAAAGAAGGATCGTCGGCCAGCTGCTCTGGTTGTTCTGAAAGAGTTCCGGAATTCTCCGATATCGAAGTCAAATCTGAACTGACAACCTGCGGCCGTTCGGTCGAATCGGGTGAAGCTGCGTTCGTTTGAAGGCTGTCTGATAATTTGGCCAAGCCCCAGTCCATGACGAGAACTTCACCGCAGGCTCCGACCATGACGTTTTCAGGTTTCAGGTCGCGATGGATGATTCCCTGGTGGTGGGCAAATGCCATCGCATCACACATTTTGCGAAACACCTGCAGCAGTTTCGCCAGGGTGTATCGCTCCAGAGTCTCAGCTTGGCCGTTTCGAATTCCGGTGATAATCGAGCTTAGAGTTTCACCGCGCACCAGCTTCATCGTGTAAAAGACAGAACCGTCGGCACGGCGACCAAAATCGTGAATCGGGACGATATTCGGATGCTCCAGCCGAGCCAGCACCATCGCCTCGCGAGCAAATCGAGATTCAGAAATCTCATGCCCCTGGTGTCGCAGAATCTTCATCGCCACGGCGCGATTGAGAGTTCGGTCGGTCGCCTGGGTAATACTGCCCATCGCCCCTCGACCAATTTCATCGCCGTCGCTGTATCGACTGCCAGTGGATTCAGAACTCAAATCAGCCCCCGTCGTCTTCAGATGCCGAATAGCAAACAGGACTCGCGGGGGAGATCATACCTGCAATCTTCAAGTTCCGGAACGAGTGATCGTTGTCGCGAACGATCAGCTACTCGTCCGCAGGAACGACAGCGTCTTTGGAGAGAAACTCGGATGGCTGCGTGAGTTTTCCTAGAAACTCGCCAGTGGCCGCGATTGCCGACGTTGAGATTGTGTGTCCGGCTTCGAAGGGAACCCAGGTGATCTCGCAACCGCGAGTTTGCAGTTCTGCTCGAAGCTTCTCGCTTTCAGAAAACGGCAGGACTCGGTCTGACCGACCGTGAGCAATCAGGACCTTCGGTAGAGGCTGGCTATCGGCCGGCGGATGGCTTAGGTCGAACGCGGGCGAATAAAGAACGACGCCTTTGAGCCGCGAGTTCTCGGCCTCGGTCAGCATGTTACTCGCGAGGATTGCGCCCTGCGAAAATCCGCCGAGAACGATGTCGCAATCAGGAGAGCTTCGAGATATTTCGGCAATGAGTTGGCGGATTTGTGTTCTGGTTTCTTCAAGATGCTCGCCGCTGGGGTGGTACCAGGCACGACCACCCTGTTCGAGGGAAACCGGCCCCTCGGGAAACAGAAATGCGGTTTTCGGCGGGGCATCTATTACTTCTCCCAGTGCGACGAGATCAGTTCCCGGAGCACCGTATCCATGAAGCAGGACGACGGCCATTTCTGCGACGGCCACGGGTGTGCCGACCACATGCGTCTTCAATCCGCCCCAGGACTCCTCACCTGTGAGTGATGAATCGTGATCACGCTCCGATCGCCGAGCTTCGGCCAGTTGCCGAGCGACATCAAATGTCCCGATGAAAGCAAAAAGGATCAAGCCGTTGATCAAGAGGCCGATCGACGCCGGGATCAATATCCTGAGCGGTCCTTTCCGGAAGGCTCCAACAACCGCCCAAACCGCAAACACAAGACCGACCACATAAGTGACACCCGCGAGACATGCAATGACAAACGACACATCCAGTGATTCTGCGCTTCTTCCTACGACGTTGAAGACGACAATCCCAACCAATGGCGCCATCCAGCTCGCCTTAGCGGCCTGCACATAAAATGGCACGGTCGGATTTGTTTCGGCTGCTTCATCAATCATTTCGTTTCCCAGCGATGCCAATTCTGTATCAGGCGATCTGCGAGACAGTCATTTGTGAGAGATCGTGTAATCGTGGCGTTTTTCGGGGTCGTTGGTCAGGTATTGGATGAATTCCCAATCGTTACCGTCAGGATCAAGAAAGTAGACTCGTTTTCGCCAGGGATGTTTGTTCGGCGGTGTTGACTCTTCGTAGCCCGCCGCCGTCATGCGGTCACGCAGCGCATCAGCGTCGTCCACTTCGTAGGCGAGATGATTGACTCCCGGTACGCCCGTGTATGGCTTCCACTGTTCCGCCGGGCGGACCGTTGACTCGTTCAGCGCGATGTAGGTTTCATGAGTTCCGATATGCACCCAGCGTGTGCCGTCGGGATCAATTTCGTCAGCACGGATGCCGAACTCTGGAAATGCTGTTTGCAGAAAACGAATTGTGACATCGATGTCACGCACGATCAGGTTGGCATGTTCGAGACGGGCACTCATGAGGATTCTCCTTGAGCGATGGTTTCATGCAGCCATCAAAAGTCGCGGCGTGTGATGAGGATGCTGGTCACGGTCAGCATGATTGCCAGGAAGGCGAGGTTGCTCCACAGCGGTTCCTGGATATCGATCACCTGTCGTGAGGCGGAAAGTTCGTCGGTGTCATCCGGGCCGATTGTTTGCTGTTTGGTCATCAGCCACGTGACGACGTTTTCCATTTCGCCAGGTTTCGGAAAGATTGTGTGAACCGGGTCGATGAATCGTGTGTAAAGCGTTTCGAGGAAGTCTGGCTGCGGCTCCATCGTTTCTTTGATGGCGAAGGATTCTTCCGGCGCGTAACGGGTAATCCGCCCGAAACGATCAGCAGCGAGGAATGAAGAATCAGCGTCAAAAGCGACGGCCGAGATGTCGCCCTGGCCGATCAGTGACGAAAATTCCGGTCCCGTCTTCTCTCCATCGTTGAAGTAGAGAAACACTTTTCGATGATGAAACAGCACGGCCGCCCATTTGCCGTCTGGCGATGTAACGATCTGCCGAGGTTCGTTGTTTCCAAATGGACTTTGTAAATCCCAAAGTCCCTTCCCGTTGGAATTGAAAATGTGAATCAGACCGTTCTGGTTCGCCGTTAGATACGTATCGCCCAAAAAACCTAAGAGAACCTCATCGGTCGACTCGTGCTGGTACGAACTCTCAACAACGTAACGACCGTCGGTTTCCTTCAGAATTGCCCGAGTGTCTCCGACGTTGACAACAACCCGACCGGAGACCGCGTCGATTGCGGCGGCAAATGGACGCTTCCACTCAAGAGACTGATCGTCGACTCGTACGAATTCAGCGCTTTCACCAAGACCGGGCAAGGACATGCCAAACAGCTTGAACGCGTCAGCCGGTCCGATGGCTTCTCCTTCGAGACGGTAGAGCCCATCCGTTCCGGCAACGAGTATGTCGCCGTTACGTGTTGGCAAGAGTTCTCGGACGCCGCTGGGAGTTTCGATGCTTTCCCGAGGCTTCCAGTCGTCGTCCTGCGTGGCGATGGCTAGCTTGGACGAGCCCCGGAACCAGCGAGAACCTCCACCAGAACGAATCCCGACGAGCCGCTCGTTTGTCGCGTCGTAATACGCACCGAGCCAGGCAGCTTGCCGTCCTGCACCGGGAGGTCCACCGCGCCGGCGTTGTTCAAAGAGTTCACGCCATTCGCGGTTCTCGTCGTCCCACTCGTAGCCGCTGCCCGTTTGAGTCAGTCTGATCAGCGTCTCACCAGCCGGGATAATGTTGGCCGTTCGGCGACTGTCGAGAAACCAATTGTCGAGCGATGACTTGGCAAGCCCGACGGCGAAGCAGACGGCCCAGAACAGGATGGAGACAACAATCGACACAACGGCGTTCCGCCAGATTACGGCGGCCAGAGTCGACACTGAGTAGTAAATCGCAAAGACAAAAACGAAAACCGGAATCGTCCACAGCAATCCGTCGCTCCAGATTCCGAACCGCCACCCAACAATTGCCCACAACCCTGCAATCAGGAAGGTCGCATTCAGCAGAATGAACGTGCAGCCTCCGAAGAACTTGCTGAGGAAAAGCAGCGGCCTGGATACGGGCTTGCTGAGCAGCAGATCAATCGCGCCGGAATCGAGCGTTTGCGGCACGATGGACGCCGTCACTAACAGAGCGATGAAAACTCCAATATTGCCAACCAGTCGGCTGACCAGGAACGACAGAACCTGCTCGCCAATCTGCTGAAGCTGCGTCTCCTGAATCGGCAGTTCATCGCCGAGCGGATACCAAAGATAAACGAACTGAATTGCGTCGCGGCCAGACGCTTCGATGTGTGACGGAAACGCGGCTTCGAAAGCCAGGCGGTTGAAGCGACGGCGCTCTTCTTCGCTCAGTGAAGTCAAGCCGCGATCCAGTAGTTCATTGGCTTCTGAGCCGAGTCGCGTGTCTGCCCAGACTTTTTTGTCGTAAAAGTCTGGCTCGCCGAACAGACGGTTGATCTCGTTGCGTGCTCGACCAAGAACACCCATTCGTCGGCGGCGATCGGTGTCCGGTGTGACATCTTTGACTTCCTGCTTGAAATCATCGGACAGTCGACTCCACACGTAGCCAGCAGTTGTTTCGGACGAGTTGCGGTTATCGCGGAGCTCCTTGATGAACGCTTGGGGGTTCTGGAAATCGCTGAATTGCAGCGACACCGAGAGTGCTCGTTCAAACCCCAGCGGCGCCAGCAGACCGAGCAGCACGCCGATCAGAATCAGCATGATCCACAGCACGCGTGTGGCGAATGCTTCGCGGAAGGAATCACGGATGACGGCAAGGTAAGGCCTCATGAGTTGCCTCCTTCCGTCGTCTTTTCGGACTCTGTTGGAACAGCTCCTTCAGACTGTGCACGTCGAACGTCGTCGATTTCGTCGGAGTCGCGATCGACCAATTGCAGAAACGCCTCTTCAAGCGTCAGTTGTTTGCGAATGATCGCGGAGATGCTGACGTTTGCCTTTCGGAAAGTGTCGACTACGTGGTCGATCGTCGGCTGGTCAGAGGATTCAAGAATCACAGTCGGCTGTCCCTGATTCTCAATCGGTCGCCAGGAGATTTCTGCGCTATCCAGTACGTGCAGCGCGTCCTGGAGATTTTCCTGGTCGCTGGTCAGTCGAAATGTCACACCCGGCGAGGCGGCCTGAGTCAATTCCTGAATCGGGCCAACGTGTCTCAAGAGACCTTTCTGAAGAATCGCGACGCGGTCGCAAACAAGTTCCAACTCTTGTAACAAATGGCTGTTCAGGAAGACGGTCTTGCCGCGATCTTTCAGCCAGAACAGCGTGTCGCGGATGCCAGCGCGGCCGACGGGATCGACTCCGTCAGTCGGCTCGTCGAGAATCAGTAATTCCGGATCATGCAGCATGGCCTGGGCGAGACCGAGCCTTTGCAGCATCCCTTTCGAGTAGCTGGCGACCGTCGCCGTGCCCCACTTCCCGAGCCCAACCGAATCGAGCAGTTCGCCGCGTTTGGATCGAATTTCGCTCAGCGGCATGTGGCTGAGCTGGCCGTAATATTCGAGAGCCGTGTTACCGGTGAGGTGCCTGGGAATTCGATGGTTCTCGGGCAAATAGCCGATGCGCATCCGGCCTCGGCGATCACCGGCTGGTAAGTCAAGCACGTTCGCCTTGCCGGCAGATCGCTTAACAAGTCCCAGCAAGACTTTGATCAGCGTTGTCTTGCCGGCTCCGTTGGGACCAAGCAGCCCGAAAATTTCTCCCGGTCGGACGTCAAACGAAACGCCCTGCAGCGCTTCGACCTTTCGGCGACGGAACAGCCCACTGCGATAAGTTTTCTTGAGATCGATGACCGAAACGGCCGGAGTGTCAGACACAGGTGATTCTCTATGTTCGAGTGGCGGATTGCTGGTTGGACTAAGTCATCAACCAGAGATTCCGCAATTCGGATCGTTAGTAGACAGAGAATCCTCGCAGTTCGTCGAGATTTTCGCACCTGACACATGCTGCTCCGAGGCTAACCGCCGGATGAAAATCGCTGCGGACACGTAATTCTGCGCGAGGTGCAGGTTTTGCAAACCCTCTTACGCCGCATGCCGAGTTTGCGAGTCACTTTGACACGGGAACGGCCTGCAGTCGAAGACGTTCGGCATTTGAAAGCAGGTCCACGTGGCGGTTTTCCGTGTCGATTAACATCGAATGAAACGCCGAGTCACCAGGTTCGTCCTTTGTATCGAGCAGGACTTTCCCACTCTGCTTATCAAGAACCAGGATCCGGCGAAGTTCGTTAGGCTGGCGAAGAAAATCACGGCGATGGCTGGTCGTAATCAGAAACGGAATCTGATCCAACCGCTCAGTTATGAGGTGCTGATCCGCAATGAAATGTTGACTGGGATTTTCTTTCGGCCACAGGAGCGTCCCCGTCTCGATGTCAAAGGCGAACACATACCCGTTCAGACGCACACTCGGCACACCTGGTCGGTTGCTGTTTCCTGATTTACCAAGCGTCAGCACGACGAATAAGTTTCTTCCGTCTGAAAGAATCGTAAACTCAGGGGGAGGGGTGCCACGTCTGACTTGCGGTGGGATCTTTTCAAACTCTGTCAGAGCGCCAGTTCGAAAATCCAACAGTTTGATGCGGCCGAAACGGGCGAGGATTGCCAGTTTGTCGTTCGAAATCATGCGGGCTTTGCACTTTGCCGAGAATTCATGACTCCACAATTCTCTTTTTGTTTCGGGATCAACCGAACGCATGATGATGACCGGAACGGGAACAAGGGCGTTCTTGTCGGTGTCTTCGTCCGGTGTAGATTTCGTCATCGTGACAATCGAGTGTTCGTCGACCTTGACGACGATCGCTGACTCCGCCTCTTCCAGCCCGAATTGCTCGGCGGCAAGCAGTTTTCCATCGAGCGCGTCGTGAGCCGCTGAGAACGTCCCATCAGGTCTTGTCAGAAATACGGCGTTCCGAGTTCCAACGATCCGCACGCTTCTTTCAAGTGGCTCAAGCCGCCATCGAAGTTTGCCGGTCCGAGAATCGAAAACCGACAATGATCGCGACGCTCGACTGCAAAGATAGTTCGAATTAAAGACTGGAACGGCGTCCATCGATCCGGCACGGCGTCGCAGCATCCACTCGTTGATGTCTTCCAGGGGCTGCCCGCGTTTCGTCGGGATGCGTCGTGCGTTGTCGAGATTTTCAACGGGCTGAGTCCATAGAACTCGCCGTTCAGCAAGCGACAGAATATTCAAAACGCTGTTGCTGAGGACGGCGTAAAGCGGCCCCGCCTCGTACACGGCCAGCCGTTGATCGCTCGGGATGCCGGGGCTATTGGTTGATCGCAATGAAACTGTCCAGAACAACTCGCCAGTTCCTCGCTCAAAGAAACTCAGGCGATTTGATCCAGTACCGGAGGCGCGGGTGGTCACTCGAAATCTACTTGAAGGACGGTCTGCGATCAGTCTCGGACTCTTGCGGTTTTGTTGCGACGGCGCCGTTCGTGTGCCGACCAGATTGAACGTTCCCCAATCTGAAGACTCGGCTTGCTGTGGCCTGTCGAGCATTGCCAGTAGTGGTTTCAGTTTGACCGAAGGGGCCGTTCCGTCGGGTAGCTGTGTTGATGAGAAGTCCTGCTGAAGCCGATTAGCGAGTTGACGAGTTTCCGTGTCAACGATGCCAAGGTCCGACCGGAGTTGCAGCCTTTGGATCAGTGCTTCGGCTATCTGACTCTGCGGCGAAGTCTCGGCGATCTGCTGGAGCCAATGCTCTGCGTCCGCCAGACGGCGTTCAGCAATCGCCTCACCCGCCAGCTTCGCAACAAGCTTTCGCGTTGCCGGGTGAAACCCGAAGAGTGTTACCGCTCGCTCCGACGACAATTCTGTAGCATCGGAGTTGCCTGGCTTTTCAATGAGACTCGCGACTCTTGGTGAATTCCTGGTTCGAGCTTCCGGTGGCATCAGCTCCCACACCATCTCCAACCGTCGAGCCAGCCAGGCATCCGTCGACACGCTGATTCGTGGATCGTCGACACGTTTGACGTTTCCTGCGTGGGCCATCACTACCAAATCCAGCAGTTTTCCGAAGGCCGCTTCGAGACGATCCGTTTCGATAAGAGCTTCGACTTCAAGCTGACGACGCCGACGTTCGAACTCTGCCCCTTCAACTCCCGCGGCTTCGAACAGCGGCTGGACTTGCGCGAGGAATGCGAGAGACTCTTGCGGTTTCGATTCAACCTGCCCCGACGCGGCCTGCATCAATAGTCGAAGAATCGACTCGTGCAGAATTGTGTCCGGATCCGTTGATAGTCTCGGAAGAAGAATGTCGATGGCCGCAGAGAAATCTTTTCGCGACAACGCCACCTGAGCCTGCAGGATGTCTGCCGTGGTGGTGTCACCCGTTGAGCGAAACATTGCCAGGCGGGAACTGAGACTTTCTTCCAATTCCCAGGCGGTGATGCCTTCCGGGGCGTGTGAGATCAGCAGCCCCTCATAAAAGGCAAGATTCCCCAGCGCTGGGTATCCGGCTGCGACTTCGATCCGCTCGGCAAGGCTGGCTTGTTCGATGTCAAAACGCAGCAGAACGTTCTTCTGCAAAGGCAACCAGAACGAGCCATTAGCGGCAACGCCGCGGCCACACGGCAGTCCGTCTTCCGAATCAAATTCGACCTCCGCTCGAGTTTCTCCATCGGGCTGAAGAATCACGATCGAATTCGGCCACGTAACGATCGTCTGGCCGTGAGCGGTCCCAGTAACGGCCAGAGCCTGCTCGCGCGGCAGTGACCAGATTCGCTCGCCAGTGAAAATGTTGACACAATCCAGGAAGCGAGTTGTGCTGTCGGATTCGTCGCGAGGCTCGGACGGTGCAAAGACGACTCGATCGCCCATGACGATCGGGGCGGATGGAACCCACGCGTTGCCAATTGATTCATTGGCCAGTTTGATGCCACCTCGGTTTCCTCGAAACAGTCGCGGACTTCCGATCATCCCCGTCGGCCGCCGCTCCGAATATCGATGCGACCAGACGATCGTGCCTGTTGATCGGTCAACGCCAACCAGCCAGCCAACCGTCGTGGGGCAAACGACGATTCCGTGAGCAGTCGCAAGCTGGGCGGACCACAGCCGACGATTCAAGTTTCTTTCGAGACCTTCTTCTGCAAACGCGATCTGCTGCGACCATTTTGCCGAACCTGTTCCAGGATCCAGGCAGAACAGTCTGATCACGTTTTCCTTTTGTCCGACGATGAACAAGTCGCCTCGGTCGGGTAAGGGAGCCCCCAGAAAAAACCAGCCAGCCAGGTCCGGAGCGTGCCGCTCATTTGTCTCGGAGCCACCGATCTGCCATGCAGGCTGGCCAGTTTCAAGATCGAAGGCTTTCAGGCGATTGGAAGTAGTCGAGTCCGGTCGCGGCGAAGCATTCCCACCATTCACTCGGCGAATGCTCGTTCGGCCGAGTGTGAAAACCGGATCGTCTTCCAGGAAATAGACACTTTTGCCGTCGCTGCTGATGAGGCCGTGAGCCGCGTTCTGAAACAGAAACTGCCCAATGGGACCGCCGGTTCGATCCACAGCGGCCGAGGCAGAAAGCAACGGAGTCATGTTCGGCATCAGGTCCGCAACGCTGCTTGCGCTCGGCGATGCGGATCCAAGCAACCGCTCAACCGAAGCAGATTCGGCCGTGGTCCAAAGATGCTTCCCGGACTCGACGTCAAGCACCTCGATACCTCTGAACGTCCGACAAATCAGATGACCGTTGACAAAGATCGGAGCTGCCGCGGGCGTCGTCGGAACAGAACGGTAAGTCAGATCAGTAACGAGCCGTTCGATTGTGGACCTGAGACCAGGGTGAGAAGTCGTTGGAAACTCCCACCGACGGATCATGACGGGCCGACTTGCCGCTAACGGTTCGGCATGTCGCCTTGAGTTGCCGCCGGGGACGGGCCATTGCGAAAGTGCAGAAGGTTCTGCGCTGACGAATTGTGTGCGAAGACTCTGAATCGTATCGGTCAACGTCGCCGGTTCTTTTGGCTGGCTGGTGAGGTCATGAATCAAACTCGCTTTCTTCTGCCAGGCGGAAGACTGCACCAGCGACGCGTCAGAATTCTGGAGAAGATTCAACCAACTGGCGGCGAGGGCAAATTCCCCTCGGTCAACGAGCTGTGCAGCCAGTTGATCGGCGGCCAGATACCCCACCGACGTTCCGAAGAACCGAACCGCGACGTTGCTCAGTTGTCGTAGACTGTTTTCCTGGACGGCCTGATCCAGCAGAGTCTTTGCCAGCGTTGACTCGGCTCGTGCCCGAGCAACGCGCCGGTTTTGTGGCAAGCTGCCTAGTAACCTGGCAATGCTGAGTCTCGCCGATTTCAAGCTGCCATCTTTGTGACGGATGACGTAATCCTCAGACGCCGGACTATCGACAGACCCGATAAAACGATCGAGTCGCTGCAGCACTTCGTCCCAGCCTCGCCCCTCGGCCGCGTGTTCGATCTTCTGCCAGGCCGCTTGCTTCGACCGAATGATGGGAGCACGAAAATCAATGTTGTCGAGATTCCGCTGCGACCGCGGATCGTCGGCATCTTCCGGGGGCGTCGTATCGTCTGCTTCTTCTGCCGCCACTTCTTCTTCAGCTGCAACATCCGCTTCTTCGGTCGCCGCCTGAGCAAACGGTTCTCCGACAGCCCCAGGAGCCAGGTTTTCTCCGGGAGCACCGTCTGGCTGAAATGCGGGCTCAACCTGGCTGAAGGCAACAGCCGGCAGGCTTCCAAACATCACTCCCGCGAGCAGCAACGGCAATGAGTACTGCATCGCCCACGGAACTGGCCGACTGATCTGCGAATCATGATGTTGTCGGAGTTGCGAAAGCACGCAGGTTTCCAATCAGCAGTTTACTCAGTAAGAGGTTCGCAAATCGTGTCGCAGGAAGACGGTTCCGGACGTGTTAGACAAGTCCGTGAGTATATCTGCGAGGAAGACGGTTACCACGACGTTGGACGAATCCACGAGATTTACTTGCCGAACGGCTGCTGGTCGCTGTGGCCGGGCAAGCCGAACGGAACGAGCTGTGAGAATCAGTCGTTACGCCTGGCCGGCCTGCTCGCTGCGAACGCTTCCTGCGTGACGAAGCGGGATTGTGGAAGACGCCGGTCGCACAGGTCGGGCTGTGACGGTGCTGCGGTCTGGTCGAAGTTGAAGCTCCAAACCGGAGGCAAAAGAACCCATCGCGCCAGCAGGTTCGGAACGACCGTCGCCTCGGGCAACATGCTCACGGCAACCACGAGACGATCGATCGACGTTTCTGGATCAGCCGCTTTGAATGTCGCTCCTGCGCCGAAGTCAGTGGATCAGGCGATTCTCTGCGTGTTGAAGATGACTTTCCGTTTGACATCTGCCGATCTTCAGAGCGGCTTCGCTCGGGTCGTATGAAGCGGGGCCGCTGGAGCCGGAACGGCTCACCCAACATGACGAGAAAACCGTAAGGAGCGTGCTGCTATGGTGAACCTTCATCGCTGGTTGAAGAAGACCTCGCCACATCTTGTTATCGCCGGGTCGCTCAGTGATCAGCGGCTTGTCAGGGTGCCGCAGCGCTCAGTACACCGCGGTTGAAGTTGAGCCCGCGCCAACAAGCGTACCCCGCCCCTTCACGTGTCGCCAGCTCCCGCGGTCTCCCCCGCTCCATTAGTCGTGCCGGAGGCCGACACTAAGACCGCGCCGTATACCGAGCCGAACGCAGCCCCGTCCGCGGAGGACGTGCCAAAAGAGCTGCGACCTCGAACCTCCCGCGCCCCCTGCTGGCTGATTCGGGAAGCAACTCCGGGACCGGGCTCTGCGCCGAGGCGTTGCCGTTGCCCGAGACCGAATCCCCAAAGACTCGAAACGTCGAAAAAGTCACTTCGACGAAAGAGCTGACCACAGGCGAAGCCTCAGCCCGAAACCGTGTCGCGAAAGAAGCCGCCAGCACCGATACGGCCTCTAGACCCGTTTGCCCCGTCAGAACTGTTCCCCGAGGACAGTCCGAAATCCGCCAGCTACGTCCGCCTGACGCAGAACGGACGAGAGCGGACGTGGTGGTGAGCAAGCCGGCCGCCGAAAAAGGGCCACGGGTCCGCCAGCCAAGGAAAAGGCCGAGAACCCTCTCGAAAAGCCCTTCGAACCGATCGTGGCCAACCCTGAAGTGCCAGTGCCAAACCCCGGTAAGAGACACGGCAAGCGCTTCGAAACCTGAAATCAGACCTGACACCAGTTAACGCCGCTGAAGAAACAAGCCGACCGTCGAGCCTGAGTCGACGAACAGCCCAACGTTCGACCTGTTTCCGCCGCCAAAGACGAAATCGCCGCTGCCGAAGAGTTGGTACCGGCAACACGCTCGACGACACCCCAGCAAAGATCGGCGACGCGAGGACGGTGAACTTCCCGTAACGACACCCAAGGGTGAAGTTAAGACAAAAAAATCGGAGCAAGGCACAGGCGAGACGGCGTCCCTGCCGGTAATCACGCCAGCCACGGTGGCAAAGAAAACAGCGCCGAGCATTGACCTGGATCTACCTCTGCCCGAAGCGACCAAACCAGCGAAGCCAGAACTGACAACATCGATCGATAAACCAGAACAGGATCAGCTTGCTTCGATCGCCAAGCCCGATAGAAAACTTCCGGCACTTGATTCGGTAAAAAGTAAACCGGCCTCAAAACCGCTTAAGCCAAAGGCTTCGCCGAAACCGGCTAAGCCGTCTGTTGCTCAAGATGCCGTATCAGTAGTCGCTGAAGTCTGGTCGCCGGCCGACAATGTTGTGTTTGACAATTCTGGAAACGCGTTCGTCTCACACGGTAAACACATCTCGAAGGTCTCGTCAGACGGTATGGTCGAGCCGTGGGCAACGATGGGTTCTCCACGTGGACACGTCATTCTTCCCGACGGAACTCACATCGTTGCTGATGCCGGGCAGCGAGCCATCGTCAAACTGAACGAAGCTGGTGAGCAGGTTCGCAAAGTCGCGACTCGAAGTGACGGATACTTCCTGCGAGCACCGAATGACTTAGTTGCCGACTCAAAAGGCGGCGTGTACTTCACCGACCCAGGCTACGCTCGAATTCGAAATCCCATCGGCCGAATTCATTACATCGCTGCCGACGGAAGCGTGACCCTTGTTGCTCAGACTCTGGCATTTCCTGAAGGAATTGCGTTGTCCGTTGACGGATCAAAGTTGCTTGTTGTTGAGAGTCAGAATCGGCAGGTGATTGAATTTGAGATTCGCTCTCCGGGAGATGTTGGACCGAAGCAAGTCTTCGCAAGACTTAATGCAGAGTCCGACAACGACGAGAACGGATTTGCAAACGGACTGCTCGTTGAGCCGAAAACAGGGCGAGTCTTTGTCGCCCACGGAGAAGGACATCGGGTTGAAATGCTCTCACCCAAAGGCAAGCTGCTGCGATCTTTCGACGTAGGAGCAACGGTGAACGGCATCGCCATTAAGTCGAGCGACGACGGACGCCTGTTTGCAACTGGCGGAGCACGGTCGGGCAAGAAAGATGCCGGTCAGCTATTCGAAATCCGAATCGACGACTGAGCGATCTACGAGTTGAGTTTCAAAATTCGTTCTGCGTTGCCGCGGAAAACTTTCGCGGCAGCGTCGGCCGGAAGATCGAGACTGTCGAACAGTTCGAATTGCGGAACGGCCTGGCCGGGCTGCAGATAGTCGGTTCCAAACAGTAACCGGTCCTGCCGACGAATCATGAACTCGCGCCCGAACTCGCGGTCGCGGCTGATCGAGTTCGCTCCGGAGCCGGCCGAAAGATCGCCGTACAGATTCGGATACTTCCCCATCAGCGTGTCGATCGCCCCACCTGGCCGGACTTTGCCCTTTGGGTAGCTCATCAGTTCGGCCTGCGTCAGCCCACCAGAAATCGATGCCCACCAGCCCGGACCATGTCCCAGGAAGTTGAGCTTCGGAAACGTTGCCAGAGCATGTTCCAACCGCGGAAGTCCCGGCTGATCCTTGCCTCGCAAGTTGTCCATGTGGAAGAGCAGCGGGATCTGCAATTCCTGGCAGACGTCATAAATCTGCATCATGAGCGGGTCGTCAAAATCGAGTCCCACTTTATGTTCGCCGAACCCGCGAGCCCCTTGATCAACATATTTTCCGATGACTTCGAGGAAACCCTTCCGGCCACCTCGCAGCGACGTCCGAGGATCGATTGAACAAAACGGGATAAAGCGATCCGGATGCGCTTTCGCAGCGGCCAGCGCCGGTTCGGTCAGCAAAAGAAAGCTCGACGATTCTGGAGACGTCAGAGGTAGCAGTACCGACTTTTCGATGTCGTGCTCGTCCATCCAATGTAAAAGGTCGTCAGCCGTCAGTTCTTTGTTCCCGTTCCACGTTGTGCCAATATGCGTGTGCACGTCGATGTACTTCGAGGCTTTCTTCGGCGAAGTCTCCGCCGCGTACAGTCCGGGAATCGAGAATCGGCCGGATTGAGCAACTTCGTTGGCGACAAGATTCGCAGCACCAGCGGCGGCGACGCCACGCATGGTCCGTTTCATAAACTGACGTCGATTCAGTGGCATGGTGAAACTCCGGATTCGTGACTGAATTCGCTGATTCGCGAATTCGTTTTCGGTATAGCAGGCGAGTTTTCCGCCGAAGTGTCATTCGGCGATGTCAAAGCTAAAGTCACGATCGAAGCTCGTCCAGCCTGTGCACACTCGACGACGGCGTCGTGAAGCGAAATACTGGCGGCTTCCTACACGATCGTCACCGGGCGGCCGCAGGACACTTTGCCCCACACGCGATTCATTTTCCGATTTCGGCAACTCATCAGGCTCCGCTATGAACGACTCTATTCGCCAGGCACTCAACCATATCCTTGACGGGCAGACGGTTCCTCGTCCCGCCACCGAGGCGGCATTTGCTGCAATCATGGACGGCGAATGCGGAGAGATTGACATCGCCGCGTTGCTGACCGCTCTGACCGTTCGTGGGGAAGAAGTCGAAGAAATTGCGGGAGCCGCCGCAGTCATGCGGCAACGCGCGACGCGTATCGAATGCCAGTCGAAGGGATTGCTCGACACCTGCGGGACCGGCGGCGACAAGCTGCACACTTTTAACATCAGCACGGCAACGGGATTTGTCGCCGCTGCGGCCGGCGTGCCCGTCGCGAAACACGGAAACCGGAGTGTGTCGAGTAAGAGCGGGTCGGCCGACGTGCTCGAGGCTCTCGGAATCAATCTGCAACTTTCACCCGAACAGGTCGGAAAGTGCGTCGACGAAGTCGGCATCGGTTTCTGTTTTGCACCGCTGCTTCATTCTGCAATGAAAAATGTCGTACCGGTTCGTAAGGCATTGGGAATCCGAACAATTTTCAATCTTCTTGGACCACTGACCAATCCGGCCGGTGCTCAATTTCAATTGCTCGGCTCCAACCGAAAACACTTTGCAGAAAAACTCGCGACGGCATTATTTGAACTCGGTTGCGATCGCGCTTTAGTGGTGTGCGGAAACGACGAACTCGACGAGGTCAGCCTTTGGGGCCAAACGGCTGTGTTTGACGTTTCGCGTGAGGGCGTCGTCGAGCGAACCTGGTCAGCCAGTGACTTTGGGCTACCCGAATGCAGCGTCGATGAACTGGTCGTCGATGGCGCTGCCGAAAGCGCTGATCGGATTCGACAAATCCTCGACGGTGCTCAGGGAGCATCGCGAAACATTGTCGTCGCCAATGCAGCCGCATCTTTGGTCGCGGCAGGTAAAGCGGCCAGCCCTGCAGAAGCCGCAAAACTTGCGGCGGCAGCAATCGACGACGGAAACGCAAAGTCAGTCGTCGAGCGACTGGCGGAAACCACGACTTCGATGTCTCAGAGCTAAGCAGTTTGGAACGAGTTTGGATGCTTACCGATTCTTCAGGAGTAAACGTTGTGAAGATTAATGCTTGTTTAAAATTCTCAGTAACATCGCTTGCTGTCCTTTGCCTGGCTCTTTGTTTGTCTCCGGCCAGAGAAGCATTTTCTGCTGACGAGAAAGCCAGCAAACCGAACTTCGAGAAATGGGAAGCTTCGATTCAGAAGTTCGAATCGCAAGACAAGACGTCACCACAACCAAAAGGGGCGAATCTGTTTGTGGGAAGTTCCAGCATTCGCATGTGGAAACTCGATCAATCGTTTCCGAATTTCAAAACGATCAATCGAGGCTTTGGCGGATCAGAGATTGCAGACTCGATTCACTTCGCCGATAGAATCATTCTTAAGCATCAACCGGCAGTTATCCTTCTTTACGCTGGAGACAACGACATCTCGCACGGCAAATCGGCTGAAGTCGTTACAGCCGATTTTCAGAAGTTTGTCAGTGTCGTTCGGAAGAAACTGCCTGACACCAGAATCGCGTTCATTGCGATTAAGCCGAGCATCAAGCGATGGAATCTGGCTGGTGAAATCCGCGAAGCCAACAAAGCAATTGCTGCAATTTGTGCCGCAGATAAGCAGATGGACTATGTCGACATCTTCAAACCAATGCTCGGCAAAGATGGCAAACCCAGACCGGAGTTGTTTCTCAAGGACGGCCTGCATCTGAATGAGCAAGGCTACAAAATCTGGGCCAAGGCGATACAGCCACTGTTGAAGTGACAAGACTTTGTGTCGAGGCTGCAACGCTTCCGATTTGCTCAACTATTTTCGTTTTTGCCCCGCGCGTTTACGAATTGTACTCCGCCTTTCCTTGCGGCGAACAAACAGTGACATAGAGCGAGTCTTAAGCGAATAGATGTACCCAGGCGGCAGGCTCTTCGGACGTCTCGAAGGGTAGTATGTATCGAGTTCGCACTGCCAATAGCTGTCTTCGTCGAGTGGTGGTAGCGAAAACGCAATGTCGTCCTCGCTGGCGTTCATGAGAAGCAGTACCGTTTCGCCTTCCAGTGGTTCCCCACTGGCATCAAATTCTTCAACCATTCGTCCGTCGAGAAGCATACCGACGCACCGCGCGAAACCCGCTTCCCAGTCGGCACTGGTCATAGGCTCGGCAGCGGGAGTCAACCAGTGAATATCGAGATTCTCTGACTCACCGTGCATCGACGGCTTGAAGAACGTCTGTCGGTGAAAAACGGGATTATCATTCCAAATCTGAATGGCTCGCCGGACGAACTTCTGGAACGCCTTCTGTTCGGGTTGGAGATTCCAGTCGACCCAACTGATCTCATTGTCCTGGCAGTAGGCGTTGTTATTTCCGTCTTGAGTGCGACCAAATTCGTCGCCCGCCAGCAGCATCGGAACACCTTGCGAACAGAACAATGTCGTCAGGAAGTTTCTTCGCTGGCGTTCCCGTAATTGATTGATGTCTTTGTTAGTTGTCTCGCCTTCAAAGCCGCTGTTCCAACTGCGGTTGTGATCGTCGCCACTGTTTTCCAGATTTGCTTCGTTGTGTTTCTGGTTGTAACTGACCAGGTCTTTGAGCGTGAATCCGTCGTGCGAAGTCACAAAGTTGATGCTTGCCAGAGGGCTGCGGCCATTGTGCTGAAAGACGTCGCTGCTGCCACAGATTCTGGTCGCGAAGTCGCGGAGTTTTCCGTGATCGCCTCGCCAGAATTCTCGAACCGTGTCACGGTACTGGCCGTTCCATTCTTTCCAAAGTCCTGGAAAGTTTCCGAGGTCGTAACTGCCGACTGCGTCCCACGGTTCGGCGATCATCTTGACCTGTGACAGAACGGGGTCCTGTTGCACGGCATCAAAGAACGCGGCACCAGGATCAAAGTCGCGAGGTTCTCGGCCGAGCACTGACGCCAGATCAAATCGAAAACCGTCGACGTGCATTTCCTGCACCCAGTATCGCAGACTGTCCATGATCAGTTGCAGCGCGAACGGATCGTTGACGTTCCACGAATTTCCGCAGCCGGAAAAGTTGTCGTAGTACCGATGGTTGCCAGCGAGTCGGTAATAGCTTGAGTTGTCGATTCCCCGAAAACTCAGCGTCGGCCCCATCTCACTGCCTTCGCCGGTGTGGTTGTAAACGACGTCCAGAATGACCTCGAGACCGTGCTTGTGCAGAGTCTTGACCATTCGCTTGAACTCGCGCACGGTTTCCTGCGGCGAATCCGCCGACGAGTACGTCATCTCAGGCGCGAAGAATCCCAGCGAACTGTAGCCCCAGAAGTTGGTCTGGCCTCGTTCGACAAGAAACTGATCCTTCGCGAAATGGTGAACCGGCATCAGCTCGACCGATGTTACGCCGAGTTTCAAAAGATGCCTGATGACTGCCGGCGCGCAGAGTCCCGCGTAAGTGCCTCGCCGTGAAGTGGCGACCTTCGGATTGAGCTTGGTAAGGCCGCGAACGTTGGCCTCGTAGATAAGCATCTTATTCCACGGAACATCGGGCCGCTCATCATCACCCCAAACGAAGGCATCGTTGATGACGGCTCCCAGCGGCGCTACGGCAGCGCTGTCGCGTTTGTCGAACGAAATGTCTGACTCACCGACGGAATATCCAAACAGTGAGTCGTCCCAGGTAACGTCACGACCGAGCGCCTTTGCGTACGGGTCGAGCAGCACCTTGTTCCGGTTGAAGCGGTGTCCGGCGACTGGGTCGTATGGTCCGTCAACGCGGAATCCGTAAAGCTGTCCCGGTCGAATGTCTGGAAGATATCCATGCCAGACGAATCCAGTCCCTCGCTTGAGCGGTACGGTGACAGACTCTTCAGTGGATGTTCGATCCTCGAACAGGCAAAGATCGACGGCCGTCGCGTGTCGCGAATAGAGGGCAAAGTTGACGCCCGTGCCGTCCCAGGTCGCCCCCATTGGGTAAGGACGCCCAGGCCAGATTCGCATTGTTGATTCCATCAGTCATCTTATCGGGACGAACGTTGCCGTGAATCGCATCCTCGGCGTACGCTGTTTCCCATTGGGCAAGTGGATCGCGTGTATTTATGTTTGAACTCTTTCGATTTCGTCGAAAGAAGCAGTTTCATCGCCAGAAGTCGGCGAATTCGAACGGTTCCGGCAATCCGAAGCAAGATCAGCTCAGCAAGGGACCTGGCGACAGTCTGCCGCGTGAAACTTCTGTAAGTCAGTGAGGGTAACAGTCCAGCATCTGCCGCATGGCAGAGACGTGATTTAGTCATTAACCGGCCCCACAGGGGGCACCAACTGTCAAACAGGAAACAAAGTGTCGGAAGACGTGCAGCTTGTTCAGCAATGCCTGACCGGGGATGAGCTGTCGATGCGCGCGTTTCTCAGCAAGTATCAGGGATTGGTGTTTTCACTCTGCCTTCGAATGCTCGGTCATCGTGAAGACGCGGAAGACGTCGCGCAGGACTCGCTGGTTCGAGTGTTCCGGAACCTCGAAAAATGGGATCAACAAAGGCCAATCAAACCGTGGCTGCTGACGATCGCTGCTAACCGATGTCGGACCGCGTTGGAAAAGCGATCGAAGCTGCCGTCGCAGAACGATCTGGCCATCGATCTCGCTTCCGAGCGACGCGAACACTCAAAGCATGAGCAGGAGCAACTCGACATTGGCGAAGAGTTGGAACTGGCTCTTGGCGAACTCAGGGAAGACTACCGAACGTGCTTCGTGATGTATCACCAGGAAGAATTGAGCTACCAGGAGATCGGTGAAGTACTGGGCTGCCCGCAGGGCACGATCAAAACATGGCTGCACCGGGCGCGTGCTCAGTTGGCGAAACGGCTGCAGGACCGAGGCGTCGTGGCGGACCCATCGATGTTAGAAGCAACTTGAGCAGCAAGGCCAACAGAAGAAGAGCAATCTGGGAAAACGAAGTCATAGCAGACTACGGAATGAGAAGAATACGAAGCGAGGAGCGGATATGAACTGTCAGGAAATTCGCGAACAATTGGACGCAGCGTTGGATAATCAGCACGTCATCTCCAACCAGACGAACGCCCCTCGGCATGCCGAAGTGCTGTCGCATATCGAGTCATGCTCGGACTGCCGTGTGCTTTACGAAGAGCATCTGGTGATCGGAACGGCGTTGGCAGCGTGGGTTCCGCAACGTCCGGCCGATGATTTGACTGACCGAGTCATCGACGCAGCTCGGCAGGCAGGCCTTGTCTCGTCGAACGGCTCGGCTGTCGCTGGAACGTTTGACAGTACCAGCATGGGCAATGCAGATCCGAGAGTGGGCAGGTTGGACTCGGATGCTGGCGTCGTGGTTCCGCCGACTGCTGATAGTACATCACCGCAAGGCCGCAACATCTGGCCAACTGTCGTCACAGTCGCGTTGGTGCTGATGGCGGTCGCGATCGTTTTTCGAGAGAAGCCCGGAACTGTCGCGGACAACAATCCCGATCCGAAACAACTGGTTCCTGAGCAACCGCCTGAGCTTTTTCAGCCACCGCAAGATCAGGTCGCAGATGTCAGTCACCTGGTGGCGGATGCTCAGTCGGCATGGCAGGGCATCACGAGTCGCGTTTCACATCAGGCCAGCGGCTTCAGCGTGTTCGTTCCTGATTTGAAGGACGACCTCGGAATTTCAAACGAACTGAAATCGGCTACAGATTCGGACAACTCAAGTGACGACGCTATACCGCGAAAATCCTCGGAGCCATCAGCCGTTGAAAAGGCGTTCGAGTTTCTTTTCAAAGACGACGACTCGTCGGGCACACTTACGATTTAAGTAACGGCGGGATGCTCCAGGGCACCCTGCGAGGAAACGCGACCCTGTCCGGTTTTGGGCCGCAGAGAAAATCAGCGAGTAATACGAAATGGCTAACTTAAAATTCAATTCGCAATCCTGTCGTCATCAGGCTCGGTCCGCTGTCACCCTGATCTCTCGGCGAGTGTCGGCCGCATTGATTGCAGTTGTGCTGTCAGCGAGCGGCTGGCAATCAATCGCCGAAGCACGCGACCTGTTTCAACTCGTTGACCGGGATGCAGTCGCTTGTCTCCACGCTCGGAAGCTGGACGCTCAGTGGCAACGGTTACGTGACTCTGAGTTTGGCGCTCGGCTGAAACGCGCGTCCTTCTTTCAGGACTGGGTCAACAGTCCCGACTACCAGCAGCTTGAGCTCGTCAAAGTTGCCGTTCAGGCGGCGTCGGGGAAACCGCTTGATCAGTCGCGACGAGAGCTGTTCAGTAAGGATGTGGTTCTCGCCTGGTATCACACACCGGGCACCAAAGCTGACCTTGCACGGAACAGCGTGCTGCTGCTTGAGGTCGAAAGTCCGGCCGCGGCAAAATCGGCACTGGCCACATGGAACGTTCTGGAAAGACAACGCGCCGAGACTCACAAGTATCGCGACGTCGAATACACACATTCCGTAAAAGCCAGCGCCGACGAGAATGCGAAAGGCTTCTGGTACGCAATCCTCGATAATGTGCTGGTGATGTCGATTCGCGAAGACCGGATTCAACGTACGATCGAGTTGGCAGCCGAAGCGACAGATGATTCGGATAAGCCCCGCGAAGCGGCCGGCAAAACAGCAGGGCATCCTGAATGTCTGTCGGTCTACGAACCCTTCAACAAGGCGTTTGCGAGACGGCACGCCACCGAACTGGCAGCGGTCTATGTGAATCCTCGAGTTCTAATCAGCGAGCTCGGCCGAGCAAACAAAGACTTCTCTACCGTTGAGGCAACTCTGGCACGCTGTCAGTGGCTTACGTTGAGCCTGACAAATAACGAGTCGATTGAACTCGACCTCGTGGCAGATTACGACAGCAATGGCACCCCTGATTGGTGGCAGGATTGGTTACAGGTTGCGAAGTCTTCCCCACCATCCGCTAAGTCTCTTCCGGCTGACTCCCTGTTTGCCATGAGCGGCCAAGTTGCCTCACCAAGTATCGCGAAGTTGATCCTGGCTTCATTAAAGACACAGTCGAACCTGCCGAAAGATCTGATTCAGGCAAGACGAGTCGCTCAGGGATTGCTGCTCGGACTTGATCCAGTCGCCGACGTCCTGCCAGCCATTGGCCCTTCGTGGGTATTCAGCGTTCAGTCGAGAGACCCAAAAGTCTCGACATCGTTTCCTGTCGATTCGATATTCGCAATCGATGTAAGAACAGATACGGCTGATGAGTCGCCAGGAAACGGCGAAACACTCGTGTCGGCTGAAGCTGCTTTAGAAAGTTCGCTGCGATCCGGGCTGGGAGTCCTGGCCGGCGTCCACAACGTGCACGCGATTGGGCAAAAAGTTTCAATCGTCAAACAGCGAAAGGTTGGTGACGCGGCAATTCACTATGCCGACCCGGTGGCATTCTTTCAGCCAGCATTCGTCATTTCCGGCGGACAATTGATCCTCGCAACGTCCCCTGATCTATGCGAATCGTTTCTGACTTCTGCTCAAAAAGATGGACCGGCATCAGCAACACGAACCGGTAATCTTCAGAACGTAGTCGCGAGTTCTGTCGCGACGCGTCAGATGCTTGCGGCTCAGAAAGAATGGTTCATTCGCCAGGCACGGCGTGACAAGGTTCCTGAGGCCGATGCTGAACGTCGACTGGAAGAACTTGATCAATTCCTGCAACTGCTCGACCGGGCCTGGATGACGGCCAGCGTGGATTCCAACACGCTGCGAGTTTCGGCGGGGATCGATGCTGAAGCCTCAGTTCGTCCGGCCGTGGCGAAGTAAGAAGTCTGGTCGACGAAGGACTGGTAACTCGTCGCGTGTGACGTTTTGGCGTTTGCGCGATGGATCGACTAATCTCCGCGAATCTCGAAGTTCTTCTTTCCGACCACATAACGCTCGAATCAGCCGTCGATGTCACTTCTGAATCCCGCATTGATTTTTGGTCTCGCCTGCGCCGCCATTCCGGTCGTGCTGCACCTGATGATGCGAGCTAAGCCGAAGAAGCTTCTCTTCCCTGCTTTGCGATTAATTCAAAAACGCCGTCGACAGAACGTTCGTCGAATTCGACTTCGGCACCTTTGGCTGCTGTTGTTACGAGTGTTTGTGTTGGCAATTCTTGTCGCGGCTCTGATGAGACCGTCGCTTCCAGCCGCGCAGTACGGGCTGAATCTCAAAGAAACGTTGACCCTTCTGATCATCGTTGGGGCGGCGCTGGCAACGTATTTCCTGGTCATGGCCCGTTGGCGCAAGCAGGGCGTTGCGAATCACGTCATCGCTTCTCGGCGAACATCACTGCGAGGAGCTGTCGGTCTTGCCGGACTTCTATTGTGTCTACTGTTGATCGGGTGGCCTTATCAACAGCGAGTTGCCGCCGCAATCACTGCGCCGCTTCCAGAAGTTTCACCGGACCTTCCGGTTGCTGCTGTCTTCCTGTTCGACACTTCTCAAAGCATGGAATATCGACAGGAAGGAATGACTCGACTGGACATCGTGAAAGAACTTGCCAGCGAGCATTTGTCGACGCTACCTCGTCAAAGTCGCATCGCCATTGCCGACTCGTCCGGCACGTTGCCGGTGCTCTTTCAGGCAGACACTGCTGGAGCGAAGAAACGCATCGATTCACTCGAAACGTCTCCGATGTTTGTTCCGCTGAATGATCGGCTACGATCCGCGTTGCGACTCCAGGAAGACGATCGCAAGCGAACCATGTCCGCGTCTGGGGACAACGCGGCGGGACTTGAGACTGACCGGTTGATCCGCGAAATCTACATCTTCACGGATCTGTCTCGATCGGCATGGACGGAAGCATCGGGAAAACTACTGCGGCAAGAACTTGAACGATTGCCCTGGGCGAGCGTTTACCTGATTGATGCAGGAGTAGACGAACCTCGCAACGTGGCTCTGGCCGGCCTGCAACTGTCGGACGAAGAAGTGTCGAGCGATGACGAGTTCGTCGTTGAGGCGTCACTGGTTTCACAGGGCTTCGATGGCCAGGAGGTCACGGTCGAGTTTTACACGCACGGGATCAATGACGAGCCAATTGAACGAGGTCAGTTGGCAGTTACTTTGAAGAATGGAATCCCGCAACCTCTGCAATTTGCTACTGACACGACTGGCGAAAAAGTCATCCGGGGCGAGTTGCGACTGGTCACAAGCGACCCGCTGGCAATTGACAACCAACTATTTCTAACCGTTGGCACGCGGCCGCAACTTCGAGTGTTACTGATCGCGCCTGCTCGCGACGCAACAAGAGAGAATGTCGAGGCTGGCCCCGGGTTCGCATTGTTCAGCCTGCTGACGGCTTCGGGAGCCAAGGTAACTTTTGTGCCAGCACATAAACTGGACACGGCTGAATTCATTGAGACTGACCTGGTCGTCCTGGTCAACGTGCCAGCCCCGTCCCGACGCACCTGGAAGAAACTTCAACAGTTCGTTTCCTCAGGCGGAGGATTGCTCGGATTCCTGGGATCTGCAGCCTTCGACGGAGCACGGGGAATCCAGGTCGCTCCGTGGACGACACCAGAAGCCCTTGATGTTCTGCCTGCCCAGCTTGATGTCGTCCGTCTGTTTCGCAAACCATGTGGACTCGACGTGAAGGATACGGAAAATCCTATCCTTGCAGACTTTGACACTCAGGGAGTCGCAGCAGACGTCGCCCTGATTCCTGTTTGGAAAAGCTGGAATGTCGAGCCAGTCGGCGATGCCCAAGTGCTTGTTCGATTTACCGATGATCGATCATCGCCGGCAGTGGTTACACGTGCGATCGGCCGAGGCCGTTCTGCACTTTTTACAACAGCCGGAAATCTGGAGATCGACGATCGACGACAATGGAACCTTCTGGTAGGTAAGTGGCCATTCTTTCTTCTGGTCGACCGGCTGGTGCTTTTCCTGACCGGAAGAACTGATGCCAGGTTCAACTTCGCCGCAAACGACGCAATCGTGATTGAGAACGATCGCGAGCAACCGATTCGAGACTACTTACTACGCATGCCAGCGGGAGCGCAGATTCCAGGAGTCGTGGCAGCGGATTCCGATTCGATCTGGATCGAAGAAGCCAACGAAGTAGGGCACTACCTGATCAAGCCTCGCCCGGAAGGACGGCTGATTTCATTTTCTGTGAACCACGATTCCAGAGAAAGCGACTTTTCGCAGGCAACAATCGCCGACCTCGATAACTTGCTGGGTGAAGGTCGTTACAGCGTCGCTCGTGATGTCGAAAGCTTGACTCGGTCTGTAACGGCAGGACGACTCGGAGTGGAAGTTTTTCCCGTCATTCTGGGAATTGTGCTCATCCTGTTCTGCCTGGAACTGCTCTCAGCAAACAAGTTCTACGAAGCAGACAGCGAACCATCCGAGGACAAGTAGTTGCAGGCACCTTGAACTGGGATTGATTCTGCAGGAAACAGGGTAAAATGCGTCACAGTTTTCGATTGGACTGATCAAGCGACAGTTGGATCGGCTGTTTTTTATAGCTGGCAGAACCTGGAAGTACTCTTGCTACGGACGACCGTTTTGTTTGGCGCACTTGATAGAGTTTCGACAATAATCAGAGAGAGTGCAGTCTCTTACTGTTTAACGTCGTTATGTCTGATCGTACTGATCTGGTCTGCTTTGAAGTTTCGCTCCTGGTATCGGGATGGTTCCGATACTGCGGCTGATCAAGCTGAATTGCTCGTCCACTTCAAGGATCTGGAACGTCGGGGTGAGCTGACTGACCAGGAATTCCGATCCATTGAGGGGCAACTACTCGACAATTCTACAAATTCATACGTAGACAATCCTGACGCGGACGTCGGGATGGAAAGTTGAAGAGTTGATCTGACCGTCGCACGGATCCGCGACCGGTTGTCATTGTCAGGGAATCTGACACCAACCCAGGCGTTGCGGGCTGGTCGGACTCATGGTTGAGCCCGACATAAGAATCTACGGCGTGCGAACGGCCAGTGTGGCTCGACCGCCCGGCACCATTGAGATCACCGATCGCGGGATCATTTTTTGCAGTCAGGTCTTTGACTGTGAGATTTAGTTCCGTCGAGATTGACAGCACTGAAGGAAATCGAATGCCCTCAGGAAAAGACTTCACAACCGGGAAACGAACCGCTAATGGCAAGAAGAATGCCAACTGCTCATTCTGCCGTAAGAGCTACCGCGAAGTAGGCCCACTGGTCGAAGGACCGGATGACGTCTACGTCTGCGGAGACTGCATTGAACTATGCTCGTCGATTCTTGAGCAGGAAAAACGCCGCCGCGGCGAACCACAGAAGCTCTTCACGAAAGTCCCTACACCGCGAGAGATCGTTGGGCATCTTGACGAGTATGTGATTGGCCAGAATCCAGTAAAGCGAAGTCTCTCAGTCGCCGTGCACAATCACTACAAGCGGTTGATGTTGATGTCCGAGGCCGACACCGATGTTGAGATCGAAAAGTCCAACATCCTGATGATCGGACCGACTGGTTGCGGCAAGACTCTGATGGCCAAAACGCTGGCTAAATTCCTGCAGGTGCCGTTTGCCATTGGCGATGCGACAACCCTCACGGAAGCTGGCTACGTCGGCGAAGACGTCGAGAACCTGCTTCTGAAGCTGTTGCACTCAGCCGACTTTGATGTCGAAGCAGCTCAACGAGGGATCATCTTCCTCGACGAGATCGACAAGATCGGCAAGACGTCCGGCAACGTGTCGATCACTCGCGATGTTTCTGGAGAAGGTGTCCAGCAGGCTCTGCTGAAGATGATCGAAGGTACGGTTGCCAACGTTCCGCCACAAGGCGGACGGAAGCATCCCGAGCAGCACTACATTCAGCTCGATACGACCAACGTCCTCTTCATTTGCGGCGGAACGTTCGTCGGACTCGACAACATTATTCAGAAGCGACTTGGTCGAAAGATGATCGGATTCGGCGTTTCTGAAAAAGAGATGGTCGCTGAACACGAAGAACTGATGAGCGAAGTCTGTGTTGAGGACATCATGCAGTTCGGATTGATTCCTGAATTCATCGGACGCCTGCCAGTACTCGCTGGTCTCAGTCCGTTGAAGGAAGATGATCTTGTACGAATCCTGACCGAGCCAAAGAACTCGCTTGTGCGTCAGTACGAGAAGTTCTTCGAGATGGAAGAATCCAGCATCGAATTCACCGACGAGGCTCTTCGCGAAGTGGCTCGAATTGCCATTCGCAAAGAAACTGGTGCTCGAGGCCTGAGAGCGGTGATTGAAGAATCAATGTTCGACATCCTGTTCGAGCTGCCGGATCAGGAGGAGGGACGCAAATACGTCATCACTCCGGAAATCATTCGCCGTGAGGAAAGGATGTTTCCAGATTCCGCCGCCGCTTGATTTTGAAGCGGGCTGATCATCAGCAACGTCGCTGGAAACAGCGGCTCCAAATAGCAAAACGCCCGCTTTCGAGTTTCGAAAGCGGGCGTTTCTGCGTTGTTATCAACCAAGCCTCTGACCGGGCATTTCAAACTCAAGTAACCGAGTCAGGGGAAGCTATTATCGCTGAGCGGTTACCGCTCCTCGCAGAAGTTCTACGTAGTCGACAGCAATATTGAGAACTTCGTCGTTGTATGCGGTCACGGGCAGAACAGGCCCCTCTTCGTCATCGATGTCTTCGTCATCGTCGTCGTCCTTCTTCTCATCCTTCGCACGCTCAGCTCGAAGTTTTTCTGCATTCAAAGGAATCGACTTCCGATTCTTTCGTTCGACGTAGTCAGCGATGTCTTCCTGAATCTTCTTGAACTCATCGTTCGCCGCGATTCGTTTGGTACTTTGCTTCTTCAAACGCGATGTGACATCTGCATTTACGTATGCCAGAGACGTGTGCTCGGATTCAGCGATCTGGTCGAAGGCCAAAGCGTTGTCCAATGATGACTCGCCAATATCCATATGGTCGAGCAGCGATGGCAGGACCAAGTCAGACTTAACGCCGAGGTTCTGGGTACTGTCACCATTCACTCGGTAGAACTGATTGATCGTCAGTTTCAAAGCTCCGCGGTCCTGCGGCTTGAAGAACGATGAAAACAGTTGTGAGCTGACGGGCATCACGTTCTGAACTGTCCCTTTGCCGTGAGTCGTCATATCTCCGATGACGATTCCTCGACCGTAGTCCTTGATGGCTCCCGCAAATATTTCTGAAGCAGATGCCGACATGCGATTGCAGACAACGATCAGTGGCTCGTTAAAAGCACCTGCAATGTCGTCACTGTAAGTTTTGACTTTGCTGCCTGGTTCTTTGACCTGGACGACTGGTCCTTGATCAATGAACAGGCCGGTTACTTCAATGGCTTCGCTCAGTGCTCCACCGCCGTTGTACCGAAGGTCGATGACAATGCCTTCGACACCACCCTGTCGTCGGAAATCGACAAGCACTTCCTGAAGATCGCGAGCGGTGCTCTTGAAGTCGTCGAGGCCTTTCTCGGCACCGTTAAAGTCGCGATAGAAGGACGGAATATTGATCACGCCGATCCTTGCTTTACGACCAAGTCGATCAGCCGTCTCGATAATCTCGCCTTTAACAGCGGACTCGGAAAGCTCAATTTTCTGGCGGATCATCTCGTACGTCACTGACTCATTCGTGTCGGCTTTGGCGACCTGCAGACGAACCTTTGATCCGCGTTTTCCGCGAATGAGCCGAACGACTTTGCTTAGCTTCATTTCAACGATATCGACAAAGTCGCCAGTCTCCTGAGCGACTGCCGTAATCTGGTCGCCGACTTCCAGCCGTCCATCTTTGTTAGCGGCCCCACCTTTAACGATAGAGGCGATGAAGGTATTGCCGTCTTCACTACGAAGGGCTGCCCCGATGCCGTCCAGACTGAGTTGCATCGAAATGCGGAACTCTTCCAGAGTCTGCGGAGACATGTAGCTTGAGTGCGGATCGAAGCAGTGCGTTAACGACGAGAGGAACATTTCCAGAACTTCGGAGCTCTCTGTGTCGTGTATCGAGCGGAGCAGTGTGTTGTATCTCTTGTGCAGTCGGTCTCGGACCTCGGCGATGTCTTCGTCCTTGTCGAGTGTTCGGTTCAGTACGTCGAACTTAACTCGTTGCCGCCATCGTTCGTTGAGTTCTGCGTCGGTGGATGCCCATGCACGTGCCTCGAAGTCTGTGTTGAGTTCTTCTTCGATGGTAAAATCATGCTCTACATCGATAAGTTTGTGAGCGTGATCCATTCGCGAATCGAAGCGGCGGCGGTAGATGTCGAAAACGTCGTAAGCAAAGCTAACGTCGCCTTGTTTGACGAGGTCATCGAGTTGCGTCCGCAGACGTGAAAATTCATCGATGTCTTCCTTCAGGAAGTAAACTTTCTGAGGGTCGAGCATCTCGATAAATCGATCGAGTAACCTTGGTGAAACTGAATCATCAATCTCACCATGATTGATGTGGTACCGGTTGATCATGCTGCAGACGAGCCGTGCCGTTGTCGCGTCTTCAGCCGTTGGCCGGCCGAGTTGCTGGGCGAAGATCGTCGTTGCTACTAGCAGGACAGCAACAGTGACGGTGGTACAGGCAGCTTTCGATGGGCTCTTCAATTTCATAGTTCACCTGTCTGCTCGATAAATCTCAGCCGGCATACATCCTGACGACTGAGAAAAGATTGTCGGCGGGCGAAAGCCCTGAAAACGCGTCACAAGTCAATACGTTTCAACAGGACTTTACTGATAGGTCGAGACGGGTGACTACAGATTACCCGCATCGAGATTGGCCACTCGGGCGATGGTAGTGAAAGGTCGAAATCAGGGCAAGATGCGCTGATTTGACAGGAAACGTATGCGGAATTTGCGTCTCAAACCAAGTATCGCCGGCAGAATTTCGAACGATAGTAGCAAGCATCCAGGCCGTGTTAAGCCCCGGGTACGAACGGAAACAACTTCCGGATCAATTCGTCATTCCAAGGTCTGCCGTATTCGCAGCGTTCGAAGGCCTCGACCCATTGAACCTCGTTGCCACGTTTTTCGCCGTACGTTGCCACAATCTTCTCGCGAAATCTGTCGGCAAGGCCGCCGATTCGATCTCGAAAAAGCTGTCCGAGAAATTGCCGTCGACCGTCGTCTGATTCTGGCAATTCACTGTCGTATTTATGGTTGTACGCCAGCCAGCCGTAGAATTGCGACGTGTGGCAGTGCAGCATGTCGACTGCCGATTCAATCGTTGGAGCGATGTCGACAACGACAGTTGGTTCGAACGGGGCCGGCTTCTGAAAGTTGTCCGCCACGTAGGCAATCGCCGGGTTGTCTTGCAGAGCGGGGACCTCCGGGACGACCGGTGGCACGGTCACCATGTAAGCGGCGTCACAGACCAATTGAGATGTGTATCTGTGGTCCGGGTGGTAGTCATTCGGGCGGTGCGTCAGCACGAGGTCCGGATTGAATTCACGGATCAGCCGGATCAGCACGCAGCGGGCTTCGAAGGACGGTTCCAGTCTACCGTCGCGGAAATCCAGAACTTCGGATTCGATCCCAACAGTGTCCGCCGCGGCTTTTGCTTCTGCACGGCGAATGGCGATTAACTCGTCACCAAAGATTTCGTGGTGCCCCGACTCGCCGTTCGTGACGCTGACAAACTTCACGACATGTCCGGCTTGTCGATAGAGAGTCGCTGTGCCGCCGCAGGTGATCTCACAATCGTCGGGGTGAGCACCGACGACCAGAATTCGAAGAGGTGTTTCAGACATTCGAAGGTTCCTCTTTATGTTTCACATTCGGAATCGGGAGACTCACGACGCCTTAACATCAGTCACTCGAAAGCCACCAGTTCGATCAGCTTCGCGCTTTCGTCTTCTGTTTTCGGTGCCGAACGAGTCCGGGAGTTACGTCCAGATCAAGGTCGGCGAGGTGGCCTCGATCGAGAGATTCCCAGGCGATCGCGGCCATCGCTGCGTTGTCAGTGCAGAGCGACATTGGAGCGACGAATAGTTGGGATCCTTCGCGCCGAGTCATCTGTTCGAGCTTGTGACGAAGCAGTGAATTGGCGGCCACGCCACCGCCAACACAAAGAATGCTCCGATTTCGTTGCTGCAACGCCTGCTTACATTTCCCAACCAGAACGTCGACGACAGCAGCCTGAAAGCTCGCCGCGATGTCGGCCACTCGTTGCGGCGTCAGCGGCTCGGGTTTTACGTGCGAACCCGGGACGCCGTTCGCGGTGTAGAGGACGGCTGTCTTGAGGCCGCTGAAACTGAACTCAAGCCGGTCCTCTTTAAGAAACGTCCTCGGAAAGCGGATCGCTTTTCGATCACCGTCTTTGGCAATTTCCTCAACGGCTGGCCCACCCGGAAACCCGATGTCCAGAATCTGCGCGACCTTGTCGAACGCTTCTCCCGCCGCATCGTCGATCGTTGAACCGATCAGCTCGAAGTCGACAGGACTCGTGCAGTCATAGATGTTTGTGTGCCCGCCGCTCACGACGAAGCCAATGCACGGAAACGTGTCGACTTTAGCCGCCATCCGACACGCATAGATGTGCGCTTCGATATGGTTTACGGCGATCAACGGAACGTCGAGCACCAGAGCCAGCGTCTTGGCTGCCGTAAGCCCGACCAGCAACGATCCGACAAGGCCAGGTTGAGTAGCGACCGCCACGGCTCCGATATCAGAAAGTTCGAGCCCCGCTTCCTTCAACGCCTCGTCAATGACCGGCAACACCCGACGTACGTGTGCTCGCGACGCGATCTCCGGAACAACGCCGCCGTAGTCACGATGCAGTTCGTACTGCGATGCGACAACGCTCGATAGTGGATTCAAATCTCGATCGATCACCGCAGCCGCAGTCTCGTCGCACGACGATTCGAGGGCGAGGATGTATCGAATAGAGTCAGCGTCAACAGTCACAGCAGGCTTTCACGACGAGCAGAATTCTTCGGTTTTCAGATCGCGAAAGTGTAGTGCGAACAATGGTCGCTGTCCGTCCAGCGGAGTGACTCACCGAACAACGGCAGCTACGCCGCCGCACGTTGCATGCGAGTGTCTGGCACTTTCCAGCACGTTTCGAACGTCACATAGTTGATCAGGATTGACCGTCTGACCGTGTTGATCGTTTTCTTTTCGAGGCCGTGCCAGGTGTTGTCGCCTGGAGCGAACAGGTAACCGAGATTGTTGCGGTACGGAATCGTCTTCACGACGTTCAGATCGTCGTCGTAAATGTCCGTGCCGAGTTCTTCGTTTTCGCCCCAGATATTCACGTAGACGAGCATCGACATCAGTTTTTCTTTGATGTCTTTGTGCGGCTTCAGCCAGAAACCGTCGACGTCGGCAATCGCTTCGACGCGAAGGTAAGCGTCGCTCAGGTCGCGTTGCAGCATTTTTTCGAACTGCATGACAGTGTCCGGAGCCAGTAGTTCGTCGATCATCTTACCGAGTGCCGGAAACTCGTCGACATTTTCGTCGGTGATGTAGAGGCGAAGTTTGGCGTCGACGCCATTGCCGCCGTTGTCGGCTGCTCGAGTTCCGTCGAACGCTCGCGGGCCTTTGTTCATCGGAGTGGTCACAACCTCGGTCAGTACTTCCGAAGTGACCGGCTGCTCGACGACCCAATGTGTGTACGGAGAGTCAAACTGCGTCGTCGAGTTTTTCAAAGCGTATAACAGGTTCATTGTTCAGCCATTCTTTCTCGGATGAGGCGAGCGACGTTCGGAGTGTCGTTCGGTGGTTCGTATTCCCACTCGGCAAGTTCGCCTTCGAAACGCCGAGTCAGTCCGGCCTCTTCGAACATCGAGTGAAACTTGCGGAAGCGGCGAGCAGTACGTCGCTCGGTAAGGTGTTCGACAAAAACCGGCCGGCCGGTGGCGGTTGCTTCAGTGACCATCGAAACCGAGTCACCGGTAACGACGATGTAGTCTGCAAGGGCGAGAGCTTCGAAGTACGGGTTTGTTCCCTGGCCATTCCAGATGAAATGGTTGTCGCCGAAGTCTCTTTCCAGACGCGTGCAGATTTCGACTGGAGTTCGGTTCGACGTGAGCACGGCTAACCGAACATTCTGTTTGTCAACCAGCCGGTTTAGCTTCTCAAACAGACGGTCGATGTCCGCCTGTGAAAACGAGTAGTAGCCGTTCTTGCCCCCCAGCAGCACGGACACAAGCGGTCGGATTGGATCGACAAGCTGAGCTGCTTCGGGCGTATGACGAGCCGCTTCCAGCTTCTCTGGAGTGACTTTATGCAACGCTCCCATCGTCAGGTAAACATTGGGGCCACGACCTGGGTCGTGCTTCGGAATCAGCACCATGTCAAACCCGGACGTGTCGCACTTCGGATCCTGAATGTGAACGGTGAAGACGTCTCGCCCAAGCTTCTTCTTCAAATACAGTGCCGGGACTACTCCATGACGGCCGCACGAAACAACCAGTCTCGGTTGCGGCGATGCTTCGAGAGCTTCCGGCTGCTTGAGCACTCGTCCGGATTGCGGAATCATACTGAACGGCAAACAGCTCCACGGAAAGGCCATTCGGGTATTGATGAACTCGTACCCTGCGGCGTTGGAGAGCTCGCCAGCACTGCATTGTTCAAGAGACTGATAACCGACGGCACTGGCAAGGCCGGCGGTCTGGCTGTTCATTCCAGCCATGCCTTTGCTGATACACCAGCACCGGCCAGTCACGGCTGGAGTTCCGTCTGCGTGAGAATTCACGTGAGTGCTGTCACGATGCGCGGCCCGGCTGCGATGCAATGACAACGCTTCGGAGCCGGCGGCACTTCCGTCAGCTGGATTCGCTTCAGATTGTGAGAATTCACCATCCATGGTGATTCGATTGTCCTGTTGGTTGCTCGGAATTTTTCCATAGACGCACGCTGACCGCATCCTGCACGGTAAAACGGCGAAGCCTCGTACTGTAGTTCCGTTTTTTGAAACGCCACAATACGAGATCGGTATGGCCACGGAGGGGTGAATTTGACGTGCGAGCAGTAGACTCAAAGACGATGTCGCCAACTGGAAGCGTCTATTTGAGCCCGGAACGCCATAAATTCCCGGCCTTGCAGATATTGAAGTCTCACGAAGGGGCAGACCGCTCATGAGTTTACGTTCGCCGCGATTCCCGCTGCTTCAATGGTTCTGCATAACGGCGATCGTCTTCGCAGGTGGGCGTGCCGACGGCGCAACGCCGAAGCCAAACGTCCTGTTTCTTTGTGTTGACGACATGAAGGACTGGGTCAATTGCCTCGGCGGATATGAAGGTCAGGTTCACACGCCGAATATCGATCGGCTTGGCGAACGAGGCGTGCTGTTTACAAACGCACATTGTGCCTCGCCAAAGTGTGCTCCGTCGCGAGCTGCGATCCTGACTGGAATGCGTCCTTCCACGACGGGGCTCTACGACAACGGCCACTGGTGGCTGCCGAACCTTCCCAACGTGGTCACGATCCCCCAGCACTTTCGCAATCACGGATACCGTGTCGCCGGAGCTGGCAAGATCTTTCACCATACCGCCGGCAATCATCCGCCGAATCAATGGGATGATTTTCGGCGGCTAACCTTTCAGGAAGATCCTTGGTTCCGCGGAGTCAAACTGAACTATCCGTGGTCGAAGCACACGCCGTACCCAGCCGGATTCCCGTTCAGCGGCGTGAAGAAGCTTGGCCATGAGAACGACTGGGGGCCGCTGCCCATCGAGGACCACCAGTACGACGATGCTGTAACGACCGACTTCACCGTTGATTTTCTCAGGCAGCGGACCGGCGATTCGGATGCTCCCTTCTTCCTGGCCTGCGGGCTGTTCCGTCCTCACCTGCCCTGGTACGTGCCGCAGAAGTATTTCGATAAGTACACACTCGACGAGATTGTTCTTCCACCCGTCATGGACGGTGATCTCGACGACCTACCCGCCGCAGGGTTGAAGCTGGCAAAGGACCGTCGGGGTGACTTTGACACAATCCGGAAAGCCGACACGTGGAAGCACGCGGTCCGAGCATACCTCGCCAGCATCACGTGTGCCGACGATCGACTCGGCCACGTTCTCGATGCGCTGGACAAGAGCCCCGACGCTGATAACACGATTGTTGTGTTGTGGTCGGATCACGGCTGGCATCTCGGCGAGAAGCAGCACTGGCACAAGTCGACTCTCTGGGAAGAATCAACACGAGTACCGTTTATCGTCTGCGCTCCGGGATACCGCCCCGGCACGTGCAGCCGCCCCGTCAGTCTGCTCGACCTCTACCCGACGCTGAATGAGCTGGCCGGACTCGACTCCATCGACTCTCATGATGGCAAGTCGCTGGTTCCGCTACTGCGAAATCCCAATGTTGATTGGAATCGCCCCGCTGTGATCGAGTATCGGCGAGGCAACGCTGCTGTCCGGTCAGACCGATACCGTTTCATCCGGTACCACGACGGTGGCGAGGAACTGTACGATCACGAAACGGACCCTCATGAATGGAAGAACCTCGCCGCCAGTCCGGAACACGCGGCAGTTCGAAAAGAACTCGCAGGCTGGATCGCAAAGGACTGGGCGCCTTCCGCGCCGACCAAGGGTGCGTTCCGATTCGACTACAAGGCGTTTACATGGACCAACAAAAAGTCCGGCAAAGTCACACGAGGGAAGGACTGATGATGCGAGTAGGAATTGCAGCTTCGTTAATTCTGGCAGTATGCCGGTTCAGTGTCCCGGCATCTCCATTGTTCGCTGCCGACGCGAACCCGGAACGTGTGCATCGAATCACGCTTAAAGAGTATGAGGCGACGCTCCAATTCTGGGCTCGCAAACATTCCGAAATTCTAAAGGTCGACCGTATCGGTGAGTCTGCCGATAGACTGGGAATTCATCTGCTGAAGATCACCGATCCAAGCGTCGACGACAAACTAAAACAGGTCGCCTTGGTGACGTCGCTGCACGGTGGTCCCGAACGTTCCGGCACAACCACAGTCATGCATTTTATGGAATGGTTGCTGGGCGATTCAAAGCAGGCACGCGATACACGCCGCAAACAGATCGTGCTCGTCATGCCGATCAATCATCCCGAGGCGTTCTTCCGCACCGATCGATTTCTCAACGCGGCGAAGATCGATCCTTATACCGGCGGCGGGCCAGCCCACTGGGATTTGAAGAAACTTGAGTACAAGTCAAAAGACAAAGCTCCTGAAGTCAAAGCCGTTCTCGACGTTGTTGACCGTTGGCAACCCGACGTCCACGCGGACATGCACGGCACCGGGCTCCAGGAATACCCTCTGGAAAAGCTCGGTGACCGTACGCGGTACCAGGGGCAGATCATGTTTGAGGTCACAGGCTCGGCCTACTCGAACTACGCACTCAGGCCGTGGGACTGGCGAGTCACTGAAGCGATTATCGATGCCGGAGTCAAAGCCGGTTTCCCATCCGATCGTTTTGAAGCTGACGGGCAGCGATCGTTCCACGGACCCGTAATGAACCCAATCGCCGACCGAACCTGGCGAGGTCAGTCGAACTTCTACACAGCTCAGTATGGATACGCGAAGTACCACACGATGGTCAGCGCGTTCGAAGTGGGTTGGGAACAGAGTGGTTTAGCTCGGCTGCGAGGACTGATTGACATCGGAAATCATCGCTGGCAGCAGGAACGCTACGAGGGATACCCGGTTGATCGAGTCAAAGCGTTTATCGGGCACTACGTCACATCCTACGGAGCGACTCCCGCCGCGCGGCGTCGCAGCCGAGTCGAACTCTGGCAAAGACAGGGGCAGTTCACGCAGTCCGTGCTGTATCCGCAAACCGACGGTCGGGATACCTACTTCGTCGCAACATCATCCTCAGCCGCGGCCGCGATGCACAAAGACCTTGATCAGTTTCTGGCAACCGTTTCGTCACGAGACGACGTCGATCACGATGCGTTTCAGAAACTGGTGAGAAGCGGTCCTGAAGTCTTGCTTGCCATCGACAAGGCACGAATCACCGACAAACCCGCCGAGGCCATCAAACACGGCATCGGATTTCGTCTACGTCTTCCGTATCAGAACCCAACGATCGACGCAGTCCGGCTTAACGGACACATATTGAAACGCGACTCACTCGATGGGTGGCAATCGTGGCGTGCAAATGGTTTCACGCAGGTGCAGATCAACATTCCACCAAAGCGTGCAGCAACGCAGGACCTGTTTATGATTTCCTGTGAATACACTCCGGACGAGGTACGACGAATTGGCTGGGCCCCGCCTCAGGAAGTTCTCGACAAGCTGCAGGAGTAGCGTTCAGTAACGCTGACAACATCAACAACGAGATAACGACCAATGGATATCTCACCAGCCGCGGAAGACCCCCACGTTCACTCGTCAGCGCATGAGACTGTTGAGAATTCGCATGGACGTTTTCAAGAACCCCTTACAGAACGTCTGCAAGGAATTCTCGTTAATCGTGCCGAATCCGCAAACAGGTCTAACGCCTGACGTTTGCTTTCTTCCTCAGCTCTCGAAGTTTTGAAGTCCCGCCCCGATTGACTTCCAAAACGAATCGAACAAGGTCGAGGAATTCGCCACGATCCTTGAAGGACTTTGTCAGTCCGGCCGGCATAGTGGAAAGCGGCGACTCGACCATTTCATCGATTTCGTCGACTGGAATTTCTCGCCGTTTACCTTTTTGTGCGACCATGCTCAACGTGATCGTCTCGTCGTTCTTCTCAACGAGATACCCAGAGACAACCGCTCCTTCGTCAGTGATTACGGTCACCGACTGGAAGCCTTTGAGAATTGACGCGGAAGGTTTGAGGATCGACTGAACCAGAAACTCTTCCGTAGCCTGTTCGCGTGGCAGGGTCAGTTTAGGCCCAAGCTGGAAGTCAGTCTTGGCGTCGTGGCAGGTGGCGCAGGCCGTTTTTTCGCGATAGAAGACCTTGGCCCCTTTGGTGGCGTCCCCCTGTTTCCACGCATCGCTGACGAGTTCGGCCAACGATTCCGCAAGGAGTTCCTTCTCAAGTTTTTCGTTCGCGGGTTCTTCCGCGACAAGAGGCGGTCGACTTCCTTCCTCGAACGGATGCATTTCGATCAGTTCTTCCGGACTGTAGAAGCGACGACGCCCCTTCGTTTCTGCTCGAATTCGCTTCACGTGTTCCTCGGTGATCGCACTGGCGTTGTTGCCCCAACTGTTCCGAACGTAAGTGAGGACTCCTGCAACTTCCGCATCCGTAAAGAAGTTTCCAATCGCAGTCATCGGCGGAACGCCGCGAGCCGTTTCAAACATTTTTCCGCGAACTCGAATCTTCCCCCAGATGCCGTGCATCGTCAGTTTGATCAGTCGATCCTCGTCACCAGTCGCCCATTCGCTTCCCACCAGCGGAGGATAGATTCGAACGATCCCTTCTCCGTGATCCCGGTGACAGGTGTAGCACGAACCTTCTTCGTAGAAGACCCGCTGACCAAGACTGTATTGTCGGGCAAAATTCTTATCCCTGAACTTCTTTGACTTGGTTCGGTAGTCCTTGGGTTTCAAAGCACCTTCGAGTTTTCCAGTCAGCAGCTCGTCATAATCAATCGACAGGCTTTCTGACTTGAACCTGCCGTTTGAAATTTGTTTTTCCACTTCAGGCTTAAGCAACAACATCGCACTGTTCAACGCGTTGCGGATCCAACTGTCGGTCTTCTGCGACGCAACGGCCAACAGAACCTCGGCACCGGCTTCGCCGCCGAGCCATGATGCTGCCGCAAGCGCTTCAAGCCGGACTCGGGAGTGATCATCGGCCGCGGCTCGGCGCAGATATCCGTCGGGATTGTCGAGAATATGCAGGCAGTGTCGAACAACTCGAACGGCCGCCGCGCGGACTCGATGGTCCTTTGCTGACAGACATTGGTCGAGCAATTCCACAGACGGAGCCTGTTGCCCCCATGTGGCCCACAGAGCTTCGAGCACCAGTCGCTCGTCATTCTCATTCTGTTTTGCAAATCGCGTGGCCGCAGCAATCACTGCGTCTTTGTCATGACCACGAAGTTCACGATGCGATCGTTTGCGGGCGTTGACTTCCGGCAGCTTCATATTTTCAAACAGTTGATCGATTCCAGCACCCGCGACCTTTGGTGGATCAAGGAGTGGCCGTTCCGAATGTTTGATTCTGTAGATTCGCCCGTACTCAGAATTACGAAGAGGGTCACGCGCGCTGTGCTGCATGTGCCCGATCAACGTGTTGTGCCAGTCAATGAAATAAAGGCTGCCGTCAGGAGCCACTTCGAGATCACACGGACGGAAGTTTCCATCGATCGACTGAATCAGGTTCTGACGGAACTTACCTTTGATTTCCGAACCATCTTCGAACGTGTCGAGCTGCTTGATTCCCAGGAAGCCGATCGAGTTTGTGTAGACGTAGTCGCCTTGAACTTCTTCAGGAAAATGACGCGAGTGGATGAACTCGGCACCTGACGTCGGTCGAGTGTGGTGTTCGTAGTTGAACTTTCCGACCTTCGGAACTTCGGCCGCGTGCGGGACTTTGATCGAGTACCCCAGCATCCAATAGTGGTTTCCACCTGAAGCATCATTGACGAATGTCTGGCCGTACTCGTCATGAGCAACGCCCCACGGATTGGACACGTCTGTCTGCATGACGCGTTCCACTTTCCATGACGACGGGTCAAAGCGCCAGACACCTCCGTCGGTCATCCGCTGCGGTCCCCACGGGGTTTCGACCTGAGAGTGCAGGAAACGACCTTCGCACATGTAAATGCCGTTGCCATGATCGACGTCGAACGCGGAAATCGCATGATGGGTATCGTGCGGATCGAATCCGTCAATAAGGTATTCCGTCTGATCCGCCCGGTCGTCTCCATCGGTATCTTTCAGGAGCACAAGGAACGGTTCCTGAGACAGGTAAACGCCTTCGGGAGCCAGTTCGAAGCCAATCGGCATGTGAAGACCGTCAGCGAAAACGATCTCCTTGTCGGCGCGGCCATCACCGTCTGTGTCTTCATAAATCAGCAGCATGTCGTTCGGTTTGACATCGCCTGGTTTGTAATGCGGATAGCTGGGCAACGTCGAAACCCACAACCGCCCGCGATTATCAAACCGCATCTGGCAGGCATTGCCGAGATTCGGAAACTGCTGCTCCGACGCGAAGAGCGATGCTTCATAACCATCGGGAAGCGTGAACGTTTCCAAAGCTTCCTTTTCTGCTTTCAGAAACTCCGTGCTGCCATTCTTCACGCTGATCTGGTAGTTGGTTTCGATGGGCGTAAGGGGACGAGTGACCGAATCGTCAACGTTGATCGTTGCTGATTTCCCTTGAACGATCGCCCAGATATTCTGGTCACGAAGAACGGTCATCTGTCGAATTTTTTCGATTTCTTCCGGGTAGTTGAAGTTGCCGTAAGGAGCCCAGCGTTGTCCGTAAGCGTGAACGCCGTTGAGCATCCGATAGTCATTTCGCCAGAACCATGCTTTGTCCTGGACGGCTTCCTGTAGAAGTGTGCCTTGATTGGTGGGCTTAACATCTTTTCCGAACAACTGCTGCATGATCACCGGAGCGAGTTTTTGATAGCCGGTGGCAGACAGGTGGACTCCATTGATCGTTAACGGTTCCTTCGATGTGCGAAACCATTCGTGCGTCGGCGAGAACAGATCAAGGAATCCAACCTTCTTCTGGTCAGCAACCGTCTGAACCACGTCGGCATACTTCTTCAGAAGAGCATTTCGCTCGTCGGCAGAAGGAAGAAAGTAATCGGAGTGCTGCTGCATCGCGATCGGAGTCGCCAGCACAAGCCGAGGAGCAGTCTCCGCTCTTTCGTACGATCGTGACAACGTATGGTCGACGAACGCGCTCAGTTCGTTTTTGAAATTGTCCAGGCCCTCCACGCCGTCAAAAGATTCATTGAATCCGAAGAACGCGACGATGGTGTTTGCTTTGACAATCGTCAGCCATTCGTCTGGTGAGGGATAATGCCCTTTGCCATAGTGAGCCTTGATGTCCGGACGAAACTCTTTCGCTCCTGGAAACGCCCACGGATCATTCGTTCCTGCTTCCGGCCGGAAGGCAGGCGTGTGCCCAGGGAATCCCATATTGCGAAACGTGATTTGCTTGTCAGCGAACTGCTTGTGCAGAGATGCCTCGAAGAAGTTGTAATGCTCCATTCGAGCGGCCAGCGAGTTCCCCAGAAAGACGATGGTTTCGCCATCGCGAGGCTTGATCGGCAACGACGTCGGTGTCGCCTTTTTCTCGACTGGTACGGGCTGAAGAAACTCAGGACGAACAGCATCGTTTTTCTGAGTTTCATTCGGCGTGACAGTGGTGATCACGTCGGGCGAAACGGACTTTTCGCCGGCTTTCTGATCGGCCACCGAATGCGACGCCAGCAAAATCAGGCATGAGCCAATCGCGACGGAGCAGAACATTACAGGATGATTGGCTGAGTGCAGAAGCTTCTTCATTTGATCAATAAGTCCTGGTTGCGCACTGCAACTTCTTCTGAGTGCATTTTTCATCGTATGACATCAGCCCACGCGGGCTCCGAAAGATCATACAGCGACGTCGTTGTCGAGGGGACCGTGCCGCCAACCGGAAATCGAGAGCCTTGTAACTTCCCTGACCCCAGCTTGCATAATCTACCGCCTGGATTTGAGGCAGTAAGAAATGGGCATATTCCATAACAAATCGACCTGTAACAACACGAAAAAGCGGGTCGGCGATTTCAACAGCTCGCAGAAGTCCTCGCCAATTGTCCAGCAAACGAATCTCATGCGATGATCTCTTTCAGCACACCGGTGCTGTCACCGTGGCGGTCGGCTTTGACGCGGACGCCGTGGAGCATCGTCAGACTGACGTTGCAGAGCGGCGCGCCTTTCGGCACGAGGATGTTTTTGCCGAGCTTCAGTCCAGCCCGGCCGCCAGCGAGCAGAGTGGAGCCGTTGGAAAGCTGGTGGCCCGAGCGGATGTTGCTGCCGCTCGCCAAAGCCACATTCATCTGCTGGTGCAAACTCCCCAACGCAATCTTGCGCGAGGGATGCAGCATTGGCTATCCGGATATGCGAATTAGTATTCCAAACGCAATCAACGCTGGGCCGTCCGTTTCAAGGTCGCGACAAGGCGTTCCTGCCGCCTTGTTGTGTCGAGGTTGGAGAGGCGAGACGATCGCGAGCCTGTCAAAGAGATTCGGTTTGGCTCACCTCGACAGTGCATCCAATCTGAGCCGCCGTGCCAAACTACGTTTAGAGAAATCGAGAGAGTCTCGCCAAGTGCTATCGACGACATCGAGCACAATTCAGACCTGCACACCGACAACCCCAGCCTGCCCCCCCGCGAAGCGTTCCCGAATGAACACGGAGAAGACACACATGAAGAGAGTCACATTCCTGCTCGCGGTCATCAGCAGCTGTTGCAGCAGCTGCCGCGGACAAACCCAACGTCCTTATCATCGGTGATTCAATCTCGCTGGGCTACACGCCGCATGTTGTGAAGCTGATGAAGGATGAAGCCAACGTCGTTCATAATCGTGGGAACGCGCAGCACTCAGGCACCGGTGTCAGGCAGCTTGACAAATGGCTGGGTGACACGCGGTGGGATGTGATCCACTTCAACTGGGGGCTGTGGGACCTGTGCTATCGCCACCCCGAATCAAAGGTTCAGGGCCGCCGGGACAAAGTTCGAGGCACGCTGACAACGTCTTTGGAGCAGTACGAAAAGAATCTGGACCAACTTGTCACGCGGCTGCGAAAAACGGGGGCCGTACTGATCTGGGCGAATACGACAGTCGTCCCTGAAGGCGAAGCGGGTCGCAAACTAAATGACGACCTGAGCTACAACGCCGCCGCCGCGCGAGTCATGCAGAATCACGACGTACCAATCCAATGATCTCAACAGGTTGACGCGTTCGTTCGCCCCTGAGTTGTTCACGAAGCCCGGTGACGTCCATTTTAAATCAGACGGCTACAGCAGGCTGGCGGAACAGGTGGCGGCTTCGATTCGCACTGCGCTGCCACGACGCAGCGAATCCACGACGGTCAGCCGAATCCTGTTCGGCTCCTGCATCAAACAGGACAGGCCGATGCCCATCCTGGAAACGCTCACGGATCAAAATCCCGAGCTGATGATCTTTCTGGGCGACAACATCTATGGCGACACAGAAGACATGGATGTGCTGCGAGCAAAATACGCAAAACTGGGTGCCGACGCGGGATTTCAACGACTCCGAGCCAGCTGTCCGACTTTAGCCACCTGGGACGATCATGACTTCGGCGTCAACGACGGCGGTGCTGATTACCCGATGCGAAAAGAGTCCGAACAGATCTTCGAAAACTTCTGGCTCGGCGAAGCGGACGCCGAATCACCCGCATCACGATCACGTCCCGGTGTTTACGACGCTCATTTGTTCGGACCGCCGGGGGAAAAGCTGCAGGTGATTCTGCTCGACACGCGTTTCTTTCGATCTCCGCTGAAACGAGGCGAAAAGCGCGTCGGCGGGTCATGGATGCCGGACGATGATCCGGCAAAAACGATGCTGGGCGACGCACAATGGAAATGGCTGGAAGCACAGCTCCGTCAACCGGCGGACGTGCGAATCATCGCCAGCAGCATACAGTTCATCGCCGAAGATGCCGGCCAGGAAACATGGTCCAATCTCCCGCGAGAACGCCAACGAATGCTGGACCTTCTGAAAACAACAAAAGCCAACAACGCCATCTTCATCAGCGGCGATCGTCACTGGTCAGAACTGTCAGCGCTGGACGATGTCGCGCCCAACCGTCTATACGATTTCACCTCCAGCAGTTTCAACCAACTGCATCAGCGCGGCACACCCACAAAGAATCGGTTCCGCTTGCTGCCAAAGACGTACCACAAAGAAAACTACGGCGTCATCAACATCGCATGGGATCAGCCGACGCCAAAGATCACATTCGAGATCCGAGACATCAACGGTGATGTGCAGTTGCAGCACACGGTGAAATCTGCCGGCGCGACAGAATGATGCGGCAACAATGGAACATTATGAATACATTGTTTGGCCACGGATAATACGAAACCCGCATCGGCCAAATGACATAGGAGTGAGGGCAATTCGATTCGCGGCAACTTCGTGTTCAATGACATCTCTACTTTTTGGACGCTGAAAGTCTCATCGCCCCTGAGGATTTCAGGGTACTGGCCGGGCGTTGTTCGCTGCCCGTTTTGTTATCGTTGCCAAGCGTCTCAATGGCCTGCTGAGCGAGACGATTCATCTGCTCGACGATCTTCGGATTCGCTGCGTCGACATTTTTCTGTTCCTGCAGATCGTCGCTCAGATTGACGAGCTTCGCGTTGCGACCTGGACCTGTTGGACTTGCCGATGTCCATCTTGGATGTGTCTCATTCAGAGGGAAGTGATACTTCCAGTCTCCCATACGTACCGCCTGGAGCTGCCGGCGGCGGTAGTAAAAGAACGCTTCATATTGAGACTTCGCCGCCTTCTCGCCAAACAGAAGTGGAGAAATGTCGAAGCCATCAAGTTTCTTCTCTGGCAGATTCGCACCGGTCAGCGAGCAGAAGGTCGGCAGTAAGTCCATCGTCGTCGCCAGTTCACTCGACTGCGATCCGGCATCGATCTGCCCCGGCCAACGGGCGATGAACGGCACTCGCATGCCACCTTCCATCGTGCTGCCTTTGGCTCCAGCCAGAGGTTTGTTCGAGCCGCCGTTGCGTCCGTTTGAGCCATTGTCAGACGTGAAGATAACCAGCGTGTTTTCGGCCAGACTTAATCGTTCCAGACACTTCATGATCTCGCCGGTGGACCAGTCGATCTCTTCCACTGAATCGCCATAGCGACCGTTCGCACTTTTTCCCTTGAAATCGGGCGAGGCAAATAATGGCAGGTGCGGAAAGGTGTGCGGCAGATAAACGAAGAACGGTTTCTTCTGGTTGGCTTCAATGAACGAGACAACCTGCTGTGTGTAACGTCTCGTCAGTGTTGCCTGATCGGCGGGAGCTTCGATGACTTCGGTCTGTTTCACCAGAGGGAGTGGTGGATCACCGCGTCCTGCTTGTTGCATATCGTTGGAATAGGGGATTCCGTAGTAGAAATCGAATCCGTGAGCTGTCGGCAGATGCTCTGGTTGATCCCCCAGGTGCCACTTGCCAACGCACGCTGTAGCGTAGCCCTGCGACTTAAGAGTTTCGGCGACCGTTGTTTCTTCGGAATGCAGACCTCGACGACTGCGAGGGATCAGCACCCAATGTCCCGTGAAGTCTTCGTGCATCCCAACACGCCGCGGGTAACACCCGGTCATGAGACTGGCCCGCGATGGCGTACAGACGGGGCTCGATGAGTAAAAATCCGTGAATCGAACGCCGTCCTTCGCGAGTCGATCGATATTCGGTGTGCGATTTTTCGTCGAGCCATAACAGCCGAGATCGCCGTAGCCCAGATCATCACAGAAGATGACGATGATGTTGGGTGACGCCGCCACCGCAAGTACCGAAAAACCATGAATCGCAGAAAGACTGACCAGCACAAGTGCCTGGTGCTTGAACAATTTCATCTGAATTGTCCCTTACCGAAGTCATCCGTTGTAAATCAGAAAATTTAACATCAAAGGGTGGAACAATTTAGTCACGAGCCGAACCGCATAGTCGGGCCAACCGGTGCTCGATGATTGGAGAAGGATTCGCTCAGGTCTTCGAATGCTGGCATGCCGGTCATGTTTCCCGTGCTTCCTGGCCGGATGAGGATGCTTCGTTTGATATGGATGCCGGGGTTGACGAGTGGCGGTAAGCCATCGAAAGGCGCTGGATCACGGAACTGATCGCCGTCGGCGGCTCTGGTTGACATGAGCAGAATGTAGTCTGCGTTCTGTCTGAGCCTCACCGGTTCTTTCAACCGGAAATATCGAAAGGAGTCATGCAACTCGCCGGCTTCTCCTGCAGCGATTTCGATTCTCGCAACCTCGATTGGCTGATCCGACTCGATCCGCACCAGTCGCAAAACGTGCGATGCCTCGATCCGGCGTCTGTTATTCTGTGTGATGAATCTGGAAGGCTGATCATTTTCATCATCGTCGGGGACGGCTCGGGCAGCGCGGACTGGTCGATCAGCATCATGGTCGTCCCACATCCCGAGATGTGTGACTTGCTTCGAGTCACTTCCGTCCCGTAACCGGAATTCGAATCCGATTTCTCCAGTGACATCGTTTCGCAGGTTGTGCCAGCCAGGATCAATAAACAGTTCTAAACTGGTCGGCAGATTCAAGTCTCTGGCGTGGCCTCGGTTGTGGATTTCCAACAACGTTGATGCCAGTTGACTGGCGACTTCGTCTGTCGGCTCATCGGACGTGTCTCCGTCTTCGTAAAGGTTACCCTTCAGGTCATAAAGGACCGTCGGAATGGAATCACCGCGTGAACCTTGCGCTGACCACGAGCCCCACGGCATGGCGAGCCCGCCATCGACGATGAGCTTATGCGGCCCCTGCCGGATCGCCAGCGCGTCGTTGAGATAGGGTGGTCCGAGGTGGCAGAAGAAGACTCGCGGGCGAGTGTCTTGTGTTTCAGGCGTGCCCTCCCAGTAGTCGAAGACGTCGTAGCTGTCGTGAGCTTCATCGGGAGCGAGCGAGTGACCAATCACGCGGGCAAGCGTTGCGTAGAGATCGGTCAGCGTCACGATTGACCGATTCGTTTTTCCATCTTCGAGCATGGCTGGCCACGACACGATAAAGGGAACTCGGATACCGCCTTCCCAGAGTTTCGCCTTCTTGCCTCGCAGACCGCCGCTTTCCTGATTGCGGCCGAGGTTGTCGCCGATGTTCGGGCCGTTGTCACTGGTGAAGATGACCAGCGTGTTTTCAATCAGCTTATGGCCAGGCCAGCGAGGATCGTTGGTCGTCTTGAGCTTCTTCAGCAGCCGGCCAGGAACAACATCATTCTCCAGAACCATGTCCTCGCGATCGCCAGCCTTCGCAGCATCGCTGTAACGGCTTTGCCCCTTGATCGGCGTGCCGGCGATCTTATCAGGCACGGCGTAATCACCGTCCGGGTTCCGTTGAAAATGATTCGCATTCGGCACGTAGTAGAGGAAGAACGGTTCGTTGTCCTCCTTTGACTGCCGGTCAATGAACGCCTCGGCTTCACGCAGGTAAAGTGGGCCGAGGTTTCGCAGGTCCCAATCGGGAGCAGCCAGGATGCGCCCTTCACGTTTCTTCATGCCGATCAGCTTCATCTGCGTGCGGTCGGTGAAGGTGAAGCGGGCATTGCGGATCAGGACGCGTGGCTCTGTATCAAGCGGGTCTTCAGTGTTTCCCGGTACGCCGAAGTATTCATCGAAGCCGTGATGCGTCGGCCCGTCGAGAATTGGCTTCGTGAAGTCCACATCATGAAAGTAGAAGTCGTCAGCGACCTGCCCCTCGCCATCATCGAATGACATGCCAACGTGGTACTTGCCAATTCCGGCCGTACGATACCCGTTTGTCTGCAACATTTCGGGTAGCGTCGTCAGCGCCTGCTGAATCATGGGTTGATTCGGTCCATGCGGTAGCCAGCCCTGATACTTCAGGTACGACCGATGAGCGAATCGTCCAGTCAGCAGCGAGTATCGCGTCGCACTGCACATCGAGGCCGGCGCGTATCCATCGGTGAAAACAATCGCTGAGCGTGCAAACGCTTCGAGATTGGGCGTCCGCAGCGTTCTCTTAATCGGCGGAGCGTTGGGACTCAGCCTCACGCCGAGATAAGCACTGGTGTCTCCGAGCCCCATATCGTCCGCCATCATGACGATGATATTGGGCTTCGACGGTCGTTCTTCTGCCCGAAGCGGGCCGGCGCCGATGCCAGCCGCCAGGGCGACACTCAATAGCGGAAAGAAGTGGTCGGTACAGTTTCGCAGCACAGAAGGTCTCCTGGTTCAGAATTACTGCCGAACTCACATGTCATAGAGAGATGCCTGGTTCGCCGTGACATGCTTAAGGCCAGGTCATGCTTAAGAAGGGGAAGGCAGGGACAGCCCAAAGCCGGGCTCGTTGGATGGGTGGAATTGAGCGTCGATAATTCGGTTCTCGCCAAAGTCGACGTCTCCGCCTTTCGTGGTGACACCTTCAATGGTTGGAGCGTTTCCATAGGCGCCAATCAGGTGCGTGGTGTAGACGGTTTTGAGAGCCGTGCCCCAGGTGTGCGGTGAAACACCGATGCCTTGCTTCGTTAATTGCGGCATTTGTGCTCGCCACTTGGTGAATCCGTGGCCGCAGATGTCCTCCAGGCGGACGTTGAGCGTGTGGTCCTTCTGGAGTTCTTCAAGTACGGGGAAATCGGGATTGGCTTCGCCGTCAGCGCGGAGCGTTTTCTGACGACCGTTAGCGACCAGATAATCCTTCAAACGAGTCCAGTCGGCGACGGTTTCGTGAAACGGTTCCTCAATCCAGAAGAGCGGAACGTCGGCGATGCCTTCAAGAAAGCCGACCATGGTGTCGACGGTGAAACCATTGTTACCGTCGACGAGAATGTCGACGTCCGGGAAGGCCGTGTGAATAGCGTTGACGACGTCGATGTCGCGCTGCAGGCCGGCTTTGGCGGGCATCCACTTGTTACCACGTCCGATTTTGACTTTAAACTGGCGATACCCGTAGTCGTAATCCCAGCGACAGTTTTCGAGAACCTTGTCGATACCGGCAGGATCGTCGGCGGGGTCGAGGTCGTCGAAGTAAATCATGCCGGAATAGACCTTGGTCAAATGCGGCTTCTTAGCCCCGGTCATCGCCCACACAGGTCGATCAAGAATCACACCGGCAAGGTCATGCAGAGGAATATCGATGGCGTGATAATCTTCCGAGCGGATGCCCGTTGCTGGGGCGATTAGCTCGGCGACCATTTTTCCGCTGACGAGTTCGAGGAGTTGTTCGGAAGTGCCGGTCTTTCCTTGAGTTTGTCCCCAACCGGTCGCGCCGCGGTTTGTGTGAAGGACGCAGACTCGCAGCCTGGTGGGCCCATTCCCGTGAATGCCTCCGCGGGAATTACGACCGACCTGGCGCGGCCAGGGAACGCTGACTGTCCGGAATTCAACGCGTTCAATGCGGTGTCCGGACAGAGGCGATTCCACAGCGTGGGCGAACCCTGGCAACGTTGTGGCTGAGGCAGCGGCGGCCGTGCGTTTCAGAAAAGATCGGCGGTTCATGGGTTTATGGATCATGGTCCGGTTCATTCTGCCTCCGATGACTTGAGGGTAGTCGGTATAGGCTTTGGCGTGCGGCTGCGAGTCTGGGCAAGGCTGGGATCCGCATTCAGCTCGTAGTCCTTGATCGGACTTGCCGGCGTCGACGACGGCTCTGTTGCGGGCCTGGAACTCGGGGTCGTCGTTCAGAGCCTTGCGTTTCGCATTGCGCACTTGGACGGCCGCATCCACGCTCCTGAAGGCTTCAGGAAAGCGGGCTTCGAGGGCGACCTGTCGACGGGCCGTTTCGGCGACGAGGGCAGCAAGTTGCTTGTCACCTTCGGTTTCAAGCTTAGCGCGGACCAGGCCGAGTTCCGACGGGAACCGATTTCTGTTGACTCCATCCTCCTTGAGACGAGCAAGTTCGGGCTTTGTGGAGAGGACGTAATCGTCCTCCGCGCGACTCGCTTTGTGGACCCGAGTTTCCATGATCTTGAACTCGGGCTCGGTGTCCTTAATGTGTTTTTTCTTCTTCGCGATCAATTTGCCGAGTTGCTTGTGAGTGATGAAGGCTCCCGCATAGTCGGCGTGGAGAGCGGCCTGGAGTCTGTCCCGTTTGGCGACGAGGTCGCGATAGGTCTGATCGTGCAGCGTGAGGTGGGACTTGAGGTTTGTGTACTCATATTTGTAACGCTCAGCGGGATCACGCTTAACGGGGGCGCGATCAGCTTGCGCCATCGCGAGTTTGTTGCGTGTTTCTGCCCAGTCATCCCGCTGGTCGCTGGCCTTCCAGACACGGACATTGTCGATCGAGGCACCGGGAAGATCGAACTGAAAGGCGAAGTATTTACGGGTTCGGTCGATGATGGGATGCTTCCCGATCACAAATTCGCTGACGCTCAGGTGCGCACAAATTTCGTCGTCCCAGTATTCGACGGTCATGGTCTGCCACTGGTCGAGTCGAGACTTGCGATTGCACTCGCCCAAGTGAGCGGGAACAAACCCGGCATCGCGATCGACCGGAGTGTTGACCTGGAAGTGATCCAGACGAATCTGAGTGACGCTGTTGTAGCCGCCGCCGCTACCAGTCACGAGCCGAAGGTCTGTCGTCTTGCCCGAGAGTTTGAAGTCGAATTGTATGATTGTGTTGTGGAACGACGGGTCTTTGAGGAAGACTCGTTTGGTGTCCGTCGGATCAACGTTCGTCCGCAACAGCGCGCCGTCACGAAGCGCGAACTCGGCCTTAAAGAACCAGCGGTCGCTGACCGTGGCGGGGTCGAAGTCGTCTGTGAAGATGAGTTCGCCGGGGATGCACATCAAGGCGTTGGGTGCGCCGGGCGACTCGGCAGTTGCAACCACTGAAACGGCCAGGATGGAGAAGGCTAAGACGAGCGTCGATGTAGTTTTCACGATGATTTCCCATTCGGTAATCCATAGTTATCCAACTTCGAGCGGGCGACGGAAGCCTGAGAAGCCTTGCTGATCAATTTGTCGCCCACGCGACGGTTCACCATTACTCAATGTTTCAACAGAGTCAGGTTCCGTTTGGATACTTGAACGTGAGATTGTCAATGGTTCCGGTGAAGTAGTTCGGCGTGTTGTAGAGTCCAACGGGCTGGACTAGATCGGCCCCGATCTGAATGGAGCCACTGGGTTCGTTTTCGATGATTCCGGCATCTGACTTGCCGACAAGCCTGCCGTTCACTTTAAGAAACATCTCGCCCGTGCATTTCCAGTTCGCTTCGAAGTCAGTGGAACCAGTGACCGCATCGGAGCAACGGATTACCGTTCGATGCATCTTTATTGTGGCAAAGCACAGGTGGCCTTTATCCAGGTAGACACTGTAGCCGGCTAGTTTGTCGCCGTGAGCCAGGATGACGCCGGAAGAGGACTCTGCGCGAATGGTTCCTTTGACTTGCAGCGAGCGGCCACCAGCCACTTTCGGCGCACGAAACGCTGGCAGGTCGAGCCATGACTTTCCATCCAACTGAAGCGATGCCGTGTCACCCTTGACGCCGTGATTCACAAAGCGAAGGAGTTGGTTGCTGGCAAGGATCGCGATCGTCGGTCCGGGCGCGGTCCGCGGAGCTTCTTTGTCAAACGCAAACCCGACGTCGTCGGCCCACTCCGAGATGTGGTCGGTCATCGCGGCTGCGCGCTTTGGTTGTTCGGAAAGAAGATTGGTGGTCTCACCTTCATCCGCTTCGAGATCAAACAGTTGCGCTTCGCTGCCATCAGGGTTAATCAGGAACTTCCAACGTCCGTCGCGCATCGCAAACGTGGGACTCTGATGTTCCGGCTTGCCGCCTTTGAGAATCGCGTGAGGATGGCCGTATTGCCAGAAGACGGGCTTGGAACGACGGGAAGCCTTTCCAAGAAGAACGTCGCCACGGTCAACGCCATCAAGTTCATCCTCGACTGACACTCCAGCGAATCGGCAGATGGTCGGAGAGACATCAATCGCACTCATCACGCTGGATGCGTCTTCAATCCCCGCCGGAATTGTCCCAGTCCAGCGAGCAATGAACGGCATGCGGATGCCGCCTTCGAACAGTGACCACTTCCGACCCCGGTAAGGACCAGTGAAACCCGCCGGAGGACCGCTCTTGTACTTCCTTGGCCAGTCCGTGGGACCGTTGTCACTCGTAAAGAGGATCAGAGTGTTCTTTCCGAGATTCAGTTCATCAATCGTCGAGATGACTCGCCCGATCTGCTTGTCCATCGCTTCGAGGACGGCAAAGAAATCGCGAACATAAGGATCGTCGGAAACGGACTTGAATTTGTCGGCGCTGCCGGGAAGTGGCACGTGCGCGTCGTGAACGTCGTTTGGAAACAGTCGGACGTAGAACGGGCTATCCTGGTGGCGCCGAATGAAATCGATCGTATGATCTGTCTGAATCTGAATCCGCTCCCAACGTTCGCAGGGGATGACCTTTCCATGACCGAGAGCCCGCGCTCTTTCAACCCCCTTCGGGTTCGAAATAATTCGGTCGCCGAGTCCCTCGAAGGAAACCAGGGACTCGTCGAGTCCGTAAGCCTGTGGCAAAGGAGCATCATCGACATCACGACCGCCTCCCATATGCCACTTGCCGAAGTGAGCGGTCGCGTAACCAGCAGCTTTCAGCTTCTTCGCCGTCGTCGGGGCGGATGCATCGAGGTAATTCGCCATGCCGCGATTTGCGTTGCCAGCTCGCGTGTTCAGGAACGAATGGATTTTCCAGCGTCCCTGATACTGACCAGTCGTAAGGGCGACTCGTGACGCGGAACAGATCGGCGAGTTGACATAGAAGTTGGTCAACTTGATACCTTCCGCTGCGAGCTTGTCGATGTGAGGCGTCTTAATCAGCGGATTTCCAAAACAACTCGGATCCGCGAACCCCATGTCATCGATGAAGATGACCACGATGTTCGGCTTCTCGCCCTGCGATTCTGCAGCAGAAGCTGCGGCGATTACATAGCTGGATGATGCAAAAACGAGTGTTGCAATTAACGATAGTCGAAGCACAGATTCCTTCTCCATCTATTTGATTTCCTTGATGACAACACGATAGCCAACGAAATCTGCAGGATAGGGTCTCGACTTCGGTTGTGTGGTTTTCTTGACTTGTATCTTCAGGTACTGCGGTGCGCTTACCCACGAACCGCCGCGCAGTTCTCCGTTGTTTGTCTGTTCCCATACGTTTCCGAAAACGTCGTGCAGCCCCCAGGGATTGGGAGCGAAGCTGCCGACCGGTGCGAGTTCGGCGTAGCCGTCGTTCAATTCGGGATCGGCGTACTCGTAGAGGTCGTCGCCCGTTTCAAAGAGTGTTCGGTCTGCGAAGTTGGCGTGCCTGTGAAGATCGGCGGCGTGCGCGAAGTAGCGGTCGCCTTCGAAACCGGCGCGTGCTGCATGTTCCCATTGCTTTGGGGATGGCAGGGCATATTCCCAATCGCGCGGTAGGCGACCTACTTTGCGTTCGCTTTCGGTCAGGACTTTCATTTGATCGACGAGATCGCTTTGTTTCAGAAAGTTTGCGGGATCATTCCGATGCGTACCTTTTGCTCCGCGATCGAGCCTCACCGGATGCTTGCTTTGCGGAACTTCATATTTACCAATCCAGAAACCTGGTTCAGTGCGGCTTTCCAGGCACCAGCAGAAAACCGTGCCGTCGGGCGAGACCCATTCGTCTCCTGCCTTCCTGCCGCGAACGAGGTTCGTCGGCGGAGTAATCGCGAGTGAAGCGGGTTTGGAAATGGCGTTCGACTCACAAGTCGACAGCTTCCAACGACTCGCCGCGTTCAGCCATGTCTCTAACTGTGAATTGGTCGATTCAGCGAGTCTCTTCGCCATCAGCCCGGGTTGTTCGCTCCAAGTATTGGACGCCATTGCAAAACCCAGCCACAGGTCGTCAGGGAGTTTGTCCAGCGCGTTAAGCCCCTTCGGGCCCTCGCCGTTCATCGAATCCAGGAGGGATGCCTTTCCCGCTGTCAACGAGGATGATCGTGCTCTTTGCGGCAGAACTCGCTCCCGCAAGTTCAACGACTTCGCTGAGAACAATGGCCTTCCGGTTGCCATCCACTGTGAGAAGCAACGTCTGAGCCCCGTTTTGGGAATCTCGGACCGTCATCGAATGGCCACCGAAATAGATCAGCGCAGTGCCATTGATCGGCGTCGATTTGATGAAGTCATTGATGACGAGACGCTGCTCATCGCGAGTGCGATCCAAAGCGGTGGTGACCTGGAAATCTCGTTCCCTGAGCAACTTCGCGACCGTTTCCGCACCCTGCTTTATCGTTGGTAGAGCATCTTTTCCTTTGTAGCTGCTGTTGCCGATGACTAACGCGACTCGGTGATTCGCGCAAGCGGGAGCTGCGAACATGAGTACCGCAATGACGACGAGAACGAGTGGCAAGACCGCAGTGCTGCTGCTTTTGGTAACCCGACGCGTAAGCGAGGGACCGGCAAACAAGGCATGTCCGCAATATCCCTCGCTTACGCGTCGGGTTATCAGCGGTTGCGAAGCGGCCTCTGGAGAGAACAAATGAATGACGTAACGTCTCACGCCAGAATCTCCGTTAGCGGTCCGTCCTGATCGACATCTTTCAAGGTGAGGTCAGGTAATCCAAACCGCTCGCGGCGATCTCCAACTGCGTGAAGCAACGAGGTATAAAAGTTCGCCACAGTGCGGTGGCCTTTTTGGCCATACCACGGATATCTCAGGTAACGATTGGACGTTTTCAGGCGTCCGCCAAGATCACCGATCACGATGATGGGCCACTCGTACGCCCTGGCGTGGTGCCGATCGGCGGCGTCGGAAAGAAAAACAATCAGCGTGTTATCCATCATCGTGCCTTCGCCTTCGGGAACAGACTCCAGCTTGCGGACAAAGGCGGCAAGCTTTTCGCAGTGTCGACGTCGAGTGCGAATGTGCAACTCGCCCGAGGCCGTTGACTGAATCGTTTTCTGGTGCCCGACTTCGTGCGCTGGAATAGGCCCGTCCGCAAGACCCAGTTCTGATCCGTCGAACGACACGCCGACCTTGTTTCTACCTGCGCCGGATGAAACCGTAATCACGTTTGTAAGCCCGGCGATAAACGCTGCGGCAGCAATCTCGAACTGCGCTTCCATTCGCTCGAAGGCATAGGAATCCGGACCAAACCGTTCCGTGAGTTCCGGAGCGGACTTCGTGATTCGCTCCTGCAGCTTTAGGAGCGAGCCCTGTCGTTCGTGCATCGATTCGAAGGCGTTGAGATAATGATCCAGCTTCTGCTTTTCCGAACCGTCCAGTCGTTGCTGCATCCTTCTGACATCGTCAGCCAGAAAATCGAGTAACTGTGTATTGGCGTTAAAACTGTTCCGCTCGGCCACGGCACCAGCGATACTGAACAGCGTTTTGTGAGCCTTCAGCGGGTCGCATTGAGTCGGCAGCGGAATGCCCTTACTGCGAGCCGAGACGTTGTAAATGATCGACGTATCCGGTTCGGTCTCGACGCCAAGTCCGCTGTGAAAAAAGATGCCTGGCAGTGCTCTGGCCATGGCGGCGTCGATCGTTTCGGCAAAGGCATCTTTGGGACTGGGAAAGCAGCCCAGCGCTCCCATTCCACAGCCATGATTTCCCAGCGCGACGCGCCCCGAGAGGCCGTGGATGAAGGACAGTCGTTTTGCAAACGGCTCAAGCGGCGCTACCGATGGAGCGAACTTGTGTCCGGCAAGCGAGCGGTCCTCAAGCGTCCCGGGTTCCTGCGGACGTTCAATACCTGCAGGCTGAATCTGATCGGGATACATCCCGTTGCCCTGAACGAAGAACAGCACTCGCGCGGGCCTGGCTTCCGTATCGGTCGCAGCTTCAAGCTGCTTCAAAAACGGAGCAAAGAACACACCGCCCGCACCAAGGGTAGCGCCGCGAAAAAACGTTCGACGAGGAATCAGTGTTGAGTTCATTGATTTGAGTACCTCGTTAGAAATCCAGCCGGCCAGGGATCATGCCCGCGAGGAATATCGGCTTCTGGTAGTTTCAGATGACGACCGACTGAACCTCGATCGAAAGGACTGTGCTGATCCCAGACGTGATTGGTGGCCTGCCACATCACATTGCATTCAGGCAGAGCCAGACGTGCTTTTGCGAGTTCCGCTTCTGGAACGGGGTTCCCCTGAAGTTTGACCTTCTTAAGCCTGCTCAGACCGTGCAACGCCGAAACGGTTGTGATCGGATTCACGTAGCAACTGATGAATTCCAGTCGGGTCAATCCGGCAAGCGGGGACAAATCGGTGACTTCGTTTCGCGCGAAGGTCAGCCACCTCAGTTTCGGCATCTTCGCAACAGGAGCGAGGCTTTTAAGCCGATTGCCGGTGAGTTCCAGTTTCTCCAACTCAACCGCATCGGCCAACGGAGAGATGTCGGTCAGGTCGTTGTAATCCAGTCGAAGGTGCTTCAACTTCGTCAACTTCCGAAGCGGCGAGATATCGACGAGACCTATTCCTTGAAGGTTGAGAAATGTGACGCGGTCGTAATCGAGCTTAGTAAGTTCGCCCTCGGGCCTTCGTATCCGCTCGCGAATCGCTGCGATGATTGCAGCGCGAGACTCCTTCACGGATAGAACGCGATAAGGAACAGTCACCTTCTTCTTCGCCGGTTCTGATAACTGCCCGGGAGCCGGCCGATCTGAGCTGGCGTCAAGCCCATTGGTAACCCGACGCGTAAGTGAGGGATGTGGCGGAAACGCCTTGCCTTTCGGTCTCTCGCTTACGCTTCGGGTTTCCAATTGCGGCGAGCGTATCAGTGTTTTCCCAGTGCCACCTTTGCCCACGAATCGCAGCAGGAACGAATCCGACGAAAGCAGAGACACAACCAGAGCATTGAAGCTGCCGTCGCGAGTTTGATAAGCGGCGTGCGCTCGCTGTAAGGTCGCGGCATCGCCCAGTGTTTCGTTTCGGCCCATGAAATAACGGAAGACGTGACGCACAAAAACCTGCTCGACGTGCTCAGAATTCGCCAGCCGTTCCATTAGGTCGATCGGTGATGTGACCTCGCATCGCTCCAGATCGCCTCCGACCAACGAAATGGA
>CALSLT010000001.1 GCA_943787265.1 uncultured Planctomycetaceae bacterium | reverse complement strand
CGGACGCAGCAGTGAAGGTTGCCGAGGTCGCTACCGACACGCCAGCCGCTACTAATGGCTGGGTGATTTTCGCTCTGGTTTTTGGTGTCATTTTTCTGCCGTACATTTTGGGGTCCTTGATTGCCAAGGCGTTTCGACTGAAAGACTTCAGCAGCCGGATTGGCACCGTCCTTTTCTGCGTTGCCATCGCCGTTGTGCCGATGTGCTTTCAGCTCGCGCAGGGCAAGTCGCTTGGTGACTGCTTTCGGTTGGGCATCGACCTCGCAGGTGGCACGAACCTCGTCTACCAGGTCGACATGGCAGCGGCCACAGAGTCGGGTAAAGACGTCGACCGCTCGATCGACAACATGGTCGGTGCCATTGTTCGCCGTGTGAATCCATCAGGTACAGAAGAAGTTACCGTTCGACGAGTCGGTTCAGACCGGATTGAGATCATCATTCCGGGGGCTGACCAGGCGTACGTTGACGAGATGAAAGACCGCATTACTCGACTTGGATCGTTGCAGTTTGAAATTCTGGCAACGCCAAACAATTCGGAGCATCGCTCACTGATTAAGTCGGCGAACGATCTGCCTTTGACCGAAAACAAAATTCTCGAGAACGGGCGCACCGCTGCTCGCTGGGTCGACCTGGCTCTGGAAACGGACAAAGACGGTAAGCCAGAGATTGACGGTGATGGAAACCCCGTACAAGTCACCGTTGGGACTGGTGGAGGAGAGTTATTACCGTCGGTTCATCGAGCTCGAAAAGGCAAAGCGAATAAGGATGTCAAGCAGGTCCTCGTTGTTCTTAGTCCGGAAACTAAGCAGGTGACTGGCAAATTTCTCGTTCGAGCCAACGAGCAGATGGATCAAAGCGGTCAGTTAGTTGTAGCTTTTAGTTTCGATCAGACCGGAGCAAATCGGTTCCTCGATCTGACGTCGGCACATAAACCACTGAAAGATGGCAAGCGATATCGCTTGGCCGTATTGCTGGACGACAAGATTCAATCAGCTCCGAGTCTCAACGAAGCAATCGGTGCTCGTGGACAGATTTCCGGGAGTTTTACTCGTGAGGAAATTCGATCGCTTGTCAGTGTGCTGAATGCTGGAGCTCTGGACGTTCCGCTGATCCCTGATCCGATTAGTGAATTCACGATCAGCCCGTTGCTGGGCGTTGATATCCGAAACAAAGGTATCTTTGCGATTCAGTTGTCGTGCGTCGTCGTGATCGCGTTTATGGCTCTCTACTATCTGAAGGCTGGCTTGATCGCAGTTCTGTGTTTGATGCTGAATGTCCTGCTGATCATGGGCACGATGATCTTCGTACAAGGCACGTTTACTCTGCCGGGTCTCGCAGGCCTTGTGCTGACGATCGGGATGGCGGTGGACGCGAACGTTCTGATCTTTGAGAGGATACGTGAGGAACTCGCGAAGGGGGCGAGCGTCCGCATGGCCATTCACAATGGTTTTGACAAGGCCTTCACCGCGATTATTGACTCGAACTTGACGACGCTGATTGTCGCCATTGTTCTGTTCATGATCGGAACTGACCAGGTCAAAGGTTTCGCGGTCACACTCTTCATCGGCATCGTGATGAGCATGTTCTCCGCTCTGTACTTCGGTCGGATGGTCTTCGAGATTCTTGAGCAGAAACGAATTCTCAGGAACTTGCCAATGCTGTCGATTGTTAAGTCACCAAGTCTCGACTTCATCGGAAAACGCAAGGTGGCGATGGTCGTTTCACTCTTTGTGATCTGTACCGGCCTGGCTGGGTTCGCGTCGCGAGGTGAAAACAACCTCGACATCGACTTCCGCGGCGGAACGATGGTCACCTTCGAATTCGAAGAAGCCCACAAACTCGCCGACTTCCGAAACAACCTAGAGTCAGAATTCGATGCCAGCATCACCGTCGAGCGGCTGACTCTGGAAGACGAAACCCAGGACTCAGATTCAGGTCGACGATGGCGTCTTAGGACGACGGTCGAAAAATCGCAGGAAGTTGAAGATGGTGTTGCTAAAGCTCTTGGCGAAATGGGGCTGAAGACTGTTACCGTTTCACACAGCGACCTTGTTGAAATTGCTGCGGCAGCTGAGCCGGAAGAAGGCGAAGAAGTTGACGCTGAAACATCCGCTTTTGCGGGTGGGCAGGAAACGACATTGGTCTTCAGTGATGAGATCACTGTCAACACGGCATCAAGAAACCTCGAAGACGCAATTAAGGGACTGGCCGGCTCAACTTACAGCAGCCCTGGAGACCTCTTTCGAGTGACAGGTGTCAAAGGCAGCGGTGTTGATGCTGAAGAAGGCCAGGTCCGAAAATTCAGTGACGTAAAGTTGGAAGCTTCAAAAGAATTGAAGAAAGAGGATCTTGCGTCGGCTTTGACAGCCATGCAGGCAAAAATGGATAGCAAACCCTTGTTTGAGGAAGTCAGTAATTTTGCCGAATCAGTCGGTGGCGAGATGCAGCAACAGGCGATTATCGCCATGTTGATCAGCCTTGGAGCGATCATCATTTATGTGGCGTTCCGCTTCCAACGAGTGACCTTCGGTTTTGCCGCTGTCGCTGCTTTGGTGCACGACGTGCTTGTTGTTCTTGGTGTGGTTGCACTGGCTTCTCTCGCCAGCGGCGGAGCACTCGGTTCACTGTTTGGGCTGTACGATTTCAAGATCAACCTGCCGATGATTGCGGCCTTCCTGACAATTGTTGGTTACTCGCTTAACGATACGATCGTCGTGTTCGACCGAATTCGAGAAGTCCGCGGCAAGAACCCGAATCTGACTCCGGACATGATCAACACCAGTCTGAATCAGACGCTGTCTCGAACGTTGCTGACGTCGCTGACAACGTTCTTCGTCGTCGCGATTCTTTACATCTTCGGTGGAGAAGGCATCCACGGGTTCGCCTTCTGTCTGCTGGTCGGAGTGCTCGTCGGAACGTACAGCTCGATCTACGTTGCCAGCCCAGTTCTACTGTGGTTGATGAATCGCGAAGAGAAGGCTGCAAAAGCTGTCTGATTTGCTTGTCGACTGACTTCAATTCTGAATCTAGACCTCGCCGGGACTTTCTTGTCTCGGCGAGGTTTCTCTATTTGCCAGTCGAGTAGGGGGCGAGCTCAGCGCTGGCATACCTTCCTCTGATTGTTCGGTGGTATGCCGGCGGTTCGCTTGTCATGCCCTGAGCACTTCTTGTGCTTTGGAAGCGACGCAAGGCTTTACACGGGAATTCACTTTACCAACGCCAGGTGACCGCTCGAACGTGTGGAGGCACATGCGGTTCGGTGAACGATTTTCGATAGATGATTTCGGCGGTGTTCGAGAATATCCGAACCCCGAGCAGCAACATCCGATAGGCCGGCATCAGTGGGAAGGCCAGGGCAACGATCGCATCGTGCTTTCGGTTTCGGCTGTAATACATCAGCGGTCCGAGGGCGATGATTTCCGCGATCACGCTGACAACATAAAATGTCAGCCATGCGTAGGGGGGGGGCCTCATGTCAGGATGCAGAAGCATCAAAACCGACCAGACGACCATCCCATAACCGCACAACAGGTTGAAGGTCATCCCGTCGAGAAACATGAACATGTTCGACAGGCGGAAGTCACGGTGCCACGGTTTGGCCATGTCGATGTGTTTTCGTGCGAAATGACGAACCGGACCGTCACCTTCCCAGCGGCGTCGTTGTTTCAGCAGTGCCTTCCAGGTGGTTGGTGCTTCGGTATGGCAAAAGGCGTATTGAGCAAACCTGACTCGGTAGCCAAGTCGCCGAATTCGGACGGTCATGTCGAGATCTTCACCCGGGCCGACGTCCCAGCCGCCGAGTCGAACAAGCAGCTCTCGACGAAAACCCGCGAGCGCGCCTGAGGCAATCGGCAGAACGTTTAACCTTGCGGCGACCAATCGGCCAACGAAGATTGACTGCAGATACTCCAGTCCCTGGAACCAGGTGACGAAGTTCGTAAAGCAGTTGCGAACTGACACCGTCGCCGAGACGGCGCCGACGGTTGCGTCGCGGAATGGCTGGACGATCTCCCAAATGGCGTCGCTGGCGAGGTGTGAGTCCGCATCGACACAGATGACAACTTCAGCGGTCGTGTGAGTCGCCGCGATATTCAGAGCGGATGATTTTCCGCCTCGCCACGGACGAGAAAGAACTGTCACGATGTTTGGGTGTTGTCCAGCGTAAGCTCTGCCGATTTCAGCCATGTTGTCGTCGGAGCCGTCGTCAACGACGACAATTTCCAGACGGGGATAGGTCCCGATGATCGATTCAATCGTCGCGCCAAGTCCCGAGCCTTCGTTCAGGCCGACGACCATCACACATACCGAAGGGCAATGCGAGAACTCAACTTCAGGCTGTTTTGAGAACAGCGATCGCTTGATTCCGCACACCCAGTCATAGATGCAAGTGATGGCCGTCGCGACGCAATACCGCGGGCCGTCAAGTAATGACATGCCTAGCAGCAGCGTTGCGACTTCATCCCAGGTCAGCGATGTCAGCCAAAGATGCCAGCCGTTCAACATGGTATCCGACCAGTTCCTGCTCAGCGGCCTTATGAGCCGCGAATCGAGAATCACAATTCAAACAGTGTCCGGTCTGTTCCAACTCTCGGTCGGACCAGCCGCAAACATCGCACTCGTTTTCGCCCGGCATGTATTCAAAGTCTGTGCCAGCCACCAGGTGTTTCGTCTGGCAGTTAGGACATTTCAAAGTCTCGGCCGTTTCGAACTCGCTCAGCGGTGCCACGAACGCACAGGCGAAGTGGTGAGCGAGCATCTTGTGAGCGACTCTTCCCGAGCCGCACTGACGACACGCAAAGCGAAACGTCGCCACCGACTGGCACTTGCCGCAGACAAGAACTCGATCGAGGACCGTCCGTTTCAGAATCCCGGCACGACTCCAGCTCTCGTATACGGAGTCGGCGTACGGCAGTCGGTACTGGAAGAACTCGGTGTCGAGTGTCGGCACTCTGGCCTGGTCAGCGAGCACAAGCTCTCCGACTCCGCCGCGAGTGATCTCGCAGTGGATGCCGTCTTCCCGGACCTCGTGAGACGTCAGTACGCATCCCGTATAGAGAGTTCGGCCGTCGAGCGTGCTTGCTCCGAGGATCAGCGAAGGGTGAGCCGGCATGGCGTCCCACCCGAGCGAAATTGTGGCCGACGATTTCCCACATGATGTGGCGACGGCGGCGAATGGTTCGCCCGACACAACATGCCCGTCACTTGTCAGTGCAAAGGCCGACAGCGGCACCGAACATTTGGACCGGCCATGTCCGATGCCTGTGCTGCCGGCCTCTGCCTGTGATGCTCCTGGCCCGACGGCATCACTTTGTATTTCGTCACACACGACTGACTTTGAGTCAACAGTCGTCATTGCCTGTTCCCCCTCTGGCAACGATCGAAACTCCGCGCCGCGTCATACACCGACGCGTCTAATATCAACAAAACAGCCCACCTGTAGCCTGACTCTCCGAGTCGGGACCCTCGACGACCCGACTCAGAGAGTCAGGCTACGAATTCATTTTCCATTCGAGTCAACGCCGGACTTAACGTCTTGCCGGTGATGTCTCGCGTTCCGCAATGACTTCCGGATTGTTGTCCGGAGCTTCTGCCTGCAGAGACGAGAACCATCCGAACCGAACGATCGCGCCGTGTCGCATGATGCCGCGGTCTCGTTCGCCGACTTCCGGCTGAAGGACGACGGGCAGCAATGGTTCGCCTTTTCGGTAATAGCGTTCGACCGATTCCGGGGCCGATTCGAAACGTTCTCGCGAACTGACGACTCGACAAGCGACTGGTTGCGAAAGTGGTTCGACGGTGACCGTGACTCTGGTTCCCGGAGTCAGCGAGTGCGAATCATCCTGCTGAACGTACAGCGTCGCCTGGAGTGAGTCTGCATCAACCAGCTCAAGGACCGTATCAAGTTGCCCCAGACTTTGTCCCGCAGGCTGACCGCAACGTACGACGACACCGTCGACCGGTGATAACAGCCGACCTTCTTCCAGTTGATCGACCAGTCGCGAACGAGCCGCTTCCAGAGCGTCAATGCGTGCAAGGATTGGCCGCAACTGCTCAAGGCTTAGTCCGTCGTCCGAAGCCGTTCTTTCGTTGGTTGGTTTTTCTTCCACACGATGTCGCAGTTCTTCGAGAGCCTGCGTCATCTTTTCTACCATCTCGCGCTGGCCAGCTTCTGCGAACACGAGGCGGTCGATTTCCTGTTCCGGGATGATCGCCTTGTCGCGAACACTTTGAGCGCGTTCCAGGTCGTTGCGGATGCGGTTCAGATCGTTTTGGTTTTTCAGTAGCGAGCCCCACAGTTCGAAGTACTCGGCCGCGTGGCTTTGCGAATCCCAACGCAGTCGGGATTTCTCACCGTCATGTCGAGCACGCTCGACTTGCAGTTCGTCTTCAATCTGAGCCAGTTGACGCTCCAGGTCCAGGCTGTGCATCGTGGCCAGTAGTTGGCCTTTCTCGACAGTCTGTCCTTCTTCGACGGCAAGTGTCTGGACAAAACCGGCCCAAGGGGTGGTGACTCTGAGAGTGTCTCCAGTGACAGTGCCGTAAGCGGCGACGCCTAAGAACGAATTCCAAACCATCATCAGGATTGTCCCGACGACCGTTGAGAAAATGGCTCCTACAAGGAAACGTCCTTGAGGCCGTTTCGGCATTGGCTTGGGCGGGCTGAGTCCCGGTCCTGCCTCGCCACCTGGTGGCCACGGAGCCTGAGTCGCAAAGTCTGCCTGAAAGCCTCGCGGCTTTGGAGCTGCGGGAGCGACGAGCGCTGAGGACTCAGTTTCCAAGGCCACAGCGGATTTGCTTGATTCTGCATTTGCTACTGCCACGCCCTTCGCCGATGCACCTGCAGAAGCAGTTTCGCGAAGGTCACTGACAACCTCATCGATATTTGGTAACTCGCTCGACACCGTGCCATCCCCTGGCTGCAAAAGAGCAACTCGCGTTTCACTTAATGATTGGGCAACGCTTCAAAGTAGGTTGCGGGGAGGCAACATGCGCAACTTCGGGAGGGTTTTCACTCTAAAACTGGTCGGCTTGTGACGGTTAGCACATTCGCAACATGCGTTCGTTTTGCATCGTTGCTGGAAGCGGTCCTTACGATCTCTGCTGCGGAGTTGACAGCAAAGAGCACGGGAAATGCTCAACGGCAACTACTTCTCAGTGATCTCGAGTCGTTGCCAGTAGGCGTGTTCGTATTTCCAACCGGTGGCTTCGTTGAGGACTTCGACGATGATGTTTTGTCCGGCGAAGCGAGAGAGGTCGACTTCTTTGTCGAGCCATCCTTCTTTGGCGGTATTTGCATCGACCATTGACCGAAACACTTCCTGACCAGCCGCGCGAACGATCAGTTGCCAGTCTCCCTCGAGGTAGCGACCTGCGGAAAGATTGAGGACGGTCTTTCTCCCTTTGGCTACGGATACCGCCGTTTTCAGAATACAGGGTTTTTCCTTTGAGCGTGGCATCGTGCGAATGACCGTTTGTCGTCCCTGCCACTCGCGAAGTAGTTGGACGGGTTCGCCCGACAACAGCGAAGTGAATTGCGGAGCGACTCTGGAAATTATTCGGCCATAGTGAAGCGGCTCGCGAGCCTGGTCGAGCAGATTCGGATCGTCGTTTTGGAACGGCTTCTTAAGGCCGGAGACCTCGTCGATCCACTTGAAGTCGCCTTGTGTCCGGGCCAGGTAGATTTCGTCAAACCAGGCTGGCTCTGCGTCGGAGTTTCGAAAGCCCAGGCCAGTAAGCGTGAAAGAGCCGAATTCACCAAACAGGTCGCGGCCCATCAGTCGCCAGTCGACGGGAAGCTTTCGGTCGAGTCGTAGAACGGGCTGAGTCGGATCTCCGCTGCCGGCGTCGTACTGGTAACCGAACTGGCTGCCTAGGCTTGAACCGGAGAATTGTCGGCGTGGACTGCTGCGTTGTCGTTTTAGAACTGCCTGAGCAATGCCTTCTGCGAAAGCTCGCGGCTTGACCTGGCCGAACTCGTTTTCGGGGACACCGATGGTGCTGTCGTGGCCGATCTGGAAACCGATTTGACCTCCGTCTTTCTTTTTCCAGGAAAAGCGAAGATACCGAAACTCGCCAAGTCCTGGATGTTCCCGAATCGGGACTTCTAAGCCAGGAATGTCCGCGTTGGATTGGTCTCCTGAGGTCAGTCGTAACGCATAAGTACCGTGTTTCGGTTCGACCGTTGTCAGGGAAAGTTCGCCTTCACCGTCCTGCAGGTGTTTGATGAGTTCGTCTGACTCGTCAAACAGCGGAACAATTCCGGGTGGGTGCTGCGAAAGACCGATCCCTCGCCAGTCGACGAAGGATTTGTCGCCGGAAGTTAGCAGGACAACTTCGATCGTTGGCTTCGTCCCCTGAAATTCTGACACCGGAATGAGGATCGGATCGGGATCCTGACGCGAGGTACGAGCAGGCACGTTTGCCTCGATCATCGCTCGGCTGTCGATCCGGATCATGATCGTTGCCGCGTCTGCACTCTCGGCTGGTTTGCTGATGCAGACGGCCAGCCATCGATGTTGCTTTTCGATCTGTCGCCGCTGGCTGAACACGACGAACGGCCCTGACGCCTTCATGAGTAGTCGCGACCGCTCGTCCTCCGTAACGGATTTGTCCCAGATGTTTTGAACAACGAGCGGTGCATCTCCCGAGCCGGCACTCGTGACATTGGCTGAAGCTTGATCACCGTTTGAGCCCGGAGACCTAAGCAGGGAACTAACAGTCCAGCCGTCCAGAACGGAAAGGCGGCCAGGAATTCGGTGAGCGACCTCTTTAGCAAGCTGCGCTTTGTCGAGTTTCCATTCAGGTTCGATCCAGTTGAGGCAGTCTCGAACGTCGAACGGGTCGGCACCTTTTGGACGCTGTTGGATGATCGGATCGACCGTGAGAACGACGTGATCCGACTTTCCATCAGCAACGCTGACATTCTTCCAGCCGCTATCCACTGATTTGCTGCTTCCGACAAGAATCTCACTCTTGAAGAACGGTTGAGCTCGCTTTGATTGGATGGCGATTTCTGCACGAGCGCATCCGCCTGGACCGACTAACTGATCAAGGCCGGTTCTGCTGCGTACTTGCCGAACGACTGGGTGAAGGGGGAATGCCAATGAAGTTGGAGCGTGCGTCCCAAAACCCCAGCCACAGAGTTGCCGATTGTTTCGCATGGCTGTTGACTGGACGCTGAGTTGCGAGATGGGATCCCAACCTGTGCTGAACACAGGGGCGTCTCTCGTCATTGAGGGATTAAAAATTGTCATTGGCGGCTGCTCGGCCGCGAAGAAACGCCATGTGCGGATCGTCCGAAACGGAACGGTAATCGGATCGAAGCTCCACGCAGGGTGCAGCAGGGGATGCCAGTTCTCGGACTTGTTGTGGTCTCCAGAGTGCTTGGCGATCAGCCGTTCTTTCGAGACCGTAATCTGAAGTCCGTTCGATGCTTCGACTTGAACAAGTCGAGATGCGAGATCGGGAGTTAACACGGCCAGTTGTTCAAAGTAGGTCTCCCATTCGTCACGCAGCGGAAGGTGCAGTTCGGCAACCTGGGAATACAACAACTTCTTAACGCCTGAATCTGTAAGCAGTGACAGACCGCTGCTGCTCCATCGAACGACTCGATAAGTGATCCTGCTGCCGTCGTGCAAAAACACCGTTCCGGGAATCCATTGAGCTGGAATTCCAGCTTTCTCATCGAAGACAACTCGTTTCAGCCAGTCGGTCGAGATGCGAAGAAACGGTGTTGTCGGTCGGCCGGGGAAGTCGACCTGAATGAGAGGCTCGACGATCAGGCATTCACTGTGGGTTTCGTAGGTCCATTTCTCGGAGCGTTGGTAGTCGACGACTCGGCAAGGCAGACGATCGCCGCCGAACATCTCGACATACGCCTTCGGCATCTCGGAAAGAGGCACTGCCTGGTCGATGATCCATCGAACCGGTCGTTTCTCGTCGAAGATCGCGTGGCCAGCAAAGCTGGGGCGAGCGTTTTCGTCATGCCAGTCTTTGATTGAGTCGGCTTGAATTCTCGCACCGTCGCTGAGCATCCCGACGAATCGCTCGTTGGGGGCGAATGTTTGAGCATCTGTATGCGACAGAAGAGCGAAAGCCAACAAGCATGGCATACTCAAGAGCCATGCTTTTGACAGGCAGAAATTGATAACCACGGAAGACACGGAATTACACGGAAGACCGTTTTCTCTTTCCGTGTAATTCCGTGGTTTCATAACTTCTGCACGATTCAGGTTGGCAGTCGTAGGGTGCGTCTTGACGCACCGTTTTTTGCAAATATTGATTTGGTGCGTCAAGGCGCACCCTACGGAGGCAAATGAAGCTCTTAGCTTTTGGCACCGAAGCAGTGAATTTCGCCCTCGGAGCCTTCTGCTCCAATGACGAGGCATCCCTCGCCCACCGCCGGAGAAGCTGTTACCGAGCGGCCGAGCTTTTCCTTCCAGCGTTGCTTTCCGTCGTCCAGACCGATTTCGTAAACGTAGCCATCGTTTGAACCGACGATGACTCGGTTGTCGACGACGACCGGTGAGCTGTTGATCTGGCCTCGCGCGGCGAACTTCCAGATTTCCTTGCCAGTTTTTCGTTCCAGGCAGTGAACCTGTTTGTCCTGGCCACCGAACACAACAAGGTCGTCGGTCAAAGCCGCTGACGAGTGAATTGGGAATTCGCGTGCTTCGTCTTTGAATCGCCAGGCGACTTCCTGAGTCTCAAGATTCAGGGCGAGGAAGTCGCTTTCGTGAGTCCCGACGTAAAGCATGTACTTGTCGACGCACGGCGAGGCGATCATGAAGTGACCGAGTTCCAAGTCAAACTCTTCTTCGCCGCTTTCGATGTTGATGGCTCGAAGGTGCTGGTCGCAGCCTGTCACGAAAGTGATGTTTCCGGCGATGGCGGGCGATCCGTTAATTCGGTCGCCAGTCTCACGTTTCCAGGCTTCGCTGCCGTCCATTTCGAGGCAGTACAGAGTCGAGTCGTACGAGCCGAAGATGATTCGGTTATTGACGATGGCGGCCGAGCAGATGATTTCCGCTTTGGTTTCGTATTTCCATCGATGCTTGCCGGTTGCTCGGTCGACGGCGTGGAAGACTCCATATTCATCGCCGATCAGAACCAGCTCGCCGGTCACGGTTGGCGATGCCTGAAATCCTGGAATGAAAGACGTCGGCTTCTTCTTTTCTTCTGAGAAGTACGTCCAGACTCGCTTGCCGGTTTTACGTTCCAGGCAGATCAACTCGCCGCCGTATGTTGCTGCGAATACGTGATCGCCGACGATCGCGGCCGTCGCGGTGACTCCGTCGGCGACAGGTACCTTCCACAGGAGTTCGAGTTTCTCGGGAAGAGGACTGGTCGCGATACCGCGTAACTGGTTGCCGTTTCTGAACGACGGCCAGGCTGTTTCGCCAGCTTCGTTCTGCGCGGCATCGGCAGCGAAGCCGGAAGCACTGATCAGGCCAGCGGCTGCGAGTCCCGCAGTCAGTCCGACAAAATCTCGGCGATTCAGTTGATTCAATTCGTCTCGTTGTTGAAGGCGCATTCGTATAACTCCCTTAATGAGTTCACATCGACAGGACGCGGATTGAACGTTCCGGTCCACTGCTTTGCGGCTTCTTCTGCCATCGTTGGAATGAGGTCCGTTTGGATGTGACATTCCGCAAGACTGGCCGGCAGACCCCAGCCTTTCACGACAACGGTCAGGTACTGAGCGAGTTGCTCAGCCCCTGACGGGTCTCCACTTTCGCATAACCCGGCGTCGGCCGCCAGGTCCTCATATAGTTCTCCCACGACGGCGGCGTTAAAACGCACGACGTGAGGAAGCATGACGCCAATCGCGACGCCGTGTGTCAAACCGAAATGTGCGGACAGAGGGTTGGCCAGAGCGTGCGTCGCTCCAAGCATTGAATTCTCAATCGCCGCGCCCGCGAAGTGCGAACCGACCAGCATGCCGCCGCGAGCTTCCAGGTCGGATGGTTCTTCGAGCACTCGCGGAAACGATTTCGCCAGCAGGCTCCAGGCACGACGGCTGAACAGCTGCGAGACGGTGTTCCGTTTTGTGGTGACGTAAGTTTCGACGGCGTGGCTGATAGCATCGATGCCGGTCACTGCGGTTACTGATGCCGGCATGGTGACGGTCAGTTCGGGGTCAAGCAGAGCGACGCTGCACGCGGCTTTCTTATCGCCACATGCCATCTTCATGTGTGTCTCGGCGTTGGCGATCAAAGCAAATGACTGAGCTTCGCTGCCGGTTCCCGAAGTTGTTGGAACGGCGATCATGGGCAGCATCGGCTTTGTCGCTTTGCCGACGCCCCAGTAATCTTCCATGCGACCGCCGTTGGTCAGCAGAAAGTTGGCTCCTTTGGCGCAGTCCATGCTGCTGCCACCGCCCAGGCCGATGATCAGATTGACGTTGGCTTCCTTTGCGACGCCCAGGCACCGGTCGACGTCTTCCGTCGTCGGGTTTGGATGCACGTCGTCGAAGATTGTTGCGGACACGCCCGCTGCTGATAGAGACTCGATCGCTCGGTCTTCGTGTCCGGCATCCTTGAGACCTTTGTCGGTGACGAGGAGGGCTCTGTCGCCAAGCTCGTTGGCCAGTTCGCCCAGTCGCGACATGACACCGCTTCCGTAGACCACGCGGGTTCGCGGGTCGAAGTCGAAATCGGTCAATGCAGAGATCGATGAGTTAATCTCAGCCGTCATTCATCAGCTTTCAGTGGATTGTTCGCAGGTGGGAGTCGGTTCGCCAGATCGGCACATGGCCGTCAGCACGAACCGGGAAGGATAACGGGGCAGGGCGTCACGCAGCAGAGGTCCGGATTCTACGGATCCGGTCCGATCCTCGTAAACTCCACACGAAATCGTCGGGCATCCGGCAGAATCCATCCGTCGCGACATTCGACTCCAAAACCTCTCCCCAGAATCAACGCGGCCCTCGCCTGGCATCGTCGGCGCGTGTAATCTCAAGGGTAACTGTTAAGTACGTCGGACCTGCCCACAACGCCTGCTGCCTTCCCGGAGCCCTCATGGCCGGAACATTCGAACTCATCGCCCCACCTCACGCACCCTTCCACGCTGACGGATCGTTGAATCTTTCGATCGTCGAACGGCAGGCCGAACACTTTGCCGCAACAGGCATCGCTGGAGTCTTCGTGTCCGGAACGACGGGCGAGAGCCTTTCATTGACCGTTCAGGAAAGACTCGACCTGGCGAAACGCTGGATCGACGTCTGCCGCGAAACCGACATCGATGTCATTGTCCAGGTCGGGCACAACTGCGTCGAAGATGCTCGCCAGATGGCCGAGCACGCTCAAAGCAACGGCGCCGACGCAATCGCCACGATGGCTCCGAGCTTTCTGAAGCCGGCCAACGTCGAAGACCTCATTAGCTGCTGCATCCCTGTCGCGCAGGCTGCGGGTGACCTTCCATTTTATCTGTACGATATCCCGGTGATGACCGACGTCCGCCTTTCGATGCCGGAGTTCCTTACCAAAGCAAAGGAGCAAATCCCGAATCTCAAAGGTCTGAAATTCACGAATCCGGATCTCGTCCAGCTTCAGGAATGCCTGCACCTTGGCGGGACCACTGCGGACACCGGCGAGTTCGAAATCCTCTTCGGCTGTGACGAGTTCATGTTGGCCGGAGTGATGTTCGGTTGCCCCGGAGCCGTCGGCAGCACGTACAACTTTGCCGCCGGTCACTACCGAGCGATGGTCGACTCTTTCGAAGCCGGTGACATCGCCGCCGCGCGAACAGGGCAGCATGAAGCCGTCCGTATGATTCGTACCTTGCAGAAGTACTCATTTCTGCCGGCTGCGAAGTCTGTCATGAGTTTCCTCGGCATCGACTGCGGCCCGGTACGAGCTCCACTCAACAATCTGTCGCCCGCCCAGAAAAGCCTGCTCCGAGACGAACTCCAAAGTCTGCCAGCATTCTCTGAGGTGGACCTTGAACTCGCAGCCGTCAGTTAATTCCCGCTCCGCTGCTTTTCGACCATTGCCAGCAGCGCTTTCCACCCGTCGAGTTGCTCGCGAGTCATCGTCGCGCGTTGTCCGGTGTTGAGTCGGTGCTCAACCGCTCTCAGCTTTCGGCGAATGTGCCGCGGAACGTTGACTCGATCATTGACGACGAGCCCGGTCACCTTCTGTTGCTGATGCTGGCGGAGAATCTTCTGCTTCCGTCCGTTTGGACGATATCCGCAGTCCTGGATGATGGTTCGCACGGTCGCTGCGGCAGATCGAACGGCAGGTGGATAGTCGATTGAAAAACTGATGGTGATGTCGTCCGCGTATCGAGAATATGTTGCTCCTTGTGTTGCGGCGTAGCCAGCGATTCGAGCATCCAAGCGGTAGTTTACGAGATTACTTATTCGAGGACTCGTTGGAGCTCCCTGGGGTAAACCTCCCTCGTACGTTGTCAGGCTAGCCAGCAACTCTGCCGCCTCACGACACCATCCAATACTTCGAAAATATTCACGAACGACGTCGGCCGTTGTTGACGGGAAAAAATCCACAAGGTCCATCTTGAGGATGACTTCCGTCCCCACATGAAGCTGCGCGTTGTCGACGATTGACATTCCCGGCTCGAACCCGGTCGTTGCTGGGTGCGTTTTCAAACGAGCCAACAGGCGGTGCAGGATTCGTCGTTGTAATGACTTTAAGTCGTTGTTCGGAATCATCAGTCGGCGATTTCCACCGCTGCGTTTTCGAATGAAGGTTTCCTTGTAGCTAATGCTGGTTTCGTGAAGCTGATCCTCAGTAATGCCTAATCGTCTTGCGAGTTCCTCAACAGGTAATTCTTTTCTGCGGAAGACAAGAATGCTCGCAATGAGGATCAGGACAGCGACGACAACGGATAACTCCAACATTGTGATACCTCGATGAAAAACGCGGGCGTCAGTTTGTCACTGACGCCCGCAACCCTGCATACAGGCAGTTGGTAAAGTTCGGAACGAACTTCCCCACTGCCTGTCGACTTTCTGTTGGCCACAACGTGACCCGGCTGACGAAGCATCAGCCGTGCTCCAAGAGCTACACCAGGGCATCAGGATTGTAGCAACTACTTCTCGGACGGTTGAATGGTTGCCGGAAACGATTTGTTTCAATTTGTTTCATTGAAACGTTGGTCTAGTTTGGCGGAGAGATTCATCACTGCGCAAAGCGGATTGCTTTGAAGTTTCGCACCTGGCCGGTGATGGCTGTTTCAACCGGTAGACGTTCCATCGATGACGCTCCGTAGAAACCGTGGACGTTCTTCGTTCGGTGCAGGACGTACTCGGCATCTTCGGGCATCGCGATCGGGCCGCCGTGGCAGATGACCATGACGTCGTCGCGGACTCCACGAGCGGCGTCGGCGATGGCCTGAACTTCCTTGACGCTGTCGTCGAGTGTTTTTGCCGTTTCGGCTCCGATGGAACCTTTCGTTGTCAGCCCCATGTGAGCAACGACGATGTCCGCTCCAGCTTCGGCCATTTGCTCGGCTTCGGCCGGCGTGAAGCAGTACGGAGTTGTCAACAGATCCATTCCGCGAGCTACGCGGATCATGTCGACCTCTTTGTCGTAGCCCATGCCGGTTTCTTCGAGATTGACTCTAAACGTGCCATCGATCAGTCCGACCGTTGGGAAGTTCTGCACGCCAGCGAATCCGATGTCTTCGACCTGACGAAGGAACCAGTCCATTTTTCTGAAGGGATCACTGGCGCAAACTCCGGCGAGTACGGGAACGTTCTCGACGACCGTCAAGACTTCATGGGCCATTTCCATGACGACGGCGTTGGCGTCTCCGTAAGGCATCAGGCCGGAAAGCGAACCTCGCCCAGCCATTCGGTAGCGGCCCGAGTTGTAAATCACGATCAGGTCGATGCCGCCAGCTTCTTCAAATTTGGCACTGATTCCAGTGCCGGCTCCGCCGCCGACAATCGGCGTTCCATCGGCGACAAGACTTCGTAGTCGATCGAGTATTTCTTCACGTTGTGATGTCACTCTGCTGATTCCTTGATTTTTATCTCGAAAAGTTTCTAACGCAGAGCGACTGTGTAAGAGAACCACGAATGGACACGAAGTAACACGGATTTCAGGCCGGTCATTTCACAATTAATTCGTGTCTATTTGTGTCCATTCGTGATTCAACCTTCTTCCTCAAACGCCTCGTCGCCGCTCTCTGCAATTTAATTTTCATCCTGATCATGACGCTTCAGAAATGAGTTCAAGCATCATCTTCACTGCTTTGGCTGAAAACTCCGGATCGTTAATGTTGGCGTCAATTTCTTCTACTTGGATATCGCCGCGGACGTTTTCCCGTACAGCGGTGAAGAAGGCCTGGTCTGCGTCGCGGTCGCAGAATCGATCTCCGTCCGCATCAAGCATCGATACACCCTTCAGCGGAAAAAGAAACGCAACGGGGCCGGTTGCCGCGTTGGCCTTGGCGGCGAAGATTTCTCCAAGTTGGCGATTCTCTTCAGCCGTTGTCCGCATAAGAGTGACTTCAGGCGTCCACTCGTAGAAGTTGCGGTTGCCGGTTTTGAATCTGTCAGGGACGCTGGCCATCGATCCGAAGTTGCACATGTCGATGCAGCCTGGAACGATCAAGTGTGGCAGTCCACTTTTGCCAGCACCGTCCAGTCGGTTGGAGCCTGCTGTCAGGATTCCGCCGCATAGTTCGTCCGCCCATTCCGTCGTTGTGATGTCGAGGACTGCGTCGACGAGACCTTCGGCTGCGAGTGATTCAAGGACTCGGCCGCCGGTTCCCGTTGCGTGGAAGACGAGAACTTCGTATCCGCTTTTGTCGAGTGCTTCTCGGCACGCATCGACGCAAGTCGTCGTGTTTCCAAACATGCTGGCAGCGATGAGCGGTCGTTCGCTGGTGGCTTCCGGAATAGTTGAATTGACCATCCCGCAAATCGCGCCGGCAGCTCGTGACAGGATTGTGCGCGAGATTCTGTTGATGCCCGAAACGTCGGCGATCGACGGCATCATGACGATGTCTTTGGTCCCGACGAAGGGGCCAATGTCTCCGGCGGCGAGTGTCGACACGCAGAATTTCGGCACGCCGACCGGAAGAGTCCGCATGGCTGAGGTGACAATGCCCGTCCCACCCGAACCACCCATTCCGATGATGCCGTCGAATTTTCCTTCGTCGAACATTTTTCGAACGACGACCGCGGCACCGGCGTTCATGACCGACATCGCGTTTCCGCGGTCGCGTTTTTCGCGAAGGTCGGCGAGAGATTCACCGCCGGCTTCTGCCACGGCGTCGGCTTCAACATCAACCGGGAACAGGTCCGTTGAGCCGTCAACGCCAGCATTGGCCGAGACAACTTCGCAGCCGCACGCTTCAATCCGTTCACGCAGGAACGCGTATTCTTCGCCCTTTGAATCGAACGTTCCCAGCATTAGCACGCGTTTGGTCATCAGATAGTCCTTCAAGAACAGTCGAGGGTGACGACGATTGCCAACTTGGTAGTTGGAGCGTGCAGTCTAATGCAACGTGCCCGACCGTGAAGTCCTGGAGCCGGTGCTCCGGACATCGTCTACAGCACGGACTCGATAACATGCCCGCGTGTGATCGGCATTGGCCGGCCGGTCTGATCGTGCATGACGGTTTCCGGAGAATGTCCCAGACAGTGGAAGATCGTCGCTGCGATGTCGCGCGGTGCGACTCGGCCGGCGATTGGATGGGCAGCATGGGCGTCGCTTTCGCCGTGAACTGTCCCGCCCCGGACGCCTCCGCCTGCCAACGCGCAAGAGAAGACGCTGCCCCAGTGGTCTCGTCCGGCTCGTGCGTTGAACTTTGGCGTGTGGCCGAACTCGCCAACCCACGCGACGAGAGTATCGTCGAGCATCCCGCGTTCTTCGAGGTCTTCGATCAGTGCTGAAAAACTCTGATCCATCATCGGCATCAGAAAATCTTTGAGGCTGGCGTTGTGATCTTTATGAGTGTCCCACGAACCGTTGTTCTCTTTGCCTTTGATCTGCTGCCAGTTGACCTGCACGAGCGAAACGCCCGCTTCGACCAGCCGACGTGATAACAGCACGGATTGGCCAAACTTCGAACGTCCGTATCGATCGCGAGTTACGTCTGATTCTTCGCCGATGTTGAACGCGCGGCGAGCTCCGCCACCGGTTAACAGATCGAAGGCCTGTGTCGTTGAATTACTGAATTGTGAGACCGACCGTTGTTTGTCCAGGTGTCGGACGGCGTCGTCGAACTGGTTTAACAGTCTGCGTCGTCGTGACAGTCGGCTGGAAGACGTTCCCTCTGACAGGGTCAAGTCGGGTACGGCGAAGTCTGGCGAGGAAGGGTCGCACGTCAGCAGCCACGGATCATACTTCTGTCCGAGGAAGCCGCCGCCCTGGCCGGGCCAGACGATTTCGCCCACGTTGGCAATATGTTTTGGAAGAGTGATTGACGCGGGAAGCCCTCCACGGTCAGGACGCTGAGTTCGCAGAATGGCTCCGAGTGATGGCCAGAGGTTCGGCGCTTTTGAGACGACGTTCTCTCGGCTGAGCGGAATGTGCGGAACTCCCGTCAGCATCTGGTAGCCGCTGGAAGAGTGGCTGTTGTCGCCGGAAACGACGGCTCGCAAGACGGCAATTCGATCTGTCAGTTGAGCGGTCTTCGGCATCAGCTCTCCGACGAAGTAGCCGGGAGTCTTCGTGGCGATTGTTCCGAATCCGCCGCGGATTTGCTCGGGAGCATCCGGTTTTGGATCCCACGTTTCGTGCTGAGGAGGACCTCCGGACAGCCAGAACAGAATTACCGACTTGGCCTTACCGAAGGCGAGCCCTGATCCAGTGTTCGCGCGAGCCGCTTGCGACTGAATGAGCTGCGGCAGTGATAACCCGACCGCTCCGAGCCCGCCGACGCGCATTGCCTCGCGGCGCGAAACTCCATCGCACAGGCGATATTCAGACTCGTTGATGTTCAACATGCCGGCCGCTCCGGAAACGCATTGGCAGACCGCTTTCTGCGATCTTCAAGTAATTCGCAGCGAATATCGTATCAGGGATTGTCGATTTATCCCAGATTCCTGATCGGCAGTTATTCCCATCGGTTGATCAGAAAAGTCGCCGTCTGTGCGAAGAATGGTCGCAATACCTCGTCGACTTCCGGTGCAAAGGCAGTTTCGTTCAGAGCACGCTCCATGATTTCGACCCAACGGTTGCGGGCGTCAATGTTCAACTCATACGGAGCGTGCCGCATCCGCAATGCCGGATGGCCGCGTTCCTCGATGTAAGTCTGAGGGCCGCCGAAGCGGCCAATCAGGAAGCCTCGCAGTCGATACTCGGCTCCTTCGAGATCGTCCGGCGGGTACATTGGCCCGAGGAGATCGTCAGTCGGTACCTGTCGATAAAACGCGGCGACCAGTCGTTGAAATCCGTCCTCGCCGATGATCCCAAAAATGTCCGCTTCCGCAACCTGCCCCATCGCATGCGCTTTCTGTCTTCGATGTTCGCTCGCTATTATTCGAGCCTGAAACTCGTGAATTCCCTGATCTTAATGAGTCCGCACCATGAGCCAACTTTCGACTTTGCACAGAATCCTTGTCGCCGCCTCCGCAGTGTATGGAGTTCTTGCCTGTGACTCACTCGTTGCCGCTGAAGGGCAAAGTGATGGGGCGAGTAAGAAGCCGAATGTGATTGTGATCCTGACGGACGATCAGGGTTGGGGAGATCTCAGCCTGAACGGAAATACGAATCTCAGCACGCCGAACATTGACTCGCTGGCTCGTGATGGGGCGAGTTTCGATCGCTTTTATGTTTGCCCGGTTTGCTCGCCGACACGTGCTGAGTTTCTGACCGGTCGCTACCACCCTCGCAGCAACGTTTACAGCACGTCTGCCGGTGGAGAGCGGATGGACCTCGACGAGATGACCATCGCTCAGACGTTTAAGGCAGCCGGCTACTCGACTGCCGCGTTCGGGAAGTGGCACAACGGGATGCAGTTTCCTTACCACCCGAACGCTCGGGGCTTCGACGAGTTCTACGGATTCTGCTCCGGTCATTGGGGCAACTACTTCGACCCCATGCTCGAACACAACAACCAGATTGTGACTGGCGAAGGGTTCTGCATCGATGACTTCACCAACCATGCGATCGAGTTTGTCGAAGAGAACAAGGACAAACCGTTCTTCGCCTACCTGCCGTACAATACGCCGCATTCGCCGATGCAGGTGCCCGAGCGATTCTGGAAAAAGTTCAAAGACAACGATCTGGAAATGCACAACCGCGATCCTAAGAAAGAGAACCTTCCCCACGTGCGAGCTGCGCTGGCCATGTGTGAAAACATCGATTGGAACGTTGGCCGGCTGCTGAAGAAACTCGACGATTTGAAAATCGCTGATAACACAATCGTGATTTACTTCTGCGATAACGGTCCGAACGGAACTCGCTGGAACGGCGGAATGAAAGGACGAAAAGGTTCGACGGACGAGGGCGGAGTCCGCTCACCGATGCTGGTCCGCTGGCCGGGCAGGATTAAAGGCGGCCGCGTTGTGACGCAGTTGGGAGCGGCGATTGATCTGCTGCCGACGCTGGCGGACCTCGCGGGCATTCCTGTCGCCAGTACGAAAACGCTTGACGGAATCAGCCTCGAACCGGCATTGCTCACTGGGAAGAACTCCGCCCCCAAACGTCCGATTATTTCGCAATGGAAGGGCAAGACCAGCATCCGGACAAACAGATTTCGGCTGGACAACAACGGCAAGCTCTTCGACATGCAGACCGACCCGGGCCAGTACAAAGACGTTACAAAAAAGTTCCCGGAAGAATCCGCACGCCTGAAACGGATTCTTGCCAGGCAACAGGCGAGCTTGCCTGCTGACTACGGAAAAGACGATCGTCCGTTCGTGATCGGGCACCCGGATACAGAGTTGACGCAAGTTCCGGCTCGAGACGGAGTGGCTCATGGAAACATCAAACGCTCAAACAAGTTCCCCAACTGCTCGTATTTCACCAATTGGACGAGCGTTGAAGACAGCATCACCTGGGAAGCCGAAGTCGGCGCGACGGGCAATTACGCAGTCGAAGTTTATTACACCTGTCCGAAAACTGACGTTGGTTCGACTTTTGAATTGACCTTCAACGAGACCCGCCTGATCGCGCAGGTTGTCGAGCCTCACGATCCACCGGTCGAAGGTGCGAAGCACGACCGAGTGGTTCGGGCGGAGTCGTACGTCAAGGACTTTAAGCCGATGAATGTTGGGGCCATCTACCTGGAAAAGGGTAAGGGCACGTTGACGCTCAAAGCGACCAGCGTACCGGGTGCTCAGGTCATGGACTTCCGATTGCTGATGTTTAATCGTGTAGACTGACGAATTTGTAGGCCACGGTAGTCATTCGGCTGCAGGGCGTTTGCGATTTTTTGGATGATTCAGGAATAGGCATCATGCTAAGCCGATTCGTCAACATACTTATTGCAGGAGCTGTACTTTGCGGGTGTGGCGACTCACCCGGATCAGGGGCTCCCGAAAACGAGAAGTCTGCACCACCGATTCAGCCAGATTCTGTTTCCAGTGAACCCAGAACTACACCTGTCAGTAGTGACGAATCTAATGGCACAAGTGAAGCGGTTATTGAAGGACAATTCATCGTTGACCACATGGAACTGGCGGCACCGTTGCGGGCAAACCAACTGGCTAATCGTCTTCAACAGGCCGCCCGTGAAAATCAGGGTTGGTTTCTTGAGTATACGAGAAAAGCCGAGCCGGGGGAGCCACTGCCGTACGATTCACGACTAGGTCTTACCGAATCTGAATATGCAGAGTTTCTTTTGTTGTCGAGGAAACTTACTGCACGTAAACAACAGGAGAGTACGCTTATAATCAAGGCCAAAGACGATAATGTCTTTGTGTTGGACGGTGGCCAGGCATTGTCCAATCTCACCGGGATTGAAATTGATCTGAGGAATGATCTGGTTCGTACGCCATTTGGCGTCTTGGATGAACTTTTTGAGATAAACGCTAACGAAAGGTCGGCTCTGGGATCATGGACTGGTATGCAATGGAAGCTAGAAAAGCCAGGTCCGAATTTCACCACAGGCACCATCGTCAAATTCGCAATCGGTACTCTCAAGCAATCTGGCCGACGTGTTATTTACTATGACGTAAAAAAAATCGCAGCAGATGGGAACACAGTGTTTTCGCATATTCTGAATTATGACGTGCCGTAGAAAACACAATCAGGGAATCGAGAACTGACAGTTCATTTTGCATTCGTTAGATTTTCCGTTGGCTTGCGGGCGTTTTTTGCGATATGAGTCAGGACCACCGGCAGGTACACGATTCCCGTGTAATGATTGGCCATCATCTGAATGTGGTGCTTCTTCGAAAGCTTCGCAGATGTCGCAAGGGCGGTCGCGTTCTTTGCAGGTACGACTGTGTCGAAGACTCCAGAGTACAGCCACGTTCGTTCTGGTTTGAGTCGATGCGCGATGCGAGTCGGTTCGACGACCAAGGTCAATTTACGAAGTTCTTCTCCTTTGAGGCCTGCCTTTTCAAGACGCTCGCGGACCTTCGCGGCATCTTTCTTTCCGTTCTGAATCAGATCATAAAGTTGCCCTCCGGCGAGCATCAGAAAAACGTTGTCGTATCCATCGTCGAGTGCCCCCGCCGTTGCGGAGACGAATCCACCAAGGCTTGTTCCCTGCAGCGAGATTCGTGAAACGTCGACGAATGGCAATACCGCGACAGCATCGCGAGCACGTCTGACGTCCGCGACGGCTTGCTTCATCATGGAAATCAGGTTGCCACCGTCCGGTCGATTTTTACCAGTCCGCCTTTCGCCGTAGTGGGGCAATTGAATCATGAAGGCATGCAGACCCTGCATTTGCAATCCGCGAGCAAACAACCGGCCGACCGTCATGCGACTGCCGGATTCGTGAACGACAACGACAGCCGGCGCCGTGATTAATTTCTGATCAGCGTCGCGAGCCTGGTACCACTCCATGGCGACTAGATCGTTGCGTGCATCGCCCGTGATGATGGGCGACGGAAATCGAACAAGGCAGTCTCCGCGATCCTCAACGGCAGTTTGAATCTCGACGGAAAAATTGTCCGGCTTCCAGCAGAGGTTCGCGACACACTGCCTTGCATCTTCGGATTCGTCAACGGCTGGAGCGAGGGTGTCTTTTGCTTCGAACTTTGCACCAACGGAAACGGAATGGTCAGCGGGACTAGCCGTAGCGGTGAGGCCGAAGATGATTGCGGCACTACTCAGCAGCTTCAGCATCTCAGTTGTCCTGCCTGTTTCGAAATGCAAGTTAGTTTCGTCGTAGGGTGCGTCTTGACGCACCCTACGAAAACTCAACCCAGTGATTGTTTGGGGAGCGTAATCACTTTTGTTGTGCGGGTTCACGTTTGGCGGTTTGTACTTCCTCAATCGACCTCAGCAGTTCCCGAAGCTTGAGCTTTACGTACGGCCGTTCGGCTGCCGGTCGTTTGTGGTCCGCGTTGGCGACGTACAGAATTCCGTCGGCGGGAACGAACAGTACGTTGTGCAGGTTTGATGACATCGCGACCGGTCGACTCATCAGCCATCTTCCGATTTCAGCATCGATCTGGCCGTGTTTCTGAGTGACTCGTTCACGCAGTTTTTCGAGACGGCTACCGGCGGAAAGTACGACGGCGTCTTCGATGCCTTCGCCGAGTCGAGGATGAGACTGGCCTGGATGGATAAACTCGATTGATTCGGGCAGTGCCGATACGCCGACGGCTTGATTGGTTTTGCCGTCGGCGAAGACGTAGAAGTACTCGCAGGTTCGCGGGCTGTTTTTCCACAGGCCCATGACTTCGTCGAGTGTCGAGCATTCTTCCAAGGCACGCCGCATCAGAGTGGCCATCGGAACGCCGTCCCACTGGCCTTCTCCTTTGCCGCCCATTTCGCCGAGGGAAATTGCCTTCGCGTTCATGCCGCTGACGCTGCCGATGAATCCTGCGTAGCCGACATTCGCGAATGGAATCTGGCCGTCGGCATTTACAATGAATGTTGTCGCTGAATCCTGCAGACCGATTGTGGTCATGTAGTCAAGAACCCGGCCGTGGTAGAGCTTGCCGTCGGCAGTTGCTTTTCCAAAGACGGCGAATCCAGAACAGTGGAATAATTCGGGGAAGACGTTGAGTGCTTCCACCAGTTTTGGATCGAGATCAAGTGCTGCCGCCATTGCTCGCGTCTCACGTTTGTGGCGTTCGGGAATGTGCGGCGCGAGGCGTTTGTAGGCTGCATCGAGATCACTGCGGAACCACCGGCCGGTGCGGATTGTCTGAGCTGTTCCGAAGGTATAAAGCACTGAGTCGATGCAGCGGCCGGCTTCGGCCTTCAGGAGTTCGCCGTGAGCCCTGCCGACTTCCTCGGGACTGCCTGAGAGCAGAGCCACTCGCTGGCCACCGATCCATCGCAATTCGCCATGAGCAACCTTACGACTTGATTGAGGCGGGTTTGTCAGCACGGGGGACGGTGCAAGAATTTCAAAGGCCCGTCGTACGCCTCGGACTAGCTGTCGTTCAATTTCGTCTCTCGGGAGCGAAACTGGTTGCATGCCTTGCCAGTTGCTGGCTGCTTCCTGCTTAGGGACTGCGGATTTGACGGTCAGCTTGATGTCGGCTTTGCCCGACTGGATGTTGATCCATCCTTTCGACCCAAATCCGAAGTTGACATTTCCGGCGGACCAGTAATTTGATTCAGGATCAAACACCGCTCCGGCAAACGCCTTCAGGGTGACAGATATGGCGTCTGGATCTGCCTGCAGAATGAGCGGTGCGAACATTGCGACCTTGCTGCCAGGCGAAAGAAGTCGGCTCGCGATTCCATCTGGTTTGAGAGATTCGTTCGACGAGACCTGGCCGGAACCGATGAACACGACGTTGTGCAGAGGGAGAGCAAAGGCTGTTGTTTCGTGTCGACGGCGGATTGACAGTGCGTATTCGTCATGCGTCAGCGCCAGGTCGAACGCTTCGTCATCAAAGCGGACAAGTTGTACCGTGACGGTCTGCTCCTTGCCGTCGATTGGTACTTGAATCGTTCCCGATAACTCGAATTGAGTTTGTCTCCCACCGAACGCTTCGAGGAAGGGACGTAAACCCTCAGCTAAAGGATCGACCACTCCACTGCCCGCGCCGAGCGACGGCGAGACCAGACTCAGCAATACTATGATGAAGAGTGAGTGTCGTAGATTCATCATCCGATTCTTCCGGTCAATGTTTGGATTTTTTCGTTGGTAATAGAGTTTGTCGAATCACAGCCTCGCATAGCATGACGCCGGAAAACTCAAACTACCAGACGAACGAAAAGAGCCCGGCCTGATGGACAGGTCGGGCTCGTTGTACTTGTCTGCTGATGGAAGTCTGCCGGGGCGAAACTGACTTTATGCCGCGCGGCCGGCAGGGCGGGATGTCGCTTCCAGTTCGGCGCTGATTAGCAGTCCGCGAGCGATGCTACGATCGCTTCGCGTGACCAGTCGAGGCCGCAGCGTTTCAATTGGCAGGTTCACTTCCTGCAGAACGCTGGCGAGGATGGAACCAAATCCTGGAGTCTCGATGAGGCCACCGCCACACACGATGGGAAGCGGGCTGGGCAGTTCTTTGGCGCGTCGGCTTCGAATCAGTTCGCCACTGAACGCATCGCAGAGTTCGAAAATCGTTTCCTGCAGAAGCGATTCGACATGCTTCGTAAAGTCGTCTCCGGATATCGTCGCGGCGCTCTTCAGTTGTTCCCGCTGGCGGGTGATCGATAGCAACGATTCTCGTGCAAAGTTTTGATCGGCGGCTGCAACGGCGGATTCATCGGCTGCGGCCACAGAATGAGCGTGCAGTTTCTTCGCCAGTTGACGGTCGACCCACTCTCCACCGTGGTCACTCGCTGCGTGGCAGATCGGGTTTCCGCGGTGCGCGAGAATGGCTTCGCAACCAGACGCTCCGAAGACGATGCCGATGCCTGTGAACGCGCTTTCGACAAGTTCGGCGAGGACTAATGCCTGGCTCGCTGGAACGAGTTTTGGCTCGTAGCCCTGCAGCTTGACCAGACGAATGTAAAATTCGAGGTCCGCTCGAGCTTCACTGGATGAATCAAGTGCCGCTCCGCCAGGCAGTGTCAGAGCACAGATTTCGTTTCGGTTGCCCGCGATCGGCAGAATAACTTCGACCAGCGAGCTGATGAGCTGCCGGACGAGCGGGTTGCCCTTGGGAATTCGTCCGCCGACCATCAATGGAAGGCATGGTGATTTGAAGAGTTCCGCGTGTTCGAACGCGCCGTCACCCAACAGCAGGATACCGTCTTCGCATGTTGTAAACTGAAGACCGCATTGTTCGAGTAAGCGCTGATGCGCGGGCGAATCCGGCAGGACGGCGTAAACGCACCGGCTGGTCCGGGATTTCAGGACGTCGTCTTCGCGTCGCAAAGACCGAAGAGACGATGAGCCAAGTTCAAGCGCGGCGGTCATGAGTTGCCTCGTTCGTCTGACTGTCGTTTGTTCCGGACTGACGCGTCAGCTTTCGGGCGAGTAACTGTTTGTTCGTGCTCGACTGATGAAAGGATTCGATCAAGCAGGTTCGCTCCCTGAACGACGACAGGCGACGGTTGCACTGACACAGACTTGCGGCGAGGCACTGACTGACCGGGAGTGCGGGGCGTTTCAGTGACTGTTTTCTGATCTGCGACCGGGTGGCCAGAGTCGAGTCGGAACTGTCGACTCGGCTTTTGAATTGGGGTCGCTTCTGATGCGGTCTCTGATGCAGAATTCGGCGTTACATCAGACTCGACTTTCTGGCCGGCGTCGCCGTAAATCACCGTTTCGGCAAATTCAGAGATTGCAGCTGTGTTCTTGTGTTGTTCTGCAACGGTGCCAACTGAATGTGGGGTTGGCACTGCGGCGGCGGCTTGTTTGTGCGAATTGTTTCCCGAGTGGATTTTGACAATCCGATTTTGGTCCGTGCTTGAAATGTCTGGTGACGGAGCGTCAGGCGAGGCCGGGTTGTCTTTCCGTACGCCAGACTTTCCACCGGGGGCAGAGAAGTGCGACCGCGGAACTGTTCGGTGTGCCGCGTCGATTCTTTGAATCGGGGCCGGTTTGCCAAACAGTTGTGTGTTGTGAGGATAGTCGACTGCTTCCTCTTCGATCGGGATGTCGTTTTCGATCATCCGGTCAAGCCAGTAGCGACCTGAGGTATCGATCTGTGTGATTCGTGGAGCCGGGTTTTCATGAGCAATTGAGTAGATCAGGAAGCAAGCCGCGATCGCACCAAGAAGTCCGACAACGCAGATCGAGATGACCGGCCAGTTGACGTTACTCGGTGGCGGTGGCAGAAGCCTGCTTCCATCAGCAGATGACTGCGTTGCTGGATTTGCAGGATTTGTTTGCACTGAGCTTGCTTGCGCGGGCAACACAGTTGAACGCTGAGTTGGCATCACTGGTGTGAACGGTGACGTGGGACTCGGCTCGCCCGTCGTCGGTGGGGCTGGCGGTGGATTCTGGTTGTTACTCGTTGTGGCCGGTTGACTTGAGTTGGTGCCGGCAGCCGTGGATGCAAGAGTCGCCGCCTGGATCGCCAGCGAGAAGCCACCATGATCATTGCCAGTGTCGCCGGTTTCAGCTCGCGAGATGTCCGCGGCTGGGCGAGGATCGGGTTGTGAATTCTGGAGCTCGTTTCGCGAACTTCCCAACGGCTGCAATGTTTCCGGCTCGGCCGGTTCTGACTGATAGGGCCGCGTCGCCGCCGGGGAGAAGACGGTCACTGCGGGGGCGTCTGCGCGTTCGTTGGCTGGGACTGGTGTCGAAGCTGGAAGCGACTGTATTGTTCGTTCTGGACCGTCAGAAACGGAAGCCGAGCCTGCGGGGCCTGCCGATGAATGTGAGCTTCCGTTGCGAATCGTATTGGTCGCCGAAGTCGATGGTGATTGAACGCTCGCAGGCTGCTGCGTCACGAATGCTTGTCCGGACGGTTCTGGAGTTGGCTCATCAAGCGGCACAGATGATGGATCAGTCAACAGTTGCTTTACGAACGTTTGCTCGTCTGGCGTAAGATCGAGGTTTCCAGGCTGAGGGCGTACCGCCGGTGGAGCGACTCCGATCGTCGGAACTCGGGCTCTCCCTGGAGCTGCACTGAATTGATTGTTTGGGCCAACTGTCTGCGGTAGCTGAGCAACCGGACCAGTTGGTTTCGTTGGCTGTGCTTGTGTGTTGTTTGGACGGCCAAGCTTCACCGGAACTGGCAGGTCGTCCGGAAGCCGAGACTGATCCACGTAGGCTGGGTTGAATGCCAGGACAGTGCCAGTGACAAGTCGAGTGTCGGGGAAGACTCGCTCTGACTGTCGTTGCGTGACTGATTTAACGTAGTTCGCAACTCCGGTATCAAGTCCCAGGTGCCGAGTCACCCAGCGAATGGTCGCTCGCTCGGCTGGAATTGTGAGAACGACGGGATAGTTCCGAAGTCCGGTAATGGCGAGGCTGACTTCCGCTGCACCATTATCAACTGGTTTCTGGTTGCCACGAAGGATGATGCGGCCCTGGTTGACCTTTCCGTCAACCACAACAATATCACCTGGTGATAGCCTCATCAGTGACCGCTTAGAGAAGAACGTCGATTGAACTGTCCTGCCGCCCCGAACGATTCTGATTGAGCCAGCGGCCGTTGGCTTGAGGCCACCCGCTAACTGCACGAAGTCCACCAGCGACGGTGAAGAGACCATTGTCTCATAACAATTCGGGCGACCTATGTGCCCCATAATTGTGAAATGGTGTGGCCCCCGGGGCGACTGGCTGATTCCCCCCTGTTTCTGCAGACCATTGAAAACCTGACCGAATACAGCGTCAACCTGCAGCCCGAAAGCTGCAAGAATAGCCAGATTCAACCAGATTGGTCGCAGGACTGACATTGTCCACCGTCCTCTTGCGAGGCATTACTGAGAGGGGATACTGATTTTCCGACCCGGTGGGGGACACCGTGACGGAATGTGCGAGGAGTGGGGACCCCGCACAATCAGCACCATCGTCAAAGTTTGACATGGTTCCTGAGACAATCTCTGGACGTGCCGTCAGGAATTCATGAAATATGTTGCCGATTTGGCATGTTCACGCCGCAAACGGTGCAGAACGTAAAGGCAGCCACGTTCACCGGTTTCGTAAATCCCTATCGTCGGATTTCCGACAATTGGCGAATCGGGTATTCGAGGGTGGAAGGTCTGTGGAGATGCCGGCAGAATGCCCGCAGTGACGGACTGTTCCCGCCACAGTGTCGGCCATCATCTCGGACATACCCGAATGGATACGAAAAAGTTAAGACTGATTCTGCTTAAAAGGGACGACAGCGAACGAATTGAACGGGCTGCCTGCGAGCTTGCCGAGTTTCTCCATTCTCACCCGGATGTCGAACTGCTGACCGTGGTCGTCATTGAGGAGCTTGATCCCACGACTCTGGACGGGTCGGAGGTTGCCGTGGTGTTGGGAGGTGATGGAGCGATTATTCGTGCGTGTCGCCAGTTTGGCCAACACCAGACGCCAATCATTGGAATTAATCTCGGCAGGTTAGGGTTTCTGGCGGACTTGACGCCGGACCAGTTCCGGACTCGTTTCGAGGAAATTCGCGCGGGCAACTTCGACGTCGTCGAGCACCTGATGTTTCAATGCACGATGACCAGGCCAAACGGGGAATCAGAATCCTGGCTCGGAGTTAACGAGGTCGCGGTCAGTGCTGAAGCAACTCTGCAGATGGTCGAGGTCGCGTTGAGTATCGACGGTGCTCCGGTCACGACTTATAGCTGCGACGGACTGATCGTCGGCACGCCGGTGGGGTCGACGGCTCACAGTCTGTCGGCGGGTGGTCCGGCAGTACGGCAGGACTTACCTGTCGTCGTTGTGACTCCCATCTGCCCACACACGCTTTCAAATCGAGCATTGGTTGACGATGCGAATCGGCGTTATCAGTTGGAGCTTCCTTCTGCGCGGACCGAGGTTGTTCTGGTGATCGACGGTCAAATTCGAGTTCCATTCCGCGTTGGAGATCGCGTTGACTTCGAAAAAGCCGACGTGACCTTCAAGCTGGCTCGCCTGCCTGGACATAACTACTACAGCGTCCTGGAGCAGAAGCTTGGCTGGAGTGGGCAGCCTCGTTACTCAGCCGACGATTGATCTGGACACAAAACTTCAACTTAACCATCGCACGCAAGCAATCAGTAAAATAAGAATCATGGCAGACACGAAACGACGAGCACTCATCACGGGAATTTCTGGCCAGGACGGGCATTACCTGACTCGCTTCCTCCTGGAGCGTGACTACGAAGTTCATGGAATTGTCTCATGCCGCGCGCCAGGTATTGGTGAAGCGGGCGAGCGGCTGTATTACGCCGACTTGGCCGACGGTTCAAACCTTGGGCAGATTCTCGACAAGGCACAGCCGGACGAAGTTTATAACCTGGCCGCACAAAGCCATGTCCGACTTTCGTTCGACCTGCCTCAGTACACAGCAGACGTGACCGGTGTCGGCGTACTGAGAATGCTCGACGCCATTCGCGAATACCAGCAGCGAGCCGGTAAGCAGGTCCGCTTCTATCAGGCGTCGTCCAGTGAGATGTTTGGAAAGGTTGTCGAGACGCCACAGTCTGAAACGACGCCGTTCTATCCACGCAGTCCGTACGCTTGTGCCAAGGTCTACGCTTACTGGCAGACAATCAATTATCGCGAGTCTTACGACATGTTCGCGGTCAACGGAATTCTGTTTAACCACGAGTCACCCCGTCGCGGAGAAGCATTTGTCACTCGGAAGATTTCGAAGGCGGTCGCGAGGATTAAACTAGGTCTCCAGGAAAAACTGAGTCTTGGCAACATCGAAGCTCAACGCGACTGGGGCTTTGCTGGCGACTTTGTTGAAGCGATGTGGTTGATGCTTCAGCAGGATGTCCCTGAGGATTATGTCGTTGCCACTGGCCACGTTCATTCGGTGCGGGATTTCCTCGACGCATCCTTCGGACGGGTTGGTCTGGACTGGGCAGATTTCGTGGAGACGGACGAAAAAATGTTTCGCCCGGCCGAAGTTGACATCCTCTGCGGTGACGCGTCGAAAGCTCGCGAGAAGCTTGGCTGGCAACCCAAAGTCAGCTTCAAAGAACTGGCGGAAATGATGGTCGACCATGATTTGGATGTGGCTCGCCAGGAAGCCTGATTCCGTTTGCCCGTATCGGAACTGCCATGCGAGTCTTCGTTTCCGAATACGTTTGCGGTGGTGCGTGGTCGGACGAGACGCTCAACAGATCGCTGGCGGCTGAAGGCCGGGCGATGCTCGTATCGCTGATCAAAGATCTTCTCCGGATTTCCGATGTCGATGTCGTCACAACGTGGGATCGCCGTCTTGGTGAGTTGCCGATCGCCGAGTCTTCAAGCTGCGAGGTCGTTCAGATATCGTCGGCGACCGAGGAAGAACAAGCTTTCAAACGATTGTGCGATGACTCCGATGCCGCGTTCGTGATCGCCCCCGAATGTCACAAAATCCTTACCGCACGAGTCGAGATCGCCTCATCTCGTACGAAGCTGGTTGGTTGCAACTTTGCAGCGACAGCACTGTGCAGCGACAAGCTGAAGCTGGCCGAGCATCTGACGGACGCCAAAATTCCGACCGTTCCAACAGAGAAGTTTGTACCAGCGAATCCTGAGAAGTCATCCGCAGGTGGTGATTCAGATTTTCCCTGCGTGATCAAGCCCCGGGACGGAGCGGGTTCGCTGTTGACGTTCAAAGCGGCGAACTCCGAAGAGCTGGCTCACGTGACAGATCAACTTCTCAGCGATGATGCAGGTTTCGGTTTTGTCCGGCAGCCCTTTATTGAAGGAACGGCCATCTCGTCGGCGGCGATCATTACCGCAGGGCAGGGCGGTGACCCGCAAGATTGTCGCATCGACGTCCTGCCTCCGTGCAGGCAGGTTTTGTCTGGCGATGGACGCTTTACGTATGAAGGCGCAGACTTTCCTGTTCCGCTTGCCCCTGCCGTCGAAGCTCGCGTGGAACGCGTCGTTCGCCGTTGCTGCTCAGTGATCCTCGGTCTGAGCGGCTATGTCGGCTTCGACCTGCTGGTTCCGTTTGAGCAAGACGTTGAGCCAATTATTGTTGAACTCAATCCCCGGCTGACAACGGGCTTTCTTCTCTGGCAGAAGATGTGCAACGACAACCTTGCATCGCGCATGCTGAGAACTGCCGGCATGGGCTTTACAGATATAACACCGCCGTTCTGGAAAACAGGTTCGCACAGTATCAGAATCAGTGCGGCCTCTGAGTGACTGGTTTTCTCACGGGGAATTATTGGCGTGCGGATTTTCGTAATACTCCAAAGCGGAGACACTGTTTTAAGAATTGGAACAGGAGAAAACGGAGTAAGCAGAGTCGGATCTCGAAGCCATCCTCTGTTTGCTCTGCTGCCTTCTGTTCAAGATCTCGCCAGGCGGTAATTTCAAGATCCGTTGTTAGGAAGGATGACAAATGCGATTCACGATTCTTCAATCGGTCGTCGTTGTTTCTGCATGGCTCGTTGGAACGCCGATCAGCGAGGCTCGTGAATTTGCCTATGTATCACTCGATGGCGAAAACAGGATTGCGGTGTACTCGGTGGATGAGTCGAGCGGCGAATTGACGGCCGTTGCCAACGTTGAAACGCCGAGTCCTCCTGGCGGTCTCACTTCTGACCCCAAAAGCCAGTTCCTGTTTGCGTCCCTGCGGAGAGCGGGCAAGCTGGCCAGCTTTCGTATCAACAATGAGGGAGAGCTGACGTTGATCAACGTGGTCGAGGCTGGAGCCGATCCGGCTTACGTCGCGACGGACCGAACCGGACGATTTCTGCTGACGGCATACTACGTCGCTGCCAAAGTTTCCGTGCATCGAATCGGCGAGGACGGATCGCTCAGCGAAAAGCCCATTCAGGAAATCGCGACCGACACCAAAGCCCACGCCATCATGACGGACGCATCGAACCGATTTGCGTTTGTGCCTCACACCGGTCCGAACGCGATTTACCAGTTCCGCTTTGACGAGAAGACCGGACGACTCTCGCCAAACGATCCGTTAATCGTCAGCACCGGAGCAAACACCGGGCCTCGGCAGTTGGCCTTTCATCCGAAACTCGACGTCGTTTTCTTTGACTACGAGCAGGCATGTGCGATTGCGGCTTTCGACTTAAATCGTAGGAGTGGCCGGCTTGCCTTCCGAGAGCGTTTGTCGAGCGTCCCTGACAGTTTCAAAGAAACTCGCAGCAACGCCCGCATCGAAATTCATCCATCAGGCAACTTCGTCTACGTCGCCAACCGCGGCCACAACAGCATCGCCGGCTACCGAGTTGATTCCGAAACCGGCAAATTGACCAGCCTGGGGCAGACACCGACCGAGCCAACTCCACGCGGCTTTGCGATCGAATCCTCTGGTCGTTTCCTCTATGCCGCCGGCCAGTCGTCAGACCGCCTTGCCGCATTTCGCATCAGCCAAAAGAACGGAACTCTCTACCGTTTCGCTACGTACGACGTCGGCAAACAACCCTGGTGGGTCCACGTCATCCAGGTTCCTTGAGGCAATTCCGCGCGACCTGTTGATCGTCAATCCGTCTCGTGGAAATGTTGTGAGAATCGTTGAATCGTTCGCGGATCATTTTCGCAAGGATGAAGTGTACCACTTCGGCGGTAGACGACATCTTTCGTTCGGTACAAACTGTAAGGTACGAGCTTGATGTTGATCCGGAGCGTCTTGAGTCTGCCAGTGATTGCTGACGCTTGGACGTAAACATAATCCGTTGCGTAAAGAGTAGAGGTCGAGTTGCGATTATTTGGTGACTACAGAATCATCACTTTCATTGTGGTGACGGCCGCTTGCTTTGTTGGATGGTCGTTCCTCATGACAGAGGATCCGCCTGCGGATGCCATCAGAAAGGCCTACGTTAGCGGTGACTATGAAGAGGTTCGAAATCTTGCTCGTGGGCTGGATCTTCCTGAGGGCACTCAACCGGAAGTCTGGCTGTTAGCGGGCCAGGCATGTCGGCATGTTAGTGAGTACGAAGAGGCCATATCGTATTTTCAGAAGTCGGTTGTAGATGCCGGTACATCTCCCGTGGCGGTCGATGCCACTTTGCAGGTTGCTGCGATTCAGGAAGAACTCGGGCGGTATTCAGATGCCGTTGTGACCGTGACAGATCGGGTCGGTCGGGACCCGGACGATGCTGAGTTACGCCGTCTCGCAGCCAGGCTGATGGGTCTTGTCGGACGCCGCTATGAAGCAAACATTCATCATCTGGCCCTGGTGAAAGCTGGCAGGCACACGGTTGATGATCTGGTTTTCCTGGCAAATCGGAACGAGCCGTTTGCGCCACCTGAAGTGGAAGAGGCTTTACGCGATCCTCATACGACGCTGTTTCGTGTTACGCGGGCGATGTTTTTTTGGCAGTCCGGGAAGCTGGTCGAGGCTGCTGCGTTGCTGCGAGAGGAGATTGCCAACGCTCCGGAATCTTTGGGTGCGCACAGTTTGCTCGGGCGAGTGTTGGTCGACCAGGGACGCATGGAATCGTTGGCGCAGTGGCATGCCGAGCTGCCATCATCGTCCGACGGGCATCCGGATGTGTGGTACGTTCGTGGAGTCTGGGCAGAGCATCTGAATCGTACCGTTGCCGCAGCACAATGCTTCGAGAAGGCGTTACGGCTTGATGACTGTTTTCCGGAAGCGATGTTTCGTCTTGCGGCGGTGGTCGATGATTCACTCGCGGCCGATATCGCCAGCCTGATCACGGTTCGCATTTCATCGATCGAGCAATATCGGGAAATCTGTAAAGCAATATTTTTCAAAGGGCCCGAGAGACAACTCGTTTCAGAAGCCGTCGAGCTAGCTGATTCTCTCGGTCATCTTCATGAAGCTGCGGCCTGGTGCAGGATGCTCAACAAAGGGCTTGATGCAACCGCCGCGGTGCAGGACAGGCTGAGAGAGTTGGAAACTCAGATTGCGATGCGAGGAGACCGCAATTCACCTCGACACTGGAACCTTCTGGATGAATTGCAGCTTCGAGATCGCGAGCTTCCATCGTGGCCGCTGCCGCGATCGTCGGATGACGCTGTAGAGTCCCCGACATTGGCGGCTCATTTCGAAGAAGTGGCTCATGATCGAGGGCTGAATTTCAAGTACGAAAACGGAGCCATTGAGCAAAGCGGCCTGATGATTCAACAGTCGATGGGCGGAGGCGTTGCCGTCCTGGACTTTGACCGAGACGCTTGGCCAGATGTTTTCTTTCCTCAAGGGCGAGCGCATGCCGGCACGGTTCGTGATGCTTTGTTTCGAAACCTGTCTGGAGAATCGTTCACGCGGATAGACGAAGTTGCCCAGTGTGGCAGCGATGATTATTCGCACGGGGCCAGTGTCGGAGACGTCGACGACGATGGGTTTCCTGATTTGTACGTGGCGAACAGCGGCCGAAACAGACTTTATCTCAATAATGGAGATGGCACGTTCAGCTCAGTCGACGATCAGTTCGCGAGTGAGAAATGGTCAATAAGCTGTGCGATTGCCGACGTGGACGGCGACAGTTTTCCGGATCTCTTCGATGTGAATTATCTGGAATGGGGGCGACCGTTTACGGAGCAGTGCACCGATACCGAACTCGGCCTGTCTCGTACGTGCCCGCCGGATCGATTCAAAGGCGAACGTAACGACCTGCACCTGAATTCAGGCGACGGCGACTTTCGGAATGTTACGGAAGAAGTTGGCCTCGGCATGTTGATGGGCAAAGGCCTGGGCGTCGTTGTTGCTGACTTTGAAGACTCGGGCAAGGTCGGAGTGTTTGTCGCAAATGACGAAGTGCCAAACACATATTTGACTCGTAGTTCTCTACAAAACGATCAGTCTGTCGAGGCGGTCCGATTTGTTAATCAGGCTGGTTCTGCTGGGGTGGCGTTTGACGGTACCGGCGCGGCGTTGGCCTGTATGGGAGTGGCGACTTCGGACGTTAATCATGACGGGCATCTCGACATGTTCGTCACGAATTTCTATCGGCAGCCGAATACGTTGTATCTGTCGGTCGGGCAGGGCGGATTCCAGGACGCGACTCGATCATCAGGGCTGGCTGAATCCGGATTGTTGAAGCTTGGATTCGGCACTCAGTTTCTGGATGCGAATCTGGATGGCGAGCCGGATCTTGTCGTGGGGAACGGACATCTCGACGACTTCACTCAGAAAGGCATTCCGTTTGCCATGCAGCCGCAGTTGTACCTCAACACGGGAGCTGGACGCTTTGAGGAAAGTGCTGCGGAGACTACCGGGCGATACTTCGAAGACGAACACATCGCGCGCGGCATGGCGACTCTGGACTGGAACCGCGACGGACTCACAGACTTCGCGGTGTCGCATCTGGGGGAGCCCGTCAGCCTGCTCTCAAACGACACAGCCACGCATGGCCACTTTGTAACGCTCCGACTGATCGGAATTCAGTCTGGCCGCGATGCTCTTGGGACAAGAGTTGCAGTGACGGCGGGTGGAACCACTCGCTGGCGCCACATGACAGCAGGGGATGGCTACGCTTCATCGAACGAAAAAAAGCTGACGTTTGGGTTAGCCTCAGACGATGTTGCAACAGGCGTCAGAATTAAGTGGCCGAACGGCGAAGTGCAGGAGTATCCAGACGTCAGAGCAGATCGATTTTACGTTGCCGTTCAATCGCGGAAGCAACTGATCGAACTGCCGCAGTAGATCTCGCGCGATAGGCGATCTACTGTTTGCTTCGGGACGAGTTGCTCTTACTTCTGCGTGAAGTACAGGTTTTTTAGTTCGATATGTTTGCCGTCGAGCTGCCGGTCACCTCGCACGAACGTAACCGCGGTAACGTCGGTCAGATTTGCTCCGCTGATCAGTTCCGTCATGGGGATGGACCATTTCTTCCACTCTTCACTGAGTTCGCGTTTTTCATCTGGTCCGAAGGCAACCGCGTTGTTCGTCTGAGTGCCGGCTGTGTAGACGCCGGTTTGAAAACCGATAGTGAAATGTGATTTCGTGTCGCCTTTGATTTCGAAATGCAGTGTACCGGATTCGAACGTCGACAGATTTTCTCCTTTGCCACTTGCTTGGATTTCGAGTCCGCAGCCCCACCAGTCGCCGGTGCCAGTCGTTACTCGAATCACGCCGTCATTTGGCATTTCCATGCCACAAGTCCCTTCCCAGACATTCAGCTTCAGCGGGGCACTGGGATAGGTCATGTCGTTCGATTCGTCCGGGATCATCGTCTTGTTAAGAATGACATAACTTGATTCAGTTGCGGGCTCGCCGAGTGTGCGTTGCTCGTTGACTGTTTTCAGCGCGAGGTTGCCGAGATCTGACTCGTCAGGAACAGTCAGGATTGATTCTGTCAGCGCGGTCTCGTCGCCATCGAAGGTTTTAGTGATGGATACACCATTGCGAGTCAGGCCGTTGAAGACGCCCGCGTCGACTTTGTCCCAGAGCACGTACTTGGCCCGACCGTTGATGTCGATTAGCCCGAAATGATTTTCTGAGCCATCTGGATCGTTCGGGTCTTTCCACTTTTCGTCGAAGGCTTCGAAGTAGAAGCAGGACATGCCAGCTTCTTCTGTCCATGTTCGCGTAGCGTCATAGAATAGCTTTGCTTTGTATTCATCAGCCGCTTGCGAGCCAGTCGCTCCGTAGAGCGAAGCGGCAACTGATGCCCAGCCAGTTTCTCCGATGTGAATTGGCTTGTTGAGCCCGAGCGCCTTGATATAGGTCAACGTGTTCTGGTATTGCGAGATCGCTTTAGATTTTGCCCGTTCGATGGCTGCTTCCGCTTTTTCTTTTGCGGACAATCCTGATTCGCTGGACGGAGCAACCCAGAATGCAGATTGGTAGTGAGTGTCGTGAAACGGGTAAGTATGAAGTGAGACGAAATCAACCGCCTCAATCAAGCTTTCCAGATCGCTGTTTCGATAGCTCGCGTCGCCGCCTCCCCATGATGCAAAGTTATCCGAACTCGTAACCCACACATCAGCAGGCAGCTCACCGGACGCTTTCAATCTTTGCAGATGATTGACCCATTTCAGAATGACGGCAGGTTTTACAAAGTAAGTCGTTGCCCAATGGACCATTGCCTCGTTGCCAACGGCGATCATCTTTACCGTCTTCGGGTACTTATTTGCCAGTGCGACCGCCGCGTCGATCTCGGCCGTGTTGTTCTCGAGGTCTTCCGCATCGTGATTCGGGGCGTCGGTCCAGGCACCGTCGCAATCAATCCATGCTCCCAGCATCACGCACATCTCGAAATCGGAATCTTCTTTCCGCAACTGCTCGATGGCTTCGAGTAAGTTGGCTGCATGCGTGTATTGCTGAGTGTTGTATGTTCTCAGCAGTTTGACACCCATCGCGGACAAAATCTGCATGTCCTCTTTGAGCTGTGCTACCGTCGGAACATCGTCGCGTGTGGACTTCCGATAGCCTCCGTATGAGAACGCGACGTAGTCGGGGTTACCGAGAATGCCATTCCCGGGGGCTGGCGTCTGTTCTGTCTGGGTGACGGTCGCTGGAGTCGTCGATTCGCTCACGTCGGAGACTTCGGGACTCTGTCCGCAACCACAAAGTACGGCGATCATGGTTGTCGCAATGACTGCGAAGCCGGAATAAATATTCGTTCTCATTGTGTGTCTCTGTGGTATGAAGAGGTCGTTCTGACCTGGTGAATTAACGAAACGCTGAGCTCTATGCAGAATGGCTGACAGATCAGCGAGCGTTGACTGACCACACGGTCGGGTCTTCTTCCCGCAGGATGATCGTCTGGCCTGCTGCGATATTCGTGAACTTCTGCGATTGCCCGCCTGGCCATTGGACGATCAGTTCCTGAACAAGATCATCAGTGCCAAGGCCAAAGACGACCTGTTTCTGATTAGATGATTGGTAGCCATCGCCTGCTGTGAACTGACGTACGATCTGGCGGCCGTTGACGGTTGCCACGAGGCGAGCTGTTGTGGCGTCTCGGGAACTTCGTGTGCCGACGATCTGGACGGCGAGAAACTCGCCCGGTTTCGCTGTCGTGTTTTCCAGAAGCATGACGGGATCGTCCAGCCGCGAGATCGCGACTTCGGCACGTCCATCATTGTTCCAATCGATAATGGCCATACTGCGGCTCAACATTGGTTGTTCGAACACGGTTCCAGTCTGGCTGGGCGGTGGCTGCTTGAAGTTTGCTTTGCCGGTGTTGCGGTAGTATTCCAGCGGCATTCGATAGGGGATGTCTTTGTGCTCGAAGTCGTCGACGTGCCCATTGCCCACGATCAGATCTTCAAGGCCGTCGAGTTCACCGTCGATCGCTTGTGTGCCGAAACCAAGCATGCTGAGGCTTGATTCGCGGATTCCTGACTGCTGTGAACTATCGCCGAATATTTCACCTGAGAACTGCGTGTAGACCGTGTTTGACTCATTGAAAAAGTTGGTGACAAACAGGTCCCAGTTGCCATCGTCGTCAAAGTCTGATGACGCGATGCCCATACATGCCTGAGCGCGGCCGTCTCGATCAAATGCGAGACCGCGCGTCAGTGCGTCTTCCGAAAAGACCACATCGCCGGGCGTTGTCGTGTTGCGTGTGAAGTAGAAGTTCGCTCGCCCGTCATTAGCAATGAAGATCGAAGGTGTTCCGCTGGCGGCAAAGTCCGCGATGAGGATTCCGAGGCCATCACCATCCGGAGCACGAATTCCCGCGGCTTCGGAGACATCGTCGAACGATCCGTTTCCGGTACCTTGAAAGATGAAGTCGTCAGCCGCTGCGAAACCAGCCGGTGCACATGAACGAGCCACGCCATCTTCTTCACAGACTCGGTCGAACACGTCTTCGTCGCTGAGGAATGTTACATCATAAATGTCCGGCACCGAGTCACCGTCGAGATCGGCGATCGCGACACTGGTCGTCCAGTACTCATGTCCAATTCCGGATTCTCGGGTGACGTCCTCAAAAGTGCCGTCTCCAAGATTGAGATAGAGTTTGTTGCCGTCGATATTGGCGACGTATAGATCTGCGAAGCCGTCGTTGTTGACATCGCCAGCCGCCATGCCCTGGCCAAAACCGAAGTCCCGCAGATGTGCTGCCGAACTTACATCGACGAATTGACGATCAGCCAGATTTCGATACAGCGCATCGGTCGCCTGTGTCTGCTGCTGAAACGGGGGCAGCGATCCGGCTTGTGTAAAGTATAGATCGGGCCAACCATCATGGTCATAGTCCAGAACTCCAACGCCTCCGCCGGTATATTCAAACATCAGGCGGCCGTCGGTCGTGAGGTCCTCGGCATTTTCGTACCTGAAGTCGATCCCCGCCGCAGCCGTCACGTCACGAAATGAAGCTGGCGAAAAGTTGTTGGAAGAGTCTGAGGCTGCCGAATTGCTGGTACCCGGCGGGGACCAGGTGATATGCGAAAAATCGAGACGTTTGGCCGGTGAAGGCTGAGGAATCGGAAAGCTGAAACTGGCAGTGTTAAGGCTTTTATCCAAACGTTGCTGCATTGCGACGGGCCATGATTCACGCGGGTGTTCGAATTTCGCAGCCACCGCCCAACCAAGAGCTTCATGAATTCGACCTAGCGACTCGACGAGCTCTGCGGCTTCTTTCAACTTAGCAGATCGTGAGTCGCCCAAATAAACTTCGTTAGCCAATGTGGCCAGGCGAGACAGCTTTTGCCCGCGTTGCCGAAACGGCTCCGCATCATTCGGTCGTCCAAGGACCGAAAGTACATGTGCCATTTGATGGTTGGCTGCTGAGTGACTCGAATTGATCGTCAACGTGCGATAAAGACAGGCAGCAGCCTGCTCGTGCAGTTTTGCTTTGAGACACCATTGTGACCGGGTAAACCAGATGCCGGGAAACGCTTCGGCCCCGCCAGGCAGATTGGCATTCCATTCTTCCATCAGCGACTCGTCACTTTGACTGAGTAGAATCTTTCCAAGCCGGGCGTGTGCTTCGCTCAAATCGGGGGAAGTTGCAATTGCTTTCCTAAGCAGTTCTTCAGCCCGCTCAAACTTACGATACGCGACGGCAACGCAAGCTGCTCCCAGCCAGCATTTTGGGTTATCCGACTTGACGATCGCCGCCAGTTGCTCTTCTGAAAGTTCTACAGTTCGATCCGTGTCGGCAAGGTAGCACAGGCTTTGCAGGTTTATGTCGCCCTGACGGATGCCATGCAGGAGATGCGGGACAGATTCCCAGCGGCGGCCTTGAATTCCCAGTGAGTCAGACAAGAGGCGATGAACTTGCTCATTGCTATAGTCGATCGACAGTGCTCGACGAAGCTGTTCTTCGGCGTGGCCGATCTGATGCATGTGGATCATGATCGAGGCTGACGACAGGCGGGCCGCCAGGCTTTCGGGGCCAGCGTCGTCGTTCACGTTTTCAAAGTGAATCAGTGCCTCGGACCGCTTTCCCAATCGCAGGGCGGCTTCACCGGCGAGTAAACGCGATGTCGCGCTGTCGTCACCCAGTCGAATGGCTTCTTCGACTGCAAGTAATGATGCTTCGAAGTCTGAGGTTTGCAGTGAAACCTGCGCGCGTCGCAGAAAGTCAGCAGCCTTCGGGCGAGACTGCCACCATACCGTCGCTCCGATTCCGCAACTCACCACACAGAGCAGCATCACAACACGCGGCCAACGCGATGGCTGTGCGTCATCTGGACTGTCGGGTGGCGTGTGCTGAGTCATCAGCAAAGTTCCTGGTGACATTGATTCCGAAGATTGCGAACAGGAATCCGCGCAGTGAGTTGCTGGCTACAGTGGGATGTCTTCTCGCGGAACATGCCGTGCCCGAACGAGTGGATGCGTTGTTCGAAGGCCGTGGCAGTCCAAGGTTTGTCATCGTTTTTGGAGCTAACGATGAGTCTCGCTCATGCTGAATTAACTGGCTCGACCGACCCCGATTGCTATCAACGATGATGCGAGTCCCATCCAGATCGCTCTGGACACTCCCGCTGGTGCGACAGGTAGTGCCGAACTCACCAGGGGAGCCGCGACACCGGCGATGATTGGATAAACTCCGCCTGCGACACACCCCATTACTCCAGCGACGATGATCAACAGGATGACCTGTTTTGCGTCAACTGTCCGGCGACTCAATCCGCATCCCAGACCAACTCCGAGTCCGATTAGCCCCCAAGTCATTCCATGCATCATCATAAATTGCTGTTCGGCATTTGAAGTTGCGCCGAGTAAAGTCGCCGAAACGGATGCGTGGTATGCAATTGCCAGCTTGCCAGACAGGGCTCCTAATCCTCCCCCTGCAATTATTCCGGTCACGGCACCGATTAAAGCTTTCGCTCCTGCACGCTGGAGCAGGCCATTTGAAAGCGACAGAATTCCACCCAGCACGGCCCCACAAATTCCCAGCCAGACCATTGCATTACCTGAACTGGCGACTCGTTGCGCCGCGCGCGCTGCCGCAAGTTCTGCTTCAGTCGGGCGTCCGCCAAGGTTAAGAACCTCTGGAGGCGTCGGGTAGACTTCGCCAATGCCGGCAACAACGGAATAGCAAACGGCAGTGGCCGCAATGGAGCCCAGAATCATCCCAATGACTCGAATTGTCGGATGTAAGTCAGTTGCTGTCTTTGAGACTTCATCAACAGTTGCATTTTCTGATGTCGCAGGCATTGGATCATTCATTTCCGACAAGCTTCCTCAAAAATTCAGAGACAGAGACAACGTGTGTCTCATGGCAAGGCATTGAAGCACTTCGCGTGCCGATCTGCTCTCATATCAAATGAAACTGGCCCGTTCATTTGAGCAACGACGACGTCTAAATGAAAGCAGCCGGAGAAACTCCGTGAATTGAGAGTCTCCCCGACTGTGACTTCTTACTTTCGGTGACGGACGAATGGCCTAGAAGTCTCCGACGTCTTCTGAGCCCGCTGTAGAGCCAAGTCCCTGGTAGAGAGCCTCATCAATATTCTCGCCAATAAAGCGAACGGCTCCGTCTGCAAGGCCCATGTGGGCACCGCCCACATGTCGGCTTGTCGCTGTCATCAATGCGTAATCTCCATCCCAGCCTCCGCCACCACCAATGCAGGACGGCCCATTGGGAGTAATCGTCGTCTGGATACTGGAAAAGTACGTTCGTCCGTCTGCCCAACGTCCCCCCGGGTATTCGAGTGAGGCAAATTGACCTGGATTGTAGAGAGTACCATTCGGTGCAGCGGTAGCTTTGCAGTCGTTGATCATCGTCTGAATATTTCCAGCGGTGACTCCACCGCCTCCGCCGTCACTGAGAGACCCGCTGATTCCGACACCGCCAATTACTTCCTGTCGGAGTTCGTTTCCTTGCGCTCGTTCACCGATCATGATCGTGTTGCTTGTGCCGTCAAGAATGTCGCGAATCTTTTTTCCTTCAGCCACGCCGAAGATGCCGTCAACGCGTGATCCGCCCCAGGCGTAGCGGTCATTGATCTGTCTCATTCTATGATTGTATCGCCCCGTGCTGTATCGGTAGTTGGCCTTGCCAGTGGCACTTGGAGCAAGCGTATCAGAAGGGCAAATCATTGAAGGCAGGTTCATTCGCCACGGTTGATAGTTGGCGTCCCAAGGGTGAGCCAGGTTGTTGCCTCCGGCCGCATTCCTGTCGTTTTCAAGTTGATTGAACATTCCTGCTTGATCGATGTATGGCAAAACGGCCGTCGTCGCGCTGATTAACCAGCGATTGTCGAGGCTTCCGTCGCCAGGTCCGCCGACCCATCCACCAACAAACAGTGGTGGAAAGCTCGTGTAAACGTCGTGGTAGTTGTGTAATCCCAAAGCCAACTGTTTCAAGTTTGCTTTGCATTGCGAGCGGCGTGCGGCCTCTCGTGCCTGCTGTACAGCTGGCAATAGAAGGGCAACCAGAATTGCGATAATGGCGATAACCACCAGCAATTCGATAAGCGTGAAGCCGAGCTTCGCTCGTCGTCTCCGAGTCTTCAACATCTTGAATCTCCTGTTTCAACAAAGAAAAGAAATGAAGCACCACATCAAGGCCACGTTGGGCTCCATCTTGATATGAATCTGCTCGCGATCAGAAAGACTGGACACCGAGACTAATTCGAAGTCCAGTCTGAAATCCGGTAGCTACCGGCGTTGATTTTTCATGGCTTCTTCCATTGCCTTCTGCTGGGCTGCTGCCTGTTGTTCGCCGTAGTCAGCGGGCACAGCTTCGCCGGTTGCTTCAGCTGGCGGCCCGCCACCGCATCCAGGGATGATGGCGAGCGCAAGAAGGAAAATTTTGGCGTGAAGGAATCGAAGCATTGTCTGTCTCTTAACTTTTAAAGGGGCCAGAAGTAATAAAACGGAACGGCGAAAAAATCGGCGTGTCTCGTCTACGGTGTCTCAATATTTGTCGCGGTGCAGATCAGCGATGAGCACGGGAGGAAATGGATGTCAGTTTTGTGGAGCGTTTCCGCAACGCCCTGTTTCAGGTGAGGCACCCTGTCTATCGAAGACGTGCCACGGATTCCCTTATCTGCAACTCGATGGCGAGCTCGGGTAGTTCGGGCGATTCCCCGGCGATTAACTGAGTGATTGCTGCTGCTCCAGCGGCTCCCATTTCAGCAGCCGGTTGTCTCATTGTTGTTAAAGGTGGTGTCATGAAGGCGGATTCGGCCTGGTCATCGAAACCGATGATTGACACATCGTCGGGGACTCGAATGCCGTGCCGATGCAATGCGAGTCTTGCACCAAAGGCAACCATGTCGTTTGCTGCAAAGATCGCACTGAAGTGAGTGCCGCTTGCAAGCCACGAATTCACAGCAAGGACGCCTGACTGAGCACTGAAATCGCCCTGATAGACCAGCTCCGATGAAGGAATGATTCCAGCGGCCGCCAGAGCCCGTGAGTAACCTTTGAAGCGGTTGCTGGCGTCCGGGTGTTCTTTGATGCCGCAAATCATGGCGATGTCGCGGTGGCCGAAGTCGAGCAGATGTTTAGTTGCTCGAAAGCCAGCGTCCTCGTTGTCCACATGAATGCACTGGCTGTCCCAGCCATCCAGTTCACGTGCGATCGCGATCGTTGGCAGTTGAGTTCGTAACTTATTGATGTCTTCAGTCGGGATGTGCCCGCCGATCAGGACGAGCCCATCGACGTTTCGCCCGAGCAGAGTGCGAATGACTTCGCTTTCCGCGCTTTGTTGCCACTGGCCGTCGACAAAGATGGGCGAGTATCCAGTGCCAGCAAGCCCTGAGATCACTCCCTGAGCAATTGTGTCGGTGAATGGACTTCCGATGTTCTGTGTCACGATTCCGATCGTCATCGACTTCCCGCCAGCGAGGCTCTGGGCGATGACGCTTGGTCGGTAATCCAATGCTTCCATAGCACGAATGACAGCCTCGCGTTTGCCGTTTTCAACGACGGAGCTCTTATTAAGAACCCGCGAGACGGTGCTCTTCGAGACGTTTGCTCGATTGGCGATGTCCTGAATTGTGGCCATTTGGTTACCTGGAATCGTCAAGACTTCTGAGACCGGTTGCAGTCGATCTCTGTCATATTCGGAATAACGATAGCTAGTTATGAAACCGGTTCCAGAGAGTTCCTTGACAATTATTGTGGTTTTGTGAAACTTTCGGTGCGGCGAATGAAACCGGTTTCATATTGTTCCGCAGGAGTCCGATATGTTCGGGCGACAGAAGTGGCGAAGACCGTCTATTCCCCATCTGGCCAGCACGAGTGCCACGAATGAGCCTGCAAACCCCTCATGTTACAGCCCCCGAAGACCGAATCCCGCTGGGGCAGAAGCTTGCCTATGCAAGCGGGATGCTGGTTAACAATCTTCAGGCCGCCGCTTTGCCTGCGATGATGATGGTCCTGAATCTTGGGCTGGGCCTGGATCCGCGACTTGTTGGGATCATTGGGTTTCTGCCGCGAATCTTCGACGCTGTCTCTGATCCGATGATGGGGTACATCTCGGACAACACTCGATCGCGATGGGGGCGACGGCGACCGTACATCTTTGCCGGAGCCGTAGTTTCAGGGCTCGTGTTCGCCGCGATGTGGCAATTCCCCGAAGGGCAGTCGAAGGACTTTTACTTCTGGTTCTTCCTCGTCGGTTTGGTGACGTACTTCCTGACCTACACGATGTACGCGACCCCTTTCGTGGCGTTTGGCTACGAGATGACGTCCGACTATCACGAACGAACTCGGCTGCACGCTTTCGCCAACAGTTTTGGTCAGTTGGCCTGGCTCGGTGCTCCGTGGATTTGGGCGATCATGGCCAGCTATGAGAGCAAGGTTCACGGCGCAAGTGTGCTGGGTTTGTGGTTCGGAGGGGCAATTATTCTGTTGGGGCTGGTCCCTGCAATTTGCTGCCGGGAGAAGGTGGCTGACCTGCAGCCTGTTGAGTCGACAGACGGAGTTTCTGGCGTCGGCAGGAATCTGGGCGAGTTCTTTAAAAGCGTAGTCACGACACTGAAATGCAAGCCGTTTGTGAAACTGTGTGCCTCAACCTTTCTTGTCTTTAACGGTTACCAGCTCGGAATCTCATTCGCGCTGTACGTCATGATCTACTACGTGTTTGGCGGTGATGACAAAGCTGCTGGGGCTCTGAACGGCACGTGGGGCTCTTTGACCGCGATCTGTACTCTGGGCGTCATTCCTCTGACGGCGTTCATCTCGGAGAAACTTGGCAAGCGTAAGACGTTCATGCTGACGATCTCGCTGTCGATTGTTGGCTACGCGATCAAATGGGTTGGGTACAATCCAGGTCACCCTTATCTGTTGCTGGTGTCGTGCCCGTTTGTCGCCTTCGGAACTGGAGCGTTGTTTACGCTCATGGGGTCCATGATTTCCGACGTTTGCGATTACGACGAGCTTGAATCGAACCAGCGCCGCGAGGGCGTTTTCGGGGCCATCTACTGGTGGATGGTCAAAGTTGGCATGGCACTGGCCGGGCTGATGGGGGGATATCTGCTGGTCGCCTCAGGCTTCATTACTCCGGCCCCTGACGCGACAGAACCGGTTACTCAAACGGCGAAAACATTGTGGTACCTGCGTATGTTCGACGTCGTGATTCCGATAATCACTTCAACGATCGCACTGGCGATCATGTCGACCTACGAAATCTCAGAATCACGTGCGAATGAGATTCGAGCTGAGTTGACGAAGCGCCGCGAAGAGTTGAAGGCATAAGAAGAGAGTTTCGTACGACTGTTTTTACGACAAACTGCCGTCACCACGTGGCGGAGCAAACTCCTTGCACTGAATGAGTGATTGAATGACGGTAGTCGAAGACGTCAACATCTTTGAGGCAGCGGATGAATTCGAAGTGGGGGGTGAGTACGTCACGATTGATGGCGGGCAATACTACTGCATCGCCAACAGCCATCTCATGCCCGAATTTTTCGTGTCACTGGTCGGCGCCAGTGATCATTGGATGTTCATTTCCAGCAATGGAGCACTTTCTGCCGGACGACGAAACGCTGAGTCAGCTCTTTTTCCCTACTACTGCTCGGACAAGTTGCTGGACATGTCCGAGAGTACCGGGGCGAAAACGATCGTCCGAGTTCCGTTGAGTGGCGGAGAGTTCGCATTGTGGGAGCCGTTTTCAGGGGCTCCATCGAACCGCGTGTCGATTCGTCGAAACTTCTACAAGAACGAACTCGGCAACAGAATAATTCTGGAAGAGATCAACGATAGTTTGCAGCTCGCATTCAGCTATCAATGGACCTTCGGAAAACAGTTTGGATTCATACGATCCTGCCGACTAAGGAATCTCGGGGCGGTCAGCCAAAGCGTCGCCTTCGTTGACGGGATTCAGAACATTTTACCTTCGGGGATTGGGCAGGACTTTCAGTCGCGATTCAGCAATCTCGGAGACGCCTACAAGAAAAGTGAACTCGTAAACGAGTCGCGACTTGGTGTGCACTACCTCAGCTCGATTCCGACGGACCGCGCGGAACCCAATGAAGGCCTTCGTGCGACCACCGCCTGGCACGAGGGACTGGCCGATTCGGCTGTCCTTCTAAGTTCGAAACAGTTGGACGCGTTTCGATCTGGCTTTGGCCTTTTTCAGGAGACCGACATTCGAGCCCAACGGGGAGCGTATTTCGTCGCATCCGAAATGCCGCTGGCTGCCGATGAAAAGGCGGAGTGGCGCATCGTGGCGGATGTGAATCAGGATCAGACCGACGTCGTAAACCTGAATCGTCGAATTACAGATTCATCAAATATTGGTGGTGAGATATCGCAGGATATTGCAGACAACGCTGATAAGTTGCTGACAATCATTTCTTCCGCAGACGGTCGGCAGCTCGGAAGCGACCGCCTGCGAACTCATCGCCACCAGTCGAATGTGCTGTTTAATGTGATGCGTGGTGGCCTTCCGCTCGACGGCTACCAAATTGATAAATCGGACCTCCTGGCTCACATTCAAAACTTCAACGGTCCAGCATTTGAACGTCACTGTGGGACGCTCGAGGCGTTGCCTGACAAGCTTGAGCTGAAAGAGTTGCAGTCGCAGATTCAGAAAATTTCCGATCGGGACCTGACTCGCATTGTCGCCGAGTATTTGCCATTCACGTTCAGCCGTCGGCACGGCGATCCAACTCGTCCGTGGAATGCGTTCTCGATCGATTTGCTGAGCGAAGACGGTTCTCAAAAACTTAGCTACGAAGGCAACTGGCGAGACATCTTCCAGAACTGGGAAGGGCTTGCTCTCTCCTATCCGAATTATGTAACCGGAATGGTTTTGCGGTTTCTGAACTCGTCAACGGCCGACGGATATAATCCCTACCGGCTGACGAAAGATGGCTTCGACTGGGAAGCTCCAGAACCCGGCGATCCCTGGGCGAATATCGGCTATTGGGGCGATCATCAGATTGTCTACTTGCTTAAGTTGCTCGAATGGTCTCGAAGTTTCGAACCTGAACGGCTCAGTGCCCTGCTTAACGACCAGGCATGCGCGTATGCGGAAGTTCCGTACCGGATCCGATCGTTCAAAGAAATCGTTAAGGACCCTCAGGATACAATTGAATATGACCACGTCCTTGCCGGACAGATTGAGGAGCGCGTCGCGGAAATGGGGGCTGATGGGAAACTTCTGCAGTGCATCAGTGGTGGCACGTTGCATGTTTCGTTGCTTGAGAAACTGCTGGTCCCTGCCCTGGCCAAGTTGACCAACTTCGTTCCGGAAGGTGGCGTCTGGCTGAACACGCAACGGCCAGAGTGGAACGACGCGAACAACGCTCTGGTTGGTAGCGGTCTTTCGATGGTGACAACCTGCTACCTTCGACGCTTCCTTGTGTTCATGATCGACTGGCTGTCAGACAGCAAGGTTCCTGAAACGTGTGCGGTATCGCCTGAAGTTGTCACATTGCTGAGAAGTGTTCAGGAAGCCGTTGGTTCGAATGCAGAACTTTTCTCGCAGCCAATGTCGGATCAGGATCGTCGCTCGATTGTTGACGCGTTGTCGGGAGCGGGGGCGGACTATCGAAGTCAGCTTTACAGCCGAGGCCTTTCGCAGGCCAACGAAGAACTTTCCACTCGTGAATGCTGCGACTTCTTCCAGCAGTGTCTCGTGATGATCGATCATACAATTCGATCAAACCGTCGAACGGACGGGCTGTACCATTCGTACAACCTGTTGTCGCTGTCTGACGGCAGCGCCAGGGTGCGGCGGCTGTATGAAATGCTCGAAGGGCAGGTTGCCGTTTTGAGTAGCGGTTTGCTGTCGGCTTCAGAGGCGGTGGAAGTGCTGGACGCTCTTCGGAACAGCAGGATGTACCGCTCGGATCAGCAGAGCTACACGCTGTACCCGGATCGGGAATTACCGAAATTCCTTGAGAAGAACAGAATTTCTGCAGACTCTGTCGCACAGTCAGAGTTGGTTCAGCGTTTGATTGCCAATGGCGATACGTCGGCAGTGCGAGTTGATGTTGACGGTACTGCTCACTTCAACGGCGACATTCGGAACGCGGCAGATTTTACGGCGGTGCTAGACGAGCTGGCGAAAACGGAATCGTTGGAACAACTCGTTGATGCGGAACGCGAGCGGTTGCTCGATGTGTTCGAAGAGACGTTTAACCACGCCGACTTTACCGGTCGATCGGGAACGTTCTTTGCCTACGAAGGACTCGGCTCGATCTACTGGCACATGGTTTCGAAGCTAGCGCTCGCTGTTCTCGAGAATGTAATCTCGGCTCGAGAGTCATTGGTCGACCCTGCCGTTGTGGAGCGTCTCCATCGTTACTACCGAGAGATTCGCGATGACCTCGGTCTGAAGAAGACGCCTGAAGAGTACGGCGCTATGCCTTGCGACCCCTACTCTCACACCCCGCGACACGCTGGTGCTCAACAACCCGGCATGACGGGGCAGGTTAAGGAAGACGTTCTGTGCCGATGGGCCGAAATGGGCGTTCGGATTAGAAATGGCCAGTTGCATTTTTCGCCGGCATTATTCGAGTGCGAAGAATTCTTAGAGAACGACTCGACAATCGCGTTCTACGATCTGGCGGGAGAATTACTCGAACTGCCAATCGTGAAGGGAGAGTTCGCGTTCACGCTCTGTCAGGTTCCTGTCATTTATCATCGCGGAGAAGAACGCAAGCTGGTTATCGGCTACACAAATTCTGAAGCCGTTGACCGGCAGGGCCTCGCCTTAACAGATGTCGAATCAAGCAGCGTCTTTTCCCGGCGGGGCGAGATCAATCGCATTGACGTTTACTTCGAGCCATCGTCTTCCTGCTAACTCACAAATTATCGATCCACATTCGTTTCTGGAAAATATCATGTCGTTGAAATCAGCGTTCTGTTCAGTCGTCTGCATCGTGTGTTCTGTTTCGTCTGGCCAGGCGGTGTTCGCTCAGCAGGACTCCGCGGACACGTCGTCAACAAAGATGAAGCTTGTCTGGAGCGACGAGTTTGACGGTGACTCACTGAATTATTCCAAGTGGGGTGTCCAGGAAAACGCATTCGGCGGCGGCAATCAGGAACTGCAGATCTTTACGGACCGAGCAAAGAACGTTCGAGTCGAAAATGGTCACCTCGTCCTGGAAGCTCACCGCGACAACGGAAACATCAGCGGTACAGTTCGCGAGTATTCGTCCGGTCGAGTTCGGACCAAACATCGCGGCGACTGGAAGTACGGACGCATCGAAGTGCGAGCGAAGATGCCGATCGGTCAGGGGATCTGGCCAGCGATCTGGATGTTGCCGACCGATGACAAGTACGGCGGATGGGCGTTGAGCGGCGAGATCGACATTATGGAATATCGTGGGCAGAATCCGAAGCAGGTCTTGGGAACATTGCATTACGGGGGCGGATGGCCCGACAACAAATACTCGGGAGCCGAGTTCGATCTCAAAAGTGGTTCCTTCAGCGATGACTTTCACACGTTTGCCGTCGACTGGACGGAAGGAAAAATCGTCTGGTCGATCGACGGCAAGCCCTGGCAGACGCAGACCAAATGGCATTCAGACAACGGTAAGTTTCCTGCTCCGTTTGATCAGAGATTCCATTTGCTTCTGAACCTGTCGGTCGGTGGCCACTTTGTCGGAGCACCGAATGCAAAGACGACGTTCCCTCAAAAGTTCCTGATCGACTACGTCCGCGTCTATCAGTGATGGTGATTCAGGTTCTGCGTGACGACGTCCGGAATCGACGATCGGCATTGACGCTGCGTACTTCATCAGGCAGTGCTTGAGCTGAGAGAGGTTGCTCCACGCCGGTTTTGTGGCCCGTTCGATCGCTCTTGCGAACCAGAACTCCTACCATCGTTGGCCTGTTGACCACCAGGACCCCTTCAGGAGCCTCGATGATGAAACTTAGTTTGGTTTGCGCTGCAGTCGCCGCTTCAACTGTTGGCCTGCTTTCGGCCAATGCGGCAGAGATGGCAAAGCCCGTCCGCATGGGCAGCGGGACGATGACCTTTGATACCGTTCCCGGATGGGGACTTGGCGAGGACGGCAAGTCAGTTCTCGGTGGGACGCATGGCGGAGTAACGATTGACAAGGCCGGCAACATCTACACGAGTGCCAACATCGGTGTGTTCGTGTTCTCGCCGGACGGCAAAGTGGTTCGTCGGTTCGTCGGCCCAGAATACTCGAACATTCACGACCTTGAGATCCGTGCCGAAGGCGACGACGAGTTTATTTACGCAGCTCGTAACTCAGCCGCCGAGGGTATCAAATTTCACGCAGAGACCGGCGACATCGTTCTGAAGCTGCCGTTTCCCAAAGAGTCCGGACTTGATCTCAAGAGATTTGCTCCGACAGCGATTACCGTCGCGCCGAATGGTGACATCATTCTTTCGGACGGTTACGCGAGCAACTACATCTTCAAGTTCGACAAGACTGGCAAGTACCTCAGTCACTTCGGCGAGAAGGGCAACGGGCTGAAGCAGTTCAACACGGCTCACGGAATGACGCTCGACACTCGGTACAATCCCCCTCGGCTTCTCATTTGTGACCGAAACCACAAGCCGAACGGCCGACTTCTGCATTACGACCTGGATGGTAAATACATCGGAGAAGTCGTGACTGGTCTGCTGATGCCGACCTCGGTATCCGTCCAGGGAGATTTCGTCTCGGTGCCCGACCTGAAAGGGCGTGTCTGGATTCTCGACAAGGAGAACACGATTGTCTCCGTGCTGGGGTACAATTCGAATCCGGCGACACGTGGGTCTTTCGGCGTCAAACAGGAGAATTGGATCGAGGGCGTCTTCAGCGGAACGCACGGTTCTTACTGGGACAAGGACGGTAACCTCTACGTTCAGGATTGGAACGTGTCTGGCCGGATCATTAAACTTGTTCGCGTCAAATAGATATCCGGACGGATGTCTTTGACTTTTTCAGAAGCCTGCCGACAATTGTCGGCAGGCTTCTGACGTTTTGATGATCAATGCAGAATCACGCTCAATCATGCAGAACGAATGTGACACGTTGAAACCTTGCAGCACCGGCCCGCGGTCCGCAGCGTCGCCTGCTGCGCCGCGATGGTGCTGGCTGTTGGCGTGTGTGGTCGTTTTAGCCGTCTGCTCAAATGTCGCCTTCTGTCAGACGAACAAAGCAAAGACTTCGACTGCGTTACCAATCGTGTCGGAGTCGTTCGTCGCTGAACTAACGGCGTCCCCCGCTGACTCTTCCGGTTGGCGCGGTCCGTGGGTTGTTTCTCACAAATTACCGGCCGTGCGCGAGAGAATCAGCCCGGCAGAACTCACGGACTTCGGTGCTCAGATTGCCGGCACGAAGTCGCGCAACAATCCTCTGCGCCGGCAACTGGCCGAACCGTTCGACGGAACTGAGTTGTTCGTGCGTTTTCTCGTCACCTACGCCGCCGCCTCGATCGACACAGCTCCGAAGTCTGATGGCGAATTCTTTGTGTTGTGGCTGGATTCTGTCGACGGTGGTGACGAGTCCACTCACAGCGGCGGCGTGCCGAACATCGGGATTCATGTCGACGGTAAAAACCGCAATGCTTTCATGGCGAGATTCGCTTCTGAGAACACTTCCTTTGCTCCCGTTGAGCTGACCGGTGACCGAACGTTTCTAGTCGTCGCCAGGCTTGCGAAGTCGTCCGGTCAGAAGCATCTCGCTTTTGATCAGATTGATTTATGGGTGAATCCCAGTCCGACCGAACCATCGCTGCCTCAGGCCGCCGCGTTCAGTGCCGGTCGCGTGAAGAGTGTTAGTTGGCTCGGGTTTTCGACAGGTGGAAAGACGGAAGCCACTGATCGGATCGTCGTTGACGACCTTGTCGTCGCGGACAGTTGGGAAGGGCTGTTTGCACTGCCGAAGAATTCGGTCTCATTCCCGACTCCCGAACGCGTCTCTCAAAAGCTATTGATCGAAGCGGCAGACATTCCGCCAGAATTGCGACCACCGCGAAAGATGCCGAACCGTGCGACTGTCAGTTTTCGGAAGGACATTTTTCCGATCCTTGAGCGCAGTTGTTTCAAGTGTCATCGAGGTCTGAATCCTTCGGCTGGTTACAGACTCGATTTGCTCGACGAAATACTTGGCGAGACGAACGGCGAACCGCTGGCATTGCCCGGTAAAGCATCCGATAGCCGAATCGTTGCGGCAGTTTCGGCGCCCGAGAATTCTGATCGAAGAATGCCGCCGCAAGGAAAGGGCGATCTGCTGAGTGAAAATGAAGTGGCTCTGATCCGAACGTGGATCGACGAAGGACTTGCCTGGGACGACGAGCTGCTTCCACCAATGTCAACGACGTCTGATCATTGGGCGTTTCAGAGAATCGAACGGCCGGACGTGCCGACTGTGAAGTCGGCCAGCTTTCCGATTCGAACAACAGTCGATTCATTCATAGCGGCAAAGCATGCGGAACGTGGTATTCGAGCCGCTTCGCTTGCTGACTCTTCCACATTGGAGCGTCGAGTTTCGCTTGACCTGATCGGACTGCCTCCAAGCGGTAAGGGAGTGAACGAGTCGGCCACTGGCCCGAATTATGAAACGGCAGATGATCGCTGGGCGGAGCATGTTGACCGGCTGCTCGATCGGCCGCAGTACGGAGAGCGTTGGGGACGGCATTGGCTGGACGTCGCTCGCTGGGCGGAGAGCAACGGGTATCAACACAACCGCGACCGCGATCACGCCTGGCGATACCGGGACTATGTCATCAGCAGTTTTAACTCGGACAAGCCGTTCGACCAGTTCGTGACCGAACAACTCGCTGGCGACGAGTTGGAACCTCTCACGAACGAAAACATCGTCGCGACTGGGTTCCTCGCCGCAGCCCAGTACAGCGGCAACGAAAAAAACAAAACGCTGCAGCGTTACGACATTCTGGTCGACGTCGTCAACGCGACTGGAAACGCGATGCTCGGTTTGACCTTCGAGTGTTGCCAGTGTCACAACCACAAGTTTGATCCGATTTCCGCCCGAGACTATTACCGGTTTCAGGGGTTCTTTTCGAAGGCGCAGCCGGTCAACGTCGTGCTTCCCGGTGATGCTGAATCCGGGATCACGAATAGCGACCCGGAGTCTACGAATGCCGATCAGACGGCTTCTGATGGCACGAAGGCTGAAGAGCGAACAGAGCGGGATCGTCAGCTCGCTTTGTCGCGGCAACGTCAGACGATTTTCGATCTGACGTATGATCGGCTGTATGCCGCGACACGCCGAAAACGTCCGAACGGCGATATCTTTATTCTCCCAAAGAGCGTTGTGAGCGGAATGCGGCCACCGGAACGGCAGCGTTACGATGAGATCGGTCGACAGCTTGCAAACATGCCGCAGGCCTGGGCGTTCTACTCGCCCGTAACTTCCGCAGCAGAACTGGCCGTGCCGCCGTTAGAGCTCCGGTGGCCGTTGCCGTACGACTCCGCAGATTTAGAAACGCGGCAGCAGCGACTCTACGTTCGAGGCGACGCGGGAAGTCCCGGTTCGGTCGTGTCGCCAGGCTGGCCTGCCGTCTTCGGCAAGGTGCCTGCTCGCGTGGCCGATTCTGCGAAGCCTCGAACGGAACTGGCTGGTTGGGTCACCTCTCGTGATAACCCTCTGACTGCACGAGTCTGGGTAAATCGGATCTGGCAGGGACACTTCGGGAAGGCGCTTGTCGAAGAGGCCGGCAACTTTGGACTGACGACGCCGCAGCCCGAACTGCATCAACTGCTCGACTGGCTGGCGGTCGAGTTGATGGAGAACGGCTGGAGCACCAGGCACATCCACCGGTTGATTCTCAATTCAAGCGTCTACCGGCTGTCGTCCGACTTTGACGAGGCCAACGTCAGTGTTGATCCGGACAACGGCTTGTTCTGGCGATGGGTGCCGCGCAGGCTGGAAGCCGAAGCATTGCGGGATCGTATGCTGGCTTCGTCTGGTGAACTCTCGTTGGAAGTTGGCGGTCCGAGCGTTCGAGAATCGACAACAAACTCTTCACGTCGGCGTAGCGTTTATCTCTTTCAGAAACGAAACGTGATGCCGCATATGCAGGACATGTTTGACGGACCGTCTGCATTGACAAGTTGCAGCACTCGCCGAGTCTCTACGGTCCCGCTGCAGCCGTTGTTTCTGCTGAACAGTGAATTCGTGAATGCTCGTTCGAAGAAGATTGCGAATAAGATTCTTTCAGGCGTGGCCGGTGACGAACGCGATCAGCCAGAGGAAGCGGTTGATCATTCGTTTATGACTATTCTGAATCGACTGCCTGATGGAGAAGAAAAAGCACGCTCGGTTGAGTTCCTTAACGCGGCGTGGAATCCCGATACTCGTGAGGAGATACTGGCTCAATTCTGTCACGCACTGTTGAACCTCAACGAGTTTGCCTACATCCCTTAACGATCCAACGTCATGCCAAACGCCGCCGAAAATCATGGACATGAGCTGCCGCGTCGAAAATTGTTCGGCGACGCGGCCGCAGGGCTGAGTTCAGTCGCTCTGGCTTCATTGTTGTCAGACGGCCGTACTGTTTCCGCGGCCGAAGCTGGCTCCAGCAACCAGGCCGTCGCTCCTCATCAAAAGCCAACTGCAAAGAGCATAATCTGGTTGTTCATGGCCGGAGGACCAAGCCAGGTTGACACATTCGATCCGAAGCCGGAATTGAATCGGCTTGCCGGACAGAACGTGCCTGACAGTCTTGCCGCGAACCTTCCACGATTGAAAGAGGCCAGTCTCGTTAACCTGATGGCTTCGCCGTACCGGTTCAGGAATTACGGTGAGAGTGGATTGCCCGTTTCCGATTTGCTTCCACACATCGCCAGGCGCGCTGACGACTTGTGCGTCATTCGGTCAATGCACCATCTGACACCGGTCCACGGTCCAGGAGAGTGCGTCGCTCTTACTGGAACGTCGCAGGGAGACCGACCGAGCTTCGGTTCATGGGTGAACTTTGGAGCGGGAACAACCAATGCTGGGTTGCCGGCGTACCTTGTCATGAATCTGCTGACAAGCGGCATGCAGTATCCGCAGGCTCCAGGGTGGAGTACCGGCTTTCTGCCCGCACGCTACCAGGGAGTCGTTGTTGATCCCGCGAAGGGAATTCGCGATGTCGATATGCCATTGCACATTTCGAAAGCCGATCGTGCCAGGCAGTTGGAGTTGATCGGTTGGCTCAATCAGCGGCATCTGAAGTGGATGAAGCATCATCCAGAGATCGTGGCGAGAATTCAGTCATACGAAACCGCCGACCGAATGCAGACGACCGCTCCCGAGCTGTTCGATCTGGCCAGCGAGACGGCAGAAACACACCAGCTTTACGGCGCCGATGTCTTCCCCACAAAGTCTGTCGGAACCGCATGTTTAATGGCACGGCGGATGGTGGAACGCGGAGTTCGTTTCGTGCAGGTCCGAGTCGGAGGCTGGGATGCGCACGGAAACCTGACTGGCAATCACAACGGCATGGCCGGCAAAACGGATCGTCCTGTGGCAGCACTACTGACCGATCTGAAACGCCGAGGCCTGCTGGACGACACCCTCGTCGTCTGGGCCGGAGAGTTCGGTCGAACGCCGACAATGGAAGGACTCGGCAAGGGGCGAAATCACAATCCACTTGGCTACAGCATCTGGCTGGCCGGCGGCGGAGTGAAAGGCGGTCAGGCCATTGGGGCAACCGACGACCTCGGATACGCCGCCATCGAACGCCCTGTCAGCGTCAGCGACTTTTACGCGACGCTGCTTCATTCGCTCGGCATCGACCAGCACGAACTGACATGGTCGCACCACGGCCGAGATGAAATCGCCACAAACCTTGGCGGAGACATCGTCCACGAAGTTTTTGCCTGAGGACACGCCTCGATCGGCAGACTGTGAGATTCTGATTCTCGGAGTGGACCACGGAAAGACACGGAAAGTAAAATGCTTCCGTTTCATCCGTGGTTCTACTTGTCGAACAGAAGAAATAAGAAAAGAGCCCTCCAGTGAGAATTCACCGGAGGGCTCTTTGTTTTGCAGTTTGATCTACGTCAGCGAGTTGCCGACGAGTTGATCAATTAGATGCCTTTGTCGAGGACGAGTTTGAGCAGGTTGCCGACTCGGTTTGAGTAGCCCCATTCGTTGTCGTACCAGCTTATCAGCTTGAAGAACTTGCTGTTCAGTTCGAGGCCCGATCCGATGTCGAGGATCGACGATGCAGGGCTGTGGATGAAGTCGCTGGAAACAACTTCGTCGCTGGTGACTTCCAGGATTCCCTTCATGTAGGTTTCGCTGGCTCGCGTCATCGCGTCGCAGATTTCCTGGTAGCTGGTTTCTTTGACAGTCTTAACTGTCAGGTCGACGGCAGACACGGTCGGTGTTGGAACTCGGAAAGCCATGCCGGTGATCTTGCCCTGAACTTCCGGGCAAACCAGACCCACAGCTTTGGCTGCACCAGTTCCCGAAGGAATGATGTTGATGGCTGCGCTTCGGCCACCTTTCCAGTCTTTGCGACTTGGGCCGTCGACTGTTTTCTGAGTGGCTGTGTAAGAGTGAACCGTCGTCATCAGGCCTTCGTCGATGCCAAAGCCTTCTTTGAGCAGAACGTGGACGACAGGTGCCAGGCAGTTTGTCGTGCACGAAGCGTTCGACATGACGTGGTGCTGAGCAGGATCGTAGTCATCGTCGTTGACACCCATGACGAAGGTCTTGAGGTCACCTTTAGCTGGAGCCGAGATGATGACTTTCTTCGCTCCGGCAGTGATGTGACCGCCAGCTTTTTCTGCATCGCAGAACAGGCCGGTTGACTCGATGACGACGTCGACTCCGAGTTCCTTCCAAGGAAGTCCGTCTGGAGTTCGCGCCGAAACAACTTTGATTTCTTCGCCGTTGACGATCAGCAGATCCGGCTCGTCTTTTCCGTCGCTTGTTCCGTGGCTGACTTCGCCCTGGAAGCGGCCCTGGATGGAATCGTATTTGAGCAGGTATGCGAGGTTGTCAGCAGGGACAATATCTCCGACGGCGACGATGTTGACGTCCGTTCCGACGAGACCCTGTTCGTGGAGGGCGCGGAAAACCAGACGGCCGATTCGTCCAAAACCGTTGATTGCAATGTTAACTGCCATTCTTCTTCTCTTTCTGTCTTAATGAAAACTGTTTCGCTCGTAGTCAGTCGTCCGATGGCCGCCCCGGACAGTCGCCCGAACCGGACGGTCTGCACCGGCATGACCGACACTTTGTGAACGGCTTTCCTGCAGCGTGTCTGCTGCAAGTTTTCCAGCGGTCGTTCCGCAAGGAAATGAAAGTCGCTTCAGAACAGGAGAGCGAATTGCCTGTTCGGTTATCGCGTTGCTCGGCGGGATCCTCCGCCGAAGTGGTGACTCGCTGTGCGGCGTTGCCGCGTTCTGTTCTGCTCGTCGCGAGAACTTAGCCGGATGGTTACAAGCCATTGCCGACTCAAGAGTTGCGAAGTTTATCCACTGCGAGGTGCTTTTCAACTGGCCCCGCCGGGCCGCCTGCCCCCTTTGCTTTAGACGTACTGTAACCGGTTTGTTGTAAACAGGTTAGGCGAATGTATTGAAGTGCTCGTCGGGCGAGCGACCAGGGGCGGAAACGACTGAGATCGTCGATCAGTTGGATTTTGCGGTGGCAGCCCGGGCTGGATTTGGCGTCCGCGGGCGCTGAAAGAACCACCATTCGACAAGCAGTAGCGCGAACGCGACGAGCGTCACAATCGACCAGACAGGCCGATCGGTGGTCAGGACTTCGCCGGCTGACGCGACGGTTTGCTCGTCAAACTCAATCGAGCTGACGGGCGTCAGAGTCGACTCCGCGGAACTTAGCAGGTTGGCGGCAACCGTCAGTTGCTCGGCCTCTCCGCCCGAGATGCCATATCGTCCGACGCTATTTGCCGTCACTCCTCTTAGCTTGCCGTCCTCGTTGGCCAGAACTGTTTGCCGTGAGTCGTTCGGCCCGGTGATCTCGTAGGTCGTTCCCGCCTGCAGATCGACCGCTGGCAGAACGCCGGTTTTAACTCCCCCGACGTCTCCCACGGACGCTTCCTGTCTGGCGAGTTGAACGAGGTTTGCGACGAGCACCGGAAACGCGACTCGGAACTCCAGAGTCGAGCGGCTGGTGTGAAACAGCGTGTGAAACGCCAATCGTGATGATGAGCGTTTCCGCAGGATCAAAGGCCCGTTGGTGCCGGACGCGATGGTTGAGTAACCGACCTCTTCGAAATCTCCGACGTCGACACCCGCAACTGGTTGAGCGGCGTCGGCGATCTTGACGTCTCGCAGTTGCATGTGCCGAAGCAGCGGCGTCGTTCGGTCCCAATCCAGAAACTTTGTTAGCACCGAAGCTGGTTCGACCAGGGACTCGGCATCGTTGGGTGTCACACCGACTAGAAAATAAACTGACGCGATCAAGTCAGCGTCGCTGCGCTTATCGCTGATGACCAGGTCGTACCGCACCGATCGTTGTTCCGGCTGTTTTGGTTTCGGAAAGAGATCGACTCCCGGCGTGGCTGCGAGCGCTCGTCGGAAGCTGCCGAGCTGCGGTGAAGCGTAAACTCGGAGCGGTCTTGCAGGTGGAAGGTCGAGCCACGCGACGTTGTCAGTTGGCAACGAATCGGAGTGTGCATTTCCAGGTACCAGCCGAGCTTCCAGCGCTGTCGAAATCTGGGAAGTGACTCGGAACACGATTCGTTGAGACTCGCCGAGGCTCAGGACAAACGGCTGTTCGCCGATCTGTTGCCCGTCCTGTAGAAGAACGATTTGTCCTGAGAAGTCAGTCGACGATTCTACTCTCAGGAAGACGTCCCAGTCCTGTGACGATGTCAGACGAGCGTTGAACGCAGTGATGCCGGCATTCGGCCCGGCGGTCGGCAACTGCTGATAATTGACTCCAAACGGAAGCGCGAACCGAACTTTATCTGGAATGTTCCCATCAGAAAAAAGAACGGCCGATTCGACGGGAACTGTTTTGGCCAAAGCCTGCGTCAGTCGAAAAGCATCTTCCAGTTGACTTTGGATGTCCCGCACGCGCATGGCGTCTAACGCGTCGTGAAGAATTCGGCGATTCCCGGTGAACTCGGTCAGTCGGTCAGCCGATGAATGGACGCCGATCAACGAAATCTGCTGATCGGCATTCAGGCTGTCGATGAGGTCTGACACTCGCTCTTTCGCCAGTTCCAGTCGAGTTTTTCCGGTCAGGGGATCGGTTGCTGCCATGCTTGCCGAGCAGTCGATCAGCACCGGCTGATAGTTGGCTTGTTCGACAGTGCTCGGCACAAATGGTTGCATTGCGGCCAGGACAAGCAGAATCAGGACAGCCATCTGCAGCCACAGCAGAATGTTGCGACGGAACTTCTGGAATGGCGAGTTGACTCGCTGATCGTTGACGACCGCCTGCCAGAGCACGAGTGACGAGACTCCGACTCGCGGACGTTTCAGCTTCAGAAAATAGAACACGAGCAGTGGCACGAGCAGAAGCAGCCACCACGCGTTGGCTATTGCGGAAAATCCTAGCCAGCTCATCGAATCCATCCTCGACGCAACAGCGTTTCGAACAGAATCGATTCCAGAGGATCGCCCGAGCTGACGGATTCGAATCGACCGTTCCGTCTGCGACACTGAGACGCCATCCAGTCCCGCTGCGTCTGCCGATGTTCGTGGTAAAGGTCGAGAAGATCACGAGCGGATGAGACATCGAGCGTTCGTCCGGTTTCGCAGTCGACCAGCCTCACGTCACCGGTGACGTCCGGATCGATTTCGTTGGGGCCGAGAATCTGCAGAGCAAAGATTTCCAGACCAGCACTGTTGAGCAGATTGAAACTTCGAGACACATCTCCTGTCGTGAGAAAATCAGACAGAACGATCGCGATTCCTCGTCCACGGTGAACTCGAAGTGTCGACGCAACTGCGGTGTCGATCGTTGAGTCGCCAGCGGGTGAGACGCCTTCCAGAAAGTCGAACACCAGACGAGTAGCTGACCTCCCGGAACAGTTTTGCAACGTTGCAGGCTTGCTACCCCCCGCTCGTCCCGGCAAACAGACTGACACGTTCTGTACCGAGCAAAGCCATCGTGGAAAACGCCGCGGCCAATTCCTGGGCGCGGTTAAACTTTTCCTCAGAAGCCATCGAGGCTGACGCGTCCAGAATGACGACAACGTGCAGCTCTTCTTCATGAGAGTACAGTTTGAGATATGGCCTCTGCAGACGAGCGAAAATGTTCCAGTCGACGTAGCGAATGTCGTCGCCAGCGACGTAGTCGCGGTAGTCGGCGAAGTCGATAGTTGCTCCGCCGGTTCCAACGGAATGCTCACCGCGCGTCCGGTTGGTCAGTCGCCGGTTTGGATGCAACCTCAGCCGTTCCACTCGAGCAAGCGTTTCGTTCGAGAGGAGCGGCGTGAGTTGTGGCCTGGTTCCAACTTCGCTCATCGGACGCCTAATTGGACTTCAACACCTGGTCTACCCATGAACGGATTCGCGGAATTTCGAGGTACTCATCGTCGTGGACCTTGCCGTAAGCAACCAGTCGTTCGGTCATCCAACGACTCTTTTCTTTGTGGGCTGGTTGGCCGAATAGATTGGTCAGCTCGTTCGGATCGTTCTTCAAGTCAATCAGCCACGGCTCTTCATTCGACGAGTAAACCAGTTTGAATCTCGCAGTGATCGCCGAAATCCATCCAGTGGAAGATCGGCCAGGTTGACCGGTGCTTCGAATAAAGGCGATGTCTTCCCATTCGTCCTTTGAAGCGGGGGTAAACAGCCCTGAGGCATCTCGTCCGTCGACTTTATGCGGGACCGGAGTGTCCATCAGACTTAAAACCGTCGGTAGAAAGTCGACCGTTCCTAACGCCGAGTTGACGACGGTGTTGCCTTTGATTTTGTCCGGACAGTGAATCAGGAAAGGGATGCGAGCGGAGCCTTCGTATGGAACTCCTTTGTTAAGACGGCCGTGTTCACCGCAAAGGTCTCCGTGGTCCGATGTGAAAACGATGATTGTTCGATCGAGGATTTTTCGTTCCCGCAGCGTGTCAAGGACCTGCCCGATGTTGTCGTCGATGCACTTCACCATTCCGTAGTAGTTTCGCATCAGTTTTTGAAGCTGAGCAGGTTTTACTCCGGCAGGTTTTCCCCACGCTGGGATTTGCTCGGGTTTGCGAACCAGTGAAATTGGAATTGGGACAGCCGCGTTCTCGTACATCGTGTCGTAAGGAGCTCGCACCGTGTTCGGGCCGTGAGGATCGGGCAGGCTGACCATGTAACAGAATGGGCGGTCGCTGTTCTCACCGATGAAGTCCATTGCTCGGTCACAGAGCCAGTCGGTCGAAAATGTCTTTTCATTAGCGTTGTCGACGCCGTAACTCGGATTGCCCTTTTTGTCGCGAGCACCGACCTGCGGACCTTCGTCCGTGATGATGAATTTCTTCCAGTGACCTCGGTTAAACATGTAGCGGTTATCTTCGAAACCGAACTTTCGTTTCGGAGCCCATTGAGGTTTTCCGCCGCCGTCGAGATGCCACTTGCCTGCGTAGCCCGTTGCGTACCCTCGGCGACGCAGGATCTCGGCGAATGTCACCACCGAATCGTCAAGTGGGATATTGTTTGTAGTGACGGGCGTCTTCTGCGGATACAGCCCGGAAACCAGCGACGCTCTCGAAGGAGAACAGACGGGCGTCGTCGCGTAGAAGCTCGTGCAGATCGCTCCGTTCTTCGCAATCCAGTCGATGTTGGGAGTTTCGACCGACGTGCCGCCGTAGCATCCCAACGTGCTGAAGTGATGCTCGTCGGTCGAAATTATCAGCAGGTTCATCGGAGCGTCGGCTGCCATTCCGACGTCGGCTCGCGATGCGAGAACAGCGACGAGCAATGCGGCGAATGATAAACGACGGCAGATGACAGCAAGCATTTCGTGACTCCGAATGTTGATTCTGTTTCTGCCGGCTCGCGAAGCTGCGAGCGGACAGAGATTTCGGAGAGCACTTTAGCGTCGATCAGATGAGTTCGCGAATCGGTTCACCGTCCGGCAGGATCGGGATCGGGCGATTCTGGCGATCGATCACCGTCGCCGACCGATCGAGACCGATGGAGTGGTACATCGTCGCGAGCAGGTCTTCGGGTTTGAGCGGTCGATCGAGCGGTTCTCCGCCGTCGGACGTTGTGGAACCGACGATCTGTCCCTCTTTCAAGCCGCCACCGCTCAAGACTGCGTGCATCGCTTTCGGCCAGTGGCCTCGTCCGGCGCGCGTGTCGATTCGGGGGGTGCGTCCGAACTCGCCGAACGCCGCGACGAGCACTCGGTCACGCTGGCCGCGAGCTTCCAGATCCTCGATCAGCGTCGACAGAGCCTGGTCATAAGCCGGTAGCCGTTTTCGAAGATTGGGCTCGATTGTGTAATGGTCGTCCCACCAGTCCACGTCTTTTTCGTAAAGGTTGATCGTGACGAATGAGACGCCCGACTCGACCAGCCTGCGAGCCAGCAAAGCCGACTGCCCGTAAGCGTGACGGCCGTAGCGATCGCGGAGTTGCTCTGGTTCCTTCGAAAGATCAAACGCTTCACGAGCCTGCGATCCGCAGACCAGTTCGAACGACTGTTGCTGCACGTCGTCGAGGTCGGCGAACTGTGGTAGTGACGTCGTCTTGCGATGCAACTGGTCGAGTGCTCCGAAGAGTTCTCGGCGATCTTGAATTCGTACGACGTCGATCTCTTTCGGTAGTGCAAAGTTTGGTGGGCGGTAATTGCCCAGGCTGGGATCGCCACCCGCATCCAGCGCGTTGTGACGGGAACTCAAGAATGCGGCGTGTTCGTAGAAGCCGAGGTGACGTCGGTAGTCTTCGGGAATGCAGACGTACGGCGGCATCGCCTTCGCAGAGTCCGACCGAAAGTAAGAAACGACCGATCCCTGACTCGGATTCTGCTGCCCCTTCTGCCGCGCATTGAGCAGCGGATAACCAGTCTGCAGCCAGTGAGTCGCGTCGTCGTGAACGGACAGGTCGTGAGTGAGTGATCGAACTACCGAAAGCTTGTCAGCGATGGCCGCATGACGAGGCATCAGGTCGCAAACACTCAGGCCTGGCAGATTGGTTTCGATCGGGGCGAACGGACCACGGATCTCGGCAGGCTGATCCGGTTTCATATCGTACATGTCGATATGCGATGGTCCGCCAGCCATGAAGAACAGAATGATTGACACGTCCTGACGGGCCGGAGTCGACGACTGCCCGGCACTCAACAACTGCGGCAGCGACATTCCCAACGCTGGCAACGCTCCCAGCGTCAGGAACGACCGACGATCCAGTGACGTTGCTGTGGGAAGGACATTGCCTCGCAGTGTGAGCATGTCTTGCGTTCCTGATTTCCTGAGTGATTACCGACGATCAACTCACGTGGTTAGCTCGTTCGGGTCGTCGCATTTCGTGCTGCAGACATTGTCGAGCATTGTGCTCAACAAGCTGTTCTCTTTCTATGCCGAAGCTGGTTGCCGCACGCGGTCAACCGACTGTTTGATCGTCAACCACGACCGTTCGGCCGGACTCTGCCGATGAATAAATTGCGAAGACCGTCTTCAACGCTCGCAGACTGTGGGCAGCGCTGACTGGTGGGTCGGACATTTCGGCACACGCTTTGACCGCAGCCTGAACGAACGGGGTGTAGCCTCGCGGCTGCTTCGAACCACTCCATGTCTGAACCTGTCCTGGCTTGTCGCCATTCGTCGAGTACCACGTCAGCGGTTCGTCCTTCATCGATTCCAGGTGCAGCCAGCCGGAAGAACCCCAGACTTTGATGTGCGAATGGTAGCCTCGGTCGAGATAGTAGCCGGACGTGATTGTTCCGAGCATTCCGTTGTCGAATTTCAGCGAGGCCGCGGCTGAGTCTTCAACGTCGATCGGTTGCCCGCCCACGTTCGCGATGAAGCCCGCCACAGAGTCAATGCTCGACCCGGTGACATGCATGGCAAGGTCCAGCCAATGAATGCCCAGCCACATTAAGTGTCCGCCGCCGGCTCGATCTTTCTGAGCGAACCATTTCTGGTGATAGCTCTTCTGCTTCAGCCGCGTCTGATCGGCAACGAGGTGCATTTCCAGGCCGTAGAGTTTTCCAAGTCGCCCGGTTTCGATGAGCCGTTTTGCGGCGAGCACTTCGGGATTCAGTCGATTGGCCAGTGCCAGCATCAGGAAGCGATGTTTCTGGTCAGCGATTGTTGCCAGAGGAGCGAAATCCGCAGCACGCACACACGACGGCTTTTCCGCGAAGACGTGGCAGCCTGCTTCCAACGCGGCGGCGATAACGGGCGGAGCGATCGCGGCTTCCATCGTGACCAGTGCCAATTGGGGCTGCTCGACTTTCAGCAGTTCGGAAACGTTTCGGTATGACCTGGCAAATTTGTCTTTCAACACGCGTTTGGCATCGGCTTCGAAGTGTCCGTCTGGATCGCCGAGCACGACCGAAGTGCACTGATCCGTCGCGGCCAACGCGGCGAGATACGCACTGACGTGAGCGCCGCCAGCGTGTGTCAGCAATGCAACTTTGATTCCCTCGGGCATTTGAAACTTCCTCTGGTCGGATTGGCAAACGTTCGCTGGCAGAGATTCTGAACCCTTCGATCGACATTTCCAAGGTGGCACATTCGCTGTCGCCGAGGAGTACCAACTGCCGACGAGAATAGATGCCTCTACCAAGTCCTCACGAGTTTGTCTGGCGAAAGTTCCTTCGACATTGATCTGCCGATTCTTCGATCCGTATCATGTCGGGTCTTCAATGTTGATAAGCACGGCCACCCGATCTGGCCTCCCACCACCTACTCCCACCTGTCGACGCGAGTTTGAACATGTTCCGAATTAACGCGGGAAAAACGTCGCCATACTGTGACGGACACAGCCGCCGCAGCTTTCTTCAGGTCGGCATGGCAGGACTGGGGAGTCTGGGAGCGGCGGACCTGTTGCGTGCGAAGGAGGCAACTGCCGCAGCCGATCGGAAGGACACTTCGGTAATCCTGATCTGGCTCGACGGCGGGCCGAGTCAGCATGACACGTACGATCCAAAACCGGACGCTCCCGCTGAGTACGCAGGTCTGTGGCAGCCGATCGGCACCAACGTTCCCGGCATGGACATCAGCGAGCTGTTCCCCAGGCAGGCTCAGCTGGCCGATCGCTTCTCGCTGCTTCGGTCGATGCATCACAACTCGGGCGGGCACTTCCACGGCGGACACTGGATGCTGACCGGGCACGATGGCCTCGTCGCGGGAAGCAACGATGGCAAGTACCCGTTCTTTGGCAGCATCGCGACACGCGTCACGGGATCGCGTCATCCGGGCATGCCGGCGAACGTCGGAATTCCCTATGCCATGAGTATCGGCCTTCGACCCGGCTACTTCGGCGCGAACTATGTCGGTCGGCAATACGATCCCTTTAATGTCGGAAGCGATCCAAACTCGACAGCGTACAAAGTTCAGAATCTGAACCTCGCCAAAGACATGACGATCAATCGACTGGACGATCGTCGTAGTCTGTTGCAGGGAATCGATACTCTTCGTCGCGAAGCGGATCAGTCGGGAATGATCGACGCCATGGACCGATTCGAACGACAAGCCTTTGAGCTGGTTGCCGGATCTCGCGCTCGTCAGGCGTTTGACATTTCGACAGAAGACCCACGGCTGCGAGACCGTTACGGCCGCAATACTTGGGGACAAAGTACGCTGCTCGCACGGCGTCTGGTCGAAGCCGGGTCGACGTTCGTGACGTGCCACTTCGGCGGTTGGGACAGCCATTGGAATCACGAAGGCACGATGAGTCGTCATCTTCCGCGAGTCGACATGGCTGTAAGTTCGCTGTTCGAAGACCTTGAGAATCGTGGAATGCTCGACCGAACTCTCGTCATGGTGATGGGCGAGTTCGGCCGCAGTCCGAAAATGAATAACGGCGGAAACGGTGGCCCACCGCTCAGTAAGGGCACGCCCGGCCGCGATCATTGGGGCAATGTGCTGTCCGTGTTGATCGGCGGCGGTGGTGTAAAAGGCGGACAGGTCGTTGGCTCCAGCAACCGTCTGGGTGAAGTTCCACAGGACCGACCGCTCCGACCGGGTGACCTGCACCATACCGTGTTCAAAGTGCTGGGAGTTGATCCGAACCTGAACTTCAACAACCACGCCGGCCGCCCGATCCCCGCGATCGATCACGGTGCTGTGATCAGCGAGCTGATTTAACCGAGCCGCTTCGCCCGGAAGCCGATAAGACTGGCCATTACGTTAGGCCCCTCGCCCCTTTGTGTGACGGCTTGCGGGCCAGAGCAGCGATTGCCGCATAGATTCCTTACATTCTCCGACTGAGCTCACCGCTTCATTCGCAGGATTCAGGAACTTGTTGCCATGAGATATGTGATTGTCGGATTGATTGCTGTCAGCTTCCTTCGCATTCCCACGTCGTCTTTGGCTGATGACGGTCTCCGAGTGGCAACGTTTTCGGTAGACATCACACCGCCGCTCGGACAGCCGGTTGGTTTGGGATTTATTCCAGTTCTGAAAACGGCAGAGCATCCGTTACTGGTACGAGGAATTCTTCTGCGGGATTCCGGAGTGTCATGCGTCATCTGCACGCTCGATTGGATGGAAGTCCACAACGAATCGTACGACTTTCTGCGAGAAGCGATTGGCAAAGCGGCTGGCGTGCCGGCATCAAATGTCGCGTTACAGTCTCTTCATCAGCACACCGCGCCCGCGATGTCGACCGCCGCTCAGCGATTGCAATTGGACGAAACCGATCCGCGACGGATCGCTTCTGCTGAATATCTTATTGACGTTTCGAAGAAGATTGCCGCCGCCGTTCAAAAGGCTCAGAACAACTGGCAGACCGTCAAGAGTATTGGTATCGGCAAAGCGAAGGTCGACCGAGTTGCCTCGAACCGTCGGCTCGAACTAGCTGACGGCTCCATCAAACAACGCGGCAGTAACACGAAAAACTCTCCAGCATCGCGCGAGCTCGAAGAAGGTCTTATTGATCCTTGGGTCCGCACTGTTTCGTTTCAAGGTTCAGACGGCACTATCGCTCAGTTGCATTACTACGCGTCGCATCCGCAAAGCTTTTATGGAGACGCGCGTGCGACTTACGACGTGCCAGGCATTATCCGGGATCGGATAGAGAAAGCCGGCGGAGCGTTTCAGTTATACGTCACAGGCTGCGGCGGCGACGTCGCCTACGGGAAGTACAACGACGGTTCGCGAAAAGCTCGAACAGAGCTGACGGCAAGGCTGCAGGCCGGCATCGAGCAAAGCATTGCGAGTCTCAAGTATCAATCGGTCGAGCCGATGCGATGGGCAGTCGAGCCGGTTCGATTTCCATTCCGCACCGACAACGCATTCTCTGAATCGACGAGCCGGCGGACTCTGCGTGATCCGAAGGCAAGCGAGGCTCAGACACGCAAGGCTGCGATCGCGTTGGCCTGGATCGAGCGTGCGCGTGCGATGCGGCCGGTCGAACTCCGTTGCCTGTCGATCGGATCAGTGCAGATGTTGCATTTGCCCGGCGAGCCGTTCGTGCAGTTCCAACTGGCTGCTCAGAAAATTCGGCCAGACAGTTTCGTCTGTGTCGCAGGGTACGGTGACTGCGGGATGGGCTACATCGGCGGCGATCGGATCTTTACCGACCGAGGCGGCTACGAGCAGACGTACTCCTTCGCCGGTCCGTGTGAGAAGTTGTTTCTCTCGTCGATTAAAAACGTGTTAAACGCGGCATCGACAAATAGCCACAACGCCCTGCCGCGGTACACGGCTCACCGTACGGATTCTAAAATCACGATCGACGGGAAGCTGGACGAACTGGCCTGGCGCAACGCGGCCTCGTTCGGCGACTTTCATTTTCCCTGGTGGGAAGCGGGGAAGAAGGAACAGACGATGGCCAGGCTGCTCTGGGACGACGAGTTTCTTTACGTTTCTTACGACTGCCAGGATGCTCACATTTCGGCGGTGAATACTGAGCATGACAGTCCGGTCTACAAAGACGACTGTGTTGAACTTTTCACTTCACCGAATCCCGATCGGCCATTCGACTATTTCAACATTGAGATGAACGTAAATCGTGCGATCCTCGATCGGCATCACCCGGATGGCCCCGGTAAGAAAGCTCCGAACTGGAATTCGCACGGAGTCAGGATCGCGACAGCGGTCAACGGGACTCTCAACGACGACTCTGATAAAGACCGCGGCTGGGTGCTGGAAGTCGCGATCCCATTTGCGAACTTCGCAAAGGTCACGGGACGGCCACATCCCAACGACGGAGATATCTGGCATCTGAATCTGAACCGCCTCGGCGGCGAGACCAACCCGCAACACAGCCAGTGGTCTCCCGGAACGACGGCAACTCCCGCCTTCCACGCTCCGGACACATTCGGTCGCGTTACATTTTCGAAACGCAGTTCGAGTCAGCAGGCGGTGAAATCACTCGCCGCCGCCGGCTATGAGACGGTTCCCAACTTCCTGAAGATTCCCAGCCGTATCAAGCTGGGAGTGTGCTCCGCAGCGGCCCTCAGCAGCACCGGCGAACTCTACCTCTTTCACCGCGGAGCAGATCCGATTCTGGCCTTCGATGCTTCCGGCACGTTTCTGCGGTCCTGGGGCGATGACCTGATCGGGAAGGCTCATGGAATGAGGGTCGACGATGACGACAATCTCTGGGTAACCGACACCGTGCATCACACGGTTTTCAAATTCAACCCAGCCGGAAAACTGCTCCTGGCACTCGGTACTGTTGATCGGCCGGGCGACGGAATCGACCAATTTGACATGCCGACAGACATCGCGTTCGGCCCGAACGGAGACGTCTACGTCTCCGATGGCTACGGCAACAGCCGCGTCATGAAATTCAGCCGTGATGGAAAATTCATCTCACAATGGGGGACGCCGGGCACGGGGGCTGGTGAGTTCGACCTGCCGCATTCGATCGTGATCGATGCAAAGCTGCGAGTCCTGCTCGGCGACCGGGAAAACGATCGGATCCAGGTGTTTGATCTGGATGGGCAGTTGCTGGAAATCTGGCCGGGGTTCGCGCCGTTCGGAATTGCCCTGGATTCTTCTCAGCGGGTTTTCATCGCCGATGGCCGAGCCAACCAGCTTCTGCGGCTCAACGATTCCGGACAGGTGATTCAGCGGCTGGGCAACAAAGGTCACGCGCCCGGCCAGTTTGAACTGCCCCACATGCTGGCCATCGATGCCGAGGGCAGCATCTACCTGGCAGAAGTCGGCGGTGAACGATTTCAGAAACTCCGTCGGCTCAGCGGCGCCTCACCGACGGAGTAATTGGTGAATCACCATTTCAGCTTGTGCGATTCTGAACGTTCAGCAGATCACACGCTTCGTGATAGCCCGGTGATTTTTTGCCGTACTCGCTGGTTGAAACACGGGCCAGACCGACGAGCTGTCTCCAACGCAGCGACTTCCGGGTCGTTGCAAATTCTTCGGTAACGGTGCGGTAGAATTTTTCCGCGTGCAACGCGCCGTCTTCACTGGTCGCGAATCCAAGCATCAGGTCGAACACCGGTTTCGAGTGTCCGCCGAGATCGTGGTAGCGCTTAACGGCCGCTCCGGCAAGTGCCTGATCTTTGTTTCTAACGGCGTTGTCGATCATCGCCAGGACTTTGCTCTTCGACGCGAGACGTTCGGCGTGGTCGTCTTTCAACGGCCATTGTTCTCGCGTCATTCTGCTTCGGAGTCCTGCAGAATTGTGTGCGGCCAGCAACAGGCTGACGACCGAGTTTCGATGGTTGCTCACGCGGGCGATGTTTCGCCACGCGTTGGCAGCATCGGATGCATGCACGCCGACCGAATCTCCATGCACTGAGCCGATTACCTTGTCACCGCTGGACGCTTTCGCTCGACCAGGATCGTGCAGAAGCTGGAGGTTTGCGGCCAGTGAGATTGCCTCAGCCACTGTGTCCTGCTGAAAGCCTTCCGCCAACGCCTGGGCGACTGCGCCGGTCGCTGAATCAGGATTGCCGGTGAGAATCGTGAATGCCAGATCTTCGACCCACTGGTCGTCGGCTTCTCGCGTGCCCGGAGCTTTATCGAGCAGTTTGTACTGATCGAGAACTGCGGGCAGCGTCGTCCACATCTTCGGATCCGGCTGATTCTTCTTCAGTCGGTACTGGGAACTGTCCGTGCAAAAGCGGACAGACTGACTGAGCAACGACTGCGCGTGTTGCTCGCCGACCAGGTCAACCGCCAGCCACGCTCGCCAGGCAAGCACGACTCGATGGACGTTCGTGGAATCGTGAACGGCATACTGCACGTGATTGAAGATTTCACCACGAGGTTGACCACGCATCGATGCGAGAATCTGCTCGGCTTTTCGTTGATCACCCGCGCGAGTCGCCGCTTGCAGAGCCAATCCATTTGCATTTGGGTCAGGCTTGACGATCGGTGGAGTGGGCGAAGTCCTGGGAGCACCACCGAAGGCATGAATTCGTTCGGTGTTTCGATACAGAACTTTCAGGATTGGGAGAGCTTTTAATTCCGCTGGCAGACGTGCCGACATGTCCAGGGCCGGAGCCAGTGCCATAAACGTGTGAAAGCCGATGTAATCATGGCCGCGGAATGTTCGAGCGTTGGCCAGAGTGCCGGCCGCGATCAACGACTTGAGATCAGTACCCGAGTTGATTTTTCCAACGAGCGTCTTCTGCAGTTGAGGCAGCGGCGTTTCCTGCATCATCGAGATCAGCGGTTCCAGGTTGTCTGGCGTTGAGGCGTTTGCTTCCTCACTGGCTCGCAACGGTGAAAGGCCAAGGTCCGAAGCCAGAGTCGTTCCGAGGCTTCCTGCCAGCATGCCTCGCCCAACGTTGCTGAGAAAAGTTCGTCGAGTGTTTTGAGCCATTTCAATCTCCCCCTGAAAATGTGACGACAACCGGTGATCGTACAACAGCTAACGCCGATGCGTTACAGGCATCATGATTTCTTCGGCGTTTCCGAAGAATGAGCAGGACGGCGAAGAAGAGCGTCAGGTCGTTGATGTCGGTTCATGGGGCGAGTATCGTGCCTGTGAACGTCCGCAACTGTGAAAATTGGGGCCGGCAGTTGTCAGTCCGAACTGAGTTTCGTTCTGAGTTTTGCACCGACGTTCGACAGGAGCGAAAATATGTGGCGTCGCTGGCCGTTCTCTCCATTGTCAGCGAGCCTGTGTTTTGTCGTGAGCGTACTCACGCACTGCGAGGTTTCGCCAGGTCAAGATGCTGCCGAGTCTGCTTCAGAAAGGCTGTCTGAAGCCGCTGCCGATTCTCGCGAAGGCGATCGCGGATGGCCGTTCGTTCGAGGGGTAACTTTCGATGGCCATTCTACTGAATCAGGATTGGCAGATGAGTGGCCCGATGAGGGGCCGCCAGTTTTATGGACTCGTGAACTTGGCCAGGGTTATTCGGCGTTTGTGGCCGGGCCTGCTGATTCGTCGGGCCGGAGCCGTGTTTATACTCAATCTCAAACGCTGGCCGGACAGGTTGTTCTGTGCCTTGACGCGGACACCGGGGAGACGATCTGGTCGTACAGGTATGACTGGCCGTTCGAAGCCGCGGGGGTTTATCCGGGACCACGTTCGACTCCGACCCTTGCTGGCGAGCATGTTTACTTTGCTGGACCGAGCGGTCTGGTCGGATGTCTGACAGCCGATACCGGCGAACTTGTCTGGTCACGAAACGTCGTCGAAGAGTTTGGCGGTAAGGGCATCGAATTTGGATATTCGTGCTCGCCCACAGTTGTTGATCGACTGGTGATACTGCCCGTCGGTGGCGCGGGAGCCAGTCTTGTCGCGTTACGGTCGAGCGACCGTGGTCTTGTCTGGAAAAGAGGAGACGATCCAGCCAGCTACACGCCAGCGTTCCCAATAGAACGCGACGGGCAGACGTTGATTGTCGGCTATCTGCAGAACGCCCTGGTCATCGTGCGCGAAGACACGGGGCAAGAAGCGTGGCGGCTCGAACTTTCGAACGGGTACGACGAGCACTCCGCATGGCCCATCTACAAAGAGCCGTATCTTTGGATTTCGGCCCCATTTCGATCAGGTTCGCAATTACTTGAGATTCCCGGCAAGGATTCAGACGAGACGGAGTTGCGGAGCGTCTGGAAAAACAAATTTCTCTCAAACGACGTGACGTCCAGCGTGCTGGTTGACGGGTACCTCTATGGCTTCGACCTGTTTGAAGCTCAGTCGAAGGTGCATCGTCCATCAAGAGGAAAGTTCCGGTGTGTCGAGTTTGAAACAGGCATTGAGAAATGGTCCATCGGCACCGGTCGTCCGATTCGCGAAGACTCTGAAAAGCCGGTTGATGGTGAGCCGTTCATCGGGCAGTGTGGAATCGTCGTCGCGGATGGCAAGCTGCTCATGCTTAACGAAACTGGCGAGCTGATTCTCGCCCGCGTTAACTCTGAACGTTTCGAAGAACTCGCGAGGACGACGGTGCTCGGCGGGGAACTGGTATGGACGCCGCCCATTCTTCATCGGGGAAGAGTCTACATCCGCAATCATTCGCGAGCCGTATGCCTCTACGTTGGCATGCCGCGTGATCTGGATACCGACCAGCCGGTCTTAACGGTTAGCGATGTGCCGCAAAGCGAGTACTACGATCTGGCTGCGACTTTGTTATCGATCGAGCCGGAGTACGCATTCGACCTACCGTCGGATGCCTGGCTCTGGGATTGGTACCTGGCGTCGCTGCTGATTCTTGGTGGAGCCATCGTTCTCGCGACTGTCGCTACGCTCTTTGTTCGGCAGTCTGGAAAACGATCCGCGAGACGGCTGACGTTTCTCGCATCCTCGTTCATAGCCGGTGCGTTAGGGACGACGTTTCTCAGCAAGTGGATCGGAGAGTTCCTCTTCACATGGCCGGTTTGCGTATTTGTCGCCTTTGATGGCCTTGCCCGCTCGCTGAAATGGAAACGCGACGCCAGCGCGGGACGAACCGAGAAGCTCATGGACTGGGGACGCGTTATCGGATTTGCGGCGGTTGCTCTAACGTACTTTCTCCTTTGTCGACGACTGAGCCTTGTGTTCGAGTGGGTGTTTCTTGTGGGTTTTCCGGTGGCGTTGCCGTTCTCAAGGATCACCGTTCGATTCGAAGAGGCCGCTGGTGTAAGAGCCTTCGTCGTTACTCTGATCAGCACGTTGCTCGGATTTTCAGCGTACTACGCGGCGGCGTTGGCACTTCTCCGATACAAGTATTGATGACGCCTGAAGCCGAGGCGGGCGTCATAACTTTGCAGGTCTCAAGAGACGTCACGTTGCCAGTTGGATCGACCACGTTGCTTGGCTTCATCGTCGACGATCAGTAACGTGCCCGCCCCACTTCCTGGAAAGATCAACATTGGAGCTTCAAATGAAACATACCATTGCTATTTGTGTGCTGCTGGTTTCTTCGAGCGTCTGTTTGGCCGATAAAGACACGGACATCTCCCCGACAATCGCGAAGCCGGGCAAGGTCGTTCTGAACGAAAGCTTTGGCAAAGCCGAACTCGGGAAAGTCTGGGCGGGTGTGAAAGGCGAATGGAAAGTCAAAGACGGGGCGATTGTTGCCAAAGAATTGAAATCTGATAAGCACGCTGCCGTTCTGACCTGCAAGCTGAAGAATCGCGACTCGATCGTACGATTTTCGTTCAAGCTGGACGGCTCGACTAAGGGCTTCAATTTCAGCCTGAACCACGCGAAAGGGCACCTGTTCCGAGTCATTGTCGCGCCGACTGGTTTGGTTGTTCGCACTGACAAAGACAAGAAGGACACGTCGATCAAGAGTGAATTGATTGCTCAGGCCAAGGCAAAGTTCGAGCAAGGCAAGTGGTACACACTTCAGGTCGAAATGGTCGGCGACAGGGTTGTCGCGATGACCGACAACGGCCTGAAAGTATCCGGGCAGCACCCACGACTGGACACCGCCAAGCCGAACTATCGTTTCGTGATGAGGGGCGAAACGCTCTCGATTGACGACCTGAAGATCTGGGCCGCTGAGTGACCGCATCCACAGGCCGTGACGCGAGAGAGCTGCCTGGCTCCGGCGTTTCGTTTTCTTTTTACCGAACAAAGGAATGGATGCATTGGACTATCTCTGCCCAATGTGTCGTTCTGATCGGGTCGTCGATTTCTTCGAAGACCGCTGGCGGCGTTACTTACGTTGCGACGTCTGTCGGCTGATCTTCGTGCCGGCGGAGTTCCATCTCTCCCCGGCCGACGAAAAGACGGAGTACGACAAGCACGAAAACTCGCCGGATGATCTGGGATACCGAAAGTTTCTCAGCCGACTCTTTGACCCACTGAACGCACTGCTCTTGCCCGGTAGCAAAGGGCTGGACTTCGGTTCGGGGCCGGGACCGACTCTGTCAGTGATGTTCGAAGAAGCCGGGCACGACGTCTCGATCTACGACCCGTTTTACGCGTCGGACCAGTCGCCGTTGAACCACCAGTACGACTTCGTAACGGCCAGCGAGGTCGTCGAACACTTCCGCAGCCCCGCCGAAGATCTGCGACGGCTGTGGGCATGCGTCAAAACCGGCGGCTATCTGGGCATCATGACGAAGCTGGCTCGCGACGAAGCATCGTTTGCAAAGTGGCACTACAAGAACGACGCAACTCACGTCAGCTTCTTCTCTCGCGAATGTTTCGACTGGCTCGCTGAACAGTGGCGTGCCGAGCTGACCTTCGTTGGCAGCGACGTTATGCTGCTTTCAAGATCGCATTGAGGTTCTTGACGCGGATTATGACTGGCGATCGCGTCTCCAGTTGTTGTGAATTTACTATCGAATGTTTCCTGGAAGTGCCTGAGGCAAACTGATGACTCGTACCAGGTGGTGGCTTGCCGTTGTGGCTGCATTCTTTGTGGCACCGGCTGTCGTGGAATCCGCAGAGAACGCAGACCAGCGGCTTCATTTCGATGGAATGAGCGGTTCAGGCAAGGGTAAGCGCATCGTTTTTGTAACGGGCGAGGAGTACTATCGCTCGGAGGAAGGGATGCCGATGTTTGCGAAGATTCTTTCGCAGCGGCATGGCTTTGACTGCACAGTCCTGTTTGCGATTGATCCGAATGATGGGTTCATCAATCCGAACAAGCCTCATCAGATTCCGGGATTGGAAGTGCTGGCGTCGGCTGATTTGCTCGTGTTGTTTACTCGGTTTCGCGAGTTGCCGGATTCCGACACGAAGCACATTGCCGATTTCATTGATGCCGGGAAACCGGTGATCGGTTTTCGAAACGCGACTCATCCGTTTCGCTATTCGGCGGATAGTTCGAGTAAGTATGCGAACTGGAGTTTCCGAAGTAAGGAATGGCCTGGAGGATTTGGGCAGCAGATTCTCGGCGACACCTGGGTTTCGCATCACGGCAAGTTTTTGAAAGAAGCGACGCTGGCTAAGGTGAATGTAAAACATGCAAACCATCCGGTGTTTCAAGGCGTTTCGCCGGAGTTGTTTGCTCGGACAGACGTCAACGGAGTCAACAAACTTACGTCAGACGACACGGTCCTGTATCACGGTTACGTGCTGCCAGGCCTCAAGCGTACTGATTCACCCGTGACGGACGGCCGTAACGATTCGCCAATGCCGTGGGCGTGGTTCCACAACTACACGGCTCCATCCGGTAAGAAAGGGCGGTCATTCTGTCTGACCGCTGGTTCTTCCACAGACTGGCTGGAGGAAGACCTGCGGAGGCTTGTCGTCAACGCCGTTTACTCGTTGACTGGTCTTGAAGAGCAGATTCCTGCACGAAGTAATGTCGACTTCGTTGGAACTTACGAACCAACGGCTTTTGGTTCACACACGGACGAAGAGTGGAAGAAGCTGAATCTGAAACCGGCGGACTTCGGACTCGTCGGTCGGTGATCAAGCTGTGATATCGGGGGCGTGAGACTTCGTGTTTCGCCAATCCGGGCGACAGGTCGCGTTGGAACTGTGACGCAATTTCGAAGTTGGTCCAATTGAGAGTTGAACGTGGAAGCGTCTGAAGAACCGACTAAGCAACCTGTACCAACGAGTGATGAATTGCTGCGCGCTGTTGAAATTCTGGAGCGTGTGGCTGGCGATCGAGCGTTGCTTGCGGAATTGAACAAGGGAGATCATCAGCGGTTGATTCAAGCGGCGGAACGCGTTGCGAGTCCGGATCGAAAGGACCGCAAACGGCTGGTTCGAGCGATCAGAAAACGCGAGCAGGCTGAGGTGACTCAGCTGAAAGCTGAAGACGAACGCCGGCTCGCCAGAACTGGTATTCGCACTCCATTGGGGACTCGGCAATTGAAGCGGCCGTGTCCGCCGGCTCCGTTTGATCCCGAACTGCCGCCACCGGCCGACGTTGTCGATGGAGACTTCATTGACCGGCTGAGCGTGCCGCGGAACTGTTACATCTGCAAACGAGAGTACGGCCGCGTCCACAATTTCTACGACGCTCTTTGCCCTGACTGTGCGACTCTGAACTGGGAACGACGCGAGCGAACTGCCGACCTTTCCGGACGTTACGCATTGCTGACCGGCGGCCGCGTGAAGATTGGTTACCAGGCAGCTCTGAAGCTGTTACGAGCTGGCTGTCACGCCATTGTTACAACTCGATTTCCACGAGATGCGGCTGCACGGTTTACGGCGGAGGAAGATAGTCCAACGTGGACGGAGCGGTTACAGATTCACGGGATCGATCTTCGGCACACGCCCAGTGTAGAAGCCTTCGCCGATCACCTTTGCGAAACGTTGCCGAGGCTCGATTTCATTCTCAACAACGCCTGCCAGACAGTTCGCCGGCCGCCGGGATTTTACGGCCACTTGATGGAAGACGAGCGAAAACTGGCGGAACAGCTACCGGTGGCCGCCCAGCCGTTGCTTGAGTCTTATGAGGCTTTGCGACAAAAGGGCATGACACCAAGTAGCGACGACGTCGATGCAAAATTGCCAGCGCAAGTGGGGAGTAGTCTGGCTGGAATTCAGCGAGCGGCTGAGTTGTCTCAACTTCGCCTGGCTCCTGAAGACGCTAAGAATGGCGAAGAACTGTTTCCAAGCGGGCAACTCGATGGTGATCTTCAACAGGTTGACCTTCGAACTGTCAACAGTTGGCGACTTCGGCTTGCAGATGTCTCGACGGTTGAGTTGCTGGAAGTCCAGCTTGTTAACTCGATTGCCCCGTTCATTCTGAACGCTCGATTGAAGCCGCTGATGCAGCGTGTCGAAACGGCAGACAAGCACATTGTAAACGTCTCGGCGATGGAAGGCATTTTTTATCGCGCCTACAAAACGGACAAGCACCCCCATACGAATATGGCGAAGGCGGCGTTGAACATGCTGACTCGGACGTCCGCTCAGGATTACGCTCGCGACGGGATCCACATGAACAGCGTCGACACTGGTTGGATTACCGACGAAGACCCGGCTGAGATCGCTCAACGTAAAACAGAAGAACTGGGATTTCACCCACCGCTTGATCAGATCGACGCGGCGGCGAGGATTTGCGATCCCATATTCACGGGTTTTCTGACGGGCGAGCATCAGTGGGGGCAGTTCCTGAAAGACTACCAGGTAGCAAACTGGTGATCCGTCGCGTTTGACATCGTCGATGGCAGGTCTTATTTCTTTGCCGCTTCGCGCCTTTGCGTGAGAACCTCACGAGCACAATCAACTTCAACCCGGAAGAGCTGGCTATGAAACGGCTGATTCTTGATTTTTTGATTTTGACAGCGGCTGCGATCGTATGTTCTGAGTCGGCTCACGCAGCAGACACTGCGTCGTCGAAGCGTCCGAACATCCTGTTTGCGATTGCCGATGATTGGTCGTTCGGCCATGCCGGAGCGTATGGCTGCGGCTGGGTTCAGACTCCGAACTTCGATCGCGTCGCGAAAGAAGGGATTTTATTCACGCGAGCGTACACGCCAAATGCGAAGTGCGCTCCGTCGCGTGCCATCATCCTGACCGGACGATATTCGTGGCAGTTGGAAGAAGCCGGCAATCACATGGCGATCTTCCCACCGAAGTTCGGCAGCTTCATGGAACGGCTTGAAGCGGATGGCTATTCGACTGGCTTCACGGGCAAAGGTTGGGGGCCGGGGTTTGCCAACGCTGTAAATGGCAAGCCTCGAAAAATTACAGGACAGAGATTCCAGGGAAAGACGGCGAAGCCGCCTGCGAAAGGAATCTCACGAATTGACTATGCCGCTAACTTTGCCGATTTCCTGGACGATGGTGCCTGCGATAAACCGTGGGCGTTCTGGCTGGGAACCACGGAGCCGCATCGCGGTTACGAATATGGTTCAGGCGTGCGGCTTGGTAAGAAGCTTGGTGATGTTGACCGCGTGCCGGGCTACTGGCCGGACAACGAAACGATTCGCAACGACATGCTCGATTACGCGATCGAAGTCGAGCATTTCGACAACCATCTGGGGAAAGCTCTGGCTTTGCTGGAAGCGGCTGGGCAACTCGACAACACCTTGATTGTCGCGACGTCTGATCATGGGATGCCGTTTCCGCGAGCGAAGGGGCAGGCGTATGACCACTCGAATCACATCCCGCTGGCGATCCGCTGGGCGAGCGGCATCAAAGGGGCAGGGCGAACTGTCGACGACTTCGTAGATTTTGCTGACCTCGCGCCGACGTTTCTGGAAGCCGGACAGGTTTCAGATGCCGGGCCCATCATGCAGCCGATCAGTGGTCGCAGCCTGTTTCCGATTTTTCACGATCAGGAAGCAGACCGATCGAAGCCTCATCGGGATCACGTGCTGGTCGGAAAGGAGCGGCACGACATTGGTCGACCGAATAACTGGGGATACCCCATCCGCGGAATCGTCAAAGGCGACATGCTCTACCTGCACAATTTCAAGACTGACCGCTGGCCGGCCGGGCACCCACTGACCGGATACCTGAACTGCGATGGCAGTCCGACAAAGTCGTTGGTACTCGAAATGCGTCGCAACGGTTTGAACAAGGACTTCTGGGATTTGTGTTTCGGCAGACGACCAACGGACGAACTCTACGACCTGTCGAGCGATCCGGACTGTGTGAAGAATCTCGCCGATCAGGGAAAGCATTCAGGAGCGATGGCTGCTTTGAAGAAGCAGTTATTCAGCGAGTTGAAGTCTCAGGGTGATCCCCGGATGAGCGGAATGGGTGACGTGTTTGACTCTTATCCTTATTCCGGAGCAAGCACCGACAATTTCTATGACCGGTTCACGTCGGGCGAAAAAGTAAAAGCCGGTTGGGTCAGCCCGTCGGACTTTGAAAAAGAACCAGTCGAATAACCTCGGCGATCAAAGAAAAACACATCGGCAAGGAAGCAGCGACGTGAGTACGAAAGATCAACGACCGGGCGATTCCAGAGTCGTGTCGCCGGGATTTGCCGAACGTGTTGTCCGAACGGCAGATGGTCAGGAATTGCGAGTTCCTGATGACTGGGAATTATTGCCGCCGGGTGACGCAGCATTGACTCGTCGCGTAAAAGCTGGCGGGCCGTCATGGACCGTTCAGGAGAAGAAAGGTCGTCGGACGTTTTCCAAAGGAGTGTGGGCTCCGGCAGATCGAATCGCCGCTGTGCGTGCCGATCTGGTAGTTGAGCGTTCGACCGAGTCGTACGCCAGAAAGCGACAAGCTGACGCTAAGCGGCGAGAACGCAAGCAGCATGAGTACGTCGAGGATTTCAATGCAGCCGTGCTCGCATTTTTGAACTTCAATGCGCGTCATGAGGAGATCGCCGCCAGACTTGCCAACGCGGTTGCCGAACACGCGACGCCGGTTGGCAGCGGAACGGTCGCTCGGACTCAGAGAATTCCGATTGAGCAGCGAGCTGAGTCGGCCGTGATTGCCTGGCTGCGTCACCAGACGACCGCTTATGACAACATGAAGATCGCTCGGGTTAAGGGAAAGCGTCGCGAAGTTCGGCGTATGTTGGCGGAAGAGTCGCGGCGGCTGCTCGCTGGCTACCGAGGGCATGGCGACGTTGACGCACAACGATGTCCGCTACAAATCGCGTTGCAGGCTGCCCAACATAAAGATGCTGCACCATGACAATCTGAGCGTAATCCGTGACCTTGGATTTTCTTCACGCCGACGTCCATTACCATTTCGTTGCTTAGTCGGTCGATGGATGACCGACTCTTTTTTCGCGGCAGGAGAATTTGAATGCTCAACGCAGTTTATGCATGCGGCGTCGTATTATTGCTGGTCACAATTTACGACATCGTGCAGAAGAAACATGCAATTCTGCGGAACTTTCCGATCATCGGGCACTTTCGATATCTGCTCGAAACGATCGGGCCGGAACTTCGACAGTACATCGTTACCAGCAACAACGAAGAGCGACCTTTCAGTCGTGATCAACGCACCTGGGTCTATGCGTCGTCCAAGAAGCAGAACAACTACTTCGGATTCGGAACGGACGACGATCTCGAACGTGACCCCAATCACCTGATTATTAAGCAGGCTGCGTTTCCCTTGCCTGAACTTCGGGCCGGCGATCCGGAGTACGATCCAAACTACAAGATTCCATGCCCGAAGATTCTTGGTGAAGCTCGAAAACGCAAGCACGCTTTTCGGCCGTCATCCGTCGTCAATGTTTCGGGCATGAGCTACGGATCTCTGAGTGGTCCGGCTGTCGAAGCGATAAATCGCGGATGCGGAATCGCGGGCTGCCTCCATAACACCGGTGAGGGCGGCATTTCCGAGTTCCACCAACACGGCGGAGAGCTGATCTGGCAAATCGGGACCGGCTACTTCGGTTGTCGCGACGATTCTGGCAAATTTGATTTACAACGATTCAAAGATTGCGTGGCACGGAATCCGGTCAAAGCGATCGAGATCAAACTCAGTCAGGGAGCGAAGCCTGGCCTTGGCGGCATGCTGCCAGCCGCGAAGATCACTCCAGAGATCTCAAGAATTCGCGGAATTCCGATGGGGAAAGACTGTGCGAGCCCATCGACACATTCGGCATTCTGTGACGCAGATTCGCTGCTCGACTTTGTCGAGATGCTGGCAGACGAAAGCGGATTGCCGGTTGGCATCAAGTCGGCCGTTGGGGAGTCGCAGGTCTGGAACGATCTGGCTCGTTTAATGGACACAACCGGTCGAGGCGTTGACTTTATCGCGATCGATGGGGGCGAGGGCGGAACGGGAGCGGCACCACTGGTGTTTTCGGACCACGTCGCGTTGCCGTTCAAGTTGGGGTTCACTCGTGCTTATCGGGAATTCTTCGCAAGGGGACTTCACAGCAGGATCGTATTTGTCGGATCTGGGAAACTGGGATTTCCCGCGACCGCTATTTTGTCCTTCGCGCTGGGGTGCGACATGGTCCACATCGCTCGCGAGCCAATGTTATCGATTGGCTGCATTCAGGCTCAGAGGTGTCACACTGGCCATTGTCCAACTGGCGTGGCGACACAAAATAAATGGCTGATGCGCGGGTTGGATCCAACTCACAAGGGAGCTCGGCTGGCTAATTACATCGTGACACTTCGCAAAGAAATCCTGCAACTGTCACGAGCCTGTGGCGTCGTTCACCCTTCTCTGGTAACTGCCGATCAGTGTGAGATTCTCGATGAGAAATTCGGCAGTCTGACCGCGCGAGAAGTTTTCCATCTCGCCGCCTCACCAGAGTACGGTTTGCCGAGTGACGAGCAGCGAAAGACCATTATTGAGTTGCCACCGCTCGTTTAGGCAACGTAACCACCAGGCACTCGATGGCTTTGGCGGAATGCCGGTAATGGCGTAAGGTCCGCCGTGCGACGTGTTCGCCAGGATGACTACCGTTTACCGCTCGTATGAAATAAGCGTCCGCTATGCCCGACCGTGATGAAATCGCTTTGGAGTACCTCGATCAGCTTCCGTACGAGCCTTATCCGGTTCAGGAAGAAGCGATTCTTAAGTGGTTTGATACCGAGCAGGGCGTGCTCGTTTCGGCTCCAACGGGGACAGGCAAAACGCTGATCGCTGAAGCGGCTTTGTACGAGGCTCTTCACACCGGAAAGACGGCTTACTACACGACTCCCTTGATCGCGCTGACCGATCAGAAGTTTCAGGAGATACAGGAAGCCGCCGTTCGATGGGGCTTTCAGCCGGAAGATGTCGGGCTGGTCACGGGGAATCACAAAGTGAATCCCGATGCCAAAGTGCTGGTCGTTGTCGCCGAAATCCTGTTGAATCGATTGTTGAACCGAGAAGACTTTGACTTTTCGGAAGTCTCGTCAGTCGTGATGGACGAGTTTCACAGCTTCAACGATCCAGAACGCGGCATCGTCTGGGAACTATCGCTCAGCTTGCTGCCGAAGGACGTTCGCCTGATGTTGCTTTCGGCAACGGTTGGCAACTCGGCTGACTTCATGATCTGGCTGAACCGGTCACACGGACGGCGGTTGGATTTGGTGAAAAGTGAAGACCGCAAAGTTCCGCTGAGGTATCACTGGATCGAAGATCAGCTTCTCAACGAACAACTCGAAATGATGGCTGACGGCGACGATGACGCTCGCAAAACGCCGACACTGCTGTTCTGTTTTAACCGGGAAGAGTGCTGGAGCGTCGCCGAACAACTCAAAGGCAAAGCACTGCTCAGTGACGGGCAGCAGAAGCTGTTGGTCGAAGAGCTGAAAAAACACGACTGGTCGCAGGGCATCGGTCCCAAACTGAAAACGATCATTCTGCGCGGCGTCGGAGTTCACCATGCCGGCGTGCTGCCTCGCTACAAACGGATCATCGAATACCTCTTCCAGCAGAAACTGTTGACCGTTTGCGTCTGCACCGAAACCCTCGCCGCTGGCATGAATCTTCCAGCCCGATCAGTTCTCATGACCGACCTGCTGAAAGGTCCTCCTGGTAAGAAGAAGCTGATCGACCCCAGCGTTGCGCATCAGATCTTCGGTCGAGCCGGACGGCCGCAGTTCGATACCGAAGGGCACGTCTTTGCACTTTCGCACGAGGACGACGTCAAGATCCATCGATACAAACTGAAGATGGATCAGATTCCAGAAGACACCAAAGATCCGCTGTTGATCAAGAAGCGGAAGCAGATGAAAAAGAAGATGCCGTCGCGTCGCTCGACGGTGCAATACTGGAACGAGGCGCAGTTCACTCGTTTGATTGAAGCTCCGCCGACCAAGCTGCAAAGTCAAGGATTCATCCCGTGGCGACTGCTCGCGTATCTGCTGTCTCGATCGCCGGATGTCTCGTTGATCCGAACCGTCGTCAGCAAGCGGCTGATGGATCAGAAGCAGTTGGATAAGTCACAGAAACGGCTGATCGAAATGCTTATCACGCTGCACCGAGCCGGGTTCATCCAGCTTGATCCGAAGCCGCCGGTAAAATCCGCTGATGGCGACGCGGTATCAACCGACGAAAACAACGAAACCGCGACAGCCAAGCCTGAAATACTCCGTGATCGACTCAAACAACTTGACGAGGCTAACGCTTTCGGTCCGCAAGTTCCCTGGGACGGCACCTACGGAGTGACGGCACCTGTTGACGAATCGGCGGTCGAGGATGCCACCGACTCGGCTGAGCAGGGAGAACAAGCCGACGACTTCGGGACGGGTGTCGGTCAAGATGCTATTCCTGTCAGCGATCCTGTCGACTCGTCGCCCGAACCAGAATCGTCCAAACCCGAACCTGCCGTCGCGCCAGTTGCTAAAGCACCTCCAGCTAAAAAGCCAAAGAACGCCCCGCCGAAAAGCGAACCGGCACGTTTAACGTCGTCGCTGAAGATTGTGCTGGAATCCCAGGGCGTCGACGTCGGAGGCACAGGCAAATCCGATGACGGAAAACAGAAGATCAAACTCGCCAACGATCCGTCCGCCAAAGAACCCGACTACGAACCGAAGAGCGCCTACCCCAACGAGCCACTGACCAACTTGCTCAGCTTCAAAAGTATCAACCCGCTGTATGGGATGTTCCTGCTCGATGTCCTGCCATTTGCAAGCGGTCCCGAGCGTGTGCAGGCTCTCGAAAGCGTACTCGTCTTCCCCGGAGCCGTGTCCCGGAATCTTCGCATCCCGCGTCCTGACGTCATGCCGCTCAGCCCGTTTGCAATGGACTTCCTGAATCCCGAACTCCTGCAGCGAGGCCTCGCCACGATCACAGAACTCGGCGGAACGCCTTCGGAAGACGATGACGACGGCGGTTACCGAGATCCCAATGAATGGGTTCGCCCGCTGAACTTCCCCGAGAAGCTCATGCGGCTGTTCCGTTCCGAATATCCAGGAGTGTTCGACGTGCCGATGACTGACGTTTGGGCCGCGGGCGAGCTGCTGAATTTTGGCGGCGACTTCAACAAGCTGGTAACAACCCGCAAGATCGCGAAGCAGGAAGGGATCCTCTTCCGCCACATCCTGCGTTTCGTGCTGCTGTGCGAAGAGTTCGTCCCGCACGTCGATCCCGACTCAGTCTGGCATGGCGAGTTGCATTCCATCTCGCACCAACTCACAGAAGCCTGTCGCGAAATCGACCCCCGCAGCACCGACATGATGATCGAATCCGCCCACGCCGTAGACCCGCTGCTTGCCGAAACACGGGCTGCAGTTCAGACGCCAGATGCACCACCGGCGTAAATCAATCTGTCATGAAAATGCGTTTTTCAGCGAACGGCAACTGACCGCGGTCACGTAATTCCGAACTGTCACGTCGCCGCTTGCCACTGCGGTCACTAAACCAACGAGTGACAGGTGACGCGGAAATCTGTCACTGTCGTATCGAAGTCACGAAGCGTCCAGGTATCGGGTGACCGATCTTCGCCATTCAGCGATTTCCTCATGCTTATTCCGCCCCGGCGACTTCCTGTGACGCAGGGTTGAGATGCAGCAGATTCCTCCGGGAGGGCGGAAGACCATCGACACGATCGCGATCTGGTGTCGAGCTGCGACGGAGTCTGGCTGTCGCGCAACAGCCTTCGATGGAACCACGAACTGGCAAACTCATCGTGAGGTGAGGACGCAAAGCAAGGGATCTCGGCGAAGCATGTTCTGCTTCGAAGCGGTGAAGAATTCTCTTCCCCGTTAGCAGCGTCGCTCTAAACAGGCATCGCTGATCGAGACTGCCCGGCTACCGAATGGCATCTTTTCGAAAGGCAAACGCCATGAACCTCTCAGTCCCCCGCCGCCGAATTTCTGCGGCAGACGCATCGCGGATCCGCTTCAGGCTGCCGCCAGCCGCGTCAAACCTTGTCACCCGAATTGCTCGCTGGTTACTCGTAGCGGCAACGTGTCTGGCGGCGTCATCAGCCGCTGCGGATGACGCTGCAATCGTCCGTGTCGAAGAAGACTGGCGTGTAGAAGTCGGCACGCCGGCCCCGGAAGACCACGCTCCGCAAATCGTGACTGTGCTTTCTCCTGTTGGAAATCTTGAACACGAGCACTCTGTCTTCGAGCTGAACCACACGACTTACCCCGACTATGCGCCAGGCGGAATGCAACTGCAATGTTGGCGGCGAGACTGGCTTTGGGGGTACGGGTCGACACCGCATCAACAGAAGCTTCATCACAACAATGAAGTGGTCACGTTTACGTCTTCGATGGAAATCGATGATCACGTGCTTGAGTTTCGCATTAAGAACGGAACATCTTTGACCTGGTCGACGTTTGGCGGTAGCGGCTATCTGAAAACTCGATACTACACGACACTCAAGAACCTCGACGGCTACAGTCCTAATGTCTCAGTTGCCAACTCTCGAGTCGCATTCGCTTCGCACCGAGTCAAGAAACTCGTGCTGTCCAAAATTCGCTATTACTCCCAGGAAGGTCTTGTCGCCACAGACGACACACCTCGAATCGTGCATGAGCACTCCCCCGAGTAGTCCATGCACCGATGAGCGGGCCGCCGTCTCATAAATATTCGACAGTGCAGACCTCTTTCAGGGAGAAACAATCATGAAGACCTCCACCCAACGGCGACAGAATTCGACATCACCAGAGTCACCGTGCTTTGGCTGCCGACGAGACAGCCGACAATGCCTGACAAACCGCAATGGAAGTATCATCACACTTTCGGCCGGCGTGCTGGTCATGGTTCTTGCCTTTACCGCATTCACGGTCGACCTCGGCTGGATTACGCTGGCCCGTGCTCAGATGCGTAACGCCAGCGACGCGGCAGCGTTTGCCGGAGCAATGGAGTTCGGTCCCGGAACCGGCCTCGCTCCGATGCTCAGTACGTCCAGTATTGCCACAGAATCAAAAGGTGCGGCTCGATCAATCGCCGGCGCGAACCGGTCGGGAGGACTCGACTCAACCTACATCGACGTTGCTCGAGACGTTCGCCTCGGGCAGTACCAGTGGCTCCCCGACGAACAGCGTTGGGCGGAAGTCTGGGGAGCGACACCGTACACCATGATCGAAGTCGCCGTTCATCGAGATCGGGGCAGCGCGGTCGATATCAATGGCCAGGTGGTTGACGGTCCGCTGTCACTCTTTTTCGCACCGGTGATCGGACACGGCGAAGCCGGCCTGAACGTGACGTCAGCTGCCGCGATCATGCCGGGAGTCGGCTTCAAGATCTCGTCGGAAAGCTCGGCACGAGCCGACATTTTACCGATCGCGCTGGACGAGGTTTCATGGAACAGCATGCTCGATGGCGTCGGTGACGACGACTACGAATTCAACGCCGGTCTGAACAAGGTTGTTGAATCGTCCGACGGAATCCTTGAGGTCAACATCTACCCTTCCGGCAGCAGCTCGCTTCCTCCTGGCAATCGCGGAACGGTCGACATTGGCCACCCCGGCAACAGCACGAACGATCTGAAACGCCAGATTCGAGAAGGCATCAATGCGGACGATCTGGCCTGGTTCGGAGGCGAGATTCGTTTCGATGGCTCACCGCTTGAACTCAACGGTGACACGGGGATCAGCGCGGGAATTCAAGCCGCATTGAAGGATGTCATCGGCGAAGTCAAAGCTATCCCGCTCTTCACCAGCGTGTCAGGACCGGGCAACAACGCCACGTATGTGATCAGCCGTTTTGTCGGAGTCCGCATCATGGATGTTCGTTTAACCGGCAATCCGAACAAGCGACACGTCACCGTCCAACCCGCACCCTATTCAGACTCAACCGTCGTCAAAGGCCAGACCGAAGTCCGCAGTGACTCGATCTTCACCAAGCCTGTCCTGATCCGCTGAAGGTATCTCAGAAAACGACACCGACGAGATTCTCACGCCGGCCGCATGGTAACCGGAGCTGCTGATGCGTCATCGCCCGCCGCGACAACGTTTACGAGTGGCGAGCTGAAAGTCGGAGCTTCGATGCGGATTTCGTCGCCGGGTTGGTATTTCCAGTCGCGCGTGCTGTGGCTGAGTTTGCTTGTTCCGAAGAAGTGCACATGCACGTCGCCCGGGCGGCGGTGTTGAGCGTACTTGAAGTGATGATCCTCGCAGTTCGCCAGCGAGTGGCACATGTTTTCCTCACCGGACAGCAACGGTCCACTGTCGTAAATCGTTTCACCATTCCGTGAGACCGAGCAGCTCAGATCGAGTGTGTCGAATGCGAAGTCAGTATTTAACTCCGGCCCGATCGCACAGGTCCGCAGCTTGGACGGCGCGAGGTAAAGGTAATTGACTCGCTCGACAGCGTGATCAGACCACTCGTTGCCCAGCGCGAATCCGAGTCGATACGGCTGCCCGTCTTTACCGATGATGTACAGTCCTGCCAACTCAGGCTCTTCGCCGCCGTCGTCTGTGAAGCCGGGAATCACTAGCGAGTCATTCGGCCCTCGCAAGACAGAACCGTTGTCTTTGTAAAACCATTCCGGACCTGCGCCGCGTTGACCGACCGCCGGCTTCCCACCTGCAAGTCCCATCGCAAACATGCGAGCCGAGTCCGTCTGAGGCTCAGCCGCTTTTTCTCCGTCCTCGTCGTCACCATCCTTGTGCATCTGATCTCGCGACTTCATCCCACCGGTGTGAGTCAGCCCGGTCCCGGAGACAAGCACACGATGAGGATCCGGATGGTCCAACGGCGGGTGCAGGAACGGCTTCTCCCTACCCGGTCGAGCCATCAAGAGCTCATCCAGATCGAACGACCGCAACGCATCCTTCGCCGCCAGATCGCCAAGGAACCCGCCAAATGACCGCCCAGCCTTCTGCGCCGCAGAGAAGATGTCCACAACAAACCGCAACTCGGCGTCTCCAGCGGTCACATCGACGATCTGACCTGAATCCACAACCCCAACTCGCCGCCCCTGACCTGGAATCTCAAACTGAACAACATTCATAACACGTCACCCGTTAGTAGATAAGTTCGTCATCAGACAATCAAAACCAGGTTAGAGACAACATCCGATCATGTGCGGAATCTGAACTCGAGGATTCAAAATTATACGGGAAGGTTCGCCAATGTGGTTGTAGTTGCTACGATCAGGTTACTTTGTCGTGAGCTGAATTTGTCGCGACCTAGAACTGAAAATGTGAGAACCGTCCGATGATCGCCGTTGCATGTACTGGTTGTGGGTTTGGGTATAAGGTCGGCGATGATAAGGCTGGCAAACGATTCAAGTGTCGCGAATGTGGCGAAGTCTGTACTGTCCCTGCCCCGCAAAGGCGCAAACCCCGATCGAGCAGCGTACCGAAGAAACGCCGCAAACCGAAAATGCCAGCACCGCGTGACGAGTGGGAAGACGACACAGCCCCATCCAAGGATTACGAGTCGTACGATGACTACGAGTCGTATGACGATGGCGAATTTGATTCGTACGATGATGACGCGTACGACGACTACCAGCCCGCCCGCTCCCGTCGCAAAAGCCCGAGTCGATCGGCCAGAGCGAAGCCAAAAAAGAAGAAACGAAAAGTCGCCCGCACCGATGGTGGAGGCGGACTCTCGTTTGAGAATCCACTTGTTTGGCTTGGATTTCCGATTGCCGCGACACTCCTCACCATTGCAATCATGTTTGTATTACCCATCGTTGGAATCATTCTGGCAATGATCCTTCCGATTCTTGGTATGATCTTGAGCTTCATCGGAGGAATCCGTTCGCTCATAGGCGCATTCGCGGAAGACGTAATTTGCGGGCTGCTTTATTTGTTTGTCCCGTTCTACTCCCTCTATTACCTGGTCACACGGTGGGAAGACCAGCGATCCCCTTTTCTGATGAACATATGTGGCGCGTTGCTGGTTATCGGAGCCGCATTTACCTTGCCGGCAGCTCAATTAGCACGCGACAAAGCTCGGCGGGAAGCTGGAGAAGTCGCCATTCCGATCGCAAACCCAGAAGTGACAATCGCCCTTCGTATCAAAGAGACCGTCATTGCCAGTTCGTCGACCAGCTTCACCGTCGTAAATCGTGTCGCCATTCTGTCACACATAGCAGCGCAGATCGAACGTGTCGAAAGCCGAGTCGGTATTCAGTTCCGGCCCGATCGCACCGGTCCTCAGATCCGACGGCGCGAGGTCTAAATAGAGCATCCGTTGGGCTCGCACCCCTGCATAGACCTGAGGCTGAAATACGAATGCACCTTGTCATCTTCAACGATTCAGCCTCTGCCGATGACCTCAAAGATCGGACGTCGAGAGCCGCAGGTCGGCGCGTCTCACAGTGACAACCTGGTCCGGGCGAACCCAGTCGCGAACCGAAACATTTTCCCCCTCTGAACCGACAACTTCCATCGGGAGCCAACGGCTGCCTCGCGAACGCAGCACGATCGTTCCAGCTTTGAGATCAAACTCGTCGGTAACCACTGCTCCAGGCTCCTGAGACGTTGCTGAATACTTCATCAGAAACGCTCTTAGCGTGTGTGACGAGCGGCTTCCCTTCGCAACCGTCCGTAGGTGGTCTCGACTGACCGCCCGATTCCAGCTTGCCTTGAAACTCAGCCAGTCGACCAGCACATCTCCGTTCGCGGCCTCACCCGTAACGCGAACCGGAATCCAGCCGCCTGACCTGTCACAATACAGGATGGTCCCGACTGGAAGCTCAGCGTCCTTGGCAATGGCATCTCCAGGATCTTCAGGTTCGTCATTGCCGTAGAAAAGGCATTTCTCAAACTCTTCATCATTGACGACGCGCAGCGAATCCCGCGACAGGCTGGTCGCTCTCCAAGAATTACTTCGCAGGTAGTCAACTTTTACCCGAGTTCCTTCAACGCCGACCACGACAACCTTGTACCACTTTCGAGCCCAGTTTCTGGCAAGTTTCTGCCCCGGTGCCAGATCGTCTTCATCCGTGACAGGAATCCCCGGGGACTTTTCGGCCGACGGACTGCCGGTCGTTGAAGCGGGGCTCGCGGTCGCGACCTGGCTCTTCCCAGGACGAATCCGTAGTTGATCACGACTGACCGTCTGATTCCACTTTTCCGCGAAGCCTTGCCAGCCGATCTGCACCTGGCCGTTCGCTTCCTGCAGAACTCGAACGGGCAACCAACTGCCCGAGGCCTCGCAAAGCAGCACATCACCCGGCTTGAGGAACTCGTCAACAGCCAACGCTGGCCCCGGCGCAATGGATTCATCGCTGCCGTATCTCAAACATTTCTGAAACTCCTCATCACTGACAATGCGTAACGATTCGCGACGCGCTCGGCTCGAATTCCACGAGTTGCTTCCCAACCAGTCAACTCGCAATGTGCCTCCCTGATCGGCGACGACCGCGACCTGATACCACTTGCTTGCCCACACTGCGGCGAGTTGTTGTCCCGGACGCAGCTCTGTATCTGCCGTGACTGGCTCACCAGGCGCGTCATCTTTCACGGAAACAACCGGAGCTACAGACTCGGGGCTTGATACAGTCGGTTTGGGAGTTTTCGTCTTGTCAATATTTGTGACGCCAGGCAGAGTGACTGCGCGACTCTCACCCGATTTTCCCGTATTTACAGCCGGCGTCCCATCGATCCGAGCCGAACTATTCGCGGTGGCGGAATCCGACGTCGTCACTGGCAGCGGATCGGGGGCTTCAGCAATTTTACGAATATCATTCGGGGCGGCATCCGTGTCATCAGGTGCCCAGTCAACGACTCTCCCTTTCATCGTCTCGACACCGATCAGCACCAAGGCAATGGGGGCCAGCACGGCTCCATAGAACCAGACGGGGATGAAGAAGACGGACGGTGACGGAATCGTCTCGCCCGAATCGTGATGAGTCTTCGCGCGGCCGTAGCGAATCCATAAAGCGGAAATCGCGATCAGCGGACAGGACAGACTACCCGTCAACAGAAACAGAACCGGAAACAGAACCATGCCTGCGGCTGCCCAGGCCAGTCCCCACCCTCGATAAATAATCAACATTGCCGGAGCCCTGATATATGATTTTTCTTACTGACAGCAGTGCATACTTCTGATCTGCACCAGGATGTCGTTTCCGTCGCGTCTTTAGTTCTGCCCACTTCACCACTACAGCCACCGCCAGGGCTCAGTCAACCGCTGACTGTGGCATTGCCGGGGAAGCCTCGATCAACGAGGGCGTTTCTTTTCGAGCCATTCCTGAGTCGGTACTCGGTCGGGATTCTTCTTTGCCCAGTCGGGAGTCGGAAACCAGCGGAGGCCGCTGTAGCGAGGGTAGGTTTCCCAGATGTCTCCGCCGTCGGGCGAGGTGACTCGGGCGTCGTTGGTTTCTTTCAGGTAGTCGAACAGTCGAGCGTTCAGGTTTGAGCGGACTTTCGCGAATGCTGGGTCGGCGGCGAGGTTGTGCAGGCAGGCCGGGTCTTTGCGGATGTCGAACAGTTCTTCGGCTGGACGATGATCAACGGACCAGCCGAGAAAATGGCCGATCTTTGGATCGTCTCGATTTTCGATGAGGAATGTCAGACTCGGGCAGGCATCAATGTCGTGATAGCCGTCGTGCATTGGGCCCAGAACTTTGTTGACGACTTCTTTCTTTTTCGCGTATTTGTCGCTGCCAAATTTCTGTGGGGGCCCGGCTGGCCAGCGCTCGGGGCGGAAGTTGCGGATGTAGAGATAGTCTCGAGTGCGGATGCAGCGTTGCGGGTAACTCAGCGAGTTGAATCTTGACGATGAGTGACGCTCTCGACCGGCGAAGACCGAGTCGCGAGTTTCGTCGACGACTCCCTGCTCGGTCGATTCCAGAATATTGCGAATGCTGCGCCCAGCGGGCGGAGTTTCTGCTGGTGGATCGACTCCGGCTGCATCGTAGATTGTCGCTGTGAGATCAATCAGGTTGACCGGATCATCGACGACGCGATTCGCTTTCGCAGCCGCAGGCCACGCAACGGCCAGTGGCATGTGGATGCCGTATTCGTAGCAGTTGGCTTTGGCTCGCGGAAATGCCATGCCGTTGTCGCTCGTGACGACGACCAGCGTGTTGTCCAACTCGCCGGCTGCTTCAAGCGAATCAAGCATTCGTCCGAGGTGCTGATCGAACCATTGGATCTCGAAACAGTAATCCAGAATGTCCGAACGAATCTCAGGCGTGTCCGGCAGGAACTTCGGGACGACGACCTTGCTCGGATCGAGTCCGTTTTCGATGCCGATGCCTTTACCGAATGATCGGTGAGGCTCGTTCGCTCCAAACCAGAAACTGAACGGTTTGTCTTTTGGACGATCGTTCAGAAAGTCCGCAAAGTTCGCCGCGTAGTCGACGCTGCCAATTCCAGGAGGCGACTTGAGTTTGCGTTTCCCCCATGTCGGTCCGGCCGGATTGTGTTCCCACCCGTCGACCTTCCAGTTGCCAGGCCCCCAGTGTTTTCCGGTTGCCCCAATAAAATACCCCGCCGCTTCGAGGCGATCCTGGTAGACTTCGTACTTCTTCGGAAACGAACTGGCATGCGTGCCGGCATTTTCGATCTGCCAGATGTTTCGTCCGGTCAGAAAAGCCGCCCGCATTGGACTGCAGCCCGGAGCGGGAGTGAAGGCGTTGTTAAAGAGGACTCCCATCTTCGCGACACGATCGAATGCCGGCGTCGAAATCGCCTGGTAACCATATGCTGACGCGTGCGGAAACGACTGATCATCCGAAATCGCGACCAGAATATTCGGACGCTTATCGGCCAACACCGAAGAGGCCGTCAGCACAACAAGCAGACCTGGTAGCCATTGCCGAAGAAGTCGCATCAGCCTTGTTCCTTGCAAAAGATTTTGAACCACGAAAGACACTAAACACACGAAAACAAGTCGTCCTTATCTTTCGTGTGTTTAGTGTCTTTCGTGGTTGAGAAAATGTCAGCCTGAAAATCTACGAGCAATCATCATCGCGGTGACTCCCCCCGTTGAACAAGTGAAACGGTCGCATTCGGAATCAGCCCGCGTCAGAATCCCGTCGACGCTTTACCAACTTTGTGAAGGACCACCTCTGATGCTTGTTGCCAGTCTCGCCCCTCCCGCCAAGCCCGAGCTTCATCACCATTTTGACATGCCGTACGAAGAACGGCTTCGTCGACACGGAAAAGGAACTCACACCGAGATCGACCACCTGACCGTCAGCGAGCCGACTACTGTCGTCTTCGAATGGACGATCGGCGAAGACACTGTCGAAACCGGCGGCGAACTACTCGTCTGCTGGCGGTGGCCGTTCGACTGGAGCGACCTTCAGACCGACGATCCATCAGCCGACGGATTCATGAGTCTCAAATTCGAACTAACGTCGCGTGACAAAAGGGAAGTAACGCTCAAGCCGGTCTACAACTGGTTTTCGGGGATCGAACCGTGGCATCACCAGGTTCACGTCAAAGTCGAAAGCGGCCAGCTTCGCCAGGGCGACCACATCAAGCTGACCTGCGGAGATAGGTCGCAAGGCAGCATCGGCTGGCGAGCTCCGACGTGCGTCGATAACCATCTCGAATTCGTGATGGCGATTGACCATCAAGGCGACGCAATCCGAAATCGTCTGCCACAGCAGCCGTCCTTTCCCGTCGTGCCCGGCCCGCCGGTCCGTATCGCAGCAATCGTTCACTCGGACACGGTCGTTGGCGAATCCGCAGAAGTCATCGTTCGAGCTGAAGACTGCTGGGGCAACGCGACCGCCCTTGAGGACATGCCCGTCGTCACGACCGATCCAGAAGACTCGAAGGCTGAGATTATCCCCGTCGACGCCGAACCGGTTCGACCGTCGTACCATTTTGACGTGACATTCAGTCAGCCTGGTTCGTTCCGCTTGAATGTTGAGTGCGGCGATTTCTGCGCCGTCACGAATCCGATCACTGTTCACGCCGAGCAGCCACCTCTCGAAATTTTCTGGGGAGACGTCCATTCGGGGCAGACGGAAATCGGTTGTGGTTCCGGGACTGTTTCCGAGTCGTACGCTTTCGGTCGAGACTGCGCGGGATTGCAGTTCATCACGCACCAGTCGAACGATCATTACGTCACGCTTGACGATTGGGCACACGTCCGCAAAGTCACCGACGAATTCTACGAGCCCGGTGTCTACGTTCCGATTCTCGGCTGCGAGTGGAGCCCCTTCACCAAAGACGGCGGCGACCGCAACGTTATTTACGGATACGACGAACCGGTCATGCGGCGCAGCGATCGCTTCTTCCGTGAGGACGTGCCCGATCCGGAACCGGACGTTCCGCGCGCTCCAGAATTTCACGACGCGTTTCGTGATCTGGACGTGCTCGTCAACATCCACGTCGGCGGCCGCATGACAAACCTCGACTGGTACGAGCAGAAGATCGAGAAGCTGTGCGAAACACACTCGACCCACGGCACGGTTGAGTGGTTCTTCATGGATGCGTTATCACGCGGGTACAAGGTGGGACTGACCGCCGGGACCGACGGAGTGATGGGCCGTCCCGGCGCTTGCCACCCAGGCCGGCGACTGATTCGCAACCTTCGTAATGGTCTGACCGCCGTCTACGCGAAGGAACTGACACGCGAATCTCTCTGGGAAGCGTTCCACGCTCGAAGAACCTACGCCACAACCGGCGAGCGAATTCGGCTGCTCTTCCAGGTCGACGATGCCGACATGGGGTCTGAAATCACGACGACAGGCACACCGAAGATCAACTTTCAAGTCGAAGGAACGAAAGCCATCGAACGAGTCGACCTGTTCCGAGGCGTCGAGATCATCGATTCCTGGGATGTGTCGCGGCGTGTCGAGCAACCCGAAGACGCCACTTATCTGAGAGTTCTATGGGGCGGCACCGAACGCAAAGGCACCGCCCGGGTGCAACGCGTTGACTGGACGGGCTCGCTGTCGGTTTCAAACGGCACCGTCGAATTGGTCGAGCCGATCAACTTCCAGTCGTACGATGACGACGCGACACTGATCGATGACAACCGAATCGAATGGGCGAATAAGTCTGCCGGAAACGCGTCCGGGATCATCATCAAAGTCCAAGGCGACGACTCGACGGAACTTACTTTCGAGTCTGGTCCGACGACGTTCAGCGTCAAACTGAATGACGTCCTCAACGAAGATCATCGAGTCGATGCTGGCGGTGTCGGACGTTTCGCTCAAATCGGCCCACCGCCCAATCCAGGCGGGCCGATGACATTCGACCTCGAAACAGTCGACGAGGAATCCGTGACTGGCGAGTTTCCTTACTGGATCCGAGTCACGCAGACAGATCAGTCGCTCGCCTGGAGCAGCCCTGTTTACGTTACACGAAACCCGTCGTAGAAAGAGGCTATGCCTAACGAAGTAGGAGACTCCACGAAGCCAACGCGAGTCCGGTATCTGGTGCTGGGCGTCACGTTTGCGATGGCGTTCCTGCTGTACCTCCATCGCTTCTGCATGAGCTACGCTCAGACTTACATCCGCGAAGACCTGAGTATCTCGAACGACGACCTCAGCTTCTGCTTCTCGGCGTTCTTTCTGACGTACGCGCTCGCGCAGGTTCCATCGGGCTGGATGAGCGACCGTTTCGGCGCGAGGATCATGCTCACGATCTACATCCTCGTCTGGTCATTTTTTACAGCCATGATGGGAATGACCGCTGGAGTCGTCTCGCTGCTGGCAGTACGACTACTGGCTGGCATCGGACAGGCGGGAGCATATCCAACTGCGGCTAGCCTGATCGGAAAATGGATACCGATGTCGTCTCGCGGCACAGCCAGCGCTTTCGTTTCGTGGGGTGGGCGACTCGGTAGCGGACTCGCCCCGGTTCTGACTGCGGGACTGATCGTCTTCTTTGTCCCTCTGGATACTTCCCCGCTTTTGACAGAGGAAACGCTACTCGATGAGACAGCGTTCGTAGAGAAACTCGATAAGGCTGCTCTCAACGTTGTGCCGCCCGACGAAAACACTCAGTCCAGCCCTCTGAACGCAGACCAACTGTGGTGCGAAACCGCGGCCTTTCTGTCAAAGCACGGCGGTTCTCACATTGCCGGGCTGAACGAACTGATTGAATCTGAAGACACGCTCGTTCACGGTCCCATCGAGGGATTGCCAATCGAGCGGGAAGCGCGGACGCTGCTGAAACAAGATTCGTTAACCCAGGCGGAAATCAGCCGAGTCAACAGACTTGTTCTGGAAGCGGCGTTTCCCGAGTCGATCGGCAAGCTCTACGTTCAGGGCTGGCGCCCAGTCATGTTCACCTACGGAGCGTGCGGCATCTTCGTGGCCGCGGCCTTCTACTTCGTCTTCCGAAACCGGCCGGCGACGCACCCGTGGTGCAACGACGAAGAGCGGGCACTGATCCGGGCCGGTCAACCCGCTCCAGCAACAGCACCACCCGACGATTCCGGAACCCCAAAGAAGCTGGACAAGCCGCCGCTGCGGGAGATGGTGACCAGTCGCAGTCTCTGGCTGATGTGTGTTTCTCAGTGGGGATCGAACGTCGGCTGGGTCTTTCTCGTGACATGGTTGCCAAGGTTTCTTCTTGAGGAACACTCCGTCCCGCTGGTCGAACGCGGCTGGATGTGTGCCATTCCGTTGTGGATCGGATGGTGCGGCATGCTGCTCGGCGGGCGTGCGACTGACATCGCCGTTCAGCGGATCGGCCTGAAGCGAGGCCGCGTGCTGCCGATGATGGTCGGCCGTTTCCTGGCCGGATCGGCGTACCTGTTGTGCTTGCTGCATCCTTCGCCGTGGACACTCACCGTGCTGTTTGGCATCGTCGCGTTCTCGACAGACCTCGGCTCAGCATCCGGCTGGGCCTACAAGCAGGATGTTGGCGGCAACCACGTAGCATCGATCCACGGCTGGGCCAACATGTGGGGCAACCTGGGGGCAACAATTTCGCCGCTCCTTCTGAATCTCATCGTCAAGCACTATGACTGGGACATTGCCTTCCTCATCTGCGCAGGAGCGTTTTTCATCGCGGGCTTCGCCTGCCTGGGAATCGATGCATCAATCCCCATTGAACCGAAAGCCAAACGACAGTCCATGTAAGATCGGAGACTGTCACGCACAAAGTCAGGCTTAAACTTTTTGCGGCGAGTATCGCCCGTGCCGAACACCGGAGCTTCACATCGAAATCTCTACCTCACCCAACACAACGTGTTCGAGGCCGGATTGGCAAGGTATCGGAGGCAGTTGCCAACGAACTTCAACGGGGCAGTTCGACGGAGATTGCTGACTTTGGGATCTGCGAGGTCAGTGAACGCTTCGAGATTATCTTTGACCACGGAGTAAGACATCGTCGGGACAGGGCGTCTCATTGTTGAGCTGGCGAGGCTGGGCCGGCAGCAACAACTTCCCTTGGTTCGGAGACGCGACGATGAAGTTTATCACCAAAACAATCCATGCTTACCTCGATTACCCTGTTGCTTTCAGCTTGATGGCACTTCCATCTGTGCTTTCTCTGGGACAGTCGCATCCCGCGGCGAAATGGTTGGGTGTGGGGACCGGTATTGCCGCGTTTGTTCTTACCCTGCTGACCGATCATAAGACGGGAGTGATTCGTGTTGTGCCGTATTCAGTTCACCTGGCTGTGGATTTTCTCGTTGGTGTGATCTTTGTCGTCGCGCCGTTTGTCTTGGGGTTTTCCGGCATTGACGCGTGGTTTTACTGGGCGAATGGCGGAGCGGTGCTGGCCGTCGTCGGTTTGCATCAGCCTGAGCAATGTCGGGCAACTGCCGCCGTGTGATGATTCGAGGTATCCCAATGCAGCCGCGGGAAATTCTGTCGGCTGCATTGTTTTTGGTCTATCAACGATCGTCACTTGAGAATTCTTTTAATTCTTCGTCGCAGATAAGGAACGACATCCTTGAGAAACCACGGATTGTGTTTCAGCCAGCGATTGTTGCGAGGACTTGGGTGCGGAAGCGGAAGATTGGCTGGCGTGTAATCCTTCCAGCTTTCAACGGTTTTGGTCAGCGTCGACTTCAGCGTGTCGCCGAGCCGATAGTTCTGGGCATAACGGCCGATGACTAATGTCAGCTTGACGTTCGTCAGATGCCCCAGCAGTCGTTCATGCCATAGCTCCGCACACTCTTTCCGAGGTGGAAGGTCTCCGCTTCGGCCTGTTCCCGGATAGCAGAAGCCCATCGGAACGAGTGCGATCTTAGACTCGTCATAAAATTCGTCAGGCGAGATTCCCATCCAGTCTCGAAGTCGCACGCCGCTTGGGTCGTCCCACGCTACGCCCGAATCATGCACTCGGCTGCCTGGTGCCTGTCCAATGATGAGAATCCGAGACGCGGTGCTGGCCGCAAGAATTGGGCGAGGGCCATGCGGAAGATGAGCCTCGCATTCCCGGCACTGCCGGATGTCAGTCAACAGTGGTTGAAGATCGTCGGTCATGATGCTTTCACTTCCTGAATTTCGCTTATCCACGTTGTTTCATTGATGCTGCAACGCGATTCGATTTCCGCTTTCGCATTGTCGTCAACTTGCTTGGACGCGACGAGTCATCTGTTCTTACGCACCAAGCGGTAATTGCTGACATTCTCTCGCCGGGATGCGCTGGTCCAGACGGGCTCGTTGCCGCGAAACGGCAGTTGGGGATGTCAGCGGATGAGCCAAAGAATTTTTCGATGGCTGGGTAAGACGGTCGGTAGTAACGGCGTCTCAAGAGTGCGTAATTCCTCAGTACGTCGTCTGGTAAGAACCAGACGTTGGAATGATTAAGGAGTCTTTGATGCCTTCCGATTCTGTTCCGTCTGCCAAATCGATGAGCCGCATGGAGCGGTATGTTGAAAAATATCGAGAAAAAAGTGGGACCTGCGGGCATCCGGAATCTGAGGTGACGGCGGCTGTTGTCTTAGGCCTGGCTCAGCATATTGATGAGTTGGGAAGTCCGCTTTGTCCCTGCAATTTTTACCCGGACAAGAAGGCGGAGCTTGAAGAAAGTCGTCGTTCGGTGTGTGCCTGCGATGAAATGAAGCAGTTCAAATACTGCCATTGTTTGCTCTTCACCAATGAAGAAGGACAGCCAATTACTGAGTACCTTCCGGAAGATCATGAGGGGCGGCAGGTTTATGGACTGGTGAAAGATCCGACTCCCGATAAGGGCCGTGAGGCTCGGCATCAGGTCACCGAAAATTGATCAAAGGCCGCGAGCTGAAGGGCGGATCGCAACGGAAAATGAACTCACCCAACCAGGAGAAGCAAGATGACGACCACAGCAAACGACACGACTTTCAGCCAGGAGATTCTTCAATCCGATCAGCCGGTTCTGGTCGATTTCTGGGCTCCGTGGTGTGGACCTTGCCGAGCAATGGGGCCGATCGTTGATCAGCTTGCCGAAGCATTGGATGGGCGAGCGAAGATCGTCAAAGTGAATGTCGATGAGTCTCCGCAGGCCGCAACCGAGTATGGGATTCAGTCGATCCCCGCGTTCCTGCTGTTTCAGAACGGCGAGGTAAAGGCGCGAAGACTTGGTGCCGTCTCGAAGGAGTCTCTCGAGGAATTCGTCGCTGAACACTCGAAAGAGCCTGCGACGTGTTCGAGTGATGGTTGCAGTTGCTCTGAGTAAGGTGACGGCCAGCGTTGCTCCGTCTGGATTATCTCAAATCTTCTGACATGCTGGCCGCAATCGTTGAATGATTCACTCTTAACTGTTTGAAGGGTACAATCCGGACCTCGACAATACTGGAACCAGAACGGGACGACGAGTGTCTCATCTCGGCGTCCCGTTTTTTCAGTTTTCAGGAGGCCGATCGCACGATGCCAGAGCCCATGACGTCAGATCCGTGGGTTGAGAAGCTGAAGGATCCCACTCAGCAGGAAGAGGCTCTCACTGCATTGAGAGTCCGGCTGGTTCGTGGTTTGAAGAAAGTATTCTCGTCAGGCGGTGAAAGCTTCGCGGAAGATATCGCTCAGGATGCGTTAATCAGAATCCTCGAGAAGATTGACCAGTTCGAAGGACGAAGCCAGTTTCCCACGTGGGCGATGTCGATCGCCGTGCGACTCGCTACCAGCCAGGTTCGGCGAAAACATTTCAAAGATGTCTCGCTTGAACAATTCGCGGATGGTGAAGGTCTGAAGCTCGATGTGGCGGTCGACACTTTACCCGGAGCGGCGGAGCAGATCGAACAAAGTTCGATCTATCAGAATCTGTCAGAGTTGATTGACGACTTGTCCGATCGCCAGCAGACGGCTGTACGCGCAGTGTTGAGCGGCATGCCTGTTGAGGAGATTGCCAACAGGACAGCGAGCAACCGCAACGCCGTTTATAAGCTTGTCCATGATGCACGCACCAAGTTGAAAAGCGGACTTGAAGCGGCTGGATATTCTGCCGAAGACCTCACCGGCAGTATTGCCTGATTGGAAACAGACGAATGCCTTTATCAAAACAACAGGTCTCATCGCTCGTCCAACTGGTCGCGTCCACGACTCCCGACGAGATTGACTGCGATGGCTGTTTGGACCACGTCGCAGAGTTTGCCGAGACGCTGCTTGCCGGCCTGCCAATTGAATCAGCAATGGTGGCAGTCCAGAATCACCTGCAGAATTGCCACTGCTGCCAGATGGAATTTGAGACTTTTCTGAAAGCACTCAGCGGCATGGACGAGACCAGCGAATAGAGGGGCACCGACTAGCGGCCATTTCGATCGGAGATAGGAATCCAGCAAAGTCGATAGGCAGTGACAGGGTGTCTGCTCTGGCGTAGCGAGAAGTGTGGGACACCGTAGTCGAGGCCGAAGGATGGTGGACTGGATGTTGATCTCACGTGTTGCCTGTACTGAATATACCTCTCACAGCCGTCGCAAAGGACGGCAAACATTCCATTTAGTCATCCAGAAGGATTCTTCCTATGACTCGCATCGTACGTTTCTGCCGTTTTGTCCTACTGACTTCTGTCGTAATCGCGTCTGTAATATCGCTTCTCGGTCGTTCGTCCTACGCGCAGCCGAAGGAAGATCGCAAGCCGCTCATGGCCTACGTTGGCACCTTCAGTGCTCCACTCAAAGATACGTTGCCAACGCAGGTCGATTTACCGCCCGGCAATGGTCGAGGTATTCACCTGTTTCAGGTCAATCGTAAAACGGGAGCGATGACGCCTGCCGGCATCTACGAAATGGGAACGAGCCCGAGTTGCCTGGCAGTGAACACCGCTGGCACTCGACTGTACTCATCCAATGAGACTGATCGCGTAGGGGGCCGCAAGGAAGGCTCAGTCAGCGCTTTCGCAGTCAATCCGGCAGACGGGAAATTAAAGCTGTTGAACACGGTGCCTTCGGGCGGCGATGGCCCGACCTACGTGAGCCTGCATCCTTCTGGACGTTTCCTTCTGGTTGCTAACTATTTCGGAGGTTCAATTGCGGTACTTCCGATTCTGGCCGACGGCCAGCTTGGCAAAGCGACAGACATCAAGAATGACAAAGGAAAGATCGGCCCCACGAGAGCGACTAATGCACCGCCAGGCAGCTTTGCTTTCAGCGGACACGATCGGACTCACGCGCACATGATTCAGGCTGATCCCTCGGGACGTTTCGTCCTGCATGTTGACCTGGGCCTGGATCGCATCTTCGTCTGGAAGTTCGACCAGAAGAACGGTGTCCTGACGCCGAACGAACCGCATGCCGTTGTGCTGCCGCCTGGCGATGGGCCACGACATTTCCACTTTCATCCCAATGGTCGGTGGTTCTATTCGATCCAGGAAGAAGGCTCGACAATTGTGCTGTTCGACTACGACTCCAGATTGGGACGACTATCCTCGCGCCAAACAATCTCAACGCTCCCGCCTGAGTTCGCCGGAAGTAACTTCTGCTCTGAAATTCTTGTTTCAGCTGACGGGAAATTCGTCTATGCGGGCAACCGACTGCATGACAGCATCGGCATCTTTTCGATTGGCTCGAAGGGCGATCTCACGTTCGTTGGCGAAGAATGGACACGAGGAAACTATCCACGCAGCTTCAGCTTCGATCCCACCGGTCGGTTTCTCTACTGTGGAAATCAGCGAGCAGACAACATTGCGGTCTTTAAAGTGAACCACAAAACCGGCGGTATTGAGTTTACGGGCCACTATGCCCCTGTCGGCAACCCCTCGCACATCGTCTTCATCGATCATTCCACAGCGGACTGACCGTAAGTGTTGGACACATGGCAGACACTCGCAAAACGGCCAGTGAGAATGACCGAAACAGGCGTCTTGATGCATCTGTCTCAGTGAATCGCTAGTCGTTGTCACTTCTTCAAATGCCAGTCGTGACCGTCTGCCATGATGCTGGCGTTGATCTTGAGAAGTTTTGCTTTCAATCGAGCGAGCAGCTCGGGATGTTTGTCCGCGATATTCGTTGTCTGTTGCGGATCCGAAGCCAGATCGAACAACTGAAAATTTCGGTAGCCACCGGTTTTGACTTTGGGTATCCACGCTTCCTGAAACATGTTGTTTGTCGATAGTTCGTAGTCCGGATCGGCCACCAGCGAGTACTGACCATCCCGCATCGCCACCACTGGTCGAGACTTCTGGAGATGCCAGAACAGCGGCTGATGCCGTGAGAACTTGCCATTGTTTCCGGTCAAAATCGAAGTCAGGTCTGAACCGTCGAGATGAACCCCCGCTGGTTTTTCCAGTCCGAGCAATCCGCAAACAGTGGGCAGTACGTCCACGAGGCCAGCTGGATTCGTCGCTTCAACGCCATGTCCGATCGTACCTGGCCAACAAAAGATTCCTGGGACTCGAATGCCGCCTTCCCAGTTCAGGCCTTTGCGTCCTCGTAGGCCGCCCGTTCGGTCATCGCGGTAACTGCCGTTGTCTGAAGCGTAGATGATCAGCGTGTTGCCAGGATCATCGATCTCGGCCAGTTTCTTAAGCAGTCTGGCGATTGCTCGGTCTGTGTTGTCGATCGTGCCAGAGTAAATCGCCGCTTTGTCCTTGAGCTTTCCGTATCCCTCAACGATTCCATCCGGAGCTGCAATCGGTGCATGGGGTTCATGAAACCAGACGTTCAGAAAGAAGGGAGCTTCTTTGTCGCGATGATTGTCCAGCCAGTCGACCGCTTCATCAGCCACAAGCTGACACGAGTATCCTTCCAGTTTGCCGACAGGCTTGCCGTTGCGAATGAAGTTGTGCGGATTCTTGTGACTTGGCTCGGCATTGTTCCATGTCGCGAACCAGTGATCGAATCCGTGCTTGTCCGGCGTTGGCTTCTTCCGTTCTTTGGTTGGCAGACCAAGATGCCACTTGCCGATGTGAGCCGTTGAGTATCCGTTCTTCTTCAGAACTTCGGCGAGCGTGACCTCTCGCTCAAGCAAATGAGAATTCTGACTGGCATCGTGAATCCAACTGTAGACTCCCGCGCGAATGTGATGCCGGCCGGTCATCAACGTCGCTCTCGACGGAGAACACACTGCGCATCCGGAATAAAAATCGGTAAACCGAACGCCCTTTGCGGCGAGTCCGTCAATCGCTGGCGTCCTAACTGGTCCGTCGTAACAGCCAACGTCCTGATAGCCGAGATCGTCGGCCAGTAACATGACGACATTCGGCTTTGCTGCCTCTGCAAATTGGGTACAAGCACCAAACATGGCCAACGACGCAACGACTAACTTATTCATAATTCACCTGATTAATGATCCGATGCTCCAGCTGCGCGAACGAAAACGTCGTCTTACCGCAGGTGCTTCGTGAGGAACTCGCAAATGATGCCTCGCCGCTCGCCCGAATAGAATTCTTTTCCGCCGTGTCCTGAGCCTTCCAGGACGTGCAGAGCAATTGGCAACCCGGCTTTCGAGTAAACCTCGTTAATCCGCTGCGACTGGTCGATCAAAACGGTCTTGTCATTCGAGCCGTGAAATACCAGGAATGGTGGATCATCCTTCGAAACGTGGAATGCGGCAGAGGCTTGTTTCGCGAGGTCGACCTTTTTGTCGGCACCACCACCCAACAGCCGATACACAACCGAGCCTTTCTCGTTCGCACGGTGCGGTTGCGTCTTTGATCTCAGCACGAAATCTGTCGCTCCGTAGAAATCGACGACCGCATCGACTCGCGACGAGTGATCAAGGTTCCCGCCGACCGTTCCTTCGAGCTTTTTTACATCTCCGGAAGTCCCGACCAGAGCAGCCAGGTGACCACCGGCACTGCTTCCTGAAATGGCTATCTTCGCCGTGCTGTAGCCATGCTTGTCATCGTTCGCCCGCAGCCACCGTATTGCTGCCTTACAATCATGAAGCTGGGCCGGAAATATTGCCTTGTCGGTCAGCCGGTAGGAAATACTGGCCACTGCATAGCCGTCGTCAGTGAGCCATGAAATCGGGCAGTTACTCTTACTGCCAGCTTTCCAGCCACCACCGTGAATCCAGACAACCAACGGAGCATTCTTTGAATCGGCCGGCAGATAGAGGTCGAGTTTCAGACTATGCCCATCGACATTGGCAAACTCGATATCTTTGTTGATCACCGGTGAAGCCGACTCTGCAACGCTCAATGAACCCACAAGAATGACGGTAAGACAAATCTGACGAAGCATCCGGAAAGCGAACATTTTCAATCGTCTTTCGATAAACGAGAATCAATCAAGGCTGCCCGAAGGCTATCGACTTTAGTTTGAATTCTCGATCGAAAGAGCTATCCAGAATCGGTCAACGGCCGTTGGCTGCAACTCCGCACTCGTCACTTATTCGACGCAAGCTTCCACGATGGTCCGGTTGATCTCGCATTAGCTCGATCGGCAAACAGTCCACCCGGCGCGTCGCAGCCGCAGATCGGCTGTCCGGTTCGATTTGAGCCGTCAAAGTCCAGTTTGACACTCGACGGAAGATCGACAGTCATGACAGTGACATCGCTCGGTCGAAATAGTCCATCTGTTGATCGAACGAATTTCAGATCCGAGCGCTCAAGCTCGACCGGTTGACCATCATGGTGACGGCCGGTCTGATGTCGATTGCCTCGCCAGTCGAAAGCAACAACGTCTGCATGACTTCGGAAGACCGGCCACTTGTCCGGCAGGAACGCGTTGTGAGTCACGCGACAATCAGTGGGGGCTGCCGACTGCTTGCGGCCCGCGCCAACGCCCAACTCAATCGACACCTTGCAATCAACAAACGTGTTGTGTGCAACGGTGGCCTCGCTAACTGGTGCGTAGCTGTTTAATGACGAATTTGGAACGCCGTTCATGAAGCAGACGGCCGCTCGTTCAGCGTCACCACGCAGACCTTCGAAGTAGTTGTTAATGACCGTGTGCGACTGCCCAATGATTCGCACGCCTCCCGTGCCGCCCTTCTTATTGCCAAGGAAGACGTTGCCTTCGACAAGGCATCGATGCCCATGCCGCAGAGTCAGAGTTCCGGAACATTCATCGAAAACGTTGTAGCGGTAAACGTTGCCGCATGACTTGTTCGAAATCGCCTCGGCTTCGCCGTCGCAGGCATGAAAGTAGTTGTGCTCGACGGTCGTCTGCGAATCCTGCTCGGAAACTTCGCTCGTTCCAATTCGAATCGTCTCGCCGCCATTCCTGCCAAGCTCAGGTCGAGGGCCGAAATGGTTATGGTCGATGTGGTGGTGCTGAGGCTCGTCGCCCACCCAGACAACGAAAGTCGGCCCGCGATTCTTTTTGCCTGCAAAATAGCAATGATCAATGCGGTTGTGCGTGCCGTAAACAGACAGCCATCGCGACTCGATCTTTGCCTGGAAGTCAGCGGTTTCTTCGAAAACGCAATCAGTCATCCGGCAATGATGAGCGTGTCGTTCGCTGTGAGTACGCAACTGCACCACGTCACTTACGCCACTCGTATTTCGAAAGACAAGTCCAGATACCGTGACGTGCTGACCCGATAAGCGAAACTCGGTTGCTCCTGTGAGAATCACCTTTCCTGGCGTTTCGGCTCTGATGACGATGGGCTTTTCTGCCGTTCCTGGTAACCGTTCGAATTTCAGCTCGGCGTCCTTCCAGACACCATCTTTCAGCACGACGACATCTCCCGGCGAAATCTGCTTCGCAAAATCCTCAACATCCTGTCCGGGTTGCAGTAACAATTCTCCGGCCTGGACATTACGCACCTCGATCGGAAACTGTTTTGCCAGGCGGATCGCGAGTTGTTCGACCACGTTGGTGTGAACTGGAGAGCCGGCCAGGTTTCTTGTCTCCCGGCCGTCATTTTCGTGATCATAAAGTTCGCGATCGATCACGGTGCCGACAGCGATCGATCGCCACTCGGTAAATCTCCATCGAGCAGTCCGAACCGAGTATCCCCACGCCTCCCAGTTTTTTCGACTGCCATAGAACGGCTGCTGATGCTGCGTGAAAGCGACTTCTTTGATCGTCTCTTCAGGATCGACCACGACTGCGGCTTGACTGGAACCTTCAAGCGTCTCTGGAAGGTCGCTGTCGATCTCTGCCAGTTCTGCCAAAGTTGGGTAAAGGTCAACAAGTTCGACAAGCGCGGTTGACCGTCGGCCGTGCCCGTTCTTGTGGCCCGGCGAAGCAATGATGAATGGCACTCGTGCATCGAGTTCGAAGTTGGATGTCTTCCCCCACAAAGATTGCTCGCCAATGTGGAAGCCGTGGTCTGACGTGAACACGATGATCGTGTCATCCGCCTCGCCGCTTTCATCGAGAGCGTCGAGAATCTCACCGATCTGCGCATCCATAAAACTGATCGATGCGTAGTAACCGTGGCGGTAGTGACGGATCTCCTCTTCCGTAAACGGTCGATCTTTCGGCGTCTTTCCGTAGCCTTTGATTTCGCGCGACTCGTGCATCGCAATGTCGGGCACGCCCTGCGGAGCGGTTGTTGGATTAGGCATTGGAATCTTCTCGGGCTGATAAAGGTCCCAATACTTCTTCGGAGCCACGAACGGAAGATGAGGCCGCCAGAAGCCAACGCCCAGAAAGAACGGCTGCTCGCTTCCGGCATGGTCACGCAACATCGCCGCAGCCAGGTTCGCAATCTGCCCGTCTCGATAGGCTGTGTCCGGAACGTCGTGAGCCTCGGTCACTTCCGCCTTGTACGGCTTTTTGGAATCGCCGCCCCACGGAGTGTTCGCGAAGACCGTGTCATCCGCATGCGTGCCCTTGAAGAGAACTTCGTCGATCGACCACGAGCGACGATCCTGAGTCTCGCCCATGTTGTGAAACAGCTTGCCGATGTTCTGGCAGAAGTAACCGTGATTCTTAAAGTGCTCAGGCAGCGTGACCAGCGTGCTGCCTCCCGGAGCCGTCTCACGGAACGACTTCCGCAGATCATCCACCCCGACAGTATCCGGTCTCAGCCCCGTCAGAAACGAAGACCGAGACGGATTACAGACTGCCTGCTGACAATAAGCCCGCTCAAACGTCACCCCCCGAGCCGCCAGCCGATCCAGATTCGGAGTCAATGCCGTCGCCCCAACCGAACCAGAGTTTACGTATGGCCCCACCGCACAATTGAGATCGTCCGCCACGATGAACAGTACATTGGGAGCAGCCAGGCAGGGGGCAACGCTCAGAAACGCAAGAAGCAGCCCACATAGCATCCGCCGGGCAGCCGGTTTGGTGGCTAAACGTGTGTCTGAACGTTGGTCGTTAATCTGATAGATCATGGTCTGACAGTCGCTGCCTGGTGAGAAAGTTTCAGTGAATCCCAAGACTCCGCATTTGCTGCAGGAGGCTCCGTCCGGATCATTGTGTAGTCAAATTCTGCGACCGAAACGAGGCAGCAGAACAGCTAAGCGGGGGATTTCAGCTCGGAGTGCGGCGTCACTGGCAGGAAGTCGAATTTCCTGGTCTGCAAAGCATGGTGCGGTGCAGCAAATCGTTTACCACACGACTTGCCCTTTCCGGATGTAGCGATTATGTCGGTCGCCCGTTTCGATCGTGAGCCGTCTTCCCATTGTGCCGGTTCTGTCGGATGCAGTGTATTCAACGCCTTTTCCGTGGGGGACGGTCGACAAAACTCTGCACCATTGCCTGATCGTACGACGATCATCCATCTGAACGGATTCACTCGGCGCACGTGGTTCATTGTGTCGCCTTGCCTGTCAGATGGAGCTGATCGATGCTTGGTGCTTTCAGACGAATCGCTGTTGCCACCGTCGTGTTGACGATGCTGGTGGGTTGCCGCGCGCAGCAACTTCAGCAGGATCAGGACGCGATTCGTACGTCAGTCATGGATATGTACACAAATCAGATCATGGACAATCTGGTGCGTGCTCATAACGGCTTCCCGTTCGTGCAGATGCAGTATGAAAGCATCACTGGCACTATCGGCCACGACGGGAGTGTCGGGGCGGGCATGGCTGATTTCGGATCACGGCTGATGAACATTTCCCTTGGGGGTTCACAGAGAAATGTCCTGACGGTTACTGCCAACCCGGTGACCGACAATGACGCCGTCTACCTGGCATATCTCGACTTCGTCCGGCCAAGAGAAGAAAATTTCTATTGCACCTGTGACCCGCCACCCTGCGGCGACGCTCATATCAGTGTCTGCTGCGACGAGATGTACTACTGGGTACCGGCAGACAAGAAACACCAGTTCCTTCGTCTTGCTCTGGCAACTTCGGTCATGAGCAAAGGTGGCGGGATTAAGATCCCGGAAAGTCACATCAACAACATTTCAGAAGTGTCCGATCTGAAAACGACACCGCCGGAGTATGTCATTCACAAGATGGACGACCAGTTTATCTCAAAGTACAAGGTGGAAAACGACGGTAATATCAGTGGACTATCAATCTCTTTTCGGGTGAAGTTCGAAGACTATCTTCCCGCAGGGGCAGGAACATTGACGGCCGAAATTGAAGGCAAAGAATATACTTTCAGCGTGGAACGTCTCGGTTCAATCGAAACCCATGCCGGCCAGGGCGATGTTCCTAAAGACGGCGACCAGACGCAGTATCTGAAAGTGACATGGAGCTATCTGGATCATCCATTTCCGCCCACTCAGCTTGCGAAAGACCTCAGAGGCCAGAAAGTCAAAGTGAACATTAAGGGCCATCAGCCAGGTTTCGGGACGACCGGAGATGTGCTTAATGCAATTCAGCACGAAATGCAGTTGTTCCGAATTGAGAGCCAACTCCGCAGATGATCTGCTTCACGCTTGCACAACGTGGTCTCGAGACCTGGCTGAAGTAACTACAACTTTGGGATCAGAACCGTCAGTCACTAAATTGGTTTTGCGAAAGTACGGGACTTCAATGAGCGGCACCAAATCAATTCATCACGTTGAGATCTCCATAACACTTGGGAAAAAGCAGAAAGTCAGTATACGAGCTGAGGGCGAGGATGACTCGGTCACTTACATTGGCTCGGGAAGCACAAAAAGCCTGAACCCCGGCGACATCAAAGAACTGACGGGGGAGTTGCTCGCAAAGCTGAAAGTCGCATACGAAAACAAGTCGCCGGCAATTGAACTGTCTGTAGACGGAACGTCGATCGTCGCAACGCCCGACTAGGTTTCCGAAAGAAACTCCTCTTCATGGTCGGCCACGATTCGCGTCCACTTGTGTCTCGCTCGCAGAATTCGGATAGACTGCTGCCTCCAGCATTTACCCGACTCCCGCCACGCTCTCCCTCCCATGAATAAAACGGCCTTTCCAACAGTATTCATCGTCGTTGGCTATTTCGCTTTCACGACCGGCATCCTGACTGTCTCATGCGCTACCGGTGCCAGCAAACCAGTCAGTTCTCAACTGCATTCGTTTCGGAATGACGTGATGGCGGTTGTGTCGAAAGCAGGCTGCAATCAGGGGACTTGTCATGGGAATGCGAACGGCAAGGGCAGACTGAAGCTTTCTTTGCGTGGACAGAGCCCGGCTGTTGACTTTGAGACGCTGACTCGGCATGGCGGATCGCGGCGTGCAAATATTGTTCAGCCGGAAGCCAGCCTGTTGTTGCAGAAGCCGGTCATGAATGTTCCGCATGAAGGCGGGCGGCGATTTAAAACAGACTCTGAAGCGTACCGGATTCTTCGCGACTGGATTGCGGCGGGCATGCCGGCTGATGCTGACGATGCTCCGAGTCTGGTCGGTCTGAAAGTCGACCCGCAGCACGCCACGATTTATGCGCCGGACATCTCAGCAAGCGTACGAGCGATTGCCGAATTCAGTGACGGGCAAGTTCGCGATGTGACACATCTAAGTGTCTTTGAATCGTCAGCGACGTTTGTTTCAGTTTCCGATGACGGTGTTGTCAGCTCCGATCGTTCCGGACTGACAACCGTGACAGCCCGGTATCTCGATCAGCAGGTACCCGTGCGACTGGAGTTCGTCCCGGAACGCCCGAACTTTGTCAGCAAGTTTCCGCCGCCGGCAAACTTCGTCGACGAGTTGGTCTTCAAGCAACTGGCGCGGCTCAAGATCAATCCTTCAGAATTGTGTGATGACACAGCCTTCCTGCGTCGGGCATATCTCGATCTGACCGGGTTGTTGCCAACCGCTGAGCAGGCCAGACAGTTCACGGAAGAAACGGAGTCTGATAAACGGGCGAAGTTAATCGACACGCTGTTGGACTCGCCCGAGTTTGCCGACATGCAGACTCTGCGATGGGCAGACCTGCTGAGGGTTGAAGAGAAAACACTCGACCGCAAAGGCGTTGAAGTTTTCCATGCGTGGATTCGGAACTCTTTCGCGAAGCACAAACCTCTCAATCAACTGGCGAAAGAAATCCTCGAAGCGCGAGGTAGCACGTACAAAGTTCCGCCGACCAACTTCTATCGAGCGTTGCGGAAGCCGGAACTCCGTGCGGAAGCAGCAGCGCAGGTGTTTCTGGGGATCCGGCTGCAATGTGCAAAGTGTCACAACCACCCGTTCGACCGTTGGACTCAGGATGACTACTACGGCTGGTCGAACTTCTTTGGCCGGATTGACTACAAAATCATCGAGAACCAACGCCGCGACAAGAATGACAAAAACGAGTTCGTCGGCGAGCAAATTGTCCTGCTCAAAAACGAGGGTGACGTGAAGAATCCGACGACCGGTGAAACGGCGGGACTCCGTTACCTCGGAAACCATTCGAATGCAGAAAACGATGCCATTACCGGGGATCAGAAGTCTGATTCAAAAGAACTCGATCGCTTGCAACGATTGGCCGCCTGGACGGGCTCACCAGATAACGAGCGATTCGCGGCTGCCCAGGCCAATCGAATCTGGTATCAGATCATGGGGCAAGGAATTGTCGATCCGATTGATGATTTCCGGTCGACCAACCCGCCGGTGAATCCCGAACTATTAGAAGCATTGACCGAAGAGTTCGTTAGAGGTGACTTCCACGTCAGACACTTGATGCGAGTCATCATGAATTCGACCGTCTATCAACTATCGTCGTCGACCAACACAACCAACGCTGATGACGAGATGCTTTTTTCACGAGGCGTTCCTCGCCGCTTGACTGCAGAACAAACGCTCGACGCCATCGGTCAGACGCTGGATCTTCCGATCAAATTTGGAGGGCACGAAGCTGGCATGAAGGCTGTTCAACTACCAGGTGTTCGAAACGGCGACCACCGCTACGCGAAGCCTGAAATTGGCGACAGGTTTCTCGCGCTGTTTGGTAAGCCGGGCAGATTGCTGACATGTGAGTGCGAAAGGACAAACGGCACGACATTGGCTCAGACGTTTGAGATGGTCAGCGGTGAACTTGTCGACGAGTTACTTCGCAGCGACAAAGGCCGTATCGCGCGGGCAGAGAAAAACAGCGAATCGTTTGCAGAGACGATAGCCGATCTTTACTGGTCCGCATTAAGCCGTAAGCCTTCTGCTGATGAACTGGCCGCGGCCGAAAGTCACATTAAGAGTTCAAACAGTCCACGACGCGGTCTGGAAGACGTCGCCTGGGCACTGCTCAATTCGAATGAGTTTCTGTTCCGAAGATGACGTAGGGTGGAGTTTCAAAGAGACGCGTTATGAGTCCACAAAAGCCAATCGCAAACTTCGCCGAATTCCATCGTCGCGATCTTCTCCGCGCGGGCGGCCCGGGGTTACTTGGTCTGACGTTGCCGAAGTTGCTCGAAGCTAAGGAAAACTCATCATCGGGAAACGCTCCTGCAGCCCGAGCGAAGTCCGTGATCTTCCTCTTTCAATGGGGAGGACCAAGTCATGTCGACACGTTCGATATGAAATTGGACGCTCCCGACGCGTACCGCTCAAAGTACAACCCGATTTCCACTTCAGTACCGGGCATGCACGTCTGCGAGCACTTGCCCGAAACCGCCAAAGTGATGGATAAGATCGCGCAGATTCGCACGGTTCATCACACGATGAACAATCATAACTCTGCAGGCTATACAGCTCTGACCGGTGTTGAGCCAGCAGTTGACGACCAGCGGCTGCGGGATTCGCTCGACTTGTTTCCTGCGTACGGTTCGGTTGTCGACGCGGTCGCTCCAAACTCCAACGGGATGCCGACCTTCGTCTCGTACCCGTGGACTGTTTCTGACGGTTCGACAACCCCGGGCCAGCGAGCGAGTTTTCTCGGCCGCATCCACGATCCCCTGTTCGTACCAAACGACCCGAACGCTCCCGACTTCAGGCTGTCGCAACTCAGCCTGCCTGCCGACGTTTCCATGAAACGGTTGGGCGATCGTCGAAAGCTGCAGCAATTGATTAATCAGCAGGCTCGCGATCTCGACAAATCAGCCGCTGCACAAGGCGTCAACGCTTATTACCAACGTGCGTTGGCCATGCTGAATTCTCAACGAGTTCGAGAAGCGTTCGACCTTTCCACAGAGCCTGATCCGCTTCGCGAAGCCTACGGTCGCACGACCTATGGGCAGGGCTGTCTGCTGTCTCGACGGCTCGTTGAATCAGGCGTCAAATTTGTGACGAACTACTTTGCTCGAAGCATCGGTGGACGCAGTAAGACCGAAGGTGGCTGGGACACGCACGGCTTCGATGACACTCGGATGTTCGAAATTCTCCCGGCGTACCATTTGCCGATCACCGATCACACGCTGCCCGTCCTGCTGCACGATCTGGAAGATCGGGGGCTCCTGGACCAAACTCTCGTGCTGTGGATGGGCGAGTTCGGGCGAACTCCAAAGATCAACAAGAGCATCAGCCGCGACCACTGGCCAAAATGCTACACCGTGTTGATGGCTGGTGGCGGAGTCAAAGGCGGAGCCGTCTACGGACGCTCGGACCGGCACGGAGCCTTCCCTGATCGCGACCCGGTCACGACCGGAGATCTGGCAGCGACGGTCTACCACTTGCTCGGAGTCGACCCCGCCACGGAAGTTCACGACAACCTCAATCGCCCGCTCCCCATCGCCAATGGTCGGCCTGTGTTCGACATCATGGCGTAAGACGAAACGACTCAGCATGGATGCTCCGCAGGACGCGTTGAACAAAGCCCTGGCTCTGCATGGGCAGGGACGACTTGACGAAGCCATCAACGAGTACCAGCAGATCCTCTGCCGTCACCCTGGCGACCAAACGGTTACTGCTAATTTAGCGTCGGCGCTTGTTCGAGCTGGAAAGTTTGACGACGGACTCGCACTTTACGAAGAGCTGACGTCCCAGGGGGAGCAGCAACCCGAGCTTTGGTTTAACTACGCGAATGCTCTGCAACGAGCGGGCCAGATCGAGAAATCACGACAGACGTTTGAACGCACACTGCAGGTGGCGCCAAAGTTTTTTCCTGCAGCCTTGAATCTGGCGAATCTCGTCCGTGACGCCGGAGACAGCGAAACGGCTATTGAGATTTATCGACGCGCCATCGCCCTCAATCCTCAGCATCCGAAACCGCGAGTCAACCTGGCTCGAGTTCTGAGAAGCCAGAAGCGTTTCGATGAAACACGAGTGGTGCTGCACGAAGCCCTCAGCACGGAGAATCTGTCGGCAGAACTCCTGTACGAGCGAGCGATTCTCGGATACGAAACCGGTGCAACCGATGCGGCTCTGAACGCAGCGCAGCAGATTCTCAAGCTTCAGCCTGATTATGGAAATGCCTACACGCTGATCGGTCTTATTGAATATGAACGGGGCAACGTTGATACGGCTGTGCGTTGGTGGAACGAGTTGGCGAAACTCGAACCGAACAATCCTGAACCGCATATCAACCTAGGGACATTGCGACAGAAGGAGCATCGTCACGAACAGGCAGTCGGGCATTTTCGGGATGCAGTTCGTCGAGCACCGGACGACCTTGGTGCGAACTTGAAGCTGGGACTGATTCTGTCAACGACTGGTCACGTCTCTGAAGCCATGCAGATTGGTGAGCGTTTGGCGAGGTTGTCTCCTCATCGTCCGGAAGGATTCAGTCTGCTCGCGAACGGTCTGCATGAGCAGGGCCTTTGCGAACAATCGCGCGCCGCTTTCGACGAAGCACTATCGAAGAAAACTGACGACACGACGCTGATCGGCAATGCACTGTTTTCTTCACTTTACAGCGACGCACTCTCGGATGCCGAGATTCTCAAAATTCACAGCAAGCTGTCGCTGAAGTTGCATAACCTGGCGACTCAGAATGATGAGCCCCTTCCGTGCACTGTCCGTACTCGGAAGCCTGGCTCGCGAATTCGCGTCGGTTATCTTTCGCCAGACCTGTTGAAGCATCCTGTTGGTTACTTTGCCGAGCCCATTCTCAGGCACCACGATCGCGAGAACTTCGAGATTATCTGTTACTCGGACAACGCATCGACCGACGAACTGACGAAGCGTCTGCGAAATTTCGAACTGACCTGGCATGAGTGTTCGTCCTGGAACGACGTCAGACTCGAAGAACAGATCCGTTCCGACGAACTCGACATTCTGATCGACCTGTGTGGACACACGGCGAAGAATCGCGCCATGCTGCTTGCCCGCAAACCAGCACCGATTCTCGCAACGTATCTTGGATATCCCGGAAAAACCGAACGCCCCGCCAACGACTGGCTCATCGCCGATCATCATCTCTGCCCGCCGGAGCAGCCGCTCGACTCGCACGAGCGCATCGCTCGACTCGGCAATTGCTTCCTTTGTTATCAGCCACAACCGGATTCGCCGGACGTTGCTAGTGCCGCCGTTTGAAAAGAATGGATTCATCACTTTCGGCTCGTTCAACCACCTCGCGAAGCTGACCGATTCAACGATACGACTGTGGAGCCGTGTGCTTGATGCCGTGCCGAATTCCAGGCTCGTCCTGAAAGCGCTCCCGCTGGCCGACAAGGAAACGCGTGAATTGACTCGACGACGGTTCGCGGATTGCGGCATCGATGCGGCAAGAATCGACCCGCTGCCACCGACAGTGCCGCTGTCAGCATTTATGGCCGAATACTCTCGCATTGACATCGCCCTGGACACCGTTCCGTACAACGGTGGAACGACGACCTGCGACGCGTTGTGGATGGGCGTCCCCGTTGTCACGCTGCCCGGCGGACGATTCTGTAGTCGGATGGGGGCGAGTGTTTTGAAAACAGTCGGCCTCGACGAATTTGTCGCGGCAGATGAGCACGATTATGTCCGCCTGGCAACGACTCTCGCACTTGATACGCGAAAGCTAAGCACACTCCGGTCGTCACTCCGTGGCCGGGTCCGAAACAGCCCGCTCTGCAACTCCGGGAGTTTGCTCACGACTTCGAGCAGACTATTCGAACCATGCTCCATCAGGACGCTGATCATAAGTCGTCCGTGGAATGACGACCGCAGGCTGGCGACTACTTCCGTGCCGCCAGCCTCGTCCGAATCAGCAGATCGTTAAGAGCATCGCGGGCAGTCCCTGCTTCAGGAAGATGCGACTCTGCCGAGGTCCGCTCCAGCAATTCCACGAGTCGCTGATACTCGGACTCGTGAAATTTCATGTCTGCTTCCGGCAAGTCTCCCTTCTCAGGACCGGTCAACTTTCGTTCGACCAACTCGTCGATGTACGGCAAGCGTGTTTCGTCGTTGAGCGTCACCAGGTTTGCTTCAACCTCGCCCGTTTTCATGAGGTGAATGCCGGTTAGCAGAACTCGATAAACGTAAAGCAGCGGCTTCACTCGGGGCGGATTTTCCTTCGAGAACAACTTCCACTGCGTCGCTGCAAAGCCGAGATAGTGGTGAGAATGATGTCTGGTAATGCAGCTCGGAACGATCGACTTCAATTCATCGTGCTCAGGAGTCGTGAAGACAACGTGTGGCGACAGAATCTGCTCAAGCACGTAGCCGTTTTTCTTCAGCATCAGCATGAAGAACTTTCTGACGTCGTGCGTCACCAGGTCCAGCTCAAGACCGTCGTGGATACCGGACTTTTCGACCGTTTCCTCACAGTCACCCAATCCGACAACCTGTTCGACGGGAAGTTGATGAATTCCTCGCATGTCAAAATCGGAATCCGGCGAAGGGAATCCGTAGAGATGCGCTCCGCTGATCGTTGCAAACATCAGCGGATACGGGTGCAGGTCAACCTGCTTCATCAGAATGTCGTAGTCGATCATGGCAGTTCATCCATCAATGCGAGACGCCTGGCTCTCACCAGAAAATCGTTCGCGGCTTCGTAGTCGGGGCGTTCGGGCAAGTCAGTCTGTTGAAATGCGAGATCGAATTCCGTGTGCAGTTTCAGTCGCCACGCTTCAACATCTTCCCAGGGCATCTCACCGGCTTTGATCGTCAGCAAGGCGTCACGATGCTCACCCACCTGCACGGACACAAAGCCTTCATTCAGAACTTTGATGCCCGAAATCAGCAGCCGAATCAGGTGCATGACGTGCTTCCATTTGACCTGCCCCTGGTTTCGGATGTCCGCCTGCATTTTCTTGAATTGAGACATCACGTAGCCGTTGTACGTCTGATAGACCAGCCGCGACATGAACAGCTCTTTCATGTCGAGCAGCTCCTGTGCAAGCGGAGTCGCGGTCTCGACGATGGGCGAGTAGAAGCATTCCAGAACGTTCGGGTTCGCCTTTAAAGCCAGCACGACGAACTTCTGCAGTTCCCAGTACGCCTCCTGCGTGGTCTCGTTTTCGATCTGCTCCGGAACGCCGTACAGAGACCAATGCTGATCGGCTTGTGGTAAGTAGATGCCTCGACGATCGACGTCTGACTCTGCGTCGTGCAGCCCGTACGCTCGCGATCCGATGACGCATCGAAAAATGACACGATCCATCAACGGTTCCGCATTCAACGCCGAAAGTTGCGAATCGTCATTAACGTCAACCGTGACTCGCTCAACGTCACTTTTACCGATATCGCCTTCTTTGAACTGGGCAAGCAACGTCAGATTCTCATGACGAATCGCGGCTTCGTCCCCATCCGGAAAACGAACACGGTAAGCATGCTGTTGATCCATTGGTGATTTGACGACCACGCCGACAGCGCCGGCAGGGTGGGCAACTCGGCCGTTTGAATTCTGCACCGACTTGCGAATCACCACCTGCGAACCCGCCGAGTAAATAAGTCTGTCGCTAGTCTGAACTCGGCGTGTCATTTGGATTCTCCAGCTCAACAGTTTGGCATGCAGCCGGGGGCCGGCCGAACGATGCCACGGGAATGGGCAACATCGACACGGACGATCCACCGTGGGTTCGAACCGGTATCGCACGTTGGGTGACGGGCCGTCGTACAACCAGAACCGTTACTCCAGGCTATCGCTCAGAAGCAAGCCTTCCATCTGAACCGTTGCCGACCAGAGTTGGTCGAGCGCGTTGAGCCACGCCAGTCGGGCCTGCGAGTACGATCGCTGTGCTGTCAGAACCGCGAGGTACGACGATTGGCCGCTGTCGTAACTTTGCCGGTTCAGGTCGAGATTCTTTCTCGCCTTTTGAAGAATCGTCGTCTCGTAACGCAATGCCTGCTTTCTTGCCTGATCGTACTGCTGATAGACGGATGCCAGTCGCTGCTGAAGGCTTAACTCGACGCGCTGCACGGACTGTTCTGCAGCGATGACGTTCGCTTGAGCCTCGGCGATGCCGCCCTGGTTCCAGTCGTTGATTGGCAGCGGCATCGACATCTGCAACATCGCAAATGGATCGCTCGATGAATCATCGTAAAAGACACCTGTTTGAAGCGTCACGTTTGGCGTCGACTCAACATCTGCTCGGTGCAGCGCCCATCGAGATCGCTCGACTTCTGCGGCGGCGGCGGCGACTTCCGGACTTTCGCGGCGGACACGGTCGACCGCCTGGTCCCAGATAACTTTCGGGGCATCCGTTGAAAGCTGCCCGTCAACTCGCTGCAAGGAAAGAGTCGGCACTCCGATCACGGCAGCCAATCTCCGCCAGTGAGCTTCCTGCTGCGTCGTGAAATTGTCGACAAGGACCGCCGCAAGTTCGGCTTCAATCTCAGCCTGCGTCAGGACTGTCGCTGGCTCCTGGAATTTGATCAGCTCCTTCGCTTTTGCAACTGACTGCTGAGCGATGCCTTGCAGTTCGTTGGCAACGATGAGCCGTTCTTGAGCGACGAGTACGGAGTAGAAGCCGCGACGAACGTCCGTCAGTACTCGCAATCGCTGAGCTGCTAACTGCTGCTCAACCTGCTTGACTCGCCAGGCGGCAGAGTTTCGGTTTAGATCGAGCTTGTTGGCTGTAACAAACTCCTGTCCGATCTGCGCTCCGTACTGTCCGGCTGAACTTTCGTTGCCAATCTCCTGTATCGAAATCCCGGCGACAGGATTTGGCTTCAGGCCAACCTGCAACCATCTTCCGTTGGCGGCATCGATATTTGCCTGCAGCTCCGCCAGTGTCGGGTTCGTAGCAAGGGCCAGTTGCTCCAACGAGTCCAGCGTGGTTGCCTGAGGGATGACGGCTGAGGGCGGAGCGGTATGTTTAGAAGTTTCAGAGCCATCGGCTGCAGGCACGAGTTCACGGTGCCCAACCAGTCTGACTTCGCTTTGGCGCTCGCGATTCTTTGCTGCGTTCAGACTGGCTGTCGATTGCCAGCCGGTCGATTTCTGATCCGGGTTATTGGCGAGGGGCTTTGGCCTCGCAACTATTGCAGACACTGTCTCCGCAGAACGAGACTCGCTGCTTGTCGCCGAATCGGTATCTGCAAACGACCGTCTCTCAACACGTTGAACATCGTCCTGCGAAACCGTTCGAATCTCGTTTTGCCGCTGCGCGCACCCCACCGCAAAGAATGTGGTTAATATCGCACAGCAAACGGCTTGTTTCATGAGTCCTTACATCCATGTTCAGACACATCGGCTATCGACGGGATTCGACCGAAACTCCACTACGTGACAACATCCGCCGACTGACGGACGGATTTCGCCAGTCTTTTGGCGAATGAGTCACCAAACCTACCTGTTTTCACTCAAGTCGGAGTCAGGCTTGCGTGCCCGTCCCGTATCTTAAAAGACTTTCCCCCTGTGGCTCCGCGCGGTAAGCCGCAGCATGGCCGACTCGCTGGGATCGCGTACCACTGTAAACAGGCCGCCATTTCGGACGAGTTCTTAATGAGCATGCTCACCTGCATGGTCACCGTGGCCATGCTCGTCATCGTGGGCATGGTCGTGCGAAAGTCCTCCACGATACGACTTTCCGCCGATGCTTAGCACGAGTGTTCCCTCAACGTGCTCGGCTTCGTGGAAGAGTTCCAGCAACGCCTTCTCGGAGGAAGAAAAGCGTGACGACTTGCCTGCCGGGTCGCCTGAATCAGGATTTGCACCCAGCTTAAACTGCACCGGCTCGCCATCGTGTGTCAGGTTGAGCGTAATTTCAGTCGCTTCGATGGCCACCTGATCCGTCGCTGCTCCGTCCAGAATGTAAATCACGATTCCGGCATGCTCATGTGCCCCGTGATCGTGATCGCCGTCTTCGTGATGCCCTTCAGCATCTGTGTCATGCTCACCCTTGTGGTGTTCCTCGTCGTCGTCGTGCGCATGTTCGGGCCCGCCGTCGTGATGAGCGTCGTCGTCGTGTCCGTGAGGATGGACCAACTCGGCGTGATATTCCTCATTGCCCAGCTCAATCAAATCGCCACCGTGAGGACCGTGACTCGGATGAGCATGTCCGGCATGCGGGTCTTCATTAGGCTGCTCGTTGTCATGTTCTGATACTTCGCTGAACTGATCGTCACCCGACGGTTCAGCACATCCCGAGAGCGTGAACATGCCGACGGCCATGATCGCCAGTGTTGTCTTCAGAAAATCCTTCATTTTGATCTCCAGATATTTCGAGAAACGTTTTATTCATTGGCCGGGACAATTGCCCGGTCATGCCATTGCGGTCTCAGTTTGTTGAGCCATCTTTTCCGAGTGGCCACTTGATTCTTCCAGCAGCACGGTCGAACGATTCCCGTTCACAACGCGTTCAGCCTCTTTGCGACCGAACAACCAGAACAGTGCCGGATGCACGAAGAAGTCCAGCAACGTCGAACTGATGAGTCCTCCCAGGATGACAGTGGCAACGGGATAGAGGATCTCTTTACCAGGCTCTCCCGCCGCTAATACGAGCGGAACGAGCCCAATGCCGGACGTAAGAGCGGTCATCAGCACTGGCGACAGCCGCTCCAGCCCGGCGCGAACGATCATCGGTTTTGTCCAGTCCTCGCCTTCGTGTTCGACAAGATGCAGATAATGATTCAGGAGAAGGATTCCGTTTCTCGACGCAATGCCGGCCAACGAAATGAAACCAACCATGCTGGCGACCGTCAGCGTCTGTCCTGTCAGCACCAGAGCGACCACCGAACCGATAAACGCCATCGGCAACGCAGCCATTACCTGCAGTGATAGATTGATCGAGCGGAACATCGTGAACAGAACGAGAAACACGCCGCCCATAGAAACGACAAATAGCAAACCGATGATTCGAGTCGCGGATTGCTGGCTTTCAAACTGGCCGCCGAATTCGACGAAGTAACCTTCATCCAGGGATGCCACCACCGGCGCAACGGCCTGTTGAATTTCCTCGACAACGTCCACGACACCGCGTTCTGACACGTTGCACTGCAACACGATCCGCCGGCGCACGTTCTCACGGTTGACGGTGTTTGGGCCGCCAGATTCGTAAATGTTCGCCACGGATTCCAACGGAATCTTGCCCCCCTCAGGCAGATCAATTGTCAACCGCCGCAGCAGGTCGATGTTCTCGCGGTAGCCTTCGTCGAGTCGTACGAGCAAATCAAACTGCCGCTGCCCGACCAGCACTTCCGAAACAACCTGGCCGTTCATCGCCGTTTCAACGAACTCGTTGACATCGTTCGCCGTCAGACCATTCAGGAGAAGTTTGTCATGGTCCAGTTCGATCCGGAGTTGCGGGATGATGACCTGCGGTTCGACGAGCAGATCCTTAACTCCGGAAACTTCGCCAATGACAGCTTCCATCTCGCTGGCTTTGCGCCGCAGGACATCCAGATCGTCTCCGTAAATCTTGATGCCGATCTGGGCTTTCACTCCTGACAGCATGTGCGAAATCAAATGGGCAATCGGCTGCTCGACCGCAGTGACGATGCCGGGGATGTCGGCCATCGCTTCGCGGATCTCTTCCAGTTGTGCTTCACGACCGCGCGGCGATCCAGGATCAAGCTCAAGGATGTACTCGCTCATGTTGACGCCTTCGGCGTGCTCATCGAGTTCCGCTCGGCCAGTCCGTCGCACGAAAGAATCGATGTCTGAGATCTCAAGCAGCCGATGTTCAACCGTTCGATTGATCGAATTCGAAGTCGCCAGTGAAGTTCCCGGCGGCAGTACAACGTTCAGTTGGATCGACCCTTCGTTGAACGGAGGCAGGAAGTCACGTTCAAGGTTGACCACAAACAATCCGGCCATCGCGACGGCCAGTACGGTCACAATCAGATTCAAGTGCGGAAACGCCAGACTGAAGCGAATGACCTTGTCACCAACGAACTTCAGACCGCGAAGAAAGTAGGAATCCAGTTCTACCGACTGCGATTCCTGACTCTCGTCACTCGACTCTCGTCTCTTGTCACTGCCCAGCAACCAGTAGCAAAGCACGGGGGTGACGGTTAGCGAAACCACCAGCGAAGAAAGGATCGATACGATGTAGGCAACGCCGAGCGGTGCGAACAGGCGACCTTCCATCCCGGTCAAAGCGAACAGAGGGATGAACACCAGGATTACGATCATCGTCCCGAAGACGATTGAGTTTCGAATCTCGGTGCTCGCCTGAAAAACGACCAGCAATGTGTGTTTCGGATTCGCGAGTAAGCGATTTTCTTTGAGTCGCCGAAAAATGTTCTCGACGTCGACAATTGCATCATCGACCAACTCGCCGATTGCAACGGCCAGACCGCCCAGTGTCATTGTGTTGATGGAAAGTCCAAAGAAGGCAAACACCGCCGCGGTCATCACGAGCGACAGAGGAATCGCGGTTAGCGTGATGAACGTCGTTCGGAAATTCATCAGGAACAGAAACAGTATTACCACAACCAACAGACCGCCGTCGCGAAGCGCCTCGACAACGTTTTCAATGGCCCGATCGATAAACGACTTCTGCGAGTACACGGGCACGATTCGGATGTCGTCGGGCAGCGAATCTGCCAGCTCGTCGACGGCCTCAAGGATGTTGTCCGTGATCGCGCGAGTGTCGGCCCCTGGCTGTTTGTTGATCGTGAGGACGACCGCTGGCCCACCGGAAAATGAAGTCTCCGATTCGCGGTCGTCGTCGACTCGTACAAAGGCAGAACTGTCTCCTCGCTTAACCTGAGGGCCTTCCACGACCCTGGCGATCTGCGTCAACGCCACTGGGCGACCAGCCCGAATCGTGACGACGACTTTCTTCAAGTCATCGACACTTTGCAGTCTTCCCAACGCTCGCACGAGCAACTCGTTCGGCCCTTGCTCATCGAGGTAACCGCCCGTCGTGTTGATGTTGCTGTCCACGACGGCTTGTTTCACCTGGTGCAACGTCACGCCGTACCGGAGCATCAGGTCAGGATCAACGAGCACCTGAAACTGCTTACGCCCGCCGCCCATCGTAAAGACCTGAGACACGCCCGGAATGGTGAGCAGCCGTTGCCGAACGACCCAGTCCGCAAGCGTCCGCAGCTCCATTGCAGAGTCGAGTGCCGAGAGACGAGAGTCCAGAGTCTGTGCATCGCTTCCGGTCCCAGGACTCTCGTCTCTCGGCTCTGCCGACTCGTCATCCCGCCACATTCCAAGCATGAGGATTTGCCCCATGATGGACGAAATCGGCGCCAGCGTCGGCTTGATCCCTTCGGGCAGCCGATCCTGCACGAGCTGCAGACGCTCCATCACGATCTGGCGATCGGTGTAGATGTCGGTGCCCCAGTCGAATTCGACATAGATGACGGAGATCCCGATTCCCGACGAACTGCGAACAGCCTGCACGCCGTTCGCGCCGTTCATCGCCGTCTCGACCGGAAACGTGATCAGAGTCTCAACTTCTTCGGGAGCAAGTCCCGGGGCTTCAGTCATGATCACGACGCGCGGACGGTTCAAATCCGGAAAGACGTCGATGTCCATCTGCAACGCCTGCCAGCTTCCGTAGCCGAGCAGGAACACGGCGATGGCAACAGTCAGCAGTCGCTGCTGCAGGGCGAATCGAATAATCGCGTTAAGCATGGCTCGCCCTTTCTAATGAGTGTGCCCGGCGTGAGGATCAGCTCCTGCGCCGGATTTATTTTTAAGAGCCATCTGCATCTGGTGAGCACATCGCCACGCGACGACGTCGCCAGGAAATAACGCTCCATCATTGGCGATCACGACTGAAGACTGGTCGCGATACTTAACGTGAACCGCAATCCGGTCGAAATGACTGCCGTTCTGCTGGAAGGCGTAAAATTCGGCGCCCTCTTTCGTCACAGATTCGACAGGTAGAACAATTTCGTTCGGCCATTCTTCAATCGGCACTTCCAACTGCAGTCGCTGCCCCGGCCGGTATTTCCAGCCAACGAAAGTAGTTGCCATCATCAGTGCTCTGCAGACTTTCGATGGCGTTCGGCAGGCCAGCATAGAAATGAAGCGTCCGTGAATCCGTATCGATTTCGTTGGACAATCGGATGATGGACAGGTCATCCAGCGTTTGCCGTTCGTTGTTCGGGGCTTCGAACACGGCTCGCACTGTCCACTTCCGTCGAGCCGCCGCGGCAATCGTACTCGCGTCCTGTTCAAAGGCCAGGCCTTCGATGTAAAGCTCGCTGTAGTCGGAAAGCGTGCAAAGCGTTTCGCCGGCGTTGACCGACTGACCTTTGTGAACTCGCAGTTCCGAAATCACTAACGGCGGAGCGTCATCGAGCGGCTTCGGTTGCCCGGCATTCGCCTGAAATGCCGCCTGTTGAACGGGCCTTTCGGCAAGTTTCAGTTCGTCTTCGGAGTGTTCGTCGAGGCTCGGAGCAAACACCTGCAGTTCTCGAAGAAGCCGGCGCCCTTCAGCAATCTGATCGACTTGCTCTTTCGAAAGGCCGTGCAATCGCAACGCTTCTCGTTGGGCGCTGAGCAGCGCTTCGAGCTTGTCTTTGGCGTACTCACGCTCAAGAAGTTTGACGCGCGGGACGGCTCCGCTTTTGGTCGCCTCAGTCAGTCTGATGATTTCGCGGCGTTCAACGTCCAGCTCGCCTAACGTCTGGAGGAAACTCGTTTGAGCGGACACCAGGTCTTCATGTGTGAGGCGAATCTCAAACAGCAACGTTCCAGGTTTGACCGCTTCGCCAGAAACGGCATGGACGTGCCGAATGACGCCGGTCATCGGCGTCGCCACCTGCAGCCGAGTTCTCCCTGGCCGTTCCACGATGACCGCGGGAACGGTGATGCTGCGTCGGTAACTCGAAAGCTTGACCGGCTGAATGAACTCGGGAGTCAGTCCCAGGTTTCGCAACGCCTGATCAGACAGTTCGAGCGAGGATGCCTCATCGTGACCAGCATGACCTCCGTGAGCGTGGCCGCCCGCATCATCTGGCGAATTGCCATGCCCGTGTCCCGGATCGGAACCGGGGTGCCGGTATGACACCGATGGTCTGTCTTGACCCACGCTTCCGCACCGGGAAGCCACGCTCCGCGATAAACGAATGCTGGAACGACGATGGCGACGGCAACAAGCCAACCGATCGCCTTCAATGGTACTTTGGGGACGCGAAGTTTCATGGGGATGTCCGCGGTCAAAGGACGAGGATCCGCAATCACGATGCTGTGAGCACATGGAGCGTGCGGCGAGCGTGTTGCCAGACAAGCAGGCTCAGCAGGAAGGCACCGAGCTGAGCCGATGTGCCGCCAATCCGGGCGAAATCGCAACAGCGTGCATGGCAGCGTCGGTTGGTATGTGTTCGCGACGTTGCCCCGAAGGCAACAACCTGACACACAGCTCAGAGCACGCACTTAAAAGGCGTGCTCTCAAAGTCGCCAGACCTGCGTCATCGGGCGACAACAGTCTGTCACCGGTGCATGAGGCGGTCTCGACTTCGCAGCAGAATGCTCGAACTCGTTACGGCAAGACGCAGCCATTGAAGCGGCTGCTAACGTGGATGGGCAGCAAAGCCGACCGTCATTCTGGGACGGCGTCTTTACTTCAGGAGACTGCGTAAAGCGGCAGTCTCCGCCATCGCAATTCTGCTGGCAGGGGCTTGGCGGTTGCGGCACTGAATCATGCTCTTCGTGCTCGCTGAGCAGCGTGCCTTCAACGTCATTTCGACTTTCATGGTTGTCGGCATTGCTGTGGGACGAGCATCCAGTGTGCCCCTCGCCTGAATGATCGGCGTGAGCAATCTCGGCCTGTGCCGAATGATGCTCGACGTGCTTGGCCTGACATTCTTCGGAAGATGATTCGTGTTCACACGCGTGAACGTGATGAACGCAGCAACCGAGCACTGCATGCAGCAGCATCGTCGTCATCGTCAGAATGCTGGTCAGTTTGCTGAACATCACGTCTTTCACCATCGTGGTGGCGACAATCTCGGATGGGACCGTCCGTCAAGTATTACGCACATATCCTCATCGACACAAACCGCATTATCACTTGAACCCGAAATAGGCCAAAGTCGCTGGCGAGATGGCGTAATTCGGCGACTTTCGTCCGTTGATCAGCTGCAATGTGCGTCATCCAGAAAGTTACGAGACAATGCTGCTTCCCAGCATTTGCTGCGAACTGACGAGGGATCAACGGATTGACCTCTCGCAAGAAGGGTGGATTACAACGCGGATTTACAGGTACGCTCCGGCCTTTAGTTTCCGACGAGATCAGCAATGGAGCCACAAATGGGTAAGCCGTACATCGCGCTGCAGCCAAGTGAAGGCATCATCGTTCAGGCAGCAGCCACAATTTATGCAGGATATCTTGCGGCGGGCAGAGTTGAGGATGGCAGCGAATCGGACTGGATCGCCAAATCGATCAAGGACGCGATCAGAATCGCACAGACGACTGACGAAAACGTACAGAGCGACAAAGAAGTCATGTAGTCATACCCCGTGCCTGCGTCATCTTTATGTCTGCGACGAAAAGGAATTCACATGGCGCGAACATTTCTTGCCGTGGTCGGAGCGGCGTACATCTTCCTGGCCATCTGGTGTGCTGTTCAGCCGGATGCGACGGCGAGATCAGTCGGCTTTGAGCTGCTGCCTGGTTCTGGGCAATCCGAGTACTTCGTCGTTTACGGCGGTCTCGAACTCGCGTTGGGAATCGCGTTTATCTGGCCGCTGCGTCGAAAAGAAGACACCGTCGGAGCTCTAAGGCTGTGCTGCCTGATACACAGTTGCCTGGTCGTTTTCCGCACAGTCAGCTTTTTCCAGTTTTCTGACATCGGCCGAACGACGTACGTCCTCGCCGCGGCCGAATGGCTGATTCTGATCGGCACTTTGTTCATCGCATCAAAGGCCGCCCTTCAACCTGTTACCGAACAGGATGAATCGCCGTGATACGCATGCGAATGCAACGTGCGGCTATGGAGTTTGTTCATCGCCAGTTTTTGGGCACGTGGTCGCCCCGGGGCGACCAGGATTGGCTCGAAACATAATGTCACGACACGTTGTGAGCAAAATCACGGCTTTGAGTCGATGTGACGAGTGCGCAGGTCGAACAAAGACGCTCTCGGCCCGCCACTTGCCTCAAAGCGACAGCCATGAATCTTTGGTCCTGCTCCCAAGGTTGCTGCTTCCTGCAAGTGTCTTGCGGGACGCAGTACGAGTGGTCGCACCTTGCTAAAGCGATTTCTCCTGACGTCGTTGACCAGCGTTGTCCGACCGCTAAAATTCCGTCGCAGTACGGGATGTAGCTCAGCTTGGTAGAGCGCTGCGTTCGGGACGCAGAGGTCGCAGGTTCAAATCCTGTCATCCCGACTCCGGAAGCCTTGTCAGAATCACTCTCTGGCAAGGCTTTTTTCGTAGGTTTCGTGCGATTTTCGCGTTCCCCATTGTTGCTTCGCTTCGCATCGAAGTTTCCAGCCAGAATGACTGGAAATGACACAGTTTCACCCTGGTCGACGACTTTTTAGGGAAACATAGGGGGAAACTTTCGCGCACTGATTCCGTCAGTTCCGGTCGCTCGAATAGCTTCCGGTTTGTCGTGTGAGTTTTCGTCCGGCGTTAGCTTCGGAAGTGAGTCCAAAGCTCCGCTGACGTTCAACAGCTCGGCGTCCGTGTACGTCGCCATCGTCAGGCGAATGTCCGAGTTACGCATGATTTCCTGCGCTGTACGGGGAGCAACTCCCCCCGGTTCAACATTGTCGCCAGCGTCATTCGCGTGGCGTGAACGTCTACTGCCCGGCCACGTTCGTCACAAAACATTCTCAGAAGTCAAACGAATAGAAAAACAGTGGCTGTCCACATCACGGCCGCAATCGCAGCCGCATAAGATGCTGGGACGATTTGCGTTTTTACATGATCCATCAGATCGCATCCGGTCGTCATAGAACTCAGGATCGTTGTGTCCGAAATCGGCGAGCACTGGTCACCGAAAACGCTACCGTTCAAAACGGTTGCGAAGCAGACCGAGAGAAACAGTTGTGGATTGGAAACGCTACTCGCCAGAGCCACTTCCCATGCCAGAGGCATCGCCAGTGGAAATGCGATGGCGTATGTGCCCCAGCTTGTGCCGGTCGAGAACGCAATGATCATCGTTATGAGCTGAAGAGCCACGGGCAGGGCGATGTACGGGATGCGATCACCCAGAAGGTCGACAAGATACGTGCCTGCGCCAACTTCTCTGCTGATGCTGCCGATAGTCACCGCAAGCATCAAAATGACCGATGCCAACACGACTCCTTTCAACCCATCGCCAATGCCTTCGATGACATTTCCAAGCTGCATTCCTTTGGCAAGAGCAACGAGCACCGATACGAGAAGTGCCAGTCCGAATGCCCAGTTCACGCGGGGCGTTCCCGTCATGATAAAGGTGCCGACGGCAGTGCCGATGAGCAGTATCAACGGGACGAAGAATTCCAGCACATGCGGGTTGTAGCCTCGCGGAATCCGGGCAACCTGTAGTTCATCGGAACTCATTGGCGTCACGCCGGGGGCATCGAGCTGTCCCGTCGTTTGCGCTCGATTGCTGGCTTTGCGAATTCCGGGGCCCGCGAAGCGTGTGTATCCGAGGCTCAGCAGAAACGTGCTTGTGACGGCGAGGATTCCGTAAAAACTGAGCGGAACACTCTTGAAGAAGAACGTGATTCGGTCGGATTCTGTCGCCAGAAAACTCACGCCGGGCACAAAAATCAACGCTTGGATGTAGATCGGCCACGCATTGAACGCGAGGACGGAGGCGATCGGCGAAGCCGTTGAATCGACGATGTACGAGAGTTCTTCGTGACTCACCTTCTCCTTGTCGGCGACCGGTTTGACGATTGTTCCTACCAGCACGACGCTGACGGTGCCGCCCTGAAAAAAGACCACTCCCATTAGCCACGCAACCAGCTTCGCTGATCGCGGACCTTTGACGAAATGCGCCGTCATGAATTCGGCAAACGCCTGAGCCGCCCCAGTGCGAGACCAGATTCCCATCAGCCCGCCCAGCAACCAAAGATACAACAGCAAAATTGTCGCAGCACTCTTGCTGGCGAGACTGGGGAGCAGCACGGCGTCAGTGATGTCAAAGCGTCCGAGCATGAACGCACCGACGACCACTGCGCTAAATAACGCGGTCAACGGTTCCTTTGTCAAAAGGCAAAGTCCGATGGCCACCAAAGCCGGCAGCAGCGACCACAGACCGAAATGAAACCGTGTTTCCATCAACGAATATCGCTGCGTGGCGACACCATCAACCTGCACGGTTTCAACCACCCATTGACTGTCGATGGAAGGTTTTTCGGCAAGGTCGTGCAGCACTTCGCGGCGGAGCGGCGATTCCGCATAGGGGACAACGTCTTCGATGAGCGACTCTTTCCCCTTGAACATATACACCAACTGGGATGCGTCGTTTTCGTAAACGTTGTAGGTCGTTTTTTGTTCAAGCCAAACGGCATCGACGCGAGCGAAGACATAGAGACTGCAGATGATTCCGCAAACCAGAACGGCAGCAGCGAATCCGCGAGCTGGCCGCAATCCGGGGACATCACTGATCGCGAAGTCTGGATGGTCAGCCGTGCCGGTGGCCGCTTCCTCGATGGCAGGAATTGGCTCGAGGCGAGACCTCTCGGACGAATCATTCGAAGGAAACGAGTCGCTGGAATCTTTCACGAAATCACAGAGCCCTGGTTAGACGCGTTCGTTGTGCCGCCGACGGTGGCACTTCATTTCAGCAGCGACTCATAGATTTCGCTGACTAAGACATCTCGATCGGTTCGACCAAGCTCGCGGTTCTCCTGAGCGAAGATTGCAACCGTAGTTTGATCGTTGAAGTGTCGTCTGACGAGATTACGGGCCGCTGTTGTTCCGCTTCCCACGCCGCCGTGCTCTGCAGTGACAAGCTGCCTGTTTTTGTAACTCACTCGCCAACCGAACCCGTAGCCCATCGGCTCTCCGCTATCGAGAACTCCCTCGGTGTACAGCATTCGGTATCCATCTTCGGACAGAAGCCGAGAATCCCGTTCCCATAACGCTCGGTCCCACTTCGTGTAGTCCAGAAGTGTCGTTCTCATGTTGCCCGAGCCGTTGAATCGGCTGCTGTCAGATGTTCCTTCCAATTCGAGCACGTCAAAGATACGGCGTTTCTGAAAGTCGTGAAATGACTCGTCGACGATCACTTCGATGATTCGGGTGAGCAGGACATACCCGGAGTTGGTGTATTCGTATTGCTGACCAGGCGGCCGACGCATTTCCATCGTTGCCAACCATTCGGCATGCGTCTTGTTGGTGAGATACTCGAGTCCTCGCTGCTTCTTGAATTCCTCGATCGTGGCCTTTTCTTTCGAGCTGATGAAGTTTGGCAGACCGCTGGTGTGCCATAGAAGATCCTGCACCAGAAGTTCTCGCCCTTGCACCGGTAAGTTCAAGTCGGGCAGGTAATGTGAGACTTTCTGCTTTTGGTCGAGCCGGTCTTCTTCCATCAGCATAACGGCACACATTGCCGCGAATTGCTTCGTAACCGATGCCAGACTAAGCGGTGACTGTGTTGTCAGGTGATTCCCTTTCACAAAACCGTAGCCTTTGCGGTGAAGCACCTCCCCGTGACGTGTCACCAGAACGGCAATCCCGCCGGGAGAGTCGGCGGGCACATGCTTTCGAACGACGCGGCTGATCTCGGGGAGCTCAACGGCATGCTCGTCTTCCGCCTGAGCCAGCCAGCGGACCGCCACCGGAATCATATAGTAAAGGCCTTTCGTCTTCTCCGGGTGGGCGGAGAAGCAGAAGACTCGTCCGCCATGGTACTTTGCTCGAACAACTGCCGACGTTCCCTTCATGACGCCGGCTGGAGCACCCTTCTCAGCGATCTCAGAATCGTAGATCGCAAGGCTTTGATAGTCAGGTACCTCTTTATCATCCCATTCGGGCCGCCCGAGCAGTGGTCCCTGGCCGTAGAAAATTTCCATCTGCTCGTCGGCATGACCAAAGAAAGTGGAGCCTGCTGGAGACAACTTGATGTTCACGCTGCCGGTGCCTCGTGCCCAATGTTTTCGGTCGACACACTTGGCATCGATCAGATTCAGTGACCACGAATAGTCGTTCGTGGCCAGATAGGCCCCTCCGCAAACACCGAGATACCCGCCACCGTCTCGGACAAATCGGGCAACCGCTTTCCGTCCTTCTTCTCCGAGAGCTCTTCCCTGCTTGCTGCCACTGCCGCCCGGATGAATTAACACGTCGACATCGGAGAGTTTTCCAGCCCTGATCTCATCGGCCACCATTCGACGGACGGAAAAGTTTTCAGCTCCGGCCTCTTTCAGTGCAGCGAGTACGTCTTCAACGCTCGGTCCGACTCCATCGCCCTTGAATACGGCGACGTGAACCGACTCATCCGCTTGCACGGCAGAGCAGAGAGCGAGTGCCAGAACAGCCAGAGCGTTCAGGAGAGCTCGAGCATGGTGCGTTGTTAGAAAGTTCATTCTTTTCTCTTTACGGCCGCTTCAACAAATGCGTGGATGAGCTTTTCCTGCAACTTGTTTTCCGGCATCAATTTCTCCGGGTGCCACTGCACACCGATGAGAAAACGATCCGGGTCGGTCGTTTCGGTAGCCTCGATGATCCCATCCGGACTCCTTGCAACGATACGAAGTCCGTCGCCAACGTCACGTACCGCCTGGTGATGGAGCGAATTCACTTCGAATTCCGTCTGTCCAAATATCTCACTCAGTCGTGAATCGGGCTCCAGTTTCACCATGTGAGAGACGCCTTTGGGGTGGCCGCCGAACTCCGAAGGAATGTCCTGCACGAGCGAGCCGCCGTGAGCAACATTGACCCACTGACTTCCCAGACAAATTCCCAGCAGCGGCTTGTCCGTTTGTTTGATCCACGCGGTGATCATCGCCTTCTCAAAACGATATCGATCGTCATTCAGCAGCTTCGCCGTTGGATGCAGTTCCTCACCATACTCTGATGGTGGAATGTCCGCTCCGCCCGGCATGATTAATCCGTCGAGCAGTTGAAGATACTCGTCGATCTCTTCGACGCTGCCATCCGCGTTTGGCAGCACAACGGGTATGCCGCCGCAATCGCGGACCGCACGCACGTAAGTATCACTGGTCAAGCTGGCGATCCCGATGACAGGTTTGTCTAAAGCCTGGTTCGCTGACTCTTCAAGGGTGAGTGAACTGTTGACCGACTCGCTGGCCCGCACTGATGTGGTACTAGTCGCCATATCGACGGAGAGCATTCGGCCGGCGGCAAAACCGATACCGCTTGCGACTGTAACAGTGAGCGCGAGCAATAGGGCGTTTCGTCTCATCATTTCTTCTCCGAAGGTCCAATGTGTCGCTCAATTGTCGGTCGGTTCTTAAACACGTGCCGTCACCGATTCAAACAGTTCAACACCATTACCAAAACGATCCGACATTCTCACGACGCCATCCGCGACAGATACTCCGTGAGCGACGTCGCCCGCCAGTAACTCAGCACCGTCGAGGTCAGCGTAGTCGAGCAACGGAAGCAACTGAGCCGCAGCAGAAATGCCAACCGTGCTTTCAACCATGCATCCCACCATCGTTTTCAAGCCAAGTTCGCGGGCCCGCTGCAGCATGCGTAGCCCCGGCGTGATGCCGCCGCACTTGCTGAGTTTCACGTTGATCCCGTGAAACAGACCGTCGCACTTTTCAACGTCTGATTCAATTCGGCAACTCTCGTCAGCGATGATCGGCAAAGCCGATTCTTCGAAGGCGCGTCGCTGATCTTCTATTGGAGCGTCTGCTGGAAGTGGTTGCTCAATGAACTCGACGTCGAGTTCCTTCAGGGCGTGCGAGTTTGCGATCGTTTCGTCAGCCGTCCAGCCACAGTTCGCGTCGACTCGCAGAGTGGCTGATGTTTCCTGCCTGAGTTGTCGCGTAATTTCGATATCGTGGTCTGTTCCAAGCTTAATCTTGTAAGCGGACCAGCCGCTGCGTTCGGCAAGCTTTTCGATCATCCGGTCGATCGTGTCGATCCCGATCGTAAAGCTGGATTGCGGAACATCCCCCCAACACAGGCCCAGCATCGCATGCGTGAAACGACCTGCCAGTTTTCCGAACAGATCGTGCGCCGCTGAGTCGATGGCGGCCAGCAGAAACAACTCGTCGACAAGCTGCGGCCGTAGTTGATTCCAAAGTTCACATGCGCTGTCGAAGCCAAACGCTTCGATCAATGGTCGACAACGATCAATCGAATTCGCCATCGAGTCCACAGTCACACCGTAGTACGCGTGCGCCGTAGCTTCTCCGAATCCGCGAACACCGTCGTGCTCCAACTCAACAATCAGGGATTTCTGCACAGAGAGGGAACCGCGGGCGATTGTGAACTCATGCTGCAGCGGAAGTTCGACGCGGTGAACGTGCACCTTCATTGGCCGAGTTCCTTCCGTAGACGCAAAACAGCATCAGCCAGCGGTGCTGCGCCATGTCGATAAACGTCGCACACCGGCAATCCGAATTCCTGCTCGATTCGTTGGCGTTCGGCGTCCGCCTCTTCAGGCGAAACGTTCCTGCTATTCATGGCGATCCCAATCACGCGAGCCGGATGGCGTAGCGATGCGGTTGCCTGGTACGCGTCGATCATTGTGCGATGAGGCAACAGCGGCACATTGTCGAGACCTTTGACCGTCTCGCGACCAACTTCGTAGCAGTAGATCAATCCATCCGGTGCGGCCCCATGCAACAGTCCCAACGTGACTGCCGAGAAACTCGGGTGCGAAATGCTCCCTTGTCCTTCGATTAGCAAGATGTCATGAGACTCATTGCGTCGAACCAGTGCCTCGGAGGCTCCGTTGACGAAGTCGGAAACGACGCAATCGATGGGAACTCCATCGCCCGAGATCATGATCCCGGTTTGCCCCGTCGCAACGAATTGAGCGTCCTCGCCGCGGGCCACCAATTCTCGCTGGACTTCAAGGCTCACGACCATCTTGCCCAGGCTACAATCCTGGCCGACCGTATGAATTCGCAGGCAGTCACTGCGAAATCCCTCACCCGTTGAAGTGACTTTTTCGTTGTTTTTTCGAACGTCAATGATGCAAGAGTCGTTTTGCCGCGATGTGAGACTGAATTCAGGATCCTCTGACAGGAAATCGTGCATTCCGGAAACCACATCAATCCCGCGTGCTAGAGCATCCAGGATTATTGAACGCCACGATCCCGGCAGTTTGCCTCCGGCCACGGCGGTCCCCAGAAACACAGCGTCTGCGTCAAGGCCGTCGAGAGACGCAACAACAGGCGTTGAATCGCCGACGCAGAAGAGTTGCTGTGCAGACTTGCCGGATTCGCATGAGTCCAGAATGGCCACAATGTCGTCGCGACGGTATAGCAACATGCTCATTGCCGTCTTGGCGTAAAACGGCGTCGAAAACCCCTCGGTCAAAAGCACGATTCGCCGATAGGTGCTGATCCGCTTCTGCGAATCGCTTGAATCCGTTGATAGTGTGTCCACGACTGAAGTGCTCAAAAGATGACTCCAACAGCAGGCTCGTTCGCCCGTCTCCGCTTAGCGCGAGTTGCCTGGTCTCATCACAAAGGCGGGCTTGATTACGTCCGCAATTCTATCCGGTCTTAGTTATTGCACCTTACGCACCTGCGCAGCTTCGTTATGATTTTGCGCATACTCCAAATCTGGACCATGCTATGGCACGCACGAAAACGACGAACTGGCACGTCGGCATCCTCGTCGAAACCGAAGACACGTGGGGGCGCAACATTGTTGAATCTGTCTGCCGCTTCGGTCAGCAGTGCGGTTGGACGGTGCTGATTTCGCCGCGTGATCGACACGGCAAGCTGCGTGTCCCGAATGTCTGGAATGGACATGGAGTGATCGCTGCATTGCGAAATCGTTCAATGACTCAGCACGTGAAGAGACTTGCTGTGCCTGTCGTCGACGTTTCCAGCACCTCGAAGCGAGAGAGTTGGTTCGCTCGCGTTCAAACGGACGATCGTGCCAGAGCCCGCATGGCTGTAGAGCATCTGGCAGACCGTGGGATTAGACACTTTGCCTGCTACACGCCATCGATTGGTCGGTACTCAGACCAGCGCGCCCACGAGTTTCGCGCCGCCGTGGAAGCTACCGGTGGCCAGTGCGTAATGTTTGAGAGCGAAGCTGCGGGATGGCTGACGAATTACTCGGGAGTACGTGACTGGCTAAAGAAACTCCCGATGCCCGTAGGAATTTTTGCCGGCGACCCACAGCCTGCTCGTCAACTCGTCGAGGTGTGTGCAATGAACTCGCTTCGAGTCCCCGACGATATCGCCATCATTTCCGGCGACGATGACGATTTACTTTGCAACGTGGCGTCGCCTCAGATTTCCAGCATTGAATTGGCGAGCCATCACATTGGAGAAACGGCTGCCAGCGTCCTGAAACGTCTGATGAATGGGGCATCCATTCCGCGACGAACAAAGCTAATTCCACCGTTGGGAATTCGCGCGAGGCAATCAACCGACACTCTGGCCGTCGATGATCCTGATCTGGTTTCGGCGTTGCGTTACATCCGCCAGCATGCGTCCGAAGGTATTGATGTTTCGGATGTAGCCCGAGCGACCTTGCTGTCACGTCGATCGCTTGAACAACGTTTTCGCAAAACGCTCAACTGCAGCCCCGGCGAAGAAATCCGACGTACGCGTCTCGAACTGGTGCGCCGATTGTTGCTCGACACCGACAAATCGATCGAATCCATTGCGTTTGAGACCGGCTTCGCCTCGGGAGCGTCCGTGTCACAAGCATTTCAAAAACGTTTTGGGATTCCGCCCGGAACGCTGCGAAGGAACGCCGCAACGCGAAAGACACTGCGTTAACAACATGTAATTGCAGCGTCATACTGCGTCCTTGAGGAAGTGTCTTCGGCGTCGTGACAACAAGCCGCGTTGGCGGTTCGCTCGCTTGGGGGATCGCATCATGGTTCACCCAGTTCGAAGGCGAGGCGATTGGCTGTCTACAAACGGGCGAAGTGGCAGGCAGCGTGTCGCGTTTTGATGTTGAGCCAGGCAGGTTCATTTTGCGGATACTGACACTGGCGTCGGGGTAGTTCGTTTCGCTGCCCGATCAATCAGCGAAGACTGGAAATCGAGGGGCCGCTGCTGGTGTAAACGGTATCGGCATTCCACGGTCGTTTACGTCGTTTCACTGCCCAATCTTCAACCACTTCAATGCGTACCGGCGTCCCAGGTAAATTCCAGTGTGCATGAATTCGTTCCTGGTGTGGTCAGAGAATCCGGCAATCAGGTTTGTGCTCGTGATCGGGACGCCCAGCAGCATTTTTCCTGGGACTCCTTCGCTTGTGACGAAGCAAAAATAGCCGGCCGCTGAGTAATCATATTTTTCCGCTGCGGCGTCGAAATGAGCGATGATCTTCTCAATTTTTCGGCCTCGCGACGCAATTGCATTCATGGAGTTTGGCTTGTCGAAGTCGTTCTTCGAAATCTCCGAAATTTCCGTATCAATGGCCCGAATGACGTATGTCGAAACTCCGTCATGCTCAACTTCGCTGCCCATCAGGTCGAACCCATACTTTCGTGCCCAGGCGATGATTCGGTCCATTTGTTCGATGCGCTGATCACGACTCAATTTACGAAACTGCTCTGGCAGGTCTCCTCGCAACCCTGTGTCAAGATCTCTGAAGACGAAATGTCCCGACGGAGACAGGACAGAAGCAAGACTGCCATTGCTTTCCCCCGAACTAATCTTGAATGGAACATCGCGGGACGGCACTGTTGGCATTTCGCCAGTTTTAACCGGTTTCACGTTGACTAAGCGGAACTTTTCGTCGTCCAGGAACTTGTTCCAGTTCTCTTCCCAGAATGCGGCCCATTCCACCGCGGACTGGTTGTAGAGCCGTTGCCCCAGCACGTTGTGACGGCCACTTTTTCGCGAAGAGACGTGAGCCAGCGTAAACGCTCCGTCTCCACGCCCGGTAAGTTGCTTCAGTGCAGGGAAGACCTCGTTGACGGGCCGCCCCCACGAATAATCATTGTCTGGCCCCAGCAACGCGTTGCGGTTCCCATGGTCGTGCTTCTGCATGAAGCTTAAGAGGTCGGGATCCTCGCAACGGTAGCCCATGTCGCTGCCGTCTCTGCCAAAGCAACGTGGAATGGCTCGGATCAGCGAGGGGACGGCTCGTGTGTCGCCGATTCCTCGAAGGATGAACGGAAGGGACCTCAACATCGACCGGTCCTTCTGGTCGGTTCTGTCGAGGTCTTCGCATAGCTGTGGCACTGCTGCTGATCCTAGATTGATGAGCGACCTCATTGTCTCTGCCCATTCGTCGCTGCCGGTTTTATGGTTGTCCTGCTGTTCCTTAAGGACGCTCAGCAGTCGTATCGCTTCAGCATCGACCTCGTCTGAACCTTCACCGAACTGGTATTCACGGCTCTTCGCTGCAGCGACTTCGATGCGATCCGGTTTCTTGGTGAACCAAGCGACACGAGTGTTTCGCTTTGGACTTGTTGAACGTTCGTCCCTGATCTTGATGGCACTGGCGGTGACAGTGTTGCCTGCCTCAATGGTGACTCGGTTTTCGACTTCCAGTTCCGCTTTTCCTGCCACAACAGTCAGTGTGTACTCACCGGGAAACACGCGAAGCTGGTACTCTCCTCGCTTGTTGGTTTGAGTCTGCGCGAACTGTTTGCGATCTTTGCTCCATGCCGAGACCACGCACATGCTCACCGGCTTTTGCGATGCTGAATCAATAACCTTCCCTTCAATTCCTCCCGGTTTCGGAATTGTGATTGTCAGTAATGATGACGGAGCGGCAGCAGCAGCAGCCTTGGTCTTGAACGGCACCTGATTCGCAAGATCGCCTCCATCGAGCTTTCCTGATTCCCCAACGGGAGAGTCCACTACAGACGGCGGCGCAGTGCGAACATCCGAGAGGGCTTCCGAGTGGCGGAATTCCATCTGCCCGAAACCTGGATGGGCAACCCACAGGGTTTTCGCTTCCAGCTTAGATGGCAAATTCGGGATGTTGAATTGGCCTTCAACATTTGTCAGGCCATAGTGTGAAGTCGGAATGGCGGCGTAGAGCCGGTTGGGGAGGATCACGGTTGCTCCCTGCACGGGGTTCCCAAGATGGTTGATAACACGGCCCTGAATGCGTTTGACTTTGGTATCCGTCACGACGGTCAAACTGTCGTCTATGGCCTCGCCGGTCCACTCTATCATGGTCGTCGCATGGCCGCCTCGCTTCCAAAAAACAGCCACCACCTGGAGAGGGCTTGCGGAAGGTTCACGAAGCAATTCAGGCAGCGTTCCCTGGATATGGAACTGCCCTTCTTTGTCTGTACCACCTTCAGCGATCTTGATCACAGGCTCTGCCGTGGACCGGCCACCGTAAACACCCACATAGACGTGAGGGACCGCGTTCCCGTTTTGATCGACGCAATGTCCCTTGAGATTGACGACTTCAGGTGCTGGCGTTTTGGGGGCTGCTGTTGTGCCAATCGCTTCGTCCGCGTTTACGGGCAGAGGCAATCCGTCGGTTAAGCCAAATGCAGCGACGGAGACCACGAACACAGCCGCCGTTAGCCGTGACCGCCACGACGACTGCGAAAAATTCTGCGTTTGGTTGACTCGTTCGCCCAGTGTTAACGCGGTCGGCGAGAACGCGATCGCAGTGAAGTTTGATCGGTTGGCTATCTGTCTGTCCGCGACTTCAAGCAGCAAATGTCCGTACTGTTGGCGATCCTTTGCCGGAAGAGCTTTCAATACGGCCTGGTCGCAGGCCAGTTCGCATTCGCGTCGCAGTTGCGTCAGCGTTCTGCGAACAATCGGGTTCCACCAATGGAACGCAGCGACTGCCTGAGTCAATCGAAACACCCAATGGTCGAACCGCCGCAGGTGAGTCAGCTCGTGTCGCAGAAGAAGCCGGACGCTTTCCGTTGACAACTCGCTGCACCAGGACGGAAGAATGACAACCGGTCTCAGCAACCCGTAGAGACCGGGTTGATTGCAATCCTTCGACATGACGACACGAACAGGCCGCCTGATATTCAATTCTTCAAGCAGTTGGTCTGCACATGACTGAAGGATTGCGTTCTTCGTGGCTCGCGCGAGGATTGCTCTCCATTTACTTGTCGCGATTAGGGATCGGCTCAGAATCAGTCCGGTTCCCAACCCAGAAACAGCAAGTAAAAGGGTTTTCCACGATAGGTAATCTCGGTTGGCGATTGCCGCTAACGCGCCGGGTTGAGGTGGCTGAGTCCAATCAACCTCAGCAGCGGACTCGCCAATATCCTTTTCTCTTGAGGGCTGGTTTTCCTCTTCCACCGGAGAATCGACAGCTACAACAGGGATCGAGTTCAGAGCACGCACCGGATCCGCCAGTTTGTCGGGCGGAACTGCGTTTGGTTCAAACTGACTCTCGACCACACGGGCTGGGCCCAAAGCATCGACGGCCGCGAACCAGGTGTGTGGCCGGACATTGAACACACTCAATCCACTGGCTGGAGCAACCGGTAAAGCGAGCCGCAGGAAGGCCAGAATCAGCAATAAGTATCGAATCTGGGGGCGAATGTGTTTTCGAAGGACCAATACGAACAGAAGGGCCACCATAGCCACACACGTCCCGCGGAAGGCCATCCCCGCGAAGAAATCGAATGTCGTCATCAGAGCTGTTTCGTCGAATCTCATAGCGGGCCCACTTGACTTAAGGAGCTGGGATGCGTGACGTTCATCTATGTTATGAGCGTTTCTTTGACTTCAGCGCTTCACGCAGTTTCTTCAGGTCTTCTGCATCGAGGTCCGAGTCATCAACAAAGTGAAGCAGCAGGGACTTCACGTCGCCGCCAAAGACCTTGTTGACGAAGGAACGCCCCTCGCTTCGCACGCATCGCTGCCGAGTCACCTTCGCCTTATAGACGTAACGGTTTCCATCGACTTCATACGTGAGAATCTCCTTGTCGACGAGTCGCGACAGCAGTGTGCGAACCGTGCGATGATTCCAGCCTTTGTCTTCGGCCAGCTCGCTGATGACATCTGCGGCAGAGGCACGGCCACCAGACCACACGACCTGCATCACATCCCACTCGGCATCGGAAATATGTTGTTGCTCTGGCATGTTTCGAATCCGGACTGACTACATATGTAGCCATGGTATGGCTACAGGCGTAGTCACTGTCAAGTGAGTTTCACAACGAACGGCTTTCGCCGCTGCGCGTGGCAAAGTTTCTCTTCGGTAGCATTCTGGGAAGCTTTCATGCCTCACTTCTGTTGGTGTCCCTCGCCTCGGCAGTTTGATCTCGTGGTAGACGACGACGGATTACGGGGCGGTCAATCATCGTTGCCGGTTTTTGCATGATCGTGAATTTCCTATTCACGATTCGCTCTTTGTGTTTCTGGTTGCAATGACGCATGGCAATGTTTTCGAACGCGAGCCATGCAGAGATCACGGTGCTGCCGAAACTCACATAGTGCAGGCTGGGGCTCAAACTTGCTTGCGGCAGTGCGACTCCTTGTGTGTCGGATCGGTCACTGCCTACTCTGTTGAAGGTTTAAGCCTTGATGCGAGATGTCGTGCCGTCATGTTGAGATCACTTTTGGGAAATGGAACTAACGACCGATGTTTGCACTGATGAGAATCACATTGCTTGTCATGGTTGTTAGCCTGGCATTCACGTTGCCGGTTGATGCTCAGGATTCGGCGCAAGGGGGCAAGAGTGAGCCCACCAATGCGAAGGAAACGGCCGCACAGAAGGCAGCCAGAGCGGCCGTGCTGGATGCTGAATACCAGACTCTTGTTGCCGATTTACCGGCGGATCAACAGGCGTGGGAGAAAGTCCTTCAGGAGAATCTTGGCGGGTTCTACCTGCCGATTCACAAACGTCAGAAAGTGGCCGGCCAGTCCAATGCCTGGGACTTCGTGGAGGATGATCCCAACCTGCCACGCGTCTTGATTATTGGTGACTCGGTATCTCGAGGTTACACGCAGGCAGTTCGAAAGTACCTCGCAGGTAAGGCAAACGTGCATCGTGCACCCGCGAATTGTGGGCCGACTTCGACGGGGCTGAAGAAGATCGACATCTGGCTTGGTGATGGGGAGTGGGACGTCATTCATTGCAACTTTGGAATTCACGATCGCAATACGCCGCTGACTGACTATGCCGCGAGACTGGAACAACTGGTTGAACAGATGAAGAATGTCAGTAAGAAAGTCGTCTGGGCGAGTACGACACCGATTCCGGACGTTCCGGCGAAGAAGTTTCGAGCAGCGTCCATTGTCGAAAGAAACGTGCTTGCCGCGGAAGTCGCGAAGAGGCAGGGCATTGCCACGGATGATTTGTTTGAGGCCGTGACTCCGCGTTTGGGAGAGCTTCAGAATCCTGACGACGTTCACTTTAACGGTAAGGGGTATGACTTCCTTGGACGGCAAGTGGCGAAGTCAATTGAAGAGGCGTTGAAGTAAGTCTGGAATGGTCGGCCGAGAAGTACATCGAGCGAGGATAGATCTAAATGTTGAATACAGTCTTCAGATTTCGGATGGTCATCCTGCTGCTGTCGTTTTGCGTCGTGCCGCGCGTAACGGACGCCGCGAAGCCGGACAGGCCGAATATTGTGCTGATCATTTCGGATGATCTGAGTTGGGGAGATCTTGGCTGCTACGGGCAGAAGCAGATTCTGACGCCGAACATTGACCGACTCGCGAAAGAAGGAGTGCGATTTACGAATGCATACGCCGGGAACTCGGTTTGTGCTCCATCGAGATCCTGTTTGATGCAGGGGCTGCATCCAGGGCACGCGCGAGTTCGAGGAAACTCGTACAAGGGCTATCGTGAGGGACTGGCGAAAGATGACGTAACGGTCGCCGAAGTTCTTCACGACGCTGGCTATGCGACCGGGTTGTTCGGCAAGTGGGGGCTCGGTCTGATGGGGCAGCCTGACGCGGTTCCCAATCGTCAGGGATTTGATCAGTTCTTTGGGTATCTGAATCAGCGAAAAGCTCACAGCTACTTCCCGCCGTTTCTTTGGGACAACACAACCAGAGTCGATTACCCGGCACACGCTGGTCACAACCATAAAGCGCAAAGCAAATACGGCGCTGACGGGCGAGTGATTCCGGCCGGAATCGCTGATCCAAAGAAGGCGAAGTTCTCGTTCAACGAGATTCACGCTCGATCCCTCGACTTTTTGCGCGAGCACAAGGATGAACCGTTCTTTCTTTACCTGGCTCATACATTGCCGCACGGGCCGGCGATCGCTCCGAACCTTAGCCCGTACCGAGACAAGCCGTGGGCGATCGGTCACAAAGAATGGGCGGCGATGGTGACTCGACTTGATCAGGGAGTCGGCGATGTGCTCGCGCTGCTTGAGCATCTCGGCATTGATGACAACACACTCATTCTGTTTGCTTCGGACAACGGGCATAGCACGCACGGCTACGATCGAGATAAGTCGGTCACGCCAATCGGTCAGCACTTCAACAGCTTCGGTCCGACTCGTGGACGAAAGGGCGACAGCTACGACGGTGCCTTTCGAGTGCCAGCGGTCGCTCGGTGGCCGGGCAGAATCAAACCCGGAACGGTCAATGACCACACCTGGGCATTCTGGGACTTTCTTCCCACAGCTGCGGAACTGGTTGGTGCTCCTTCGTCATCAGTGCCTGGTGTTGATGGAGTTTCCTTCGCTCCAACATTGCGAGGTGAATCGAAGAGCCAGACAAAGCACGACTATCTCTATTGGGAGTTCAATCAGAACCAGGCGGTCAGAACCGGCGACTGGTTTGCTCATCGAAAGAGCGGTGGAAAAGTTGAACTCTATGATCTCGCGACCGACCCACAGCAGAAACAGAACCTTGCTGTTCAGCATCAGAAATTGATTCGCCAGGTCGGGCAGTGGATGGATGAGTCGCATACTCCGAGCGATGTCTGGCCAAGTCCTGGGGAGTCGACGGGCGAGTTTAAAGTGCGACTTCAGCGTGCCGGCGTAATGCCCCGCGAAGTGAATATCGACGGGTGATAGGGCAGGTAGAGTCGCTTTTCGGTTCCGGTTGCTCACCCCTTTGTTGCGTAGGTTGCCCAGTTTTCTGGTTTCAGTCATTCCGGACCGTCGTTCTGGCGACGAGTAGATCGGCCGTTAGCTCCGCCAGTTGATGTTGGTCGATTTGTAAGTGGTTTTTCTGATACAGGTTACGTTCGTGTTTTGATTCGCAGCCACGGCTGGCGGCATGTCTGCTATTGCCTGTTTGCTGTTGTCTGATTTTCCGTTCCGGGCTTAGCTTATCACCGTATTCGAGGTGTCTTAGAGCCATCTCGCGATAGGCCATTTTGGGAATCCCGGTGATCAGCGGATTGAGGTCCGCAAGGCGAAGCAGGATGCTCAGTAAGTTGAGGAGCAGAGATGACTCCTCGCAGATTCCACGGACGGAACATTCCTTTGCGGGCGTCGCGCGTTTGCGGCGTTTCGAGGGGGCTGTGCGCGCCGTTAGAGATTCGACGTTTGGAGTCGCTCTAATCGGATGCCTGGTCTCATGCTTGATGATCGGCTGCCAAGGCGTCGACGTCGCTTCGCATCACGAGATTGAACCTTCGTCACGGCATCACGCTTCTCAGGGCACTGAGATTTCGGTGATCAATCAGCGACAGTCGAATCACGTTGCTCATAAACCGTTGTCGCTTCGGGAAGATCTGAAAAAAGATGTGAGCGAGTTCTGGCCGATGGTTGGTCGGGACGCGAAGCAAATTGTGACCGCTCGGAATGCTGCTTTGCTGGGAGTCGCGTTGGGAGGATCACTCATTGTCCGTGAGGAACTGGACGAGGACGTCCGAGACGACACGGCTCAGCACCCGCAACGATGGGGAAATGCTTCGGAGTTTCTGGGGTACCTTGGAAACGCAGAGGCTCAAGTTCCGATTCTGCTGGCTATTCACGCCAGTAGTTTGATGAACGACGACGAGGAACTGCACGACGTCAGCAAGACGGTTCTCAGTGCGTACGCAATCAATGGGTTGAGCACGGTTGCGATTAAAGGAATCGCGAACACGGATCGCCCCACCGATCGATGGAACGATGGCGAGTACGGGTTTCCTTCGTTCCACACTTCAAGCAGCATGACGATTGCGGCCGTGCTTGACGAATACTACGGGCCGTCTGCCGGTGTTCCGGCTTACGCTCTCGCCGGTCTGATCGGTTGGAGTCGTATCGACCAGAGAGATCACGACTTGTCTGACGTCGTCTTCGGTGCGGCGATGGGGTATGTGATTGGCAAGTCCGTCGCGCGACATCACCTGGAAGATGGTTCAGAGATCAGCATCCTGCCGTCGGTCGATCCGAGCAGTGGTTCCGTCGAGCTTCTGGTCGAGGTTCCGTACTGACATGGTTGAGTCAACGACCATCAGACGGAAGGGCGTTTCCTTAGGAAGAGACGCCGCCCGCATCGATCAGCAAGGAGTGGATTTCCTGCTGTTGGTACTGGCCGTTGTCGTCCTGATTACTTCCTCTAGCCCGACTCAGGCGGCAGAGGACCGAGCGAATCAGTCTTACCGCGTCACGATTCCCGCAGACCAGAACTGGATAAACACCGAGATCAGTGTTCAGTCCGGACGCACTCTGACGATTAACGCGAACGGCGAGATTCTTGTGACAAGGCCGGGGCAGGCGAACCCGATTGTTAGCACGCTTGGCCCTGAAGGAACGTTTCATTTTCTCGACAAAGAATCAGGACTGTGGTTTCCGTTGCCGGCTGCCGGGGCAGGGCCGGCGCCGGTTTATGCTCTCATCGGCCGAGTCGGTGCCAAAGGTCGCCCGTTCTATGTCGGCCGAAATCACAGCGTTCTGGCTACCGAGTCTGGCGAACTGTGGCTTGGGGTGAACGACGACGTCTGCGCCGAAAACAAAGGCCACTTCTCTGCCCGAATTCGAATTGGTGGTCCGCTGACACCGGTGTCCGTGCGAAATCGCGTGGTCGACAATGTGTCGGCTGTTGGGCCGGCGTCGGATGCGCGCGTGTTGATTTTTTATGTCGACGGGCTGCGGCCGGACATCGTCGAAGAGATGTCCGCGATGGGGCATCTGCCGAACATTACGAGAACGTTCTTACGCGGAGGCACAAAACTTCAGCACGCCTATACGGTCTTTCCGGCTGACACCATCACTTCCAACGGAACGATGTGGACGGGAACGTTCAGTGATCGTCACGGCGTAAAAGGGCAGATCGGATTCGATCGACGAGCGGGACGCAGCGACAACTATCTCGCCACAGACGGTCCGGTGTTGAATGGTAGATTTTTGATGCCGCAAGGCATTGAGCGAGGGCTGCTCGAATCCGGCACGGCCGCAGTTCGGTTGGTTAGCGGAGAAGAGGCGGCTCAGCAGTTTCGCAATCGACGAACCAGCGAAACGCCGACAGCTTTGCATCATCTTGCTCAGGCCAATAAGTCATTCGGAGCCGGCATTCTTCCGGTCATGAGCGAGCTGACGCCGGCTTTGTGGACTCGGTATCTGACCGACGAAGTGCCGCCATTCGGGACTCATCAGTCGAAGCGATACGTCGATGAGGCCAACACCGCGTACGCCGTCGACAACCTGTTCAATGAGGATCACGCAGTGACTGTCGTTTGGCTCCCAGAGACCGATTCGGTTAGTCATGGCGAGTATCGCGGGCAATTCGGCGTGGCCAGGCGAGCGATTGTCGAGGCGGACGGATTGATCGGCGAGATGGTTGGCGAACTCAAGAGACGCGGCCGGTTCGAAAACACCTATCTTCTGCTGGTAAGCGATCATGGGCATCTCGGAGGTCGATTTGCACATCTCGAACGCTATGACCTTGTCAACGAGTTCTTTCATCAGCCGGCGCGGATTGACCACGAGGGGCACAGGACTGGCGGAGGGCTCGGGTTGTCCGTCAGGCAGCATCGATACAGCAATCCGACTCACGGCGACGGGGCCAGAGATTTCGCTTTCGTCGACGCGGTCGGTACTGGGGCAGCCAGTGTCTATTTGCCACGCAAACATTTCGGATCGGGCGACTGGTCAGCTCCGAATTCGACCGCGGATTTGCTGCAGTATCGAATTCGCGAAAGACGTCGACCGGTTAACCTGATCGACGAGTTACTCCAGATCGGTGCGTCAGTAAATCAAGATTTTGAAACGCCATCAGACAGCCAGGTGATTGTGGCAGATTGGAGAGTTGCCGACGCTGCTCATGCCGGCGGAGAACCGGGGCCAATTGATCTGGTCCTGTCGAGGATTGATGAGAGTTCGATTTTGATCGCCAACCGCCATCGTGGACTTGCGATTGTCGATCGTGTGCAACGAGCTGACGGAACGTTTTTGTATCGCTATCAGGTGGTCCGCAACGTTCGAGCTTCGGACGATGGAAGCATTCGTTTTGAGTTGATTACTCGGCCCAAGGCAGATCCTCTTCGCATGGTTGGATCAGTTTCGCCGGAGATTTTTGGTCGCTACCACGATGAGCAGTCCTGGTTGAAAATTACGATGGGGACGGTTTATCCAGACAGCGTCGTGAGCATGTCCCGACACATGTTGTGGCAGCCTCATTTGAGTGCGAGAGCTCGCGACTTCGCGGCAGACCTGGTGGTCACGGCAAATCCAGGCTGGCAGTTTGATACTCATAACAAACCGGGCACGGCGCATGGGCATCCGTTTGTTGAGACGATGCGCATGTCATTTTTTGTGGCTGGGCCGAACATTCGCCGTGAGGCCATCGTTACTGATCCGGTTCGGTCGGTTGATCTGTTGCCGACGGTGTTGGAAATGGCTGGCGTTTCAGTCAACGAGGACGACTTCGACGGGAGCCCAATTCGGTCGATTTACGAAGTGCCGAAATCGAAATCGCAGGACTTCAGAATGCCGTTGATCTGGCAGGACGTTGATCTGGGAGCGTGGGCGCCTCGCCAATACGCACCCCGCGAGATTTATCCGGTTCAGCCGACATCGGTGAATCGTCCGGACTCGTTCTGGGATTTGAACAACGCTGCCAAGAATGCGTTGAGTGTCACTGAACTGAGCGTCAATCGTCTGTTTGATGACACCGTCAGGCTGATCGGTTTTCGACAGCGACCAACACGCACAGCCTATCGCTGGACTCAGCGTGAACTGGACCGCAACGGAGTCATGCTGCCGGATCTGCAGCTCAACAAGGTCGCGCTGGGTGATTACAGTTGGTACTCCTCCGGAAATCTGCAGCGAATCAACAACGGTACGGATTGGGTCCAGCGGAAGGTTGCAGAAGCCGACGCGGCAATTGCCGCTCCACTGGGAGCACGCACTGTCCTGGGCACGCCGCTGACGAACGGCGCGATCGACGCCGTCCAGTACAGCGCGTGGGAACTTCGCCGAGTCGGCACTTTCGCCGCAACCACGGTCCTCGACCGATGGCTTCTTGATGGCTTGGAAGACCGAGCTGACCGAGTGATTAACTTGAAGCTTGGTGAGCCCGCAGAACTGCCTGCTAATTGAACGTTCTGTATACGAGGTGGTTTTTCCTCGCCGGCAGATAGACGGACCACAATTCTTGAAAGGATTCAGGAAACATGCCAAGTACGCGTGATCTTGCAATTGATGCTCTAACTCAACAGCGGATGCGATACATCGCGAAGGATGCGTACAGCGTACCTTTGGTTTTTGTTCTCCCTGTTGTCTTTCCCGTGTTTGGTCCATTGGCGATGGGATGGCTATTGGTTCGGCTTTGCCAGTGGCAACTAATCAGTTTCAGGCATCGCGACGTGTTGAACGAAGCCATGTCGCCGGATCGTTCGACGCCGGAGAATGTCGTCAAATTTATCCGGAAGTTTCAGAAGGCTCGGACACTCATTTGTATCGGCCTGATTTATTGGCCGATCGCGATGTGCGGATTCTACTACTGGTTCTTTGTAAGGCCACAAGTTTGACGAGCGACTTGTTACTTTTAAGGAGCGCGTGTGACTCGACGTGTTCCACCATCGATCTTCATAGCGTTGTGGTGCGTCGAGACGCACCCTTAAAATCCTCGTGCCACGTAACGTGGTCACTGAGTTTTGTTTCAACGTTGTTCCTGGATCTGGCACGCGGCGAGATGTCAAAAAATTACTTTGCGGTAATCGTTTTATTGGCTTTGTCGGCTGTCATGCTGCCTGACGCTGCTGCTGCGAATAATCGTCCAGTGGAGCACCAGGAAATCGTGCTCGTTCGAAACGGCAAGCCGGTTCACAACATGATCTGCCTGTCGAATGACGAAGCTGATCCGGCGGCAGTGCTTGCTCTTAAGGAGTACCGGTTGCTCGTAAAGAAGGCGACGGGCGCCGACCCGGTGCGGGTTGAGAAACCGGTTGCTGGCACGCCGACGATTTTCTTCGGGCGAAATCCGTGGTCGACGAAAGCTGGAATTACGACAGACGGTTTGGCGTCGGAGGGCTTTCGGATTCGATCGATCGGGCAGGACATTCACATCGTTGGGCGAGACACGCCGAAGGTTGGTGCACATCAGGTTGCGGCGCGATCGGGCATGGAGCCAGGCACGCTCTACGGGACTTACGAGTTTCTTGAACGCTACTACGGAATGCTGTTTGCCTGGCACGACGATCTGGGCACGATTGCTCCTCCACAGAAGAATCTCACCATAAAGTCGATGCACATCGTCGACGCACCGGACTGCTCTTACCGACAATTCACGAAGTCGCCGGAAGGCAAAGCGAATGAAGTCTTTGGAAGGCGGTTGCGACTTGGCCATCCGATGGGAGTTCGGCACGAGCATAACTGGCATCGGATCATGTCGCCGGATGTTTATGGCAAAGAGCATCCGGAATGGTTTGCTGAAATCAACGGCAAGCGATATCCGAAGCACTATGCCGAGAAACGCGGCGGTCAGGTCTGCACGAGTAGCCCGCAGGTCGTCGAGCACTTCGCGAAAGCGGCGATCGATTATTTCAACAAGTCTCCGAACTCGGACATGTTTTCGATTGCCGCCAACGATGGTCGCAAATTCTGCACATGTCGAAAGTGTCAGGCTCTGGACAGTGGACGCGTTCGCCCGGACGGTCGCCGAGTTCTTACCGACCGGTTCATCACATTCAGCAATCAGGTTGCCGAGCGAGTTGAGAAGGTTCATCCCGACAAGCGACTCGGAGTCATCATTTACCTGGACTACAAATACGCCCCTAGGAATGTGAAGCCTCACCCGATGCTGTTTCTGGTCCACCCAACGAACAGCGGGTTCTCTCAAGGAGCGTTCTACGAGGGCGATGAATGGTCGGAGGCGGCGATGGAACGCGGCTGGCACGAAGCCGCTGGAACGTTCTACAAGTACGACATCTGGCATTACGACCAGACGCCGCTCTACATGGTCGCTCCGGTGACGAAACATCTCATCGAGAAGTGCCGAGCCCAGAAACAGCACGGCGTCGACGGCGGGTATCACTACATTGCCCGGTCGTACGAATTGCTCGGGGCCGGGCATTACCTTCTCGGCAGAATGCTTTGGGATTACGACTTTGACGCAGAAGCGGCTGAGAAAAAGTATTACCGAGCGTTGTACGGAGTCGCGGCTGACGACGTGAAGGCTTACTACGATCTCATGGAAGAGTCGCTGGTCAAGGTGTTCCAAGAAGGTCCGGGAAAGGCAAAGAATGAAGCAATGATTGCTTCGTTCTTCAATCGATACCCAGGGGCGAATAATCCTGGTATCTACCTCGCGGCGTACTGGCCGATTCTGGGCCGGATGAAAGAGACGATCGATCGAGCTTACAGCAAGAAACGATCGTTGACGCCCGACGAAAATGAGCGACTCGTACGCCTGATCGACCATCACAACTATACGATGCACACCGTCGCTTCGATGGTGTTTGCAGGCCGAGGGTTGACCGGAACGGCAACGGTCAAAGATCGGAAGGGCTTCGAGATGTCAAAGTCCAAACGCAACGCGGCCATCGAGCGCATCGCAAAGTACCAACCGTACTACGCGAAGTTGATCTCTGAGATGGACGAGTCGAGCCACACGGGCGTCATCTACGGAAAGAAGCCGACCATCGAAGTCCGCGCACCGTCAGATTTCAACGAGTGAATGTTCCGTCGCTCGGCCAGATCAATACTGAGGCGAGCCGGGTGCCGTCAGGCCACGGGCAGCGAGTGAAGCCCGGCCGCTTACGCGTCACGGCTCACAACTTTGGTGGCATTGGGCTAGCGCCGTCGGCTCACAATGTCACGCCAGAATGTCTTTGGCGATGTTGCCGTGAACGTCGGTCAGGCGGAAATCGCGGCCTGCGTAGCGATAGGTTAGCTGCTCGTGATCCAGGCCAAGCAGGTGCAGGATCGTGGCGTGCCAGTCGTGGATGTGGCACTTGTTCTCGACGGCTTCGTAGCCGTGCTCGTCGGTGGCTCCGTAGCTGAAGCCGCCTTTGACTCCGCCGCCCGCCATCCAGGTGGTGTAGCCCTTGTTGTTGTGGTTTCTGCCGTCGCCGCCCTGGGCTGCGGGGGTTCGGCCGAACTCTCCGCCCCAGATGACGAGGGTGTCTTTCAGCATGTCTCGCTGCTTGAGATCTTTGAGGAGTCCGGCGATCGGAAGGTCGCAGCCTTCTGCACGAGCTTTGTGATCGACGGACAGATTCGCGTGCTGATCCCAGCCTTGATGCGTCACCTCGATGAAGCGAACGCCAGCCTCAGCAAACCGTCGAGCCAGCAGACACTGTTTCCCGAACCCGTCGGTCGGTCCGCCATTGATGCCGTACATGTCGAGCGTTGATTCCGTTTCTTCCGACGTGTCCATGAGAGCGGGCATGGCATCCTGCATGCGGAAAGCGAGTTCGTAGGATTCAATGATTCCCTCGACACCCGGCTGATATTCGTCGCGGCGAACCTTTTCGCGATTGAGTGCCTGGATGAGATCAAGTTGCGTTCTCTGCTGCTGAGTTGAGAGCGCCCCGTTTCGAATATCGGGGACACTTTCCGAGCTGCCACCTCGTGACCTTTGTTGTCCGCCTCGACTGGCTCGTCCAATTTTCGTTCCGCCGAAGATCGCTGGAAGAAACGCACTTCCGTAATTCCGCGATGAACCTGACGGCGCGGCGAGTGAAACGAAACCTGGCAGGCTGTCGTTTTCTGTGCCGAGACCGTACAGCGTCCACGCTCCCAACGAAGGGCGAATGAACTGCGCCGTTCCCGTGTGAATCTGGGTCATAGCTCCCGCATGCACCGGCTGGTCGCACTGCATCGATCGGATCAGAGTCAGGTCGTCAACCAGCTTGCCGACTTCTGGAAACAGATCCGAAATCCAGAGGCCGCTTTGGCCGCGTTTCCGAAATTCCCACGGAGACTTCAGAAGCGAGCCGCCGTACCTGCCAGGCTTTCCATGATCTCGCTTCAGCGCTGGCTTGTAATCGAACGAGTCCACATGCGAGGGGCCTCCGCCCATGCACAGGAAGATCACGCGTTTGGCACGCGGTTCGAAGTGCGGTTTCTTCGCTGCCAGAGGATCGCGGGCTGCTTCGTCCGCTGCCTGAGCACTGCTCAACCCGGCGAATGCGAGATAGCCAAATCCGGCGGAAGCAGTCTGCAGCATCTGTCGTCGTGAAAACATGGTGATGTCCAGGTTGGTTGGTCTGTCTTTTGAAGTGGTCGGCGAAGCGAGACGTCAATCGCTGTATCGAAACTCGGCCGACGCGAAGAGGCTCTGGCAGAGAGCAGACAACGTTGCCTGGCCGCGCTCACGGAGGCTTGTTGGAGCGACGAAGTTTCGGATAAACGCAGACGTGGCGGCTCGTTCGCCGGTTGTCGGCGGGCGTCCATAGATCAGCAGAAAAGCCTGTTGGACTTGTGCGGTTGAGCTGGTGCTCGATTGTCTGATGCGTTGTGCCAACGCTTCGCTTTGTTGGATGACGAACGGGTTGTTCATCATGTAGAGCGACTGGTTGGCGGTGTTGGAAGATTCGCGTGTTCCGATAATTGAGCTGGAGTCGGCGAAGTCGAAGACGTCCAGCGACCGAGGTTCTTCGTCACGAACGATGGGCAGGTAGACGCTGCGGAACTTTGCGTTCTCCATATCAAGCGGGTTCTGCACGCGGCCGCCGGGACCCCGTTGGCTTCCAGTTTGACCACCAGGACGCCGTCCAGGGAATCGGCGTTGTCCGTTCTGCTGAAGTTGCCCAGGACGTCGTCGTCCCTGCTGAGGCCGGTTGCCTTGTTGATTTCCGCCGCTGAACTGTGGCCGACTATTTCCTGTGGAACGATCGCCTTGCTGCCCGCCACCTGGTCTAGCTCCGCCCATTCCGCGATCGGGTGATCCAAGCTGGCCGTTCTGAACGCGAGTGTATCCTGCCTGAGCAACGACTGACGCTCGCGGTCTTTCTAGGTCGAGTTCTCCGCTGATGCTCAACATAGCGTCGCGAATCGCTTCCGCATCGAGCCGACGGGGATTGGCACGCCAGGCCAGAGCGTTGTCAGGATCGTCCTCGTGGTAACTTTCGTTAAACGTCGTCGACATGCGGTAAACGCGGGACGTGACAATTTCGCGGATGACTGATTTTACTGACCAGCCAGACTTCACAAATTGCACGGCCAGATGGTCGAGCAGCTCTGGATGACTCGGCATCTGCCCGGTCGTGCCGAAGTTCTCGGTCGAGGTGACGATTCCTTTTCCGATCAAATGCTGCCAGATCCGGTTGACCATGACTCGAGCAGTGAGAGGATTTTCGTCGCTGCCTATCCAACGGGCGAGTTCCAGTCTTCCGCTCGATTTGCTTCTGATTCCTGTCGGGCCATTGGTGATGACCTGAGGAAATCCGCGAGCGACCGTCTGTGCCGGCTGATCAATTTCGCCGCGAACCAGAATCTTTGCGTTGGATGGTTCGTCTCGTTCCTGAACTCCCATACTGAAACTTAACGGCTTGCCATTTTCGTCAACTGAGGCCAGCTTCGCTGACAGTTTTGCCATCGAGTTCTGAAAGATTGCCCGCTCTCGTTGAGCGTTTCCGCCGCTGTTGCCCCCTGATCGTCGCGACTGAGCCATCTCACGCCGCTTGGAGATCATCTCATCTCTGATTTCCTGAATTTCGGTTTTCGTCAATGTGACGTCAAACGAGTTTGCGTCGTCAGTTGGAAGAATCAGTAGCGTACTGGACTGTTTTTCCTGAGCGCCGGAGTAGCTTCCCAGTTCAGACTGAGGGTTTCCGAAGTAGGTCTGCATGCTCTGAAAGATGCCGGCCATCGCGTAGTAATCGGCCTGCGGAATCGCATCGAACTTGTGATCGTGGCACCGGGCACACGCGACCGACATCCCCATAAACACACGAGTCGTCGCGTCGATTTGTTCGTCTACCACGTCGGCTGCAAATTGAACCCGGTTTTGTTCATTCAGGTTCTTCGAGCCGATGGCGAGGAACGTTGTCGCGATCAAATTCTCGGTCCATTGCTCGTCCGTTTTGACGGGTAGCAGATCGCCGGCGACCTGTTCCTGGATGAAGCGATCAAACGGCTTGTCATCGTTGAACGAGTCGACGACGTAGTCCCGATATCGCCAGGCCTGCGGATACGTCATGTTGACTTCTCGCCCCGTTGACTCTCCGTAACGGGCGACGTCCAGCCAGTGCCGTCCCCAGCGTTCGCCGTACTGATCGGTTTCGAGCAGCCTATCGACGACTGAAGTGATGGCTCGCTCGGGACTGCGTTTCCAGGCGGCCGTGAAAGAGTTGATCTGCTCGGGAGTTGGAGGCAGCCCGACCAGGTCGAAGGTTAAACGACGCAGCACTTTCCAGGCTTCCGCATCCGCGGCAGGCTTCAGGTCTGCCTTTTCGAGTTTTGCCAGTACAAAGCGGTCAACATCCGATCGCGGCCAACTGGCATCTTCAACGGCCGGCGGAGTTTTCTTCTCAGGTTTCTGGTAAGCCCAGAAAGAATCTTTGGCCTGCTGAATATCGTCCTTAGTGATCCTCGAATTGATCTTTGTGACCGTGTTCACTCGAGGATCGGGAGCCCCCATTTCGATCCAGGTTTTGAAATCATCGATGACGTTTTGTGGGAGCTTCCGCTTCGGCGGCATCACGTAATCCTGATGCGTGATCGCGTTGTAAAGCCAGCTTTCTTCGAGGTCGCCAGGCACGATCGCTGGGCCGGTCGCGCCGCCGATGAGCATCAGTTCTTTTGTGTCCAAACGCAGTCCACCTCGAACATTTCCGGACTTGTTGGAATGACAGCCGTAGCATTCTCGAATCAGAACCGGGCGGATTTTCGTTTCGAAAAACGATAGTTGTTCCGGAGTCAGCTTTTCCTGTGCCTTCAGGTTTGAGGAGAGGCACAGAAAGGCCAGGTAAATTGTGAGCAATTTGAAAGGTGCCGAGTTCACAAAACGATTCCTGATTTCGATGCAGCAAGGTTCCGCCGCAATGTGGCTGTGTTGAATTTCGAACTGCTGTCTACGGTTCCGCAAGCCGGGGTGAAGAATCCACAAGACACATGCCGGAGATCAAGCTGCGTCATCCATCATTGAACTCGATTCTGTCCGTCGGCGTAGGGCATCGACAAGCGAAGCGCCGGCGTGCCGATGGTTGGCCCGGCGAATCTTTCAGAGCATTTTCGGAGTTCGATTGCAATGAGCCGTTGGCCGTAAGGCCCCGGGCGCCCGGCCGCTGACGCGTCGCGGCTCACAGCCGTACTGAAGGCGAACTCTGAAAATGCTTTGGTCGGAAGATGGTACGCCTTCGCTGCACTCGACATACCCTACCCAACGCCGTGTTCTTAATTCGTCCGCAGCGGTCGATAATCCGGGTGATCTTTCGGAGCGTGCAGGCGGCGGGCTTTTGAACGGCCGCCCTTCCAGATGTCGTATTCGGCCGTTGCGTATTCCGTGAACCATTCGCCGAGTTTCTTCGCCAGCTCATTCTGCACGTCAGCGTGTGCCGGCTGACCGAACAGGTTGAATCGTTCGTTAGGGTCAGCGGCCATGTCGTAGAGTTCTGCAGGCCCAACCGGAGAACGGCGCGCGACGTACTTCCAGTTTTCCGTGCGGATCGACCGAGTCCCCTCCATCTCGTAGTACATCGCCGTTTCCCAATCGATCGATTCGCCTCGCAGTACGGGTGCGTAGCTTCGGCCGGACAGTTTTTGATTCTCGCCGTTCGGGATGCGATATTTCAGGCCGACGTGTTCCAGGATGCTCGGCAGGAAGTCGGTATTGCTGACCATGATGTCGGTCTCGCCGGGGGCTATCGTTTTCGGATGGCTGACGATCATCGGAACCTGCATCATCAGATCGTGAGCTCCGAACGGCCGAGTGTGATCGCCCATGCCGAAGAAGCCGTTCTGTCCTCCCATCCATCCCTGGTCGCCGGCAAAGATAACGACAGTGTTTTCGTCGAGGCCGTGTTTCTTCAACGTGTCCATCACCGTGCCGACGCCGTCGTCGACGCCGCTGACTTCGGCAGCCACTCGCCGCATGCTGACGATGTTGTTGTGGTAGGCCTTGTTGTTGTACTGCCACGGGTGGACGGTGTCGCGCGGAAACGACTCCAGCATCTTGTCGGCGTAGTATTCGGCGTGCCGATTCTTCGCCGGTCGAAGCAGCAGGTTTCCCAGGCAGTACGGTCCGTTATAGGCGAGGTAGAGGAAGAACGGTTTCTCGCCGGATTTGTTCTGCTCGATAAAGTTGACGGCGTGGTCGGTCCACAGGTCCGTCATGTATTTCGGGGATTTGACGACCTTGCCGTTCAGGATGACCGGGTCGGTGTAGAGACTTGACGTTCCGCCGCGAACCATCGTCGACCAGTACGAGAACCCGTCCTGCGGAGTCATGTTGGCACCGAGGTGCCACTTGCCGCTCAGGCCACAGACGTAGCCTTCCGAGTGTAGAATCTCCGGCAGCGTCTCGAACTCGTCGAGCGAATAATACGCCTCAGGGCCCATCATGTACTTGTTGTCGAGAAACGAGTGCACGCCATGCTGCGACGGCATCAGGCCGGTCAGGAAAGTTGCACGAGTCGGCGAGCAAACCGGATTGCTGCTCATCGCCCGTTTGAAAAGCATCCCGCCCGCAGCGAGTCGGTCGATGTTCGGCGTGCGAATGTCCTTGTTCCCGTAGCACCCCAGCGTCCACGCTCCGTGATTGTCAGTCAGGATAAAGACGACGTTTGGCTTCTTTGCCGCAGAGGCCGTCTGCGTGACGAAAAGCAGGGCGAGGATCACTCCGAATGACGAAAATCGTGATTTCATGGCGGCTTCCATTCAGGATTTGCGAATGCCAGGCAAGAGGGGCACGGATCCTACTGGCTGGCGTCCGCACGGCCTACTTTCCGGCTTGCCGAACTCGTCTCGGGAATATCCGCTTGGCCAACTAGACTCCGCACTGGCTGCCGTCTGCTGGATCGGAGTTCAAGGATGAATCGAACCTGTTTAACTGTGTCGCTGTGCGTCATCGCTGCCGTTTTTGTACGGCCAGTGAGTGCTCAGAATGACCAATTCACGCTCAATCGGCAGACTCGAATTCACCCGTGGAAGGACGACGCGGCTTTGCACGCGGTCGAAGTTCTGGGGAAGAAAGTCGCGTGGGCGGTCGGTGATCATGGCACGGTGTGGCGCACGTCGGACGGCGGCGAGTCGTGGAGCCTCCTGCAGGTTCCTGCTGATGTCTCGCTGCGCAGCGCGTGCTTCCTGTCGAAACGCGTCGACGGCGGACAAGTTGGAACGAGTCAGATTGCCTGGCTGGCCGGTCGAGGCACGCGTCCATACACCCGTTCCGGCTACGGAGTCATTCTGAAAACGACCGACGGCGGCAAGTCGTGGTTGATGCTCGGCGAAGGTCAGGTCCTGCCGCCGCTGAACCATGTTCGCTTCTTCGGGCCAGACGAGGGCGTGGCCGTGGGTGAGGCAACACCCGACTTCCCGACCGGAGTACTGACCACTCAGGACGGCGGTGAAACCTGGCAGCCGGCTCCCGGCAAGCGAACGGCCGGCTGGCACGACGCAGCGTTTACTGAATTGAACGATGGAATTGTCGCCGGGCCTCGAGGCAGAGTTTCGCTTGTTGCTGGCACGAATGTCGCACCGCCTCGTTTGGACGCTTCGAGCTTACGTGGAATCCGAGCAGTCGACTCAGCCGATGGCCTCACGGCATGGGCGGTTGGTGATGGAGCAACGGTTCTGTCATCGTCAAACGGTGGCGTGTCCTGGGAAGCGTTAAACGCTTCGTTCCCGCCTGAGCTGTCACGTTTCGTCGACTTTTCCGCCGTGTCTGCGGTGAACGACAAAGTCTGGGTGGCCGGAAATCCGGGCGGCTGCGTGTGGCACTCGCGCGACGGCGGCACGGAGTGGACTCGTCAGGCGACGGGACATTCGGCACCAATTCACGCTTTGAATTTCAGCACGGAAGAAACTGGCTTCGCAGTCGGAGCGTTCGGCACGATTCTTCGCACGACCGACGGTGGCAGTTCATGGACTGTTTGCCGAGCCGGACGTCGTCGCGCCGCGATTCTTGCCATTCACACTCGCCCGGAAAAAATCCCGTTCGGCATGCTGGCCAAGCAGGGCGGCGACGAAGGTTTCCGATCGGTCGCCATCGTTGTCCCAAGACGCGACGCCGCTGCGGAAACGGACCTCAGCCTCGAACGACAAATGCACGATGCAGTCACGACAGTCGGTGGTTCAGGAGCGGGACTAGGCTGGCGGCTGCCGATCGCTCTGCCGGAAGTCGACACCAGCATCGATCTGCTGACTGCCGAATGGCAGAAGCATACGGAAGGCAAGCTGGTCGAAGTGGTCGTCTCGAATCTTGTTGCCGCCATCCGAACCTGGCGACCGAGCGTTGTCGTCGTTGAAGAACCGACAGATGACGATGCCGCGGCCAAGCTGATCCTCGACGCCGTCAAGCGAGCCGTCGCCGAAGCCGCCGACTCGACCAGTTTCATCGAGCATCAGGAGTACGCTCGTCTTAACGCGTGGAAAGTGAAGCGAGTATTCGCCCGGACGTCCTCGGAAACGCGAGCGGGTATGACGATCGATCCGTACGATTTGCTGCCTCGGCTGGGAACAACCGTCGAAGCCGCAGCGTCGTCCGGTCGAGCAAGACTGATGACCGCGATCGAGCACGCGCCACAACCGGAATCGTTCATCCCGATCGAAACTGACGAAAGCCGTTTCACACTGGTTTCGCATCGAAACTTCTGGGCGGGGATTACTCTGTCTCCGAACTCAGACGCGAGGCGGCCTCAGCTTCCGGTCATCGAAGGGCAGCTTGAGACGCAGAAAGAACTCGCGATCAGGCAACGGAACTTCCGTGGCATCTCGGAGAAATACGCCATCGACACCCAGAAGTCATCACAGCTTTTGGCTGAGTTGCGGACTGTCGTGCGAGGCATGCCGGCTCGCCAGGCCGCGTTGCAGATCGCTCACCTGGCCAGCGACTACCGTCGCCGTTCGCAGTGGGATCTTGCCGAGGCGACATTCATCGAACTGATCGATCGATACCCGAACGAACCAGTCGCCGCCGAAGCGATGCTGTGGCTGCTCCACCTGTGGAGCAGCAGCGAAATGGCCTGGCACCGCAGTCGCGGCGTTCAGTTGACGGCCAGCGTTCAACAGACCAGCCGTTCTATGATCTACGGACGGGTTCAGCGAATGCTGGATGCGACTCATCAAGTGCAAAGTGATCCACTGAAAACTGCCAGAGAATTGTCGGCCGACCCACTGGCTGATCTGGAAACTGTTCGGCACATGCCATCACAGGGTTCGCTTAAGTGGCGATCGGAAACACAGGCGTACTGGCGGCAGCAGGCCATTCGGATGGGACGACTGATTCGACATCGGCTGCCGGAAGTTTACCCCGCCCCAGCCGTGACCTGGCCGCTGGCTTCAGTAGTTCGTCGGGAAGGTCATGCCCGGATTTCCGAAACGCTGCTTCGCAAGCACGTCAGCGCTGACCCTTCCGACCTGATTGGTCTGCGAGCGTCCGCCGAACTCTGGGTCACCCAACCTGTCGACGAGATGCCGAAGAATCTGGGCTATTGCACGTGGGCAACCGTCCGTCCCCATCTCGACGGTGTCCTCGGCGACGAATGCTGGGCCGAAGCACGTGAGATTCTGCTCTCACCCGGCGACGGTTCCTCTCAACAATCAAACGCAGATCCCATCATCGAAAACAAGGCCGCCTACCCATCGGTCATGCTGGCTCACGACGACCAGTTTCTCTACGTCGCGGCGACACTGCCACGTGCTACTAGCCGTTCGCTGGTCGACCGGAACAAGTCCCCTCTCCCCCTTCAGGGGGAGAGGGTTAGGGTGAGGGGGGCTGAGAACCAGTTCACAACTTCAAAGTCCAATACCCAGCCAACCGTCCAGTTCGAAGGCCGCACCCACGACGCCGACCTGTCCGGCTTTGACCGCCTGAAAATCTCCCTCGACACCGACCGCGACTACTCAACCGCCTACGAAATCGAAGTCGACGAACGCGGCCAGGTGCGAGAATCCTGCTGGGAAGACACCACCTGGAACCCGGAAATGTGGGTCCACGTCGAGTCAGAACCAACCCGCTGGCGTATCGAAATGGCCATCCCCTTCAACGCCCTCGGCCCGACCGCCCCCAAACGCCAATCCGCCTGGGCCGTCTCCATCGTCCGAACAATCCCCGCGAAGGGCTGGCAAGCCTGGCCAAAGTCAGCCGTCGACGGCCACGCAGAATCCAAAGGCCTCGTCCAGTTTCGGTAGCAGAGGTGAGTGGACTTGTAGAGTGAGTCTTAACGGATGCTGCTTTCCCGAGTCCGGTCTGGAATCTTTGGCAAAAGTCATCGAAGATGCGCGTCTTGCTGGATGCCGCATCATGGCAGAGCAATCGTTATTGAACGTCTGGTCCACACGGTTGAGTGGAGCTCATTGCCGATAATGTCACTGACTGTGGATCGTTCAACAAAAATCAATGCAACGATGCGGATTGAATTCACGGAAACTCCCCTGAAAGACTCGAAAACAAAGGTGACGAAGAATGGGACAGCTCAGCGCACGGAAGGCACTTGCAACGCTGAAAGAAGGCAATCAGAGATTTTGTAAAGACAAGCTTGGTCATGAGAGGCAGGATGCTGCCCGGCGCGGCGAGCTGGCTGGTGGGCAGGAGCCGTTTGCGGTGATCCTTAGTTGTGCCGACAGTCGCGTGGTGCCGGAACTTGTTTTTGATACCGGACTCGGCGAAATTTTTGTCGTCAGAGTCGCTGGAAACATTGCGAACACGAGCTCGATCGCCAGCATCGAGTACGCGATTCAGCATCTGAATCCAAAGGTGAATCTGGTGGTTGTTCTTGGGCACGAAGGATGCGGCGCTGTCAAAGCGGCTCTTGGCGGTGGTGACTGTGGTCATCATCTCAACATGCTGCTGGCTCATCTGCAGCCCGCCGTTTCGCAGTCGACTGGAAAGACCGACGACGCCAAATTCGTCAACACGGTCAAGAAGAACGCCAGGTTGACGGCAAAGAAACTGGGAGAAGCTTCTAAGCCGTTTGAAAGAAAGACGCTGGAAATCGTTCCGGCCTATTACAACCTCGCATCCGGCAAGGTGGACTTTCTGTAATCGAGGTGGCTGTCAGTCCACAATTTGTTCTGCCCGAGCGACGTTTTGTCGTCGCTCGGGTAAACTCAGACCAACTTCTGCCGTCGGGTGACCGGCGTGCTTACTGAGGCAGAGTCGGGGAACACGGTCATGTTGCAGTTTGAAGGGCAAGGTTCGGCTCACACTTGTGATGGGGTCAATCGACGGGACTTCATGCAGGTGGGGTCGCTGGGAGCGGCGGGGTATTCGCTCGCTCAGCATGCTCAGGCGAAGGAGCAGGGACTGGTCACCGGCGGCAGTGATGATCGCTCCGTGATCATGATCTTCAATCTTGGAGCACCGTCGCAGCTCGATACCTGGGATATGAAGCCGGATGCTCCGGCCGAGATTCGTGGGCCGTTTAATTCGATCGCCACGAACGCTTCCGGAGTTGAGATCTCGGAGATCTTTCCCAAGCATGCCGAGATTGCAGACAAGATTGCGTTCGTCCGCTCGTGCTATCACACCAGCGCCGCCGTGCATGACGCCGGCTGGCAAATGATGCAGACGGGGCGGCAGTTTGCGGGCGGGGTTGAGACGCCTCACGCCGGAGCGGTCGCCAGCTATCTGCAGGGACGGCGGACTGACTTGCCTCCGTTTGTTGTTCTGCCGGAAATCATGGGACGAGGCGGCGGGAATCTTCCCAACGGTCAAGCAGGCGGCTTTCTCGGAAAGTCACACGACCCATTTGCTCTGAATGCCGACCCGTCGAAAGACAACTTTCAGGTGCCAGACCTGTTGCCGCCTTCGGATATCGGAACGGTCAGGCTCGATCGTCGCAGACGGTTGCGAGACCTGGTCGACGACACCGTCAAGAGTTTTGACGCCAGCGACAATGCGAAGTTACTCGACAGTAATTTCGAAACGGCCTACCGCATGATGACGAGTGCTCAGGCTCGCGAAGCGTTCGATCTGTCGAAAGAGCCGGCTTCAGTTCGGGATCGCTACGGTCGAACTCGATTCGGGCAGTGCTGTCTGTTGGCTCGTCGACTGGTCGAATCGGGCGTCCGGTTCATCACGATCAACACCTTCCTCACCGTTTTCAACGAGATCACCTGGGACATCCACGGCTCGAAGCCGTTCACCTCGATCGAGGGAATGAAGAACGACGTCGCTCCGATGTACGACCAAGCGTACTCGGCGTTGATTTCCGATCTGACGGAACGGGGCATGCTTGACGACACGCTGGTCTGCAACCTCGCCGAGTTCGGACGCACGCCACGAGTTAACCCCGCCGGCGGTCGAGATCACTGGCCGCAGTGCTTCACCACTTACTTTGCCGGTGGAGGCGTGCAGGGTGGCCAGGCCGTCGGACGCAGCGACCCGATCGGTGGAGTTCCTGACGAGCGTCCGTGCGATCCGGGCAACATCGTAGGCACAATCTTCCGGTCACTCGGCTACGACCTGGAATCTCACCTGCCCGGCCCGGCCGGTCGCCCATTCCCGTTGGTCGACTTCGGCAAGCAGCCGATTGAAGAGTTGTTCTGAGGAAGGGCTGGATCATGAATACGGATTCTCGGAACTGGGGCTGGGCCATGAGTCAGACCGCGATTGTTTGCACAACGCTGTTGGCGTTGGTGTCTGGGTGTGGCGAAACGTCGGTGCCTGAGCAATATTCCGGGCCGCCGTCCGTGTCTGGAACTGTGACGATTGACCAGGTTGCCTTGGCGGAGATCACAGTTTCTTTCGAAAATTCCGAAGGTGGACCGTTTCAAGCCGTGACCGACGCTGCAGGAAACTACGTTTTTGAAAGTGGAGAATCGACTCCGCCCTTGGGGAAATATCTGGTACGAATTACGGATCCTGCGGGTGCGGAACCTGCCAGCGACGATGCTGCCAGATCGGCCCTGCCCGCTCGCTACAACTCAAAGCCTGAGCTGGTTGTCGATGTTCTGGCCGGAGAGAACTCGATCGATTTTCCGCTGCTGAGTGCCACGGAAGAGGACGGCGAAGAGTCATTCTGACATCTCACGGCTGGCCGGGGCAAATCGCGCAGGTTGCGGCCACAGTCGATGGCAGACTGACGCTGTTCAGCGTTCAATGGGTTGATTGTGGAAGAACGACTGGCCAGGTTGATACTCTTCACGATTGCCCGGGCTTGTTCGGTGGGATGCACGCGAAAACGGAAACAATCGATGCTTGAGGAAGTTTCAATGTTCAATCGGTCAATCGCTTCGTCGTGTTGGATGAATTTTCAGTGCCTTGTTGTCGCTGCCGTCTTCTCCGGCATCTTCATGGATTCTGGCCTGACGATCGCATTGGGGCAGGAGATCGAGTTGATCCCACGCGAAATCAGTCTGACCGGTCGGGGAGCAAAGAGTCGCGTTCTGGTTGAAAAAACAAACAGCAAGCAACGAGTCAGGCAACTTGACACCACCGTCATTTGGTCGATCGACGACACAAAGATCGCCAGATTCAGTGGCAACGAAGTCGTGGCTGTTGGCAACGGAAAGACGACCTTGCGGGCAATTGCAAACGGTAAGGAGCTGACCGCGAAAGTTTCGGTACGGGATGCACGTTCAGAACTGTCGCCGAGTTTCCAGAATCACGTACTGGCAGTTTTTGCGAAGGCAGGTTGTAACTCGGGCGCGTGTCACGGCGCGCTGGCAGGGAAGGGCGGGTTTCGGCTTTCTCTAAGAGGGTACGATCCGGCGACGGATTACCAAACGATCGTGACTCAGGCTCGCGGTCGGCGGGTTGAATTGGCGGATCCGGGGCGAAGTTTGATTCTCGCCAAACCGACCGGGGCGTTGCCGCACAAAGGCGGCCTGCGTTTCGAGACGGACTCGCGAGAGTACAAAGTGATTGCCGATTGGATTGCCGGTGGTGCACAGCCGCCCTCGGATGACGACGCGACTGTTGAGCGTGTCGAGATTCTTCCTGAGGCCGTCCAGCTTTCCGTAGGCGACAAGCAGGACTTCATCGTTCGGGCTCACTATTCGAACGGGCGAGTGGAAGACGTCACTCGGTGGGTGAAGTTTTCGTCATCGAACGAGTCTGTGGCGAGTGTCGACCGGAACGGCCGCGCTTCAGTCGTGGGTCCCGGGGCCGGAGCGGTCACTGGCTGGTTTGCGAGCCAGACGGTCATTTCAATAATCACCTGTGCGTTTCCGAATGACATTCCAGCGGATGTTTACGCGAGTCAGCCTCGACGCAATTTTATTGACGAGCACGTGGTCGCCAAGCTGAGCGAATTACGGATTGAGCCCGCGCCTGAATGCTCCGACGTTGAGTTTGTTCGTCGAGCGTTCCTCGATGTCATCGGAACTTTGCCGACGCCGACGGAAGTTCGAAATTTCCTCGCCAATCAGACGGAAGGCAAGCGAGATCGTCTAATTGAATCGCTGCTGGCTCGACCGGAATTCGTTGACTACTGGGCCTACAAGTGGAGCGACGTTCTGCTTGTTAACGGAAATAAGCTTCGGCCGAAGGGCGTGAAGGCTTACTACCAGTGGATCCGGAATGAGATTGCCGAGAATACTCCGTGGGACGAGTTCGCTCGGAAGGTTGTGACGTCAACTGGTGGCTCGATTGAGAACGGAGCAACGAACTTTTTTGCTCTGCATCAGGACCCAGAAAACATGGCCGAGAACGTCAGCCAGGCGTTTCTCGGTTTGTCGATTGCCTGTGCCAAGTGCCACAACCACCCGCTCGAAAAGTGGACGAACTCGCAGTACTACTCGTTCGCCAATTTGTTTTCTCGTGTGCGTGCGAAGGGCTGGGGCGGCGATTTCCGTAACGGAGACGGCGTCCGAACTCTGTACGTCGTTCCGACGGGCGAGCTGATTCAGCCGCTGACTGGCAAGCCGCAACCGCCGACGCCGCTTGATGGTGAGCCGCTGGCGTTTGAGGCGACCGAGGACCGTCGGGTTCACATGGCGAACTGGCTGACCTCGCCGGATAATCCATACTTCGCAAGGGCCATCACGAACCGAGTCTGGGCAAGCTTCTTCGGTCCTGGACTGGTCGAAGAAATTGACGATTTGAGATTGTCGAATCCCGCGAGTAACGAGCAGTTGCTGGTGGCCGCGTCGCTGCATTTGATCGAGCATGGCTTCGACCTCAAATCGCTGATGCGGACGATTCTGCAATCGCACACTTATCAGCGAAGTAGCATTCCGCTGGACGGAAATCGTGACGAGCACCATTTCTACTCTCGCTACTATCCGCAACGGCTGATGGCCGAAGTGCTACTGGATGCGATTTCTCAAGTGACTGAAGTTCCGACACCGTTCACTCACATTGGATTTCCTGGTGGCGACCGCCAGGAAACGAAAGAGTACCCCTTGGGGACTCGGGCCATTCAACTTCACGATTCCGCGATCGAGTCGTACTTCCTGAAGACGTTCGGGCGGAATTCGCGAGCGATCACCTGCGAATGCGAGCGTTCGGACGAGCCGAGCATGGTTCAGGTTCTGCACGTTGCAAATGGCGATACGATAAACGGTAAGTTGAAGACCAAGGAGAACCGAGTCAGCAAACTTCTTGCGGCCGGTCATTCAAATGCCGAACTCACAGAAGAAATCTTCCTGCATTGCCTGTCGCGGTTCCCAACCGACGCAGAGAAAGCACGCGTAGTCGAGCTGCTCGGTCAGATTGACGAGGGAGACGCCGGAGAGAAACGGCTGGTCGTCGAAGACGTCTTCTGGAGCTTGTTGAGCACTCGCGAGTTTCTCTTCAATCACTGATGGTCACGATCGGAAAAGCCAGGGGGCGCCTCGACGCACCCTACGAAATCTAAGTCAGAGCGCGGAGCGGATAAGTGAGTGTTGCCGAATTGCCGATCGTAAATATCGCCGCTTATAAGTTTGTTGAACTCGATCAATTGCCTGAACGGCGTGAGCAGGTTCGTGAATTGGCGAGATCGCTGGATCTCAAAGGGACTGTGCTGCTGAGTTCCGAGGGGATCAATCTTTTTATTGCGGGTAGCCGAGCGGCGATCGATCAGTTTTTGAGCGAGCTCCGATCGGATTCTCGTTTGAGTGATCTAACAGCCAAGGAAAGTCTCAGTGAACGGCAGCCGTTCACTCGGATGCTCGTCAAAATAAAGAATGAGATTATCTCGTTCGGCATCGATGGGATTGACCCTCTAAAACGGACATCTCCAAAGCTGCCGCCCGAGCAGTTGAAGCAGTGGCTCGACGAAGGCCGCCGGGTTCATCTGCTGGATACTCGAAACGATTACGAAGTCGAAGTCGGAACGTTCAGTAATGCTCACGTACTGGGGATCGATCACTTTCGCGAGTTTCCCGAAGCGATCGAGTCGTTGCCGGGCGACATGAAAGATGAGCCGATTGTCATGTTCTGCACGGGCGGAATCCGGTGTGAAAAAGCCGGACCGTTCATGGAAGAACGTGGTTTTAAGAACGTCTTTCAGCTTGATGGCGGCATTCTTAAATACTTCGAAGAATGCGGCGGCGATCACTACGACGGCGATTGCTTCGTGTTTGATCAGCGGGTTGCGGTCGATCCTGAATTGCGTGAGACGGCGGTGGAGCAATGTTTTGCGTGTCAGATGCCGTTGACGGAAAAGGATCAGCAGCTTCCGACGTACGAGCCTGGTGTCTCATGCCGCCATTGTTTTCAAAGTCCGGAAGAGCATCAGAGAGAGCTCTTGATGATTCGCAGGGCAGCGATTCATCGTCTGACCAACCCTCTGCCAGGAAGCGTGCCGTACGATAATCGTCGACCCGTCAATGTGCCGGAACGATTTGCGGGACGGGCGTTGATCGATTTTCTATCAGAGTGGCATCCACAGATTGATCGCGAAATCTGGCATCAGAAAATTCGTGACGGGCATCTTCTGCGAGTCCGCAAGAAGGTCGAAGAACATGCCACGCCTGACTTGATCGTCCGAGAAGGCGAACGATTCGAACATCTGATTCCGGCAACGATCGAGCCGTCGGTCAATGCGGGCATCGAAGTTCTCTACGAAGACGACTTCATCGTGATCGTCAATAAACCGGCGCCTTTGCCCATGCACCCTTGCGGTCGGTTTAACCGGAATTCGCTTCAGTACATTCTCAACGAGGTCTACAGAGACCATTACCTGCGGCCGGCTCACCGGCTGGACGCGAGCACGTCTGGCGTGACTGTGTTTTGCCAGACTAGAGATGTCGCCAGATTCATGCAGCCGCAATTTGTGGATCGCCAGGTTGATAAAGTGTACGTCGCCCGCGTAATTGGACAGTCGACTGACGACGAGTTTTGCTGCTCGGCGAAGATCAGTGCAGAGCCGGGCGATAACGGGCTGCGGGTTATCTGCGACGACGGCCAGTCCGCTGAAACGAATTTTACAACTCTGGAAAGATTCGAGGACGGCACGTCGCTGGTCGAGGCTCGCCCGATTACCGGGAGGACGAATCAGATTCGCGCTCACCTTTGGTATCTCGGCCTGCCGATCTGCGGCGACCCGGTCTACTTGCCGAATCGAAAGACAGGCACAGGGCAAACGCCCGAGGTCGGAGAACCGCCGCTCTGCCTTCACTCGCGGTCAATCGGGTTCGTGCATCCGAAATCAAAAGAACCAGTCGCTTTTGAGGCTCCGTTGCCCGCCTGGTCCAACGGGTAGCGTATTGACAATCGCAGCGCCGGCATACCTTCAAAACCGCCGAGTGTGCCCTCGTTTCAAGTATCACATGCGGGAGTTTTTAACCACGAAAAAGACGAAATAAACGAAAGGACAGAGCTGCCAGACTTTCGTTTATTTCGTCTTTTTCGTGGTTGGAAATCTTTACTTGTTTATTCAGCTGCGGGGGCGACGCTGATCCAAAGCGGGTCGGCCGCGAACGATGTCTTCATGACAAAGTTCAGCGACACATTGGCCGTGACGGGGATGAGCTGTCGATCGACCGGAGCAGCGTCGGCTGCGGCGGTGATCACGACGTGTCCCGTTGAGTTCTTACCAGTGATCAGTTTTGAACTCTTGCTTTCGTCAAACTTCACGCCCGGCGGAAACGTGTTGCAGAATTCCGACAGGTGAAAGAATCGCATGTCGAGTGAGACGTTTTTGTCGAAACCTTCGGCTCGCTCGATCGTGACCTCGATTTTTTTCGATTCGCCCGGTTTCAAGACGACGTCGTGGTCGCTGAGCTTGACGGCTCGGACATCCTGCGGGGCTCCTATCGAAACCGTGTGAGTTTCAACGGGCCAGTGACCTCGGCCGCCGCCAGGTTGATACATTTCCTGATAGACCGACGCGACGGCTTCGAGTTCCAGTGGCTCGGTATCGTCGGTTGGTTTCCACGAGGATGTGCCGAAGATGCGAACGTTAGCAACCGACTGTTTGGAGTCGGGGGCAGCTCTGAGGATGATGCATCCATCGCGGCCTTTGTCGGGCAGGATCCGACCACAAACTGCTTCGACACCTTCAGGCAGGCCTTCGATGTGAAGCTGAATGTCGCCAGTGAATCCGTTCTTCCGTTCAAGCTGCACGTAGACGACGGCGTTGGAACCAGGAGCGAGGAGTGTTTTGTCCGTGTCGGCGTAGAGCCGAAAATGAGGTTCGGCTCTGGTCGCTTCGATGAAGTAAACGTAACTGTCGCCTCCGCGGAGGTGCATGTCGCGGATTTCGATCGCGTATTCGCCGTCGGCGGGGACCGTCCAGTTCTCGATGCGTGAGTCGGCGAAAGAGCGTTTGAAGTCTTTCAGGTCGTCGTTTTCTGAGATCCGTTTGCCGTCGAGATTGATGATCCGCAGATAAGGATCGAGCGAAGACTGGTAGCGTCTGGCTCGGACTTCGAAGGTGTACTTCTCGCCTTTCTTCGCAGTGAAGCGGAAGCAGTCAACGTCGCTGTCTTCTGAGATACGACCGTTGATTCCGGCCGGGATGGAGAATTGCTGCGATCCTTCGGGCGTCGTGTTGTCGGCAGTTGACTCCAGAGTCACGGGAAGAGTCGTTGCATACATGACGGCGGGATTAGTCATCGTTTCGTTTTGCGTGAGCTGCTTCCAGATTGGCCCCGAAGCGGTGTCTGCTGGGAGAGTGATCTCGCTTCGTGCATCTTTGGCTAGTGACGTACCGACGAGATCGACGTCTGTTTTCTGGCCGATCTGGATTCCCATCGGGTAGATGTTTGAAACAAACGGTCGATTGGTGACTTCAACTGAATATTCCCAGTATTTGTTTCCGTGGTATCGGACGTCGCGGATTTCGAGGAAATATTCGCCGGCTCGGTCAAACTTCACATTCAGGAACGGGTCGCCGAAGAAGTGGTTGTCGCTGGCGGCGACCGTGCCGCCCATCTCGTTTCGAATGGTGATCATCGGGTCGGCGTGCCGCTGCATGTCGTGAACTCGATCCTGGAGCCTCGAGCAGCGCACGTGAAAGTTGAGTTCAGTACTGGCTTCAACTTGGAACTTGAAGTAGTCGACGTCTTCGTTGGCCTCGATGACGCCGCACGCCGTTGCCGGGATTGGCAAATCGGTGGCTGAGTCACGAGTGTTGGTTTTCGCCGTTTCGTAGACCACCGGATCCTGCACGATGACCAGTTGCCCGACTGTGCTGATTCCCTGTGGAGTGGCGATCTTTACGTCTCGGACACCGGGGAGCGCAGAGGCGTCGGCGGTGAATCGAACTTTCATCGCAGTCAGACTGGGAGTCTCGCCGTCTTTCTTTTCCGGATGCAGAATCTCTCCGGAGAGTCCTTCTCCGCTGATTAAAACCTGATATGCGCCGAACATGCTGTACCGAGTGTGAAACTCGATCTCGGACGACGTGCCAACCTGCAGGGACGTCGGCTTGAGGCTCATGACCATCGGGTAGCCGGTCTGCGCCACGGCGAGCTGTGGAAGCAGAATTAGCAGCAGTGTGGTTGCGGTGTGAAGTAGTTTCATCGTGGGCTCGGTTAATGAACGAACAGGAAATACTTCGAATTCATCAGGCCCCATAGCAGGTCTTCGTAACCTTCCTGGGGAGTCGGTGATTCCTTGGCGTATTCGACGCTGATATTCAGCTCGGCGTCGCTGGGCGGTCGGCAGAGGGCCGCCTGGTATAGCTCTTTGACGATGTTCTCAGGTGGTTTTTTCTCTTTGATGAGATTCGCAATGCGACCGTTCTTGTCGGCGAGTTTCGTTGTCAATGTGTCGCCGTTGAGTGTGTGCAGAGCCTGTACGAGGTTCTCGTCGGGAGAACGTTCACACTCGCAGACGCTGGCTCGTCGCGGCTTGGCAAACGTGTTCAGAAAATAGTTGGGATACTCAGCGTCGGGAAGCTCTGTCGCGCGCGTGCCTTGCGGAAGGTTTTTGAATTTGGTGCGTGAGCCGGTTACCTGATCGATCGCGTCGAGCAACGGTTCGGCCGGCAGTCGCTTGACGTGGTAGTGGCTGTAGAAACGCTGATCGAGCACGTTCTTTTCGGTCGGCTGCGAATCGAGCTGGTACAGCCTCGAAGTCATGATGATTCGGATCAGTTGTTTCAGGTCGAAGTTGTTTTCGGCGAAGTGTTTGGCAAGGGCGTCCAGTAGCTCAGGGTTTGTTGGTGGGTTGGTTGAGCGTAGGTCGTCCACCGGTTCGACGAGACCTCGGCCGAGCAGGTAGCTCATGTAGCGGTTGACGGTGCTTTTCGCGAAGTAGCCGTTGTCCTTGGCGGTTAGCCAGTCGGCCAGAGCGATGCGTCGGTCGAGTGGGTGATCGGTCGGTTCGCCTTCAAGCGGAGTCGGCTCCATACGTTTGCGAGTCCGCGGGTTGGACGCTTCGCCGGATGTTTTGACGATGACGACGGATTCGTTGCCGAACAGACCGAACTCTTCGCTGCGTTTTGTGCCGACTCGGGAGAAGAATGCGGAGAAGGCGTAGTAGTCATCCTGTCCGTACTTTTCGAACGGATGGTGATGGCATTTCGCGCATTCCAGACGGACGCCAAGGAATAGTTGAGCAGTGGATTCCGTGAGCTCGGTCGCGTTGCGGAAGATGCGGAAGTAGTTGGCCGGGCCGTTTGAGTATGTCGAGCCTTTGGCGGTGACCAGCTCCCGCACGATTTTGTCGAAGGTGCGGTTGGTGCGGAACGCTTCTTTCATCCAGTTGTGCATTGACCACATCGCCTGTTCCTGGCCGCCGCCGTTGCTGGTGTTGCGGATCAGGTCGGACCATTTCAGCGTCCACCATGCGGCGTAGTTGTCATTGTGGAGGTCGCGGAGCGGATCGCCGGTGAGGCCCAGCAGTTCTTCGATCAACCGCTCGCGTTTGTCGGCGTTGGTGTTTGCGTGGAAGGCTGCGGTCTGTTCGATGGTTGGAAGCGTGCCCGTTGCGTCGAGGAATGCTCTGCGGACAAAAGTTGCGTCGTCGCAGAGCGGCGATGGTTCGATGCCGAGTTCACGGAATTTTTTCTCGGCCAGTTCGTCGACGAAGTTGTTGTTTTGCCAACCGGCGAGTTTGATCGCGTCGTCATACGGAACAACGAACATGGCGATACCGGCCTGGCCTTCGAAGCGGACCATGATCGGTGCCTGTCCTTTGCCGTGAGTTCTGACGAATCCTGTGTCGGAAACGTCGAGCATCGCTTCGTCCATCGAATCGAAGAGTGCTAGGGCAGTGACGTCGCGGACAGAGCCATCAGCGTAAGTCGCTTCGACGCGAAGCTGTTGTGACAGCCCCTGTTTACCAACTCGTTGTTTCGGAAATACGGAAAGCGCGGTGACGATCGCGGGTTCTTTTTTCGGAGCCGGAGCACCGTTCTTTAACCAGGCGACGAGCGTTTGATGCTCGACCGAATTCGGAGCCAGTCGCTTACCGCCTCCGTGAGGGACGGTCATTGTCGGCTTCAGCAGAAACAGGCTTTGCTCGGGAGAGACCATGTTGATGCGGCGCTGGTGCCGGTCTCGCACGATGGCTTCCCGGTCGGCTTTTGCTTCGAACCCGAACACCGACAGTTTGAAACCGCCCTGGCCATGCTGGGTGGCGTGGCACGCTCCCATGTTGCAGCCGGTCTTGCTGAGGATCGGGGCGATGTCACGGACGAATTCTGTGGCCGGTTGTGTTTCGATGCCCGATATTGTGACGCTTTTCTCAAGAGTCTCGTTGCCGACTTTGACTGTGATACTTGTTTTGCCATTGGCGATCGCGAGTAGTCGGCCATCTTTGCTTACTGAAGCAAGCGACGGATTTGCCAGGGTGAAAGTCGCGTCGGTCGTGAGGTCGGCGGATGTGTGGGCTGTCTCGCCGGCAGCATTCAGTTGAGTGACCACTAGCTGCACGCGTTCAAAGTTTCCGCCGAGTTCGATCTTTGTGGGGGAGACTGCGAACGGCTCACCGCCACTTGCGGATGCCTGCTCAAGGCAAAAAGCGACGGCGAGGATGCACGTCAGATTGCGGAACGAGGGTTTCACTGGAAACTCCTGACGTTTTGGTGGGCCGTTCGAGGACGGATGGGGTGGGGATGCGAAAGACGCATCAGCAAAGATTATTGCGATATGCTGGCCCTTTCGCCAACAGAGTGTTGTCAATTGTCGATCGTGGCGTTGGCGGCCGGGATGGTGGTGCGTTCTGAAAATGGCGTTGCTTCGGTGCGTCGCTTCGGAGATCGTTCATGGTTAGCGAAGGTTGTCTGACCTTTTCGGACCGACGAGCGGGAGTTGTGCGATGATCCAGTTGCGAGGGTGGCCTCCCAGAAACTCAACTCTGTGGCGAATTTCGGCAACGTTCTGGTTGTTGAATGCGGCGTTCAACGGCGTGACTGCGTGTGTCTCGGCGACGCCGTCGGTCTATCTGGCGTTAGGCGGGATCAATATTTTCCTCGCGTCGCTTTCGTACTTTGTCGGTGAGCAATACCGACGAACTGAGTCGATACCGAGAGTTTCTGACGCTGCTGGGGAGTTGCCATCGTCGAACTCGCAGGCATCCGATCTGAATGTTGATTAGGCATGTTCAACAAGGAATTTCCGACAGATGCAGTACGAAGTGGAGCAGAAATTTCGACTCGATGAACCGGCCGAGTCGATCGCTGCCAGGTTGCTGGAATTTGGAGCCACGGCCATTGGAGAAGTTCGGCAGGCCGACCACTACTTCAATCATCCTGTCCGGGATTTCGCGACAACAGATGAGGCTCTGCGGATTCGGTCGGTCGGAGATCAGAACTGGCTGACCTGGAAGGGGCCGAAGATCGACCAGAAAACGAAGACTCGCCGCGAGATTGAATCGTCGCTTGGCGATGGCTCTAAGACCGCGGAAGAGATCGGCGAAGTGCTGACGATTCTGGGATTTCACTCGGTCGCTGTTGTTCGAAAAGTGCGAAAACAGTTCGAAGTCGAAAGAAACGGCCGGCGGTTTGAGTTCGCTCTGGACTCGGTTGACCAGGTCGGAGAGTTCCTGGAAGTCGAACTTCTGGCGGAAAAGGCGGATCTGGAAGCCGCGCAGGCTGCCCTGAGAAGTCTCTGTGCAGAGGTCGGTCTTGACGATTCGTCGGTCGAGCGGAAGTCGTATCTGGGGCTGCTGCTCGATGGAGCGGAAGATTAAATACAGAAGTTGAGTGATTCTGGGTTCTGGCATAGGATGCTGCCTGCTGCCGAGGTTCTACACAGCGACTTTGGCAGTGTTCATTTCTTAACCTATCAAGGGAGAGCCGACATGGATGTCAACGGAATCGGCCCCGTCAGTGGCAGTCAGCCTGTCCGAAAAGTGGCTCAGCCAGCAACTCCACCACCAGCACCCGAAGCACGACCAACGTCGCCTACAGACGAGCTGGAGCTGACTTCGGTTAACTCTGCTGCTCCGAGTCAGGTGGATCTCAAGGCTGAGTTTCAGTCACAACGGATCGCCCAGATTCAGCAGCAGATTGCCGACGGGACTTACGAGACTCCAGAAAAGCTGGATATCGCCGTGGATCGAATGCTGGAAAGCCTTTTGGCTGAATAAGCACCGGCTGTGGCTGATTGTTTGATATTGGTTGCTGATTGAACGGTCGAGAATCTGTCTCGGCGGTCAGTCAGTTTTTCTGCGCGCGGTTGTTGTTTGTGAGAGTCTGTTTTGCCACCGGTCGGAGTGAGTTCCGGAGGATGTTTTGAGCGATATTGCAGCACTGGATAAGACGGTTTCACCTTCGGAGAAGTTTCGTGAGTATCTGACCACGAAACGGAAGAAATTCACGCGCGAAAGAGAAATCATTCTCGAGGAAGTTTTTTCCGACCACGAACACTTTGACACCGACCAGTTAGTGCTTCGTCTTTCCGGTCGTAGCGACGGGAAGCAGGTTAGCCGGGCGACGGTGTATCGAGCTCTGAAGGCAATGGAAGAGGCTGGGTTGCTGCGGAAAGTCGCTCGCCCGAATGGTCGCGAAGTCTGGGAGCACGACTATGGCTATCCTCAACACGACCACATGGTCTGTGAACAATGTGGCGAACTATTCGAATTTCACAACGACGAGATCTCCGACCTGATCGAGAAGATCGCCAGTGCTCAGGGATTCCTGAAAACTAGCCACCGGTTGGAAGTCTACGGCACCTGCGACCCCTGCCGCCGCCCACAGAAACGCCGCAACCGCAAGCTCGACCTGATTTGACGGGCGGCCATTGGAGTGGCGCGATGCTTCGGGAAGGCGCGGGTTTCTTATGTTGCCGGGTTTTCAGTCCGAAGTCTTTTAGTTTCGATTCGTCTTGGTGGACGAATCGCCTTTGCGTCAGCTATTGAGCGGGCTGCTTTTGCGCCTGTTCGCGGCTTTCGTCTGATATATTTCTGCTCTGTGTTAAGGGGGCGTTCTGTGAAAATTCTTCGCCGGTGTCTGTTGTCCGCTGTTTGCCTGGGGCTTCTGTTTGGGGTGGCTCGGGTTTCGTTGGCTGAGTCGATTGTCGATGAAAGTAGCTCGTTGGAAGTGATCGCGACCGAATTTGGTCTCGCCGACGGGCCGGCGTGGGACGGTTCGTCGTCACTATTTTTTCCGGACGTGAAGGGCGAGAAGCTTTATCGATACTTCCCGAATGAGAAGAAGGTCGAGGTGGTATTAGAAGATGCGGGGCGGATCAGTGCCTCGTACTTCAGTCATGGCTCTCTCTATTTGTCGGACAATGCGGCGGGGCGGATGGCTCGCCTGGCGAATGGGAAGAAAGAGTACCTGACCGAGGCAGAAGGGAGTGGAAAAACCCTTGCTCGGCCGAATGATCTGGTGGTCGACAGTTCGGGCGGGATCTATTTCACGCTGACGAAACAGGGACGGGTGATGTATCGGCGGCCGAATGGCAAGTTGATCGTCGCTGTGCCGAAGGTTGAATCTCCCAACGGAATTACGATGTCGCCGGACGGGAGCACGTTATATGTCGCCGAGTATCGTCCGAAGAAGATTCAGGCGTACGACATCCAGGCTGACGGAACGGCTACAAAACGACGCGAGTTTGCGGCGATGGACGACGGCGAAGCTTTGGGGGCAGATGGGATGACAATTGACCGGTCCGGGAATGTTTACTGTGCCGGAGCGACGGATATCTAGGTTTGGAGTCCGTCCGGAAAACTGCTCGGGAAGATTGCCTGTCCGACGCGGCCGATTAATTGTGCGTTTGGGGATTCGGATTCCCGGTCGCTCTATATAACCGCTTTTGGTGGGTTGTATCGGCAAAGAATGAATGTATCCGGCACGCGGCCGGAGCCAGCTCGGAAATGAGTTGCTCGAAACGAGCCACGTAAAGTTGGCGGATTTTCTCGGATTGGCAGTTTTGGTCGAATTGGGTGAGGGGCCGCGATCGATAATTCCGAGAACTAATCGGGCGTCCTCGTGAAGCCTGTCAGTCGTCGAAAAATGTTATGAGGTTACGGTTTCCGACGCTTCACGGTCCTTGACGTGGAAGATCCCGGAAACTAGATTCCTGCGTCACTGGACGTCGGAGTTGGGATCTCAGCGTGTCGCTGGTCTCCCGGGCAGTTTTTTTACGTTCACGCGATGCCATGTTGTGACTTTTGGTCGATTGATTGAATGTCGCGGCAGATCGCATTTTCATTGGGTTTGGTAGGTTCTTCCTCCCCAACTCCTTGAAAGGTTGCTTCCATGTGAGCGATTGACGGCAAAGATCACTCCTCATTTTGAGGGTTGAATTGGCGATGATTAAGTTCGTCGTCGGCCGGTACCAATCACATTGGGTGCTGGCGCGCAAAGTGGGACTTGTCCCACTTTTTTTGTTGGATGGATGAAAGTTCAAGAGCGGTCATTTTTGGAGTTCAGAACCGGCGAAGTTCGCCGAGGATTGATAGTTCGGCGGTCGGACATCGTTTCGAAAGGACGGAAATGAACGGTAACGAAGTTCTCAGAGTCGTTGACGCGCTGCACCGCGACAAAAACATCGACAAGGAGATTGTCTTCGACGGGATCGAATCGGCGATCCTCTCTGCCGCCCGTAAGCATTTTGGCGAAGACTTCGAACTCGAAGTCTCCGTTGATCGTGAACACGGTGAGCCGACCATTAAGTGTAACGGGACGGATCTTGATCCTGACGAGTTAGGGGACATTCTCGGTCGAGTGTCTGCCCAAACTGCTAAGCAGGTGATGATTCAGAAGCTTCGCGAAGCGGAACGAGATTCTGTTTTCGACGAATTTGAGGAACAGAAGGGCGAACTTGTCGGTGGGACGATTGTTCGTTTTGAAGGCGGGGCAGCCATTGTCAGTATTGGCAAAGTTGAGGCAGTGCTCCCGCGAAGTGAACAGATTCCAGGCGAAAGTTATCGCACGAACGAACGTGTGCGGGCAGTCGTTCTTGAGGTAAGGAAGGCTGGCAGCCGCGTTAAAGTCATTCTTTCGCGAAAGCACCCAGAGTTGGTTCTGCGGCTGTTCGAGTCAGAGATTCCGGAAGTTTCGGAAAGGATTATCGAAGTTCGGTCGTTGGCTCGCGAAGCCGGGTACAGGTCAAAAGTCGCAGTTTCATGCATCGACAATAAGATCGACCCGGTTGGTGCGTGTGTCGGCGTTCGAGGTGCTCGGATTCGCACAATTGTCGATGAACTGGCGGGCGAGCGAGTGGACATCGTTCGGTGGAACGATTCGTTGCAGGTTCTTGTACCGAACTCAATGCAGCCGGCAGAGGTCGAGGACGTCATTCTTTGCCCAATGCTTGGTCGTGTGATTGTCCTGGTTCGAGACGACCAGTTGTCTCTGGCAATTGGAAAACGCGGACAGAACGTTCGTCTGGCTTCAAAGCTGGTTGGCTGGGACATCGAGGTGATGACTCAGAACGAACTGGATGAGCAGCTCGAAAAGTCAGTGATGGCGTTTTCGGAAGTTCCGGGAGTGGAAGCTGAGCTTGCTGAGAATCTGGTTTCGCAGGGCTTCTTCAGCTTTTACGACCTTTCGGTTATCGAGCCGGATGAGCTGGCTGAGCTCGGCGGCTTGACGGATGACCAGTGTAATACGATTGTCGAATTCGCCGATGTTGAAGCGGAAAAGGCGGAAGAGGAAGAAGCGAAACGGAAGTCTGAAGAGGCTCAGTTGCGAGCGATCGAACGCGAGCAACAGGCTGCGGCAGCGGCTGCTCCACCTCAACCAGTTGAAGAGGCTGCGGAAACGGGGGAAGATACTCCGTCCGAAGCGGACGCAGCTCCTGCAGCCAGTGAAGCTGGTGACGAAGTTGCTTCTTCAGAGGATGTTGAAGTTACGGAAGCCTCTGCTGGTGAAGAGCCGGTAGCGGTGGAAGAGTCAGGAGAGGGTGAAGCAGCGGATACGGATGACACTGCAGAGGCCTCCGGCGAAGAGCTTGCTGAGTCAGCTCCCGCTGAATCGGAGTCGTGATGTAAAGAAGTTGAACAGCCAGGGTGTGCTCGAACTCCGGATAGCGCACAAAGTGATTGGGGATTATGGCAGATACGGCCACGAAAATTCGAATTTTCTCGCTCGCCAAAGAACTGGGCATGGACAGCAAGGTGCTTATTGAGCACTGTCGTGCCGCAGGTCTAACGGTTAAAGGGTCGGCGTTGGCGTCGATTTCTCCCGAAGAAAAAGATCTCGTCATGCGGCACATGGAAGGTGCCAAGGGCGACGCGAGCGAGAGCCCAGCAGAAGCTGCAGAACTTCCGTCACGCCAGGATGTGGCTCGGAAAATCGGGAGTCGCATGCGGGATATCCGCACGATGACCCCGCGAGAGCGCACAGGGGCCACTGTCGAGAAGGTAGAAGCAGAACCAGCCATATCCGAGGATGTGGAAGTAGCACCAGATGACGCCGCGGCACCCGTTCAGGATGATGCCGAAACGCCGGTCGTTAGCGAAGCCGCTACGGAAGTAACAGAGGATGTTGCCCCGGTCGATGTAGATAGCTCCGGAGATGAGCCTGCGGCTGAGCCATCGAAGGGGGACGGTGACGCTTCGGTAAAACGCGAAGATTATGTTCCGCAACACGGTGGTGGGCGGTCTGCAGTTCGTGAAATGCGGCCTCGCGGTACACCGACGCACTCCGATCTGGTCGCTGCTCGAGAGCTCGAAAAGGAAAAAGAGAAAGACCGTTCTCGCCCATCTTTGCCAGGGCTTGCACCTCTTCCTGCCTTTACCGTCAAGGAGCCCAAGAAAGCCGCGAACGAGCCCAAGGCTCAGAAACCTGAAATTCGGCTGACGCCGGGTGAAGTGGCCCCGCTTGGGCAACGAGTCAAGGAAGCTTCAGAGTCGAAGACATCACGCGGTGGCGGTCGTGGAAGGAAGAACGTCGAATTCACGGACGAAGCCGGTGGCGACAAAGCAAAGGTTGGAACGCTTGATGCGTCACGACGAGGGCGTCGGCAGGGGCGGCATCGCCCTCGGATGGACGACGATCGTGAAGTCCGCAGGGCAAGAAAGCCTCGCAAGCGTCGTGGCGGTCCAAATCTGGCGGATCTGAAGACGTCGGCAACGCTGGAAGAGCCGATTACAGTTCGAAGTCTCTCAGAGGCGATCGGCCGACCGGCGAAGTCCATACTTGGAGCTCTCTTTAAGCGCGGCCACATGGTCACGATTAACGAAGGGCTGGATGAAGAGACTGCCTGGGAAATCGCGGCTGAGCTTGGAGTTGAGCTTGAAGTCAAACGTGGGCAGACGAGTGCTGAGTATCTCGACGAACTTTACGATGCCGAGGAAGTTGAGGAGTCGCTGGTTGAACGTCCGCCAGTGGTGACAATTCTCGGACACGTTGACCACGGTAAGACGTCTTTGCTCGATAAAATTCGAGAGACAGATGTTGCTGCCGGGGAAGCTGGCGGAATTACACAGCACATTCGAGCGTACCAGATCAATCACGAAGGTAAGAAAGTTACCTTCGTTGATACGCCGGGCCATGCTGCTTTTGGTGAAATGCGTGCTCGCGGAGCTAACGTAACGGACATCGTTGTGTTGGTTGTTGCTGCCAACGACAGCGTGATGCCTCAAACGGTTGAGTGTATCAGTCATGCGAAAGCGTCGGGTGTGCCGGTCATCGTTGCGATGAATAAGTGCGACTTGCCAGATATCAACGAGCAAAAAGTTCTAACGGACCTTTCTACGAACGGTGTGCAGCCTCAGGAATGGGGTGGTGACATCGAAGTTGTTCGGACATCGGCTATGTCTGGCACAGGTTTGGACGACCTTCTCGAAACGATTCTGCTGACGGCAGAAATCGGCGAATTGAAAGCGAACCCTGACTGCAACAGCGTTGGAGTTTGCCTCGAAGCATTCCGGGACGAAGGCGTTGGCCCAATTGCGTGGCTCATCGTTGAGCGTGGAACACTGCGGGTTGGTGATGACATTGTTTGTGGAGAAGCCTTCGGCAAAGTTCGTGCTCTTTACAACGACCGTGGCGAGATGGTCGACGAAGTCGGCCCGTCGACTCCAGTGAAGCTAACTGGTCTTGATATCGTTCCAAGAGCCGGTGACCGCTTCTTTGTGCTTGACGATAGTGATCGTGCTCGATCTGTCGCAGAAGAAAATCGTCAGGTTGGTCGCGAGTCGATGCTTGCCAATAAGAATCGACCGAGAACGCTTGACGATGTTCTTGATGCAGCTCGCGAGGGCGAAGTTCAGGATCTGAATGTGATCCTGAAAGGGGACACGCAAGGTTCTATCGAAGCTCTGCGTAGTGAAATCGAGAAATTCGAACACCCCGAAGTTCGTGTAAAGATTCTTCACGAAGCTGTCGGTGGCGTGAACGAGAGCGATGTCTACCTGGCAAGTGCTTCGGATGCGATTGTGGTCGCGTTCCACGTAATCGCGGAAGATCGAGCTCGGCAGCTTGGCGGAACGCGAAGGCGTCGAGATTCGCCGCTACGAGATCATCTACGAAGTTATTGATCAGATTAAGCGGACCCTGGAAGGGCTGTTGCTGCCTGAAAAGGTTCAAGTGCCAACGGGACGGGCGCTCGTCCTGCAGACATTCAGTGTCAGCAAATTCGGCACGATCGCCGGTTGCCGAGTGTTGAACGGTACGATTGATCGATCGAATCGAGTGCATGTGATTCGTGACCAGACGGTCCTGAATGACTATCCGATTGCATCCCTGAAGCGTGTTAAAGACGACGCGAAGGAAGTGCGTGAAGGGATGGAGTGTGGTATCCGGTTGGACGGATTCAATGACATCAAAGAGGGTGACCTGCTTGAGGCGTACCGGATCGACACCGTGAAGCGAACACTCGAATAGGAATTACGTTTCTGGTCCGTAGCAAGATGATTTTTGCGGATCTGGTCGGTCGAGTCAGTCTGCTTGCGAACGAAGCTCGACGGCCTTTTTGGTATTAACAGGCTGCTTACATGGTATCACGTCGAGTTGCTCGACTTTCACAGGCCGTTCGCGAAGTTGTTTCGACAGCGATCCTGTTTCATCTGCGTGACCCGCGAATTAAGAACGTGACGGTCTTGCGGGTTGAGGTTGCCGGAGATGTGCGGACGGCAAAAGTGTATGTCTCTGTACTGGGGACTGAGAAAGAGCGTGCTTTATGTCTTCATGGGCTAAACGCATCGCGAGGTTTCATTCAGTCAAGAGTCGCTGATCGAATCGAAACACGATACACCCCTGTCCTGAAGTTTGTTCTTGAGGATGCCGTGTCTTCCGGGGCTGAAGAGGCGGACCGGATTCTCAAAGAGCTTGAGCAGGAACGGCTCGAGCGTGATGCTGCATCAGCGGCGGCGGATTCGGATGAAGATGAGGCGTCTGACGATAGCGAAGTTGTTGATTCGACTGACGACGAATTAACAGGGGATATTGCGTCTCAGGACGAGTGAGAAGATTGCTGGTTCGCTTGCCGGATGCCCATCGCCTGTTAGTTTTCAACCTGTCGCTGGTTCGAAATCTTCGACTTATTGACCCACCAAGTTACTTCTGAATTGAGTTGACTTCAGGATAATCATGGCCGCAGCGAAATCAAAAACTCCGGACAAGTCAAAGATTCTTACACGTCTTCTCAAGCTCTTGAAGAAGGAGTTCGGCGGACTGCCAAAACGCGAACAGCTTCCCGTGTTGGAAGCTATGGTGTTTTCTGTCTGCTTGGAAAACTCATCTTACGAAGCCGCGGATGCGGCGTTCGGACGGTTGAAAGGCGACTTCTTTGACTGGAACGAGGTCCGTGTCAGTACGATCTCGGAGCTGGAGCCGGTTTTCGAAGGTGTTCACGAGCCGGAATGGTGCGCGATGCGCGTCCGTTATCTGCTGTACTACGTCTTTGATCATCAGTTCTCGTACGACTTCGACGGTATCAAGAAGAAGTCGTTTGATCTCGCCTTTAAACAGGTCTCGAAGATCAAGCACCTGACATCATTTTGTCGAAACTACATGCTTCAAAAGTGCCTCGGCACTCACGTGATTCCGGTTGACGACAAGATGGTCCGAACGGCTGTCTGGCTTGGATTGGTGCCGGTAGGAGCGGATGAAGACAGCGGGCCTGAGTTGCTCAAAGGATTTATTCGAAAGGCTGATGCTCCCGAGTTTATCTGGCTCCTGAAATCGCTTTCAGTTTCCAGACACGGTGAGTCGGTTCTGGAGATGTCCCCAAAGGGTGATCATCCGGAACTGGAGTTCGACATCGCTGATGCTGAGGAGCGATTGAAGGACGTGCTGAGCGGGCGTGCCCGGAAGCGGCTGCAGTCAGCTAAGCGTTCCGCCGAGAAAAAGGCCGAAGCTGAGCAGGCGGCAAAAGCGGCAGCGAAAGAAGCTAAGAAACGAGCTGCCGCAAGAGCCAAAGCCAAGGCTGAAAAGGCAGCAGCCGCAGCCAAGGACGCCCCGAAGAAGAAAGCAACTAAGTCGAAGCCGGCCGTGAAAAAGAAGACTGCGGCGAAAGCGCCTACGAAAAAGAAAGGTGCCGTCAAGAAGAAGACGGCCGCCAAGTCAGCGACAAAGAAAAAGACCGCGGCGAAGTCGACGGCTGCAGCAAAGAAGAAGACTGTCAAGAAAAAGACCGTGAAGAAGAAAAAACGCTAGTCGGCTGTTGGCGATCCCGTGAAGAAATTGGGGCGAGGAATGTTGAGTGTAATTGCGGAAATCGAAATCGTTGATGGCAAACGTGACGACTTTCTTGCTGAGTTTCACAAGGTCGTTCCACTGGTGTTGGCAGAAGAAGGCTGTGTCGAATACGGCCCGACAGTTGATGCTGAGACCGACATTCCAGCTCAGATTCCTCGTCGAGCCAATATTGTCACGATCGTTGAAAAGTGGGAGGGCCTCGATCATTTGAAGGCTCACTTGGTCGCTCCTCACATGACCGAGTATCGCGGCAGAGTCAAAGAGCTCGTTGTTGGTTCCGTCCTGCGAATTCTCGATGCCGCCTGATGCTGCGTTGACAGTTCTGCCACCGTTTTGCTGAGTGGCCGCAATGAGTGCTCCACAGAGATTTGACAGCCCGAATGCCGTAATGCGGTACGCGATTGAGCTTGCCTCTCGCGGCCTGGGCCGAGTCGAGCCCAACCCGGCGGTCGGAGCTGTTCTTGTTGATGAGCATTTGAACCTGCTGGCAGATGGCTATCACGAGCGGTTTGGTGGTCGGCATGCTGAAGTGAATGCCTTGTCGGACTTCGTTGATCGCTTTGAGGATGAGGGCGTTCGGCAGGAATTGCTCAAGAACGCGACGCTCTACGTGACGTTGGAACCGTGTTGTCATCACGGAAAGACTCCTCCGTGCTCCGAGGCCGTCATTAATGCCGGTGTTCGGCGAGTTTCGGTGGGGCTTCGAGATCCGTCTCCGCACGTTGCGGGAGGAGGGATTCAGCAATTGGAGAAAGCAGGCATCGATGTCTCAATCGGGCTCGCGGAAGAATCGATTCAAGAGTTGAACGCTCCGTTTTTGAAGCAGTTAACGATGGGCTTGCCGTGGATCCACGCGAAGTGGGCAATGACGCTCGATGGAAAGATTGCCACGCGAACTGGGGCGTCGAAATGGATTTCGTCTGAGGCGTCGAGACAGCGGGTTCACCTTCTGCGAGGCCGGATGGATGCGATCATTGTGGGGGCCGGGACGGCTCGAGCCGATGATCCGCTGCTTACCGTCCGTGTTCCAGGGCCGCGGACGCCGGTCAGGATCGTCGTCGATTCAAAAGCGACGCTTCCGCTCGATAGCCAACTTGTTCGGACGGTGAATGACGCTCCGGTGTTGCTCGCTGTTTGCGAAAGTGCTCCTGCAGAACGAGTCGATCGGCTGCGAGACGTTGGTGTCGAAGTTATCGTTGTCGGTCCCGCCGACGGAAGAGTTGATCTAACGATGTTGATGCAGGAACTCGGCCGCCGTTCGATGACGAACGTGTTGATCGAGGGCGGTGGAGAGTTGTTTGGTGCTGCGTTTGATGGTGGCCTTGTCGACGAAGCTCACATTTTTGTTGCACCGAAGTTCGCCGGCGGGGCTGGTGCTGTGACTCCGGTTGGCGGAGTTGGCGTTGAGGTGATTCCTGAAGTCAGTCAACTCCGAGGACAGACTGTCGAGCAGGTCGGCGACGATATTTACATTCGAGGCAGACTGCGGTGAATGTCACGGTGTCGAGTCCTGCATTGAGAGGCACCATGCACCGGATCGCTATTCTCGTCGAGTATCCGACAGTCAATGGCGGCGAGAACTCGATGCTCGCAGTGTTGCGTCATTTGCTCAGCGGCAAGTCGCCAGAGGCCTGTCTGGAGTTCTGTGTTCTGGGGCCTGTTCAAGGGGCGATGGCTGATCGAGTGTCGGAGCTTGGTGTCCCGATCACCGAGCTGAACCTTTTCGATGATGCAGGACGTCGACTACCGAAAGACCAGGCGATTCCTCGATTGCTTGAGGCGGCTGAGTTTTCCGGAGCAAACCTTGTGCATGGCAACAGTCTTTCGATGGGGCGATTGCTTGGTGCTGCCACGCTAGCTCGGCCATCGTTTGTGGCGACGGCACACTTGCGTGACATTATGAAGCTAAGCCGGGCGGCGATTTCGGATTTGAACGCAACTCGTCAGTTGCTTGCCGTGTCTGAGGCGACGCTGGCGTTTCATGTTGAGCAGGGGCTTGATGAGGCAGTGGGGGCTGTTCTTCACAACGGAATCGATGTCGACGCCTTCGCAGCCGAAGAGTCTTCGCGGCTGCGAATTCGCAGTGAGTTGGGGATTCCGGAAGATGCCACCGTTCTTCTGACGGTCGGGCAGATCGGGCTCCGGAAGGGGCTCGATACTCTAGCTGAAGTCGCGCAGTGTCTTACTGATATCCGGCCGGGAGTTCACTGGCTGCTGGCGGGTGAGCGTTTTTCTCAGAAGGCTGAGAGTGTTGAATTTGAAGCTCAAGTCTTACGCGATTTTTCGGCATGTGCTCCGGCGTTGAAACTTCACCGGCTGGGATATCGTGAGGACATTCCCGACTTGATGCGGGCGTCGGATCTGCTGGTTCATGGGGCTCGGCAGGAGCCTCTTGGACGCGTGCTGCTGGAAGCTGCGGCGTCCAGGTTGGCAATTGTCGCGACGGATGTGGGCGGGACGGGAGAGATCATTACCGACGGTGAGTCCGGGTTGCTAACGCCCGTGGATTCTTCGGAAGCGATCACTTCTGCAATTGTCAGGCTGATCGATGACGAGCGTCTTCGTGAGGAGTTTGCTGCGAATGCTTATCGCAGAATACGAAGCGACTTTGGGATTGCAAAGTCCGCCGAAGCTCTCGTCAGTGTCTGGAAGTCTGTGATCTCAGCGGCGGATTCAGATTGTCCGGCAAGCTCTTAATCTTTCGATTGCCGCTGACACGAGCGCAGAGAAATAGTCGACCGGAAGCATAGGCGCTCGTCCAAAGGCCTCCCAACAAGAGAAGTCTTCGGCTACACCTCCGGTCGACGCTCTTCCTGCAAATGCAATCGGTGTGCCGAGACTGTTTGATTTTTTTTCGATGAGCCATAAGCTGATGAAGAGAAACGCTTTAAGGTGATTGTGGCTTTTCGTGTTTCGAGTGTTGCGTGGGAGTCTGCCTTGAAACTGAGCTTTCGTGCTGAGAGGACGGGCGGCGAAGGGGCGATCGTGATTGAAGAAATGCCAGGCAACGGGGCGGACGACACAGTGGGAGGCTCTGGGAAGAGACTTGCTCGCTGGCGGATGATCGCGGGTCGGTGCGCCGTTGTTTCGGCCACCGTCGTGTGGCTGGTTGGAACTTTGCTGTGGGTGACCGTGCAGGACTCGATACCGATTTTGTCGGGCGTCTACTACGCGCTGCCGCTGCCAGTTTTGATGGTTGCAGGTGGGCTTGCGTGTGCTGCGAGTCTGTGGGGCGGATTCGACTGCCGGCTGACTGCCTCGTGCCTGTTGATTCTTGAAATGCAGGTCATTGTCTGGGGCGGGCAGGTTTTTCGTGGCTCGGTGGATGAGCCACCGGCGGACGCTCACCGGTTCGTTTTCTGGAACGTATGCCGAGGCAATTTTGGCTACGACAGTGCGGCCGATGAACTTGCGGGCTTGGATGCTGACGTCATAGCGTTGGTCGAAGCCACGGAGCAGGCGGAGTATCCCGACTTCTGGACGTCGCGGATTCCTGGTTACTCAGCAATGCGGCTTGGGTCGGGAATGATGATTCTTTGTCGCGGCGAAATCCTCAAGATGAAGCCGGGCAACGTCACAGTCCCGGAAGAGCCCGAGGCTGTCTGCAGGTATCGGATCATCTCGCTTCGTGTCGACGGAGTTCTGATGCGCGTTCTGCTGATGGATGTGAAATCGAATCCTCTGATGTTTCGCAAGCCTGCGTTCATTCGGCTCGCCGAGCTGGCTGCTGAGCTTTCTGATCAGCCGCTGATCGTGGCGGCAGACTTCAACACGCCGATCAACTCCGTCTGGATTGACCAGTTGCGGGCTCGGCTGACGAATTCATTCGAAGCGGCTGGAGAAGGCTACCGTGAAACCTGGCCGACTCTGTTTCCGGTCCTGTGTCTCGACCAGGTCTGGGCGAATGACCAGGTCACCTGGCATCGATCTCGGCACGGATGGTCCATCAGGTCGGATCATCGGTCGGTGACGACCGACTTCTCGTTTGATAAGACCAGCCAGGACTGACGCCGCTCAATGGACGGCGCAGCCTGGTTGGGAACCTTGTAGTTCTGTCAGCGAGTGGCGGTCAGGCTTCGCCTTTCAGGCGTTTGGCGAGCTTGGCGATCATGGCTCCGCATTCCTGACGAGCTTCAGCAAACGCGGCCGCTGTCAGGTTGTCGCCTTGCAGGTAGTCGAGCACGACTTTTTCGGCGGCCATCAGTTCCTTGCAGGCGTCGGGCACTTCGGACGCGATCTGGTGTGGGATCGTGGTGACTCCGTTGCGGTCTCCGTGCAGAAGGTCACCGGGGTAGACTGTGAGTCCGCCGACGGTCACTGGCACGTTGACCGCCAGGGTGTGGCAGTAGCCGTGGGCGCAGATCGTTCCGTTTGTGAAGGCGGGGAATCCGAGTTCCTGGACTTCTTTCAGGTCTCGGCCAGCTCCGGAAGTGACGATGCCTTTGGCGCCGAATGATTTGTAAGTCGTACACATGACCTCGCCGAATGTTGCCGACGCGACGGGGATGTCAAGGTCCTGGTAAACGATCACCGGTGGGCCCGGCAGCTCGGAGAATGCTTCAACCTGTTGGGCGATGCCCGAGTAAACGTCTCCTCCGCGCGGTGGAGACATGCTGCGGAATGTTGACGTCAGAGCGTAGCCGACCATCGATGGCATTTCCGGGAAGCACGCGGCGATGCTCGAATCCATGTAACCGTTGTTTCGCGGGTGGATGTCCCACAGTTCGACGACGTTGCAGACGGTCGGAGTGTCGCACTCTTCGAGACGCTTGAAGATGTCAGCGGAGAGCGGTTGGAGATCTGAGAGCGATGTCATGGGTGAGCTTCCTTTGGGAATGTGTGAGCGGCGACGTGTTTTCGCCGGCGGGAAATTCGCTGTCGAACATTTTGTTGGTCGCTGATGATAACGGCGACCTTGCCCATCCTGAATGGAACGAGCCGTCTCTGCCGTGCCACATTCGTGGCTCGCCACTGATCCTGCTCGCGGAGCGTGTTTACTTGCGACTTTAAAGAACGCCGTACTTTCGGTAGGCGTCGGTCGCTTTCATGCCGCCCTTGATGGCGTCTCGCGTGATGTTCTCTGCGTTGACCTTATTCCATGCCGCCTGGATGGCTTCAACTTCGACTTTCTGTGGAACGACGACGATGCCATCGGTGTCGGCGATCACGAGGTCGCCCGGTGCAAAGGTGACTCCGTCGATTTCAACCGGAACGTTGCGATCGATGACGCGTTGCCGGTTGAGGCTATCGTAGATGCATCGGCTTCGGGCGAAGACGGGGAAATTCATCATCCGCATTTGGCGGACGTCCCGCACAGCTCCGTCAACAATGGCTCCCACGCAGCCCGAGTTCATGGCGGCGGTCGAAAGGAGTTCGCCCCAAACTCCAGACCGCGTTGATCCGTGAGCGGCGGCGATCATGACGTCGTCCTGCTGGCAACCATCGACGGCTTCAAGTTCGAGTGAGTACGGCTCGGGGTCTTCATGGGCCATGTCCGTCCAGAGTGTGGTCTGGCAACGACCGACCAGCACGGAGTCCACTGTCTGCGGCGGCAGAGCGCCCCTTGGAGACTGATTGCGAAATCCGAGTGAATCGAGAGCGTCGCAAACAACGGCTGCGAAGAGGTGTTCCCTTATCATGTCGAGCGTGATGTCGGGCGAGTCTGACACGCGATGTCTCCGGTGCGAAGGGTGGGGTGAAGTCTGGTTTGAAAGCATTTGCTCCGTCGTGCTGAATGGTCAGTATAGATTGTTCGGGACAATCGTTCCGCTGTCGGCTGCCTCGATGGGCATAAGCACCGCCGCCGGAAGTGGCGGACACGGCCAATCTGCACGTTTGCTGATGCTTGAATGGGCGGACTTTAGCAGGTTTGTCGCTGTCTAATTGGCGGGGGGCGACGACTGGTTGCGAAGGGTGATTAGGGACTATATGCTGACTCATTCGCGCTTACAGGCCTTATCTTTCGGGCTGGTCGGAGTTGCTTAACCTGCTTCATACCGACGAGTTCTGTCCAGAGTCGTGAGGATCGCGACTGGCGGAGCGGTTTGATAGAAATGCTTGGCACGGAGTCGTCTGGCGGGATGCCGGATTTGTAAAATCAGATCGTATTTCGTTGATTGTGCCCTGCGTTGAACGTTTTTGGGCAGGGCCTTGATGACAATGGTGACGTGATGACCGATGTGTTTGGGCCATCGTCACCCTGCAATTTTCTCCCCTCGCACGGCAAGGATCGGAACGCATGAGGATTCTCCGCTCAGTGGTCATTGCACTGACGGTGGCTGCTTTCGCCGTACCTGCTGCTGAAGCTGAAGAGCCCTATGTCGAGTTTCTCCAGGGGCTACGCGATCGAAGCTACTACAACTACGCGTTGGTCTACTTGGATACGCTGCAGGAAGACGCCAATGTCCCAAAGGATATTCGTGATGTCATTCCGTACGAAAAGGCGTCCACTCTTCTGCTGATGGCTCGAAGCGGAGCGATCACGAATCCGGAAGTGCAGTCTCGTCAGCTTGATCAGGCTTTAGGCTTCCTCGAAGAATTCATCAAGAACAGCCCTAACCACCCACGAGCCGGCGAAGCCAACACGGAACGAGCAGGGATTCTGCTTGGTAAAGGTCGAGTCGAAGTCTGGCAGTCTCGGTCGCCGTCTAACAAAGAGAATCGGGGCGAGTTCCAGAAACGTGCCAAGGATTTTGTTGTTCAGGCTCGTGCGATTTATCAAAAGGCTCACGATCAACACAAAGCTTCCTGGGAAGCGTTTGAAAAGTTCATCGACAAAATTGAAGAGCCAAAGCGGTTTGATGATCGTCGACGGGCTGAGGTGCGATACATCGTCGCCCAACTCGACCTTGCTCACTGTCTGTATGAAGAGGCTCAGGCCAGCGATCAGGGATCGGATGCGTACAAAGCCAAGCTTCGCGATGCGGCAAGTGCTTACGAAGAGATCCACTCAAAGTACCGTAGCCAGATTGGTGGACTGTACGCTCGGACATGGCAAGGAAAGTGCTACGAAGAGCAGGACGACATTCAGCGGGCGCTCGGCATCTACAAAGAACTGTTGGGGCACCCCGGCACCAGCGAGACACTCGTTCGACTGCAGGACCAGGTCCGACACTTTCGGCTAATCTGCCTGAATCATGAACAGCGAAAAGACTATCAACTGGTAATCGACGAAGCGATAGCGTGGTTGGCTGCTGCCAAAGGTCGAAAGAAATATTCCCAGCAGTCACTCGGTATTCGTTGGGAGCAGGTCCGCGCGCAGGAAACGCTGGGGGATGACCGAAATCTTTCTGAAACAGATCGCAAACGTCTGCTGACTTCAGCTCTGACGACCGTGCGGGTCATCAAGCGGTTCCCTGGCCAGTACAAGGATCTGGCGACGTTCAAAGAGCGGGATCTGAACGTCAAGCTTAAAGGTGCCGGCGCGAACGATGAGCCGGAAGATTTCGACACGGCTTTCAGTCTTGGGCAGGAACTCGCCACTAAGAAAACGAAGCCGCTGCTCGACGGAGTTCGTACTGCTCAGAAAACGAAAGACAAGGACAAGATTCAGAAGGCTCGGACGGATCTAAATCAGCACCTCGATCGCGCACGAGAACTTCTGCAGCTTGCTCTGAGACTGTCTGATGAGGACACACCGGTTAGCGATCTGAACCTCGCTCGATATTACCTTTCTTACATGCACCTTTTGTCGCGGAATAACTACGAGGCTGCGATCCTCGGTGAGTTCCTTGCGAACAACTACGGCGACGAGAATCCGGTCCAGGCTCAGGACGGTTCGTACATGGCGATGGCCGCGTACGTTCAGGCTTTCAACGACAACGAAAAGGCCAGACGTCGAGACGAGCAGGAAATTGACGTCGCGCAGATGGAAAAGATCGCCACGTTCCTTGTTGAAAAGTGGCCGGGCAGCGACCGTGCGATGGATGCTCGTCTCCAATTGGGAACGATTTACGGTCAGTTGGGACAGCATGGGCAGTCCGCAGAGTGGTACGGTCAGGTTCCGGAAACTGCCTCGCAGTTTACGAACGCTCAAATCAGAGCGGGACAGGCTTACTGGGCTGCGTTTATCGAGGGAGCGAGCAAAGATTCCGCAGAGCAGCCGCCACAGGCAGACCTCGATGGTTGGATGGCGTCCGCCGAGAAGTTCCTGAAGAACGGTATCGCTCGATCAGAGAAAGAGACTCCGGCTGCGACGCCTGCTTCTGACGATCTGATCGCTGCCAAGCTCTCTCTTGTGCAGATTCTCGTTTCGGCTGGCAATTACGACGAGTGTGTCAAAATTCTGACCGGGCAACCGCACTCGATCATGGAAGCAATCGCCGTCAAGGATGAAAAGACGCGACCAAAGTCGGGCGGGGTCAAGAGCATCGAATTTGCATCGCTGGCGTATCAACTCCTGTTGAGATGTTATGTCGGAACCCAGGAGCTGCCGAAGGCTCAGGCTGCGATGAAGTCGCTGGAGAAGATTGGCGGCGGCGGCGGTGAAGCTCTCACTGAAATGTACCGACAGATCGGCCAGCAACTTCAGGACGAGCTCGAACGCCTCAAGAATCAGAATCAGCTTGACCAGTTCAACACCGTTCGTAAGTCGTTCGAGACGTTTCTTGGGGAACTTTCGAAGCGGAAAGATCAGACGATTGGATCGTTAACCTGGATCGGTGAAACTTACTACGGTCTTGCTCAGAGTAGTGCAGACGAGGCTGCGACTGCCGGGAACTTTTATGACCAGGCTGCGAAGGCCTATCAGACGATCCTCGATCGTTCACAAGAGGACCCCAAGTTCATCGATCCCGCTCGGTTGACCGGTGTTCGGCTGCGGCTCGTGAATTGTCAGCGAGAAAAAGGTTCGTTCGAGCAGGCTCTTGAGCTTGTTAAGAAGATCATTGCCGAAAATCCACGCAGTCTTGATGCTCAGGTCGAAGCTAATTTCATCTTCCAGGACTGGGGAGCCAGCGGTCAGGGCGATTCCTGGAAGAAGTATCAGGACGCGATGAGAGGCGACAGAGCGGCGGGCCTTTGGGGTTGGGGGGACACGGCTCGTCGCATGCAGACGCTTTTGACTCAAGGCGGAGCTGATGCACGAGACCGTTATGAGAATCGTTACTATGAGGCTCGCTACAACCTGACGCGGTGCAGTCTGGAGCTTGGCCTCGCACAGACCGGTGCGAAGAAAACCGAGGCGTTGGAAACAGCAAAGACTCAAGTCGTGTCATTTGTCGCGATCACCAGTGACTTCAGCGAAGAATGGTGGCCGAAGTTTGACGGCATCTATCGGGAAATTCAGACGGGTTTGGGGAAGATTCCAGAGCCGCTTGAAAAGCCAAAAGAGTACGTTGCTCCGCCGGCTCCTGAGAATCTTGCATCAAATGATTCGTCGTCGAATAATTCGAAGAAGAAAAAGACCAAAGCGAAGGTGAAAAAGAAGCCTGAAGGTAGTGACACGATGACTTATGCCATTTTCGGCATCATCGCACTGCTGGGGGTTGGTGGCGGTGGATTCATGGTGATGAAGGGGACGAAAAGTCGGAAGCCTTCGGCAGCGATGGCTTCGGTCACGATCGATGCTCCTGTCATTGCTCCACCTCCTGCGGCACCACCGCGAAAGAAACGTTCTGCTACTTCCCAGAAACGTGGAGCGGCTGCACCGCCAGCTGCGACTAAAGCTGAGAAGCCAAAACGACCACTGACGCCTGAAGAAAAAGATAAGATTCGCCGTCGTCGAGCGGCCAAAGCAAAGGCCGAAGCGGAAGCAAAGAAGAAGGCGGATGGTGAGTAGCCACCAGCGACTATTTGGATTGAAGCGACGAGTATTAAATGAGCCACCGGCTCTTGCGGAGTTGAAGGAATATCACATGAAACGACTGACTCTTATCGCAGTAGCGATGCTGACTTTGTCGGCATCGGCCAGTTCGGCCAAGGCTGTTGACATCGTCAATCGAAAGAGTGGCAAGGCGGCTCAGGGAGATATCACGGCGATTGCTCAGCAGTCTGTATCCGTGAAGTCCGGGATCGGAGAGATGATCGAAGTTCCGGCCAACGACATCATCAGCGTGCGTTGGGGAGCTGAGCCGGCTGAGTTGAATCTCGCCCGAAGTGCAGAAGACAGTGGCAATCTTGCCAGAGCGTTGGAGCAGCTAAAGACCAGCGCAGGAAACGCTGGAACAAATGCTGCCGTCAAGACAGAGATCGAGTTCCTGACAGCTCGAGTCAATGCTCGCGTGGCACTGGAACAGGATGCCTCAAAGCTTGAGACAGCTTCCAAACAGCTCGACGGTTTCGTGAAAGCCAACTCTGACAATTTTCGCTACTTTGATGCTTTGCAGTTACTCGGGGCCGTTCAACTGGCTGCTGAGGATTACGTCGGAGCGGAGACGTCGTTCAGCAAGCTCGCACGAGCCCCTTGGTCGGATTACAAGATGGCCGCTCAGAATTCGACGGCCAAACTGGCGTTTCAAAAAGGTGATCTGGCGGCAGCGTTAAGTGCTTACGAGCAGGTGCTCAGTCAGTCAGGATCATCGCCGGGCGAAGTTTCCAAACGCAACGAAGCGTTGATTGGCAAAGCGTCCGTGCAATTGAAGCAAGGAAACGCCGACATCGCTTTGCAGGCAGTTGGTGAGGCGATTGCAAAGACCAGTCCTGAAGACTCGGCGGTCCAGGCGGGAGCTTGGAATTTGAAGGGCGATTGTCTGAAAAGTCAGGGGAAAGTGAAGGAAGCCATTCTGGCCTACCTGCATGTTCCTGTCTTATTTGAAAAAGAGAAGGTGCCTCTGGCTGAGGCGCTTTACAATCTGGCCGTTCTCTGGCCCCGTGCTGATCAGCCAGAACGTGGACTGGCAGCGCGTCAGGAACTTCAGGAAAACTATCCCGACAGCCCATGGACGAAGAAGCTTCCATAGGGCAGTGTATGATGTAGTTTGTAAGTAGCCGCGAAATGAAAGAATGACGCTGCTGTAGGTCAGCAGCTTTCCACGAAAAAACTTCAGTAACAAAACCAGAAAAGCGATTACCGCCTCGAGGAGAATTGAACGATGCAACATCCGGGTCTTATTCAACAACTGCCGACCCTGCGCTCGATTGGCCTGGCCTTTCTTGTTTGCCTGTTCGGACTGTCAATCTTTACGGCACCTGCTCAGGCATTTCAGGACGAGGGAGGCGAAGAAGAGGCGACTGAAGAAGTTGTCGAGGAAACTGTCGATGACGGAGGTGACGATGCTGGTTCCGACGAAGCCGGTGGTGAAGAGGAAGAGGGAGCTGCAGAAGACCTCAACTTCCTGACCTGGATGATTCAGGCTTCGGGAACCTTCGGTCTGCTCATTCTGCTGCTTTCATTCATCATGGTTGCCTTGATCATGATGAATATCCTGCAGGTTCGCCGGGACAACTTCGTTCCGCAGGCATTCATTGAGTCGTTCGAGCAACGCCTCAACGCCAAGGACTATCAGGGAGCCTACGAAACAGCCCGCGCTGACGAATCGCTTGTCGCTCGAGTTTTGGCTGCTGGTCTCAGCAAGCTGAATCAAGGTTACGACAAAGCGGTTGAAGGCATGCAGGAAGTCGGCGATGACGAGAACATGGCTCTTGAACATCGACTAAGTTACCTGGCCTTAATTAGTGCCGTTGCTCCGATGCTCGGGCTGATGGGTACGGTTTCAGGGATGATCGCGAGTTTCCGCGAAATCGCCACGTCACCGACGACTCCTAAGCCGTCGGAACTTGCTGACGGTATTTCAACGGCCCTGTTTACAACTCTGGAAGGCCTGACAGTCGCCATCCCAGCGATGGTTTTCTACGCCATTCTGAGAAACCGCATCGCCCGCTTCACACTGGAAGTCGGCATGGTCAGCGAAGGTCTGATGGGCCGATTCGCTCAGGCTGGCAAACAGGGTGCAGCCCCACCGAAACCAGCTGGTGGAGCAGCTCCAGCGGGTGCTCCGGCTGCACCTCAGGAATAATCATTGATTCTATGAGCAGCATTTTCCCGGAGCCTCGATCGGCTCCGGGGTTATTCCTTTTGTGCTGACGGGTTTTGTAATGGCGAAACGACCACCAAACGACGCTCCTGAAGCCGAAGTCGACATGACTCCCATGATCGACATCGTGTTTCAGTTGATCGCCTTCTTCATGGTGATCACTAATTTTGAACAGACTCAGGCTGACGAACGAGTCAAGTTGCCACGCGATGCTCTGGCTAAACCGCCAGAAGTAAAAGTCGAGCATTCACTTGTTCTGAACGTCGGGTTTTACCGCGACATGCAGGGCGAAAAAACGGACGCTCAGCCGTGGCTGTTTAACTTTGTCGATGGCGAACCCGTGCTGCCGCTGTCGGCTGGGGCTCAGCTTAAGAAGGAAGCCGTTCTGTTCAAGAACAAAGAGATTCAGCTCGAAGACGTCACTGTCAAAGTTCGAGCTGACTCTGAAGTTCAGACCGGAATTGTGCAGGAGTTGATCAAGCTCTGTCAGGATGCTGGATTCGAGACGTTTGCGATGTCAGCAATGTCCGGGCCGGAAGAGTGATATCCAGGAACTCTGCTTTCTGTCTTGATCGAGATTAAATACTGCATTGGTTAGATGTGTCAGCCTGAGGAGGCTGAAGTTATGGCGAGACGAAGAAAAGAGTCCAAAGGGGAAAAGCTTGAAACAAACATGTCGGCAATGATCGACATCGTTTTTCAGCTTTTGATCTTCTTTATGTTGACGCTGAAGATTGTTGAGCCGGAAGGTGACTTTAACATCAACATGCCAGCTCAGGGGCAGCCGACTTCCTCAGATGAGATTCCACCGTTTCCGGATATCAAGGTGAAGCTCAAAGCGAATCCTGATGGAACGCTGTCGGGCCTGTTCTTCGGGTCGCGGAATCTTGGTGTTGGTCCAGGTGCTTTCGAGCAGCTCAACATTGAAATCCTGAAAGTGATTGGTCGCCCTGGTGATCCAATCACGAAGGACATGGCTGTTGAGATTGACGCCGACTACAACCTTCACTTCAGCAATGTGATTAACGCTGTAGGTGCCTGTACGGGACGCGTCGACAAACGCAGCGGCAACATTGTGAAGTACATCGAAAAGATAAAGTTCAAGCCGCCAACATCGCCGACTGCGGCGGGCTGATCACGCAGGCGGATTATTGAGATCAGTTAGGGCTCGAAGTGTTGCTTCGAGCCCTTTTTGTTTAACGCATCATGGATGTCGCGTTGGGAGCGAGAGTTGTTCCCGCCGGTGAAACGGAGCTTGCCGTGCTGGAGTTGAGTCAAAATCTGGAACGGCTAGGAATCAAGCGGCTTGTCCTGCAGATTCACGATCCAGCATTCCCGTCGACCGCTGATGAGGACGTCGGGCGAGGCTCGCCGAATTCACACGGTGCTGCCAATTTCATTGGTTTTCTGCAGGGGCTTGGTTTCAACGGAATCCAGTTCGGGCCGCAGGGGCAGACGGCGAGGTCGACTCCGTGTCCTTACGACGGTCGTTTGTTTCCACATGATTTCCGGTCAGTCGCTCTAAAGCCGCTGGTGGAAGATACGTACTGGCGAGGAATTCTCAGCCGGAAAACTCTCGATGGTATTGTCCAGGCGAAGCCGGCAGGGGATTACCGCACGCATCATGAGTATGCCTGGGACGAAGTGTCAGCAGCGCTCGACGAAGCGTTTGCGTGCTTCCGTGCGAGAGGTGAATCTGACGCTGAGGTTGATGGCGATTTTGCAGCATTCTGCGAGACCCATCACTCTTGGTTGGCAAAGAGCGGTGCGGGAGTTGTCGACGCGAAGGCTGCGTTTCCTCAGTTTGTGCTGGACAGGCAACGGCGAGTTCTGCGCTCTCGCTTTTCAGAGCTGAGCTTTTACGGCGATCTTCAAATCGGCATGGCACGTGATGACGCGCAGGAATTTGCGTCGTTGTTTCATCCTGATTATTTGATGGGGGCGCCGCCGAGCCGTACTAATCCGGAAGGGCAGCCGTGGGGGTATGCTGTTTTTCATCCCGCTCAGATTGAATCGGGAAATGCACAGGCCTTTCTGCGCCGCCGTGTGCAACGGATGCTGTCTGGATTTGACGGTGTAAGAATTGACCACCCGCACGGCATGGTTTGCCCGTGGGTTTATCGTCGGGATGTGCAGCCTCCGCATGTTGGCGTTCGATCAGGGACTCGGCTTCACGAGTCACCAAACGTTACGGAGCATTCTGAACTGGCTGACTTTGCCATCGCGACCGCGGGGCAGCTCGATCAGTCTGGCGAGCCGTTTGGCGAAGGCTGGGTCACCGAGCTGACCGACGAGCAGGTTCAGCGTTACTCCGTGTTGATCGACGTTGTGCTGGACTGTGTTCGCGAAGCCGGCGGAGACATGACTTCGGATGTTGCCTGTGAAGTGCTGAGCACCTTGCCTTATCCGTTACGGCGGGTCATGGAGCATCACGGTCTTGGCAGATTCCGGGTTGTTCAGAAGGCGAAGCTTGACACTCCCGAAGATGTTTACCGCATCGAGCAGGCGTGTTCGAATGACTGGATCATGATGGGGAATCATGACACACCTCCGGTCTGGATGCTGGCTCGTGGCTGGTGTGACGGCCGACGCGGCCACGACTGGGGTGAGTATCTGGCAGATCGGCTGCTTATTCCGGAAGCCTCAAGAGCAGCCTTCGTACGGCAAGTGGAATCCGATCCTGGCGAACTCGTTCACGCACTCTTCGCGGCGATACTCGCCAGCAACGCTCAGCATGTTTCTGTGTTCTTTACCGATCTGCTAGGCATGAGCGGCTTTTACAACAGCCCCGGAGTGGTCAACGACACAAACTGGACTCTTCGAGTCCCACCGGATTTTGCGGCGCAGTACGAACGGAAATATCGAGAAGGTAGTGCGCTGGACGTCGCTCGCTGTGCGCGGTCTGCTGTTGAGTCTTTGGAGCGGCGAGGTTGATTTACGAAAAATCGGGCCACCGTAGGGCATGTCAAGCGCAGCGCAGGCGTGCCATCGTGAAGCATCAATCCAAATTGTCACGCCTGCGCTGCGCTTGACATGACCTACGGCTCGTGACCTGAACCGGACGTTGAACGTCAGCTGTTGCGGGTTTTCTTTACCAACGCGACGTACTGTTCGGCCAGCGAGCTGATGCGGTTCATGTCGCCGGAAGCGACGGCCTGTTTCTCGACCAGGGCTGATCCGAGGCCGACGGCACAGGCTCCGGCTTTGAAGAATCCCGGAAGCGTTTCAAGGTCGACTCCGCCGGTTGGAAGCAGTCGAACTTGTGGAAGTGGACCGTGCAGTGCTTTCAGGTGGGACGGTCCGCCGGTGTCTGCCGGAAATACTTTGACGATGTCCGCGCCGGCTTCCCAGGCAGTAAGGACTTCGGTCGGAGTGAAGCCGCCGGGCATGATGACTTTGCTGTAGCGATTGCACATTTTAATAACGTCGACGTTGACGGTCGGCGTGACGATGAATTCCGCTCCGGCAAGGATTGCGGCGCGGGCGGTTTCGGTATCGAGGACCGTTCCCGCTCCGAGCAGGATCTTGTCACCCAGCTTCTTGCGAACGGCCGAGATGATGTCGAGGACGCCTGGCACGGTGAACGTAACTTCGATGACGTCGATGCCGCCTTCGTACAGTGCGGTGGCAACATCGACGAGTTGCTCTCCCGAGTCAGCTCGGATGATGGAAACGATGCCTGTGTCGAGAACTCGCTGAAGGTCGGACTCGCGGCTCATGGCGGTGGGCTTTCGATGTTTTAATATTGTGAGGTAGATATGAGGATGAGAATCGTCTTGAGTTAAACTGGATCGACTGGCTTAGCAAGAGTTGCTTCAGGTTTCTTTTGCGATTCGAGTTGCACTTCATAAATTAGTCTGAGTGCGTTTGCCGTTAGACTTGCACCGCCAAATGCGCACAGTGCCGAAGCAATTGACTTGGGCATGAAGCTGCCACAGGCCATTAAGAATGGGCCAAGCGATACACAAATTCGAATCACGTAATCTCTCGACATTCGGGGCTCCAAACTGTGTCTCTTCGGGCAGTATTGCGTTGGCTACGTGGTCGACGAAAATTGCTCTGCGAACTCCAGAACCCACAGATCGACCACCTCTTTGAATCGCGGTTCGTCGAACTCGGCGAGAAACTGGTAGTGGCTGCGGTTCAGCAGTTCTTTGTTTCGGATCGCCCCTTTCGCCACCACTTCGACAATCTTCGCTTTTTCCGAATAGGGGCGGACGAGAATCTGAAACCGGCTGTACTGGTTGGCTCGGCTGCCTCGACCAAGGTTCACATCGTCACGGCTGATGCGGGCTCCCCAACCGTCTTCGGCGACGACGGTTTCGAAGCGAAAGCCAGGGAAGTGGTCGGCCAGTTTGCGGAGCAGAGTCTCGGCGTGGTCCGAAATATTAAGACGGGCTGACGAGTGCAGGTTGCGCAGCTCTTCTGCGGAAAGCGTCTTTTGTTGTTCGGCTTTTGTGCGGGCGGTGCGGGATCGTTGCCCGCGTTCGATTGCCTGCTCCAGCCGGTCCTCGAAATCCATATCTCATCCCCGATTGATCTTCGGTCGTGCTCTGAATTCAGAGCGTCGCGAAGCAAATTGCTCGCATAAGCGGTCGAGCGGGGAGTCTAGTTGAGGCGATTCCTGGATGCCACAGGCGGAGCGACCTGTCGGTGCTACAGCGTTTTCATCGGGTCGGCTTTAAGCAGCCACGCACCGAGAGCCAAGGCTGCGATGAGAAGAAAAAGGTAATCGTTCAGGCCGATACCGTCCCACCAGCCGACGACACCTTCACAGTAATAGTTCAGGTGATAGTTGATGCTTCGCATGGTTGATTTGAACATTGCACGGGCCTCGCCGGAGAGATCGAGCTTGTCGATGTGGAATTCTCGACGCTTAAGACTAGGTCACGATTGGTTGCGAACGGCGGGGCTGGCGAGCGTTTGTCTGAGGTTCACGTGACAGGTGGTGCGGCCTGGGCCCGATTGAGACATCGAGACGGCTGATGCAGCGGGGGGCGTGCGGCGATCCGGGAACTTTACTCGGGCGGTTTCGAGTGTGTTTTTGCGAGCCGTTTGATTTTCTCAGGCAGGTGTACGTTTGCGGCGACGACGGCTGAGCGACTAGAAAACGGCCTCGTCGGGTTTCTTGTCATCTGAAAATTAAGCGAAGTGAATACCTTGATTCAGAGTTTAGTTTCAGGTGGTCAAACGGGCGTCGATCGAGCCGCTCTGCACGTGGCATTGGAACTGGAAATTCCATGCGGCGGCTGGTGCCCTCGCGGTCGGCGTGCCGAAGACGGGCGGATTCCAGCGAAGTTTCCGCTGAAGGAGTCCACCTCGCGAAACTACGCAGTTCGGACCAGACTGAACGTCGAAGAATCTGACGGAACATTGATCCTCAGTCGAGGGAAATTGACCGGCGGGACGGCTTTGACGGAGTCAATTGCCCGTCAAAGCCAGAAACCGTGCCTGGTTATTGATCTTATGGCGGAATTCGATGCTCAGCCGGTTGAGGAATGGATCGCTGAAAATAGAATCCGCACCCTCAACGTCGCCGGACCGCGAGAATCGCAGCAGGTTGGCATCTTCGATCAGGCCTGCGAGTACCTTCGAGAATTCATCAAACTCACGGCGGAATAAGCCCGCATCGGAAAGTCAGAGTCATGGCTGATAATTACATAATGACGATCGAGAATCTCACTCGGTTTTACGACGAAAAAGTGATTCTCAGTGACATCTGGCTGTCGTTCTATCCGGGCGCCAAGATCGGAGTTCTGGGGAACAACGGTGCTGGGAAGAGTACGCTGCTTCGCATCATGGCTGGCGAGGACAAGGAATACGAAGGTGAAGTCCGTCCGGCCAAGGGCATCAAAATCGGCTACTTTCCTCAGGAGCCGCGGCTTGATCCTGAGAAAACCGTCGACGAGTGCATCGAAGAGGGCGTCGCAGAATCGCGAGCCATTCTCGATCGATACAACGATCTCAACATGAAGCTTTGTGAAGAGCTCACTCCGGAAGAGATGGAGAAAGTGCTCGAAGAACAGGCGAGGGTTCAAGACAAGATTGACGCCCTGAATCTATGGGAACTGGACCGGAGCGTGGACATTGCTGCCGACGCGGTGAAAGTCCCGCCGGGCGATGCCATCATCGGAAGTCTCTCGGGTGGTGAAAAACGCCGAGTCGCGCTGTGTCAGCTTCTTCTCCAGAATCCGGATGTTCTTCTGCTGGACGAACCGACGAACCACCTGGATGCTGAGTCGGTCAGTTGGCTCGAACAGTACCTCGGGAATTTCCCGGGAACGGTCGTTGCCATTACTCACGACCGGTATTTCCTGGACAATGTTGCCGGCTGGATTTTGGAACTCGAACGCGGCAAAGGCATTCCGTACGAAGGCAACTATTCATCCTGGCTTGAGCAAAAGCACAAGCGAATGGCTCTGGAAGAAAGACGCGAGTCGGCTCGTCAGAGGGAACTGGCTCGTGAATTGGAGTGGGTTCGGATGAGCCCGAAAGCCCGTGCGACCAAGAACAAAGCGCGTATGCAGCGTTACGAAGAACTTGCTCAGCAGCAGTACGACGCTCGGGACGGCGCCGCACAGATTCAGATTCCGACCAGCCAAACACTCGGTGATGTGGTTGTTCGAGCCGAGAACCTGTGCAAGTCGTTTGGCGAAACGATGATCTTCGAGAATATGAATTTCGACCTGCCCAAGGGCGGCATCGTCGGCGTCATTGGTCCGAACGGTGCCGGCAAGACGACGCTGTTCCGGATGATCATGGGGCTGGAAGAGCCGACAAGCGGATCGATGCGGATCGGCGATCGCGTGATGCTGTCATACGTCGATCAATCACGAGATAGCCTGGATCCGGCAAAGACTGTGTATCAGGAAATCTCTGGCGGTCGCGACCACATTGAGATCGGTAAAACCGAGATCCACGCTCGTTCTTATTGCGGGCGGTTCAATTTCAAGAAAACGGATCAGCAGAAACTCGTCTCGCAACTTTCCGGTGGAGAACGGAACCGGGTTCACATGGCGAAACTGCTGCGTTCAGGTGGCAACGTTCTTCTGCTCGACGAACCAACGAACGACCTCGACGTCGACACGTTGCGAGCCCTGGAAGAAGGCCTGCAGGACTTCGGAGGTTGTGCAGTTGTCGTCAGCCATGACCGTTGGTTCCTCGACCGAATCGCAACGCACATCCTGGCGTTCGAAGGCGAAGGGCAGGCATACTGGTTCGAAGGCAACTACGAAATGTATGAAGCCAACCAGAAGCATCGTCTCGGCGATGCCGCCGACCGCCCAAGCCGACACAAACCACTGAATCGATAGCGATTTGTCAACGTTTGATTTCAGGGTAGCCGGAGTGGCAAGACTTCGGGGGTGGAACGTTACTTGCGTGAACTCTTGCGAGTCCAGCTACGGCGCTCAATCTTTTATACGACTGCCAGAACTGGGCAGAGCTTATTCAGTCTACCGGCATGAGTCCCCATTGAACGGCTTACTTTGCAGGCTTGAGCCGTGAGAGCGGCACCGTCTTTTGCAGGACGACGTCGCCGACTTCGTCCTGGACTCGTATTCGAATCAGCGGGTCGGGCAGTGACCAGTCGATGGCGATCATGCCGAAATTGGTATCGAAATACGTCAGGCCGATTCGGTAAGAATTGATTTCGTTGGCGAAGCGTGTTCCGGCTTTCGTCATGTTGCCGCTTGGAGCGTTCAGACTGCTCGATGTGACTTCGTAAATCGGGTACGGGTTGCCGGAGCGGGCTGAGTCGATCTCCATAATTTCCGCGAGGTGTCGGTCACCGCTGATCATCATGACGCCGTTGGCTTTGGTGTCTCGGATTGTGTCGAACAGCCGTTGACGTTCGTGAGGGAAGTTGCCCCACTTTTCAGAGCCGTGTTCGTCGGGCAGAACCTGGATACTCGACGCGATGATACGGACTTCTGCCGGTTTCCGAAGTTCGGCTTCAAGCCACTTCCATTGTGCCTCGCCGAGCATCGTTGTGGATGTGTCAGTTGTCGCCTTGTAGTGGCCACGGAATCCTTCGTTACGTTCGCTGGGGACATATCCCCGAGTCAGCGGGCTGCGGAAGTAGCGCGTGTCGAGCAGGATGATCTGTACTCGTTTGCCTGCCGGCCCGAACGTGTGAGATGACTGGACGCCTTCCTGTTTCCTTAGCGGCGAGTTCTTCGCGACACCGAAAAAATCGAGAAACAACTGCTGAGATTCACGTTTCTTTGGGTATTCAACGCCGGCATCGTTGGCTCCGTAGTCGTGGTCGTCCCAGGTGGCGAGCATGGGGCAATGTTGGCGGAGCTTCTTAAATCCCGGCTGCGCACCGAGCAACTGATACTTCTCCCATAGAATCGTCATGTCTTCAGTGTCGCCGTAGATATTGTCACCAATCATCAGGAACAGTTCAGGATCGGTCTCCACAATCGCGTCCAGAATTGGCATTGGCTGGTTCTGTTTCGCGCAGGAACCGAATGAGATCCTGCTCAATGGTTCGTCAGCGGCCGGCGCGGGGCGAACAGCGATTGCGAATTGGCTGATTGCCAGCACGATGGTCAAGACGACTGATTGACATGTCATGGGGGATGTCTCTCAAGGTGGGACGTTTCAATTCTGGTAACTTTGCGACCCAGCTCGCTACGCCGCGCCGGGAAGTCTGAGGGGCAGTGCAAAATGTGTTCGGAATTGCGAGAGTCTGGCTTCGTGGCTCTTCGATCGCAATCGCATTGATGAGGATGGATCGTTCACTCGCAGACGTGACGCGGGGTTTGATAAGATTTCGATCCGCACCGTCCGTGCGGTTTCGTAAACAACCCGCCCGAAGCCCCAACTGATCTCACCCGGGAGAGCTTTCAATGACTGAACCGACCACCAATCAATCGACCAGTACTCCATCGACTGACGAAAGTCGGCGTTCATTCCTAAAGTCTGGGTCTGCTGCTCTGGCCGGCGGAGTTGCCGCGTCCAATCTTGCGGGACTGACTCCTTCGGTTTATGCAGCAGGCTCTGACATTCTGAAGGTTGGTCTGGTCGGTGCCGGTGGACGGGGAACGGGAGCCGCCAGTCAAGCTTTGCACGCCGACGAGAAAACCGAACTCGTCGCCGTCGCCGATGCCTTCGCTGATCGGGCGGGTCGCGAGTCTTGGACGACTCAAAGCGGATAAGTCAATTGTTGATCAGATCAAAGTCGGTGACGACGACATTCACGGCGGGCTGAATGGCTACAAAGACGTCATTGAAAAATCGGATGTCGTTCTGCTGGCGACGCCGCCAGGATTTCGCCCGATGCAGTTTCGAGCTGCGGTCGACGCCGGCAAACATGTCTTTACCGAAAAGCCAATGGCGACCGATTTCGCTGGTGTGCAGTCTGTATTCGAAACCGTCGCGAAGTCCAAAGAAAAGAATCTCGCAGTACTGGCAGGCTTCTGCTGGCGATACGACTTCCGGAAGAAGGCGTTGTTTGAGCGAGTTCTTGATGGCGAAATCGGGCGACGTGCGAGCGGTTTACGGAACGTACCTCACGTCGCCCGTCAAACCGATGCCGGCCGCCAGTACTCGGCCAGACGGCATCTCGGACATCGAGTGGATGGTTCGCAACTGGTACAACTTCACATGGCTGTCAGGAGACGGCCTTGTCGAACAGGCCTGTCACACTTGCGACTGGGTTGCCTGGGCAATGGGCGATCGCCCGGCAGCGAGCGTGACTGCAGTCGGTGGTCGGCAACTTCCGGCAGAAGGCGGCAACATATTTGACCACATCGAATTGAACTTCGTCTGGGACAATGACGCTCGAGGCTTCCTTGCTCAGCGACAGATCCCTGGCTGCTACAATGAGAATCTTTGCACGATTCTCGGGACGAAGGGGACCGGAAAGATTGAACGTCGTGGCAGCACGATCTCGGATCTGAAGGGCAATCGAACCTGGAAGTACGAAGGTCCAACACCAAATATGTACCAACAGGAGCACGACGAGTTCTTCGCGTCGATCCGCTCCGGCAACTACATCAACGACGGTGACCGCATGGTCAACAGTACGATGATGGCGATCATGGGCCGCACGGCCGGATACACAGGCAAGGAAGTCACGTGGGAGATGGCGATGAACTCGAAGCAGGCACTGGTTCCTGATGTCTCAAAAGGCTGGGACAGCCCCGTTGAATTTGTTCCGACCGCGTTTGCCTGGCGTCACCAAGTTCGTGTGAGGTCGAGTTGACGGCTCACTGAAAATCGGAATCTGCCCCGGTTGCCAGACGGCGGCCGGGGCGTTTTCTGTTGATGGCTCTACGAGGTCGCTGATCGCAGACTTCGACTGCTGGTAAATTCTCCTTTGGATGAGAGACTTAACTATGCTTGCTGGACAGTTCATCGGTCCTGGAAGAATCGAACTGGCTGACATTCCCGAGCCGGAGTTGCCGCCTTCGCCGAGTGACGCATCGGCTTCCGGGCAGATCATCTTTCAGCCGGAATGCACCTGTCTGTGCGGTTCAGACTTGCATTCTTTCGAGGCACCGATGAATGGCCGATTAAACTGGGACATTCTTTGCACGAGATGACCGGCACGGTCGTTGACACAAACGGAAGTCGGTTCCAGCCAGGCGAACGAGTTCTTTGCGTGCCGGTTAATCAGGAAGGATTGCGGGAACGGTTCGTCGTCGACGAGACACGGGCGATCCCTTTGGATGACCGAGTGTCCGAAGAAGGAGTGCATGCTGGCTCAGCCATTGGGTACCGCAATCTTTGCACTCAAGAAACTGCCGAACATGGTGGATCGTGACGTCGTTGTCGTCGGCCAGGGACCGATGGGGCAGTTCTTCAACATGGCTCTGCGAAACCTGGGTGCGCGTCACATCATCGGGATGGACGTTCTGGAATCTCGCCTCGCCTTGAGTAAACAATTTGGAGCGACCGAGACTGTCTGCAACGCGACGAGTAACCCGATTGTCGCGGTCCAGGAAATTCTCGGCGGCGAACTTCCCGAAATCGTCATCGAATGTGTCGGGCACTACGACCAGGCCATGAACCTGTGCGTCGACCTGTGTGCTATGGCCGGACGGATTCTCTGTTTCGGCGTTCCACCTGAGACGGTCAACTTCCGCATGCGGGATCTGGTCATCAAAAACCTGACCGTCCACGGCAGCATGAACCCCGACTTCGAGCGAGATTTTCCATTAGCGATGCGTTGGATCGGCGAAGGGCGAGTAGATGTTAAGCCGCTGATCACCCACCGATTTCCACTCGCTCAGATCCAGGAAGCTTTCGAAGTATTTCGTGATAAGCGTGACGGCGCTCAGAAAGTCCTCGTTGAGTTTCCATCCTGGAAGAAGTGAGTCATGTCGAGTGTGCAGGTAGTCGAGATGTTGTCATCACGAGTTGTGTATGTGGCTCGGTTTCAGATGTTAGCGAGTCTGGGAATTGCATCAT